>JBGTGT010000001.1:0-26100 GCA_041746575.1 Microcystaceae cyanobacterium
CTCAAGACAATCAAGGTAAACCTCCCGAAGACGGGTTAATTACTGGTTGTTTACTTCCTCCTTATGCCCCTGAAGAAAATCCGGTTGAAGCTATTTGGCTACAAGTTAAAAACTTGATTCGACGTTTCCATTATCTTTGTCGAAACTTTTCAATCATCAAAAGGCTATTTCGCTTTTTCTTTGATTACCAACTTTTCAAGATTCCTAATTTCGCCAAGTACGATGCTTTTGTTCAATTCATTTAGACTTGCTATAGCTGTTTTCTGCTGTTTAAAACAATTCAGCCTCTTTAAATTGTTCCATCTTTTGAGCATTGGCCGCTTCACCACAACTACGAGGAGTGGGGAATAACTTACCCGGATTCGCTAAATTATCAGGGTTAAATACCGTTCGGACATATTGCATGGTTTCTAAATCCGTTTCATTAAACATGTAAGGCATATAACAATTTTTATCTGAACCAATGCCATGCTCTCCCGATAAACTTCCCCCTGCATCCACACAACATTTAAGAATTTCTCCTCCTAACTTTTCCACCTCTTCCCATTGCCCTTCAATCGCATTATCATACAAGATCAAAGGATGTAAATTACCATCTCCCGCATGAAAAACATTCGCAATCCTGTAACCATATTTTTCACCCAAATCATTAATTTGTTGCAATACTTCCGCTAATTTCGTCCGAGGAATAACTCCATCCTGCACAAAGTAATTAGCACTCATTTTACCCGCCGCCGCAAAAGCCGCCTTTCGTCCTTTCCATAGGGTTAAACGTTCTTCGGGTTGACTTGCCGTCGTGATATTTCTGGCACCATTTTGCCGACAAATTTGCGCCACCCGTTGCTTATTGGCATCCACTTCTACCGGTAACCCATCCAATTCTACCAAAAGAATAGCGGCCGCATCCGTAGGATAACATCCTGTCTGAACCACCGCCTCCACTGATTTAATGGTGAAATTATCCATAATTTCCATTCCTGCTGGGATGATTCCTGTGCTGATAATATCTGTCACCGATTGTCCAGCAGACTCAATACTGCTAAAGTCTGCCAGTAAAACACAGATCGATTCTGGGGTTTTGAGAATTTGCAACGTAATCTCTGTCGCAATGCCTAAAGTGCCTTCAGATCCCACAAAAAGTCCCATTAAATCGTATCCGGGCATTTCAGATACATTTCCTCCTACATTCACGATAGAACCGTCGGTAATTACTAATTTTAAGCCCAAAACATGATTAGTCGTGACGCCATATTTCAAACAATGGACGCCCCCCGAATTTTCGGCCACATTACCCCCAATTGAACAGATAATTTGACTGGAGGGATCTGGCGCATAGTAATATCCTTGAGGACTAACGGCCTGTGTTACCCAGTTGTTAATCACGCCCGGTTGAACCGTAACTCGTTGATTTTCAAAGTCGATGTTAAGAATTTTATTTAAACGAGAGGTTACAATCAAAATACCCTCTTCTAAGGGCAAAGCACCCCCAGATAAGCCTGTTCCTGCACCTCTTGCTACCCAAGGGATTTGATAATTCTGACAGACTTTGACAATAGCGGCAATTTCTTCTGTTGTTGCCGGATGAATCGCTAAGGCAGGACGTTGACGATAACCCGTTAAACCGTCACATTCATAGGTCAATAGTTCATCTTTACGACGAACGACCCATTTTTCGCCAACAATCTCTATAAAAGCCTCGATAATAAGTTGCCATTTGTTTTTAGGAGGATTAAATATATTTTTCAGAAACATAGCCATTGAGTTAAATCGTAAATTGTAGGGGCGCAAGGCGCGCTCAACCCGTAACCCGTTATGATAACGATCAGTTATTATTTATTATTGCTTAATTGTTGACCCTTCCTCATACCTAGATAATGACGATCGTACCGAAAACCTTACAGAAATCCTTGCCTCAATCCTTATCCAGCGTCTTTTTGCGGAAAAAGCTCAATTCTTTCGAGCTATGCGTTTTGCTGACCAGTTTTCTCCTAAGTGTGGCTATAATCGGTCTTAATTGGCAAATCAAAAAAAATCCAGTGCAAGTTAGCTATTTTAGCTGGAATAATCGAAAAATTGGGGTCGATGATCGCTTTTTTAGCTTGACGTTTAATCGTCCTGTCAATGGTGCAGAAATTGAGAAGAACTTAAGTATCAATCCTCCTTTGCCGGGTAAAATTAGCTGGAATCATAACACCCTTTTTTATACTCTCACAGACTTGCCTGTTTACGGCGCAAACTATCAAGTTAAACTCCCCTACCTTGCCACTGCGACGGATAACGCTTTACCCAGTCAACCCTTTAACTCGGTGATTAGTACCCGCGATCGGGCATTTGTCTATATTGGGGTTCAAGAAGAAGAAAGAGGTCTCGACGGACAAAATAAAGAACCCGAACGAGGCCGCTTAGTCTTAACTAATATTACAGACTTAAATAAACCTAAAAAGACAATTTTAACGCCGAGAGATTTAATTGTAACTGATTTTGATATATACCCTTACGGCGATCGCATTCTTTTCCTAGCCTATGAACCCAATCCCCGTAACCCCGAACTGAATCGCCAGCAACTTTACACGGTGACAACAGGATTACCTTCCCCCGACCATCCTAACCCAGAACGGGCTGGTAAACTCGAAAAAGTATTAGATGCCCATGAATATCAAAATATCAGCTTTGATTTATCTGAAAATGGCCAAACAATTCTTGTTTTAAGGCAAAATCTTCAAAATTTGGCAGAATTAGGACTTTGGATGATTGCCGAAGGAGCCCCCCCCCATCCATTAGGAATTCCGGCTAGTGAGTTTGTGATTTCTCCCGAAGGAGACGCCGTGTCAATTTCCCAAAAAAGCGGTGTAGGAATCATTCCACTCAAGCGAAATGCTGAACAACCGCAATTTTTTGCAGAATATGAAAAAAGTTTAGGATTTACACCCCAAGATCATCAAGAATTATTCGTCAGATTCAACCGAGACTATACTCGATCTTTAATCTTACTCAATGAACAAAACCAACCGATTCCCATTTATCGCACCCCTCATCCTATTCTCGACTGTCAATTTGACCCTCGTCAAGAAAATTACTTATATTGCTTAAAAATAGACTCAATTCCGCAAGAAACAGGACAAATATCTAAAGAAACTTTTCTTTCTGTCACAAATCTCAAAACAGGCCAAGATTTTCCCTTATTAGCCCTTCCTAACTATCCCGAAGTTCAGTTAAGTCTCTCCCCTGACGGTTTAGCCTTATTATTTGATCAGGTGATCACCCAACCCCCTCGTTCGGCAAATGACTTATTAACCGACTCTCAACAAGCAATTGTAGATGGACAAGTCTGGTTTCTGCCCTTACCCAATTTAACCGATAAAAAAGGCAATGATCCGATCTTAGTCGCGCCAAAAGCAATTGAATTCGGTCATAAGCCCCGTTGGATGCCTTAAATATTTCAAATTACTCATTGCACCGTTCTAATAACCCCTTGACCTTCTGCTGACGTCACATAACCCAAAAAGGCCGCCACCTCTGCACTAGGAGGCTGTCTATAGGCGTAATAGAAAGTCCGTTGATAGGGATATTGTGCCGCCTCTGGGGTACTTCCCTCCACTGACAAAACCCGAACGGTTTGTTGATCAGCGACTTGTACATAGGTCGCGTAGCTAATGCCATTATTACCTAAAGCCTGTAGAATGGGCGTCGTTGCATCCCGTTGCATTTGCGTAAAATTTGCGCTATTGCCGAATTCTTGCCCATTTAACGCCATCTTTTGAAAAATTTGATGAGTTCCACTGATGGCAGGACGATTAATCACCCTAATTGTGCCGGTTTTTCCCCCCACTTGTGACCAATCCGTGATTTTTCCCTGAAAAATGTCTTTGAGCTGCTGACGACTTAAACTTCCTTGAAATGGATTATCAATCCCTACGACAATAGCGATCGCATCCTGCGCCACGGGAATCGCCGCCAACCCCTGAGATTGCTCTTGCGGCGTAAGAGGACGAGAAAGAGCGGCGATATCAATTTGTCCTGTCAAAAGAGATAAAATGCCTTTATCCGTACCTTGAGCATTGGTTTTGACCGTTGTTCCCTCAAATTTCGCCATAAAATTGTTTTTTAAGGACTCATTAATCAAAACCATACTGGTTGATCCATTAATCGATACAATTGTACCTGTTGGGACTTGACTAGGAAGCGAAAAAGACGAGGTTGCAGAATAGGGGGAGGCAGTCGTCGGCAGAGACGTTTGCGAAGGCGTTTGAAGGCTCGGATTTCCTTTATTGCGGATTAAAAACCAGTATCCTCCTGCTAGAATAATCGCAGTAATTAATAAAGCCGCTAGTAAAATCCCCGTATCATTTTTCTGTGTCATAAGGCACTTAAGGCATCTTAAAATCTTGACTTTTTGACTTACAATTTCTTTTTACGGTTCTATCTTAAAGCCTGAATGCAAAAAATAGGGAGGTCAACCCCCTATCTCTGAATCTCTTAAACGGTCTAAATTTTAGATAACTTGTTCAACTTCAGCAATTTCAGGAATCATTTCTCTTAAGCGACGCTCAATTCCCATTCTTAATGTCATCGCCGAACTCGGACAGGAACCACAAGCACCCTGTAAGCGTAATTTAACGACAGGGCCATCTAGCTCTACTAATTCCACATTACCACCATCTGACATCAGATAGGGACGCATTTCGTCTAATACACTCTCAACGTTTTTTGGGGTTAATGCTAGGCTCATTCTTAACCTCTATTAGCATGAGTAAAAGTTACAGTTACTTCTATCGTAAAGGGTGTTAGGGCAAATTGCCAATTTTACAGAATTCGGTTATCCCTAATACGGTGGATCAAAATACTCTTCTCTATAACGCGGTTGGTGCATCGACCTGTAAACACTGGGTTAGTAGTCCATGTAAGATCAATTCAGTGTATGCAACCATTTTTAGACGAATTCGAGAGATTTGCTTTTTTTCTTGCCTAATATCGCTAAATATTCGACAGTATCGTTCAAATTGCCAAAAAGATTCACAGAGATGAGTCATTAATTTGAGAATTTCTCCCTCAGATGCCTGACTCAGGCGATCGCTGAGATGAATCCATTGACGTAATAACGCCCATTCTTGAGGATCTGTAATGATTAATTCATTTTCGGTTGATAGCCAAGAAATTGCCTGATCTGTGGCTGTGAATTGCTTTGTATTCTCTCCCAACCGTCTTAAACTACAACAACGCGCGTGAATATATTGACAGAAAAATAAATTAAATTGCGGAAATTGCAGAAAATTGACCGTCTTCTGTTGACTGATTAACCAAGGCAACCAATCGAGGGAAAATTGCTCTAACCAATCTGTTAGAATTTCGACGGTTGGATAACAGTCTAAATTGCCATCCGACTTTGATTTTAAAATAAATGGGCTTGATTTTTTGCTAAGATAGCTTTTAATTAAATCATCTGCCCAGCGTTGAGCAGTTATCTCTGAATTGCCCTGTTGAAAGGCGATCGCTGAACGATAAATAATTCCTGTAGGCGTAGTCCGTAAAAACAGAGAAGGCGAAGCCGAGAGGATCTGATTTTCTTCAAGGATTTTTTTGAGAAAATTGCGCAAAATTTCTGATACAGGCTTAAAAATTGCCATGACCTCTCTTTTTAACAGTAAAATATTAGACTTATTCCTTAAAGGAGCCTTAAAATCCGTCAACCCCTTGAAAAACATCTTTATGTTTAAGGTTAAAAACCAATGTCAATTTCACTTAAGGAAGTTTTCGGATTATACTTTGGATGAAGATACCATTAGAGGTATGCTTCTTGTCTGAAGCTACCGAAATCTATCTAGGCATCGCCTTAGAGGATCACAATGAACGCAAACCCAGACAATAAGCGAATCATACTTAGGAAATTCCATGAAAAATTCCCCATGCTTAATCAAAACGATCATTACTTCTAATTTTGTCATTGCTGGCGTTTCCATCGTCTTACTTTCCCTTTCTAACGCCCTAGATCAGTCATCTTCTACTGAAACCGTCTTGCCGGGAGCAAGGTATTATCGTACGGTTAAAGCCCAACTGCCTAAAGAACAAAGACAACTTGATGACAAAATCAGCGAACTAGAACGTAAAAATGACGAAATCAGCGATTTAGAGCGCAAAAACAAAGTTCTTGCTCAAAAATTGTCTAATTCCAAAGAACCACAGCCAAAAAATTCGATTTCTTCTCCTCTCTCCTCAGCCTCTGCCCCCAGTGCCATCTCTCTTCATACACTTCAATCCTCAACTCTTTCTTTAATTCAACCCAATAATCCCCATCTTCTCCCGCAAACAGTGGTCGCCGTATCTAATGCCCCTGTTGAGGCGAGAAAAAACCGAAAATCGCCAATAATTAACTCAAAAACTGCCCTATCTGAGGCTAATTTCTCTTATTATCCTGCGCAGATTCAAAAAGTCAATCCAGCCGGTTTGCAATACGCTAGTCACATTGTGACCGGTCTCGTTGTTGCTCAAAATCAAGGTCAAATTCGTCATAATACCAAAGAATACAGCCGCTATCAAGATGCGATCATTTTACTTCGCCAAGGTTATAGCTTAGAGCAAGCGGCGACAAGCGCCAATGTTCCTCTCAGTGACTTATATCAAGTCATTGCTTGGGGAGAAAATCGCCCAGGTAATCCCGAAAAACACCAGCCTCCCCTGCTAGCTCAGTCTGACTTACAATTAGGAGATCTCGACGGTCCTCTTCGCTATGCCAACGACATTGCGGCGGGTTTATTAGTAGCGCATCGTAACGGACAAATCAGATATGGTACGATTCAGTACCGTCGGGTTCAAACGGCAATCAACCTGCTCCGACAGAAAAAAACCTTGGACGAGGCGGCTTATCACGCTAAGGTCAATGTCTCTACCTTAGAACAACTGATCAAATGGGGAGCCAATCGACCGGGCAGTCCCATTGAACTAAAATACCAAATTAGTCGTCTTGATCCTCTTGATGTTTCAGAACCTGAAATGAATCAATGAAAATTTTACTCGTCGAAGATGATCAAAACATCGTCATTCCTGTAGAAGAATACCTCAGTGATCAAAATTATATCGTTGAGGTCTCTCAGGATGGACAAGAAGCTTGGAATCTCCTAGAAGCATTTTCCTATGACCTCATTTTATTAGATGTCATGTTGCCGAAAATTGACGGCTTATCCCTCTGTAAACGTCTCAGGCAACAGGGCAATGAGTGTCCTATTTTGATGCTGACGGCGAGAGATACCCTAGAAGATAAGGTGTTGGGTTTAGATGCGGGTGCCGATGATTATTTGATTAAACCTTTTGAGTTGCAAGAACTATCTGCCCGTATTCGAGCCTTACTCCGACGAAATCAAACGGCTCTACCCCCTATTTTGGAATGGGGCGATTTGCATCTTAATCCCAGTAGTTGTGAGGTCTATTACCAAGATCAATTGGTTATGCTCAGTCCCAAAGAATACCAGCTTTTGGAGTTTTTCTTAAGGAACCCCCGTCGTGTATTCAGTCGTTCTCAACTCCTTGATCGTATTTGGCCATTTGACCGCGTTCCGGGGGAAGCAACGATTAAAACCCACATTAGGAGCCTTCGACAAAAACTCAACGATGTAGGGGCTTCTCCCGATATCATAGAGACCGTTTATGGCTTGGGCTACCGTCTAAAGGAATATTCAAACGCCCTCCGTCAACCGCTATCGTCATGATTGCAGATAAGTCGAAGTCGTCCTAAAAATAAATATCATCAGACAGACTTAGGTGCTTGATCTACTTGTTCGATATTGGTCTTCCGCCTTGAAATACGGTAAATTTATAAGAGGGCCATTAACGACTGCTTCATCTCTAACTGCTTAAAATAACGTTTGCGTTGCCTTAAAAATCAGCAGCTAAGTATCATAATTATTGGGAGAGTTGAGGGATTTAGCACAGACAATTAAATAGGAATTGGGAGGCTGAATCCTTTGTTTTGAGGGCAAAGACGCCTCTTTAAAAAAAGTTTTTTCTTGGGCATTAGCTTTTAATTCATCTACTTTTAGTAAAATTAAATATTCATAGAAGGCTTGCAACGTACACCAAGCAAACCCCGCTTTTCCATCCCGAAGTCCTCCTAAAACAAAGTACATATAAATCCAACGCAAGAGAGGACGACAAGGCAATCTTAAGGATAAATCTTTCAAAGCCCTTCGTCTTTCCACTTCTGAACAACCAAAGAAAAGCTTTTTCCAGTTAATTTCTCCATTTTCCAGCTGTTCAAGGGTTTCTTTCGCTTCATCGCTCGAATAACGATTATGTTTTTCTATCCAACGAGCTAAACCTTTACTACAAGTATAGTGAGGGTAGGTTTCTTGCAGAAATCCTGCCTTTCCTTGATAAACTTCCCTTTCTGTATGACCATAATCATCAAACCACACCGTCTCTTTCTTAAACAGACGCATTTGATAGCGAGGATATTGGGTACTTCTGCGAATCCATGTTCCCATGAACATAACACGTTCTGCTGCGTAATAGGCAGTTAATTGCTCTTTTTTCGCCTTTTCTACACATTCCGCATACAATTCTGGAGTCATTCTTTCATCTGCTTCGAGAATGTACACCCAAGAATATTTAGTAGGAACGTGATTTAACATCCATGTTCGTTGTTTGCCATGACTCTCAAACCGATGCTGAATCACTCGTACGGGATAACGCTTAGCAATTTCTACGGTGCGATCGCTACTATAGGAGTCCACCACCACGATATCATTGGATAGGTTCATCACAGACTGAATACAGTCAGCAATATCAACTTCTTCATTGTGGGTCAAAATATAAACAGAAATCATTAAAATAAGCAGTTTTTGTTATGGGTGTTAAAAAGGCGTCTCTATCTTTCCGCAGGGACTTTGTCGCCAAAAAGAATATTTCGGCAGAGGTACAAGGTCTGAACAGAAGTTTAACAGAAGAATTGTCAGAATGGTAAAAGTTTTTACCTAATTTCATAAGCGGCATTTCGTTGACTGTTGCCTTCTCTGGATGTTTATGCCACCGCCCTACTACAACTTTCCGATTTCTTCCTGCTTATTTTTTGATTTTTGACTCTAAAATTCCGTTTAAGAACTAAAATGCTTTTCTAATAACTGATCGACGGCTTGAGGCGTGAAGCGATGGTAATGAGCTTTGTCGGGTAATACTACTAAATTGGGTGCTTTTTTGCACTGTTTGAGGCATCCTGTCGTTTTTATGGTGACGCTTTCACTCAATCCCCGATCTTGAATTTCTTGCTGTAATTTTTGACAGATTTGCTTGCCTCCCCGTTGCCAACAATCAGATTTTTGGCAAATCAGAATCTTGCTTTTTTGAGTGGCATTGAGAATTTTGGGCTGTTTTTGCGGCTCCTCATTTTCAGAAATAAAACGAATTTCCTCTGCTTTTAGCTCAAGTTTACCCGTTTTGCGACTGACTTTTCCTAAACCAATGATTTCTAAGTAACATTGGGGTTGTATAGACGAGTCTAAAGATTCACGCAATTCTTTAGGGACTTTAATCCAATATTCTCGCTCAGAAACGGTCATTCTCAGATACTTTAATTTATGCCCATCTTTGATCACAAACCCAAGGAGTTGACCCACCAGACAGAACTGAGATCCCTGTACGCTTAGACTAGACATTCTTTTACCCTTCCCTAGGATTATTGATAGTCATTTTCAAATTTAAGCTGCCAACAATGATTTAACCACTGTCGCAAGTCGGAGGGCGTGGCTGTTGTCTGTTGCACGACACTCCAAAGCTGAATTGCGCCTAATGGATGGGAAATCGGAACTTTTAGAGGCTGATTCGTCCCGCATTGGCAAGAAATACCGAGGTCTTGTAGACGGTGATAGATTGACCAGCGATCGCTCCCTTGAACGTCAACCATTATTAAATCTTCGGGGGTGAGTAGAGGTGAATTCATGAACCCGATAAATGAGAATAGTTTTCAATAAACAACTTATCTACGAGTATAGTCGATAATTGCTAACTTTTGTCAACTATTATTTCAGATCAGGATTTTCAAGATTTTGAGGTTTTTCGGCATTAATCACACCCAATTCACATCTCAATCCTTCTTCCTCTACCCTATCACCGAATAGACGCCATGCGTTGCTTTGCTTCGTCATGAAGTTGAGCAGCCCGTCTGAAGAATTCTTGACCCGAATGAAGATAATGGTCGTCATAATTCAGCGTAAATTGTCTCAAATCCTCAATTCCATCTCCCAAATGAGTCAAGCAATAATACATTTCCGCCGCAACCTTGGCAAAGTTAGAGGGATTCGGTTGAGACGAGAATAATCGAAGAGCTTGATCTAGAGAAATCCGACAATTTTCGATATAATTTTGGAAATTCTCCATTAATTCATCATCAAAGGGATCAGCCGCCAATTGATCAATTTGTCCAGCAAGGGGGTGAAGAATGGCATAAATATACTGATGAAGAGGACAATAGACCGTTTGTAACCATTGCTCAGAATGATATTGATTGGCCGCATTCGCTTGACGAGCGCATTGATATTGGCGTTGTGCGGCGGCCGTTCGTTTTTGTAGACGATAAAACGGAGATTGTTCCAAAATTGCTTGATCATATTGCTGACGACGTTGTGTATCGCCTAAAATCTCATAAGCAGCATTAATTTCAATAATTTTTTGATGATTAGCCGTGTGTTGTTGGCTATCAGGATGGAACCGTTTAACGAGCTGACGATAAGCCATTTTAATCTCTTTTTGAGTGGCATTTGGCGTAATATTTAAGACTTGGTAGGGATTAAGATGGTTCATACTCTAGACAATCTGTCCAATGATCAAAATTCTTTACAAACCCTGTTATTTTCGACCCCTTTTTGGGAACGCTAAAAAAGTAAGTCCAGATTATTCTGGATAGCATCCCCTCTCATAAGAGCTGGCCATGATGACTACTAGATACTCATCTCCTAATCCTATCCCGATTCGGGAATTTACGGCTTCCAAGCAGGCTGGATTCTTTGACAAGCTTAAACAACCTCGGTTTAGCGGTCAAGTAGTGCTGACCAATGCCGCCAGAGGTGAAACGTGGTTTTTTTATCTTTATTTGGGGCGAATTATGTATGCGACGGGAGGGAGCCATCCGATTCGTCGCTGGAGGCGAAACATTGCCCTGTATCTACCGCAAATTGCCCCTCATCTCCCCTCAATGCAGCAATTGGGACTCGCCAGCCTGAATTCCCAAGATATTCAGATGTGTTGGGAATATTACTTGCTTTGTCTATGGGTTGAACAACAAAAAATTACCAGAGAACAGGTTGCGCGCTTAATCCGTTCGACCTTAGTGGAGATTTTGTTTGATGTTACGCAAATCATGGAAGTTATCTGCGAATTAAAGCAAGAAAATTGTCTTGCCACCCGTTTAGTCTTAATTGACGCCGAACAAATCATCGAAGAATCGCAAAAATTATGGCAAGGATGGCAAGGAGCAAAAATTGCCGATCGTTCCCCGAATTCCGCCCCTGTAATTCGACAACCCGAACAACTGCAACAACGCACCTCTCCCCAAGTCTATCAAACCCTCGGTCAACTCTTGGATGGTCATCAAACCCTCAGGGATTTATCTGTGCGCATGAAACGGGATGTTTTGGCAGTTACCAGTTCCCTTTTACCCTATATTCAAATGGGATTTGTGGAATTAGTGCCGATTGGGGATTTACCTTCTCCCGTCGCTTCTACACCCGTTGATAACATGGGAACACCGTCGGCGACTGTTGGCCCCTTAATCGCCTGTGTGGATGATAGTCCCATGATGTGTCAACGGATGGAACAGATTCTGACCGAGGCTAATTACCAATTTATCGGTATTAATGACCCGATGCGAGCGATCGCCATTATTTTAGCCCGTAAACCAGAATTAATTTTCCTAGATTTGGTCATGCCGAACACGAATGGTTATGAAATTTGCGCCCAACTGCGGAAGATTAACTATTTTCGCCAGATTCCGATCGTGATTTTGACAGGGAATGATGGCATTATTGACCGCGTTAGAGCCAAAATGGTGGGATCAACCGACTATATCACTAAACCTGTCAATTCTGAGCTGGTTCTCAGTGTTATTCACAAGAACCTTAAACAAGAAACCCTTTTATAGCATTACAGCGCATTAATGCGTTTGACAATCTAACTAAATGTTTCAAACCCCGTCACAAGGGAAACTTTAATATCTACTCGATTGCGACCGTTAATTTTAAAGCCATTAAGGGCATCTTAAGAATAAGTCTTCTAATTTTATTTACGATCAACCTAATGAGGTGACGATTATGGGTATTGCCCTAATCATTGAAGATTCTCGTACTGAACAAGAAATTATCACCCAGTTTCTCAAGATCGCAGGGTTTCAGGTCTCTATTGCCAGCAGTGGTGAAGAAGCTCTCGAAAAGCTCAGCCAAGCCCTACCTGATGTTATTGTCCTCGATGTGGTGTTACCGGGACGTAGCGGTTTTGAGATTTGCCGCCAACTTAAGGCAGATCATAAAACCTGTCGCATTCCGATCTTAATTTGTTCAACTAAAGACAGCAAAATAGATAGATTTTGGGGCAAAAAACAGGGTGCTGATGCCTATATTCCTAAACCTATTGACCAAAATACCTTTATTAGCACTATTCAATCTCTTATTCAACTTTAAGAGGTTGGACTGACATTAGGTTGCCTTAGTTAGGAGTGGAAACGTCCGAATTATCTGTGGCTTGTTGCCTTGTTTTAACTTTTAACGTGCTTTTGTTCAACGACTGAGTGCTTGCTTTTATCTGAATTAAGGAGAAGAATTATGGTGTTCTCTTCATCTTCTAGGCCTGAGGCCATTGTAGCCCCCTTGAGGCGGGATCATCAAGACCAAGAACAATTTTTACGCTTTTTTTTAATACCCGAGACTTGGGCGATGTTACCCGTTTCCCAAGTGACGGAAGTGTTAACGCTACCCGTGAGTCAAGTGGTACCTATTCCCCAAATGCCGCATTGGGTGATGGGAGTTTATAACTGGCGGGGTGAAGTGTTGTGGATCATTGATCTGGGGCTATTATTGGGACTAAAGCCTCAAATTAGTATTTCCTCTACTTGTCGTGCCATTGTATTGCATCCTACCCTTCATCACTCGGGGAAAATGAGAAGCAGAAGTCAAATGTTGGGACTTATTGTTAACAAAGTAGAAGATATTGAATGGTGCAACCCCGATAAGATTCAATCTCCTCCTGCGTCTGCTATTACACCCGGTTTTGCCCCTTTTTTGCGGGGTTACTGGCTACAAGAAGACAATGAAATGTGGGTCGTTCTTGATGGAGAGTCTATTTTAGCCGCCATGCCAACTCAGTAAACCGTTAAAGGTAAACAAATTTTACAACTTTTCTTAATCTCGTTCTGAATATCCAAAATTTACCCCCCATACGATCATGACTCAAATTTCTCCTAAACCCGACGCTTCTAACCACCGTAATTCTTTGCCCATTAGTGATGACTCGATTCTCTCTGAATCAATCGACCATGAGTTATCTGGGCAGGATTGGCAGGAAAATGAATCCTTAATAGCAATAGAAACCGAATTAGAAGACGTAGAGGCGACAAAATCCTCAAAAGTAATAGAAAATACAGAATCTGTCCAAAGTAAAGACGATTCCTTTATTTTTCTTTCTTCTATGCCTGCCGCTTCCTCGGCAAGTCTGCCCTTTGAGAAGTTGAAAATTTTACCCCCTAATGCCAACTTTAGCCCTCAACCGACCAAAACGACGGTTCAATCGTCCACCTTACGTCCTTCATCCCCTTGGCTACAAAAATGGCATAAATTAGGTCTGCAAAATAAAGTAGTAATGGCTTCTTTGTTAATTGGTTTAATTCCGGTTGTTTTAGTGGGAGCGGGAACGTTTTGGGGCGTTAGAAGTGTAGTTAATCAGCAGGTATCCAATGTCCTTAAATCAGAAATGAAAAGTCAGGTGAAGTCTTTAGATAATTTTTTACGAGATAGAGCGACAAATATTAAAATCTTAGCGGAAAGAGAAATTTTTAGCGACCCTAACGTCAGGAATCTCTTCTCAGCGCAAGATAAAAAGAATCAGTTGAATCAATATCGCCAAAATTACCCTTATTTTAGTCAAATTGCAATAATTGGTGCAGATGGAACGGTCATAGCCATTTCAGGGACAGATTCCTTACCCAATCAGAAAAATACTGACTATTTTCAAGCAGTTAAGCAAAGTCAGCAACCTTTTATCCATCTCATCCCATCCCAAAAAGGAGGATACAGTTTAGAAATTGCGGTTCCTGTTCAAGATAACCAGACTAAAGCGTTTTTAGGGGTAATTTCTGCCCGTATTCCCACCCTAGAACTCGATAAACACTTGGGTTACGAAATTGAGGAAACTGGAGAAGGAGAAAGCGACTATTATTATTTATTAGACCAAAACAAAACGATTATTGCCTCTAATCATCGAGATGATCTCGGCAAAACGCTCGAAGCAGAATTTCCCCGTTTAGCCGCCCAATATAAGAAACAACCTACCCAAGATTTTTTGAAAACTGAAGAAAAGCACGGTCAATCCCGCAGTTTGATCAGTTATCGTCAAGCAAACCTCTTACCTGAATCTGCCAATCTAGATTGGAAGTTAATTCTTGTTCGTCCGACGGATCAAGTGTATTCTGCCGCTCATACGCTTCTACGCAACTTAATTTTGGGGACAATTGCCACCTCTGCTCTGATTTTAACAGCCGCCCTGTTAGTCGCTAAACCCTTAACTCGTCCCATTCGGCGCATTGCTCAGGCGGTACAGAAAATGGGCGAAGGGAATTTAGATGTGAAATTAGAGGACTTAGGAGAGGATGAATTAGGGATATTAGGAGCTAATATTAACCGCATGGCGCACCAGCTTAAAGATTTAATCCAAGAACAAACCCTTTCCCTTGAAAAATCCAAATTATTAGCCGATATTGCTAATTGTCTCAATGTTGAACAGGACAATCATGACACCCTTTTTCAAACGACGTTAAAACAAGTTCGGATGCTTTTGAAACTGGATCGGATTCTTATTTATCGTTTTGAAGAAAATTTAAGCGGTCATGTCGCTTATGAATCGGTTTTAGACAACTATAGCAGTGCTTTATCTGAGCAGTTCAGTGAAGTTTGCATTTCCAGTGCTTTCCTAGATGCTTACAAGACCGGGCGTGAAGTTATCAAAAGTGATGACTTCAGCGAATCCTTAAGCCCCGAACACATAAACTTAATGGAACGTTTACAGGTACGGGGTCAAGCGATTATCCCCTTATTAAAGGAAGGATCGCTGTATGGCTTATTAATTGCCCATCATTGCGCCAAACCCTATGAATGGCCAGCTTCTGAAGTCAATTTCTTGAAACAACTCGCTGAACAATTGAGTTTGACCTTAGATCGAATCAGTTTACAACAACAACGACGGGAAGATGCTAAACGCGCTGGTTATCTCAAAGATATTACCTTAGCCATTGCGGCGGCCTTAAATACCAAAGAAGTCTTTACCGTAGCCGTCGAAGAGGTGCGTCGGATATTAAATAGCGATCGCGTGATTGTCTATCAGTTTAACCCCGATTGGTCGGGGACAATCATTGCAGAAGCGGTTTTACCCCAATTTCCCAAAGCATTAGGTGCCAATATTGCTGATCCTTGTTTTGCCGATCAATACGTCGAAAGATACCGTCAAGGTCGGGTTCAAGCGACATCTGATATTTACAAAGCGGGCTTAACAAAGTGCCATCTTCAGCAATTAGAACCTTTTGAGGTAAAAGCCAATTTAGTGGCCCCAATTGTTGAGGAAGGTCAATTATTAGGCTTATTTATTGCTCATCAGTGTTCCGCTCTCCGTCAATGGCAGCAGGGAGAAATCGACTTCTTCGCCCAAGTATCAACCCAAGTGGGGTTAGCCTTAGAACGGGCAGATTTAATTGAAAAACAACGAAAAGCAGAAGAAGAACAGCGAAATGAAAAAGAAAAGCTACAAAAACGAGCTTTAGAATTATTAATGGAAGTTGATCCCGTATCTCGTGGGGATTTAACCATTCGCGCCCATGTGACCGAAGATGAAATCGGCACTATTGCGGACTCCTATAATGCAACCATTGAAAACTTAAGACGCATTGTAACCCAAGTTCAATTAGCCACCGGACAGTTAGCCGATACCACCACTGGTAATGAAGTGGCAGTGCGTAACCTCTCAGAGGAAGCCAAACATCAAGCAATAGACATTGCTCAAGCCTTAGAACGGATTCAACAGATGACCAATACCATGCAGGAAGTGGCGATCAATGCCGAACAAGCAGAAGCGGCAGTACAACAAGCTACCCAAACCGTGGAAACAGGGGAAGATGCCATGAATCGTACCGTAGATGGCATTATGGCCATTCGAGAAACGGTGGCAGAAACCGCCAAAAAAGTAAAACGATTGGGGGAATCGTCACAAAAAATCTCAAAAGTGGTTAACTTAATTAGCAGTTTCGCCGATCAGACCAACTTACTGGCGTTAAATGCTTCGATTGAAGCCGCCCACGCAGGAGAAGAAGGACGAGGATTTGCTGTGGTGGCCGATGAAGTGCGATCGCTTGCCCGTCAGTCTGCTGAAGCAACGGCTGAAATTGAAACCCTCGTTGCCAGTATTCAATCAGAAACCAACGATGTGGTCGCCGCTATGGAATCAGGGACAGAACAAGTGGTCGTGGGGACAAGATTAGTAGATGAAACTCGCAAGAGTTTGAACCAAATTACCGCCACCAGTATTCAAATTAGTGAATTAGTCGCTGCGATCGCTGCTACTGCGGTTCGACAGGCGGATACCAGTCAAGAAGTTACCCAAACGATGTCACAAGTGGCTGCTATCTCCAATAAAACCTCTAGTGAAGCGGCGCAAGTCTCCGAATCGTTCCGTCAACTACTGGCGGTTGCCCAAACACTACAGGAAAGTGTACGGCAGTTCAAAGTTCAGTAATTCTGTAAAAGGTTTGACGTTAAATACTCAACTCCTGATTCTTGATTCCCACTCTATCCTTATCCAATCATGAAAGCCGTATCTTTACTTAAACCCCTTGCCCTTGTAACCACCTTCCTTGTGGTGTCTTGTAATGGGATGAATGGGAATCCATCCGCCCGTCATGAGATTGCTCCTGAATCGATGACGGATTACATTTATGAGATTCTAAAAGCCGAACGTTCTGTCTATGACACACAAGTCGTACAGCGATTAAAAGAAGACGGGGTGGTCTTTGCTTCAGAAAACTGGCAACAGGAAAAAGCCTTGCTGCTTCCTGCCCAAATGTTCCGAATGACTGCCCAAGAAGCCTCAAAAAGCGGAGCGTTTAATTATCGTTCGATTTCACCGTGGAATCTTAATGAAGGCAATGCCCCTCGAACGGAAGTTGAGAAGCAAGCGATGCAGCAAGTGATTGAGACGGGGTTAGCGGTGAAGAAAACTCAAACCATTGCTGGGAAAAAGTATTTTTCTGCTGTTTATCCTGATAAAGCGACAACCGCCGCCTGTGTCGAGTGTCATAACAATCATCCTATCCATAAGCAACGCTATCCCGACAAAGTGTTCAAACTAGGCGATGTCATGGGAGGAATTCTCGTTAATTTGCCCTTAAAACCGTCTTAACAGTTAATAGATCACAAAGAAATCACTTTTCAATCTCCAATCTCCTATTTTGCCTGAAAAGCCATGAAAACCTCTTCTCGCCCCCCTATTACCTCGTCATCCCCATTGATCATGATACCTTCTTCAGTGGCGATGTCCCACCCTCAATCTCATCCGAACTCGCCCCAGAGAAATGTTTTAGCTTGGTTATCGAATTTATCCATTAGAGATCGAACGTTGCTGATTCCCGTATTGATCTTTTTATCCTCTTTGGGAATTTTAGGGATTGGACAAACGGCACTGAATCGAAGCTTACGGGAGCAATTAAAAAGTCAAACCCAATCTCAATTAGCGGTTACCCAAATTAACTATCAAAAAGACATTGAGGTAATGAAGGCGAGCTTTATGAGTTTGTCAGAAAACCCGTTAATAATTGAAAAAGTCACGAATTATGTTAACGGTCAAGCTTTATCGGCTGAAGAGGTGCAACAGTTAAAGGTTATGTTGCAAAGCATGGGCAATTTAGATTATGCGGTTTTGGTGGGTAAAAATAAACAGGTGTTAGCGGAGGCGCACAATCGTCTTCAAATCGGGAGTCAATTCGATCCCAATGGACTAGTTTCTCAAACATTACAAGTAAAAACCCAGAAAGAAAGTAGTGAAACCCTAAAAAAACAAGATAAAAACACCCTTATTCGTTATACCGCCACGCCAATTAAACGCCCTCGAACTCAGACTGTCATCGGTGTCTTAGTATCGGGTAAAATTGTTGATTCCAGTATTGTCCGAAATACCTTAAATACTTTCGGCAATCAAGGCTATGCAGGAATTTATCTTTATCAAGAAAAGGGAGAGAATCCCCTAGTAACGTCAGTTAATATCGACCAAACTCGGAAAGAACAGCAGGATTTGCCCCTAGAAGATACCAATATTCTTAAAGAAGCAATTAAAGCTAGAGGAAATACCGTTTTTGATCGCCAAACCCTAGACAATCGAACGTATACCTTAGCGAGTAAGAGCTTTACAAATTATCAAGGAGAACCGGTCGGTATATTTGTCTATGGTGACCCAGAAATTGCTTTAAATAAGATTATTGAGGATAGTTTAAAGTGGCCGCTGATTCTCTCTTTAGCAGGTTTAGCAACCGTCGGCGGTTTATCGGCAATTATTGGTTATTCGATCGCCAATCCCTTAAAACGTTTACAAAAAGTGACCCAAGCATTTGCTCAGGGCAATTATAATGTGCGTTCTCCTATCCATTCTCATGATGAAATTGGTGAATTGTCTCACTATTTTAATAAAATGGCTGATAATATTGCCAAAAATGACCGTCTGATTCGACAAGAAACGGAAATGTTTCGCTTTTTATCTCAAACCACCTCACCAGAGAACTTAAAGCCTGAAACTTTGAATGAGTTATTTGAGCGTAGTGTACAAGAATCCCGACGTTTACTGGATATTGAGAACGTTTCGATTATAGAGGCGACTGGTCGCATCATTGCCAGTGATTCTTCGAACCAAAACCTTAATAACCTGCAAAAAGCACTTGAAACCGACTTAATCTTACAACTGCCGATTATCAATCAAGGGGAATTATTCGGCTATTTAATCGCTGAACAAGGAGAAAACAATCGAGAATGGCAAGAAACCGATGTAAGCTTCCTCGGACAACTGGTCATCCAATTAGAAATTACCCTAGATCGGCTCAGTTTACGGCGACAACGGAACTTAGATGCCCGTTTATCCCTAATGCTAAAGGAAATTACTTTAAAAATTGCCAAAGCCTTCAGTGTGGAAACGCTGTTTGACGTGGTGGTAGAAAATACTCGACTGGCGTTAGATTGCGATCGCATTATTGTCTATGCTTTTGATGAAACATGGCAAGGAACGATTGTGGCAGAAGGGTTAAATTCGGTGTTTCCTCCAGCTTTAGGGGCGCAAATTAAAGATCCTTGCTTTGCAAAGCAGTATGTTGATCAATATCGTCAAGGACGGGTCAAAGCCCTCAATGATATCAGTATAGCGGGATTAACCGATTGTCATCTTAATCAACTCGCTCCCTTTGCGGTGAAAGCCAATCTTGTCGCTCCGATTTTGGTAGCCGGTGAATTATTCGGACTTTTGATTGCTCACCATTGTAAAGCCCCCCATGCTTGGCAACAGCCCGAAATTGACTTTTTTACCCAAGTTGCTCTACAGGTTGGGGTCGCTTTAGAACGGGCGAATTTACTGGATCAGCAAACTTCAGCAGAAGAAGAACAACGTAAAGCGAAAGAATTACTGCAAAGGCGCGCCCTTGACCTTTTAATGGAGGTTGATCCCGTTAATAAAGGCGATTTAACGGTTTGCGCCCATGTAACTGAGGATGAAATTGGCACCATTGCTGATTCTTATAATGCGACGATTGAAAACCTGCGTCGTCTCGTTGTTAGTGTGCAATCTGCGGCGGAACAATTATCTGAGACCACTCAAAGTAATGAAATGACTGTACAAATCTTATCAGAAGACGCATTACAGCAAGTAAAACAAATTTCTGGCTCATTAGAACAAGTCAATTATCTGATGGAATCTATTCAAGGTGTAACCCTAAATGCGCAACAAGCGTTACAAGTCGTACAAGCTTCCACTCAAACGATTATGACTGGGGAAGCCGCCATGACAGAAACCGTCTCGGGAATGTTGACGATTCGGAATACAGTGACAGAAACCATGAAAAAAATTAAACATTTAGGAGAATCTTCGCAAAAAATATCGAAAGTAGTTAACTTAATTGGTCGTTTTGCCGCTCAAACTCATTTACTTGCCTTGAAAGCGTCTATTGAAGCGGCGCGGGCAGGAGAAGACGGTCGCGGTTTTGCAGTAATTGCCAATGAAGTCCGAACCTTAGCCTCCCAATCTGCCCAAGCAACAGCAGAAATTGAAAGCTTAGTGACGAGTATTCAAGCAGAAACCAAAGAAGTAGCGGCAACAATGGCAAGTGGCACAAATCAGGTTATTATGGGCGGTCAACTTGTCGAAAAAACCCGACATAATTTACAGGAAATTGTGATGGCGAGTTCTCAAATTCAGGATTTAGTCAAGGCGATCACCGTTGCAACAACAGAGCAATCTCAAGCCAGCGAATCTGTCACGCAAGTCATGACTGAAGTGGTTCAAAGTGCCGCAAAATCCGCTCAATCTGCAACTTCTGTGGTGCAATCTTTCGATAAACTATTAATGCTTTCTAAAAAGCTACAACAGAACGTCGGCCAATTCAAAGTTCAGTAATAAAGTCTGAGATTAAATCCTCGAACCTCCCCTTACGATTCCCTATTCTTCTTTTTGACCTATGTTAAACCCTGAAATTCGAGATCGAGCCTATCAGTTTTTTATTGAAGAAGCCCCCGAATTACTGCAAATTATCGAAACGGGGTTACTCACATTGCGAGAAGAACGCAGTAAACAAAAAGTACATGAAATTATGAGAGCGGCACACTCCATTAAGGGAGGGGCGGCTAGTGTAGAATTGGATACGATTAAGACCCTTGCCCACCGCTTAGAGGACATTGTTAAAGCTCTCTATGATGAATCAGTGGAAATTGACACTGAATTTGAGAGTCTTCTCTTACAGGGATATGATTGCTTGAGAAATCCCCTTGAGACACAAATTAACACAGGATCTTATGATGGAAAAGCGGCGATCGCCACGGCTGAACCGATTTGGCAAAAAATCGAAGCCCATTTAGGGGATAGTTTAGCGCAAGCAGACCAATATATCCCATCTTCGGCAGATTTAGGGGTGGATATTGTTTCTTCTCTCTTCGAGGTGGACGTTACTCAAGGATTAGAACAACTAGCAATGGTAGCCACCCATTCCGATAATTACGACGTGATCACCGAGTTACGCACTCAGATGGAAGTCTTTAGCGGGTTTTCAGAAATGTTGGGTTTACCTGGATTTGGCGAAATTACACAAGCAACTTTAAAGGCGTTGGATGTTAGTCCCGATCAAGCTCCTTATATCTTACAATTAGCTTTAGTTGACCTGATTCAAGCCAGAGAACAGATATTAGAAAAAGGCGATCGCACAACAGGAGGGAAACCGTCGGCGGCTTTACTGGCTTTTGCTTCCACTGGATTAACGAATGAAGTGACGGTCGAAGAAACATGGAACGATACCAATGTTTTATCATTCGATAATTTATTTGAAGAAAACGTTGAACTTTTAGAAGATTCGGGTTGGCGAGAGATCGATACCTTAAGTTCCAACCAATTATCAGCAAGTGTTAATCGAATTGAAGAAAACAATAATTCGGTTGACTCTTTTACTCCAGAAGAATCTCAAGAATTTATAGAACTCAATGAACAATTGGTAATCAATTTAGAAGAATCCTCTGCCACTACAGATATTGATAATCTTGAAGATATTTTTAGTCAAATTCCTGATCATAATTTAGAAGATATTTTTGGACAGATTTCGGACTTAGATCAGCGTAATGATTTCGCAATTTCTGATTCTGGATTTATGTCAGAGTTAACAGAAGAAAAGACCGACGATGTTGAAAGCTTAATCAATTCAGAAACGAATATTGAAGATATTTTTGCTCAATTACCCAGTCAATTTACAGAGAAAGTAGAAACGTCCAATTCTGAATTGATGACAGAATTAACTGAAGCGGAAAGAGAAGAATTTGTTACCTCTGAAATGTCAGCTTCTTTGGCAGAAGTCTCCAGTCAATTCCCCCTAGAAAGTATTTCTTTAAATTCGGTTGCTCAACCGATAGAGCCTTTGGATTTGGCTCACGATAAATCTGAAGCAACGAAACCCTTAACGTCAACTACTGATACCCCTTCTTTAGATGAAATCTTTGGTACATTAAATGATGCTTTAAACCTAGAGAATATCGAAAAAACACCCATTTTTGTGCCAGTAGAAAACGAGCTAGATTATCCCCTTGGTATAGAACCCGATTTGACAGAACTCATCAAAACAGAAACGGTCGTTAATGATGATCCATTCATTCAAGAAGTGGAAAATATTTTTGATACACTTCCCCCTATTACTGAAGAAAAATATCAGCTATCTGTTCCTTCTAAAACATTTTCTGATCCTCCTGTTGAACCGCTTCATACCGTTTATAAATCTACCGCTTTTGTATCTTCAAAAAGCGTTAATCCATCTAAAACGACCCAACATAAAGATAATCAATCTAACTCAAAAATGATTCAGTCTGAGGGAGGAGCATTATCCATTAAAGTAGATTTTAATCGTCTCGAACGGATGAATAACTTAGTCGGCGAATTAGCCATTAATCGGAATAGCTTATCACTCCAAAACGAGCAAATGCAAGGGTCAGTGCGATCATTACTGGATCGCTTTAATCTGTTCCAAAATATGACTCGTAAATTGCAGGAATTATCGGATCAAATGTTGATTGCGCCGGAAAAACAAGATTCTTCTCAGGTAAATTTAACGGGTAAATCAGAACTGTTTCTTTTGAATACGGATTTTGATTCTTTGGAGATGGATACTTATAGTAATCTTTATGCTTTATTACAGAATTTACTAGAAGAAATGATTCGCTTAGAAGAGTCGGTCGATGATGTTGTTTTGTTTGCTCGAACCTCAAATCAAGTCCTTGAACAACAGCGACAAATGCTGACAAATTTAAGGGATGAATTGATGTGGGCGAGAATGTTACCACTGGGGGAAGTTCTAAATCGTTTTCCTCGAATTTTACGAGATTTATCTGCTAACTATCATAAACCTGTCCGCCTCAAATTAACGGGAACAGGTGTTCTAGTTGATAAGGCCGCCTTGGAAAAACTGTATGATCCTTTATTGCATTTATTACGCAACGCCTTCGATCATGGCATAGAACCCTCCGAGGATCGCCAAAAAGCTGGAAAATCGGAAGAAGGCCATATTGAAATTCAGGCTTATCATCAAGGGAATCAAACCATTATTGAAATTAATGACGATGGTAGAGGATTAAATTTAGAGAAAATCCGCGAAAAAGCGAGCCAATCTGGCATATTTACACCGCAACAGATAGCATTGTTTTCTAGCGAAAAAATTAAAGACTTGATCTTTGAACCCGGTTTTTCTACAGCAGTCAGTGTAAGTGAATTATCGGGGCGAGGGGTAGGATTAGATGTGGTGCGATCGCAGCTACAATCCTTAAAGGGAACGGTCAGTGTTACCTCTAAAGAAGGAAAAGGGACAACATTCATGCTCAAATTACCGTTAACTTTAGCGATTGCTAAGCTGTTGGTGTGTTTTGTTTCTTATGACGATAATTGTGATGTTTCGGTTGCGTTTCCCTCGGATACTATCGAAGAAATTATTGTGCCTCAAGATGATCAAATTAAAGTCTCGAATCATCAACGTTTTCTTTGTTGGCAACGGCAAATCATGCCAATTTATCCAATGAAGGATTTATTAAAATATAATTGTCCTTTGCCGAGTCTTTCCCGTAAAGATTTTAATACCGTGCCTAACCCTGAAGATTGGGGGCTTCCGTTATTAATTTTACGTCAAGGACAGCAATTATATGCGCTTGAAGTGAGCCGTCTCGTTACAGAACAAGAATTAGTCATTAAACCCTTTGGCAGTATGATTTCTGCACCCCTTTATACGTATGGCTGTACGATTTTAGGGGATGGCACCTTGATTCCTGTGGTGAATGGGACGACTTTAATTGAACAATACCTCAATCCAAACCTGAATCGGGCAATTTCTATAAATTCTTTGGAAATTGAAGCAATTGCTCCCGTTTTTACGTCTTCTGTTCCTCAAACACCCTTAATTTTGGTGGTAGATGACTCGGCGGCTTTACGTCGCACCTTAGCGTTAACCTTAGAAAAGGCCGGTTATCGAGTCTTACAAGCGCGAGATGGACGGGATGCGCTGGATCAATTACAACGAACAGTCGGAATTGCTATGGTGATTTGTGACATAGAAATGCCGAATATGAATGGATTCGAGTTTTTAGGGCAACGTCGTCGTGATCTCGCTTTAATGAAAATTCCGGTAGCGATGTTAACCTCTCGTAGTAGCGATAAACATCAGCAATTAGCCATGACATTAGGGGCAAGTGCTTATTTTACCAAGCCCTATATTGAACAGCAATTCCTAACATCTGTGGCCAATATTATCGAGGAATCTATTGCTGTTAGCCGTAAATCATGATCCAGTAATCAGTAATATTTATTCTAGTTCCTAATTTTCTATTTCTATACTTAAGATGCTTGACAATCCTTCTCTTTATGACTCAATGTTAGCTGACGTGGTGACGGCAGACAAGACCGTTAAACTGCTTATTTTTAAAGTGGGTAAGTTAACAGTAGCTTTATCTGTTGATTTTGTGCAAAAAATTCTCAAAAAAATGAAAATTTATGGTAGTGGCACCACAGAAATGGGAATCGCCCATATTAATAATCAAGAGATCACGGTGATTGACTTACACAAACGCTTATTTAAAATAAGTCAACCGCTCAATCAACAGGCTAATTCTTTCTTGATTTTGGCCAAAAATACAATTGATGAAGTCTTTGGTATATTAGTAACAGAAACCCCAAGTTTAAGCGATTTACCTTTATCTCAAATCCGAGTTTTACCTGACTCTTACCGTCGAGGAGATACTTTGGAAATTGCAACCCATGTCACAAGAATTGAAGAAAAAGGAGAATTAGTGACAGTGTTTATTTTAGATGTTGATAAATTGATAGTCCCTACAAAACAGTGGAGGTTGTGAATTGATAAGCTTTTTCGGGAATCGGAGCCAGAATCAAATCACGCCATGTCAGTTGAGTTGTAGTTAGTCCCATTTTCATTCCTGGGGTTTGATCTTAATAGCGTTTCTGGAATTTTTTGGGCGTTTCGTTGACTTCAATCCGAAGGCTTTTGTGAAATTGGCGGTAATTGTAGTTGAAATTATTAATCCACATCACCCATTTAAAATTCGTGCGATTTTTACAGTAGCCTAAAGTCTTTCGTTGAAGATAAGAGACTCGTTGACGCAGAGTTAGGTTAAATCGCTCAATATAAGAAGTATTTTGGGTAAGATTTGGAAAATCCTCTTGTTTTCCTTTAACAACTCTTTGCTTAACCTTAATTAATCGACGTTTGCGTCTTTGCTTAACAATTTGGAGATAGGCATAGAGCAATTGCCCGTTCATAAGCCGTCAATTGATCAGTGGTAATCAACAAAAACTCCGTAAATCCCCAAGGCATCAGGTAAACCAGGCTAGAGAGCAAACGATTAGCTGTCCATCTGGTGCGACTTCCTAATTCAAAATTGACCCAAAACTTAGTTCGGACTTCTAAAGTGATGAAGAGCTATAGCTTAGGTTAGCCGTCCCACTTCGCCTAATGGGACTTAAACAAAAATCAAGCCCAAATAAAACCTAAACTGGCTTGGTAAGCCGCAAACACCTCCTGGTTGTGAGTCAGCCAATCAAAGAAACGGAAAGACATCGCTGTCCGAAAAGCCTCCAACGCCTCAGTAA
>JBGTGT010000002.1:0-8870 GCA_041746575.1 Microcystaceae cyanobacterium
TTCCCTCAATTTTCTGGAATTCGAGCAGTTCTCTATCTTCAGTTTCACTCAAATGCACTTTTAAGGGGGCTGGCAAAATCTAAATCTTCCTCCTTATACTCCACTACGCTATTTTACAACTATTTTTGCCCACCTACTTACCACGGCGGAGGTGTCAAGATGCTCAATCTTCTCATAAGCTAAATCTGCATCTTTCTTAACAGGAGCATCAATACCGGGCATATCTACTAAGATATTGCCATCTTTTAAGAGAGGATGACAACAACGATATTCAATGCGTTTTAACACCGAACTGTTGCTGCCCCGACGGGCATAACTAGCGGCTTCTGTTAAGTTATTAAAGTTAAACTGTTCCATGGAATAAGTGCTATTATGAGTAGGATGAATCCGTTCTCGATTTTGTTGAAATCCTTCAATCAAAAGGAGCAATGCCTTCGCTTGTTTGGCTCGTTCCGATTTATTTTCACCGCCTTCTTTGTCGATGATTTTATGACTTAATTGGCTCAATAATTCACAGACATCTGTTTGATTAATATTGCTTTGAGAACTAATCTCTAATCGCTGACATAAAACATTGACCTGTTCTCGAATTTCTGCTTCGCTTAAGAAGGTTAGGATAACTTGTTCTTGATTGGGTTCTGCATATTCAATCTGACACTCTGTTCCTGTAGCGTGACCTTCTGCACTGTAAAGCAATTCCCGTTTTGACAACGCATTAATTAACATGGATTTCCCTGCACTAAACGCTCCTGCAAAAACGACTTCAAAACGGGGAGAAATGGCTTTCTTTAAAGAGATTTCGACGGGCGTAATATCTTGAGAGCGCAAAGATAGTTCTTGCTGTAATAGATTCAGTAAGGAAGTCACCTGAGCAGTTAGGTTCGCACATTGGGGATGTAAATCTGTCATAGGGGAAAACTCCAAAAATGATTAGTGAATTTTCGCTTTCCCCGTTAGCATTCCCTCCTAGACTTTGAAAATAACACAGTTGAAATCATCATCTTATGGAAACTTCAATTGTTTGACTAGCGTTACAAAAGAGTCCGATTTTGGGCAATAGTCCCAAAAAGTTAAGACCCCAATGACATTGAGAAACGCTATACGCTATATTGAGGGTAATTCCTTGAAGGGTGAGATAATCAGTGTTGATCCAAGTTGATCCAAGAAGGAAAACAAAAACCTTAGTTACCAGAAAGACTTAAAGCATGGTAAGATAATAGTTTTGGGATAAAGTATTCAGTATAGGAGAAAATTACTTACTATGTCTCGTTACCGTGGAGCTCGTTTACGAGTGGTCAGACGCTTGGGTGAATTACCCGGGTTAACTCGCAAAAACCCCCGTCGGGCTTACCCCCCCGGCCAACATGGCCAAAACCGTAGAAAACGCTCAGAATATGCGATTCGCCTCGAAGAAAAGCAAAAACTCCGCTTTAATTACGGTGTTTCCGAAAAACAATTAATTCGCTATGTGAAAAAAGCCCGTAGTTCAACCGGGTCAACGGGACAGCGTTTATTGGAATTACTGGAAATGCGCCTAGATAACACCGTTTTCCGTCTGGGAATGGCAGGAACAATCCCAGGTGCGCGTCAATTGGTGAATCATGGCCATGTCACTGTTAACGGTCGTGTGGTGGATATTGCCAGCTATCAATGTCGCCCAGGGGACGTTGTTGGGGTAAAAGACCAAGATAAATCCCGTCGTCTTGTTCAAACCAACATGGAATATCCCGGTTTAGCCAACCTTCCTTCCCATCTGGAATTTGACAAAAATACCTTAGTTGGTAAAGTTAATGGGGTTGTTGAACGGGAATGGATTGCACTAAGTATAAATGAATTACTCATTGTTGAGTATTATTCTCGAAAAGTATAAACTTGGCGACTTCATCATCTGTAACCAGTTATCAGCGTTCGATCAAAATGCTGGTTGCTGGTCTTTTTTAGATTTTCTAAGGGTAGTCTTTTGTCAATTTTTTCTACCCCTCAATCTGAATCAATACTGATAATGACGCAACGATATGTCCGATCAGATGTTAATAAAATATTTCTCAGAATAGTGACTATTAGGGATTTTTTTGTGGAGCAAATCTACATAAAAAGGAGATGAATGGGTGGGCTGAAGCTCATGAGAGACTTGCCGAGTTGAAGCAGAATTTGCCCAAAAGCTAACACTGAGTAAGGCGACAGTCGTTAGAGCGAATACTAAATCATTCCATCGGGGATTGGGAGGAAGTTTGGTGTCAGAACAATCCATGATACAAGCTCCTGCAAAGGCAAGGTAATAAGAAATAGACAATGTGGGGAATTGATAAAACGTCGTTTTTTAACGAAAATAGAAATTAATTGAAAGAGGAACTAAAACTTCTCATTGTGTTGGCATCAGTTTGAAGTTAAGAAACACCCCGATAGGCCAATTTTGCCTTGAGAGTGACGTTTATCATTGCGGCACGTTGATAAGATTGACCCCGATAGCTAAAAGCAGATTGAGGATTAACATCTACCATAAGTTTAGAAGAAGTGTAGGCTTGTCCGCGATAAGTTAAGTTCATTTTGGATGTCTTCAGATAGAGAATGTTAACTTGATTTTTATATTGACAGAAAGATAAAATAGAGACCAGTTAACTTTAGGAATTTAAGTCAGAACTTAAGACCGCTTAGGGGAAGTTTAAAGTGAACTTTCTTTAACCCAACGGTAAATCATACGACCCTTGCGATCGCTTTAGTAAATATGAATTAATGCGTTTTTGTTGTTTAATCATTTGGGAAAGTTGCACGGCTGGGATTTGGATTGAGGTGGGGTAAGGGTGACCCCTGTAGAACAGGGAGCGAAGAAAGTAAAGAAACGAAAAGGGGTAGATTCCATGATTAAGACTCCTGAATGAAGGTTTTAAAGGGCTTTTTCCCTCGATGCTTACAGTATCTTCTATTTCTTCGGCAGAAAAAATACGGTTTTGTTCAGGTAATCTCTGGAAAAATATCAGGTTTTGTCAGGTTTAATAAAAACAAAAGGGTTTCAGCCATTTATTCCCTGTCAAGCCACGGTAGTTTGATCGATCCTAGACATCCTTTCAAGTAGGGACGTTTTAAAAATACAACTCTATTTCTCAACATTCTCAAAAATCTTAAATCTCTAACTTTTGAAGTAAATTTATTATCCTACTATCCTATAAGATTAAAGCGTTCGAGCCACTTCTACAAATACACAGCTAATTTCTTCCCCCGTTTACTTTTAATTTATTAAATGGGAAAAACAGGGGAACAAAGAGAAATTTGACCTAGAATTTTCCGTTGAATCCTACTTATGGATTAACAATAGATTAACAAAAGAGAAATTCTGAATAAATCTACTAGAGACCTAGAGACTACGTAGGAAAAAACATCGAGGTGGCTATGACCCCAACCATGAGAGACTCATCAACCTATAGTAAAACAAGATCCCTATTCGAAAAAACAACAGATCGCAGTTTTATTTGGCTAACTCGTCTATTTGCCCTTGGTGTTGCTGGGATTTTAATCTGGATTACCGTCCAAGTGGGATTACAAGCAAGACCAGCGATCGCTGAATTCGGTCGTCAATTTTGGGTAACAACCACTTGGAATGTTCCCGAACAACAGTACGGTATTTTGCCGGCCATCTATGGGACATTGGTTAGTTCTTTCATTGCCCTATTATTAGCCGTTCCCATTGGTTTAGCGAGCGCAATTATCCTGAGTGAAAATTTTCTTCCCTCCATGCTACGGCGAACAATTACTTTCTTGGTGGAACTTTTAGCGGCTATTCCCAGCGTGGTTTATGGGATTTGGGGGATTTATGTCCTCATTCCCTTTCTGAAACCGATTGGCGATGGGTTGCACCGTCAATTTAGTTGGATTCCCTTATTTAGCACTGATTATATCGGACCTGGAATGTTGCCGGCTGGAATTATCCTCGCAATTATGATTTTGCCCATTTTAACCACGATTGCGCGAGATTCTTTAGCATCCGTAGCCCCCGAATTGCGTTGGGGTTCTTATGGCGTTGGGGCAACCCGTTGGCAAACCTTATTTGGGGTTTTGATTCCAGCCGCCTTTTCGGGGATTGTTGGGGGAATTATGTTGGCGTTAGGACGAGCTTTAGGGGAAACGATGGCAGTAACCTTGGTTATTGGCAATAGAAATGCCCTTAGTTCCTCAATTCTTGCCCCTGCCACCACTATTGCCTCTTTGATGGCCAATCAATTTCCAGAGGCGGGTGCTTTACAAAAATCCGCCCTTTTGTATGCAGGACTCATTTTATTTGCTATTACTTTAACGGTGAATATCCTAGCAGCACTGATCATTCGTCAGGTTAAAAAGTATTGAAGCTCGAAAATTGGAGATTTCTCTGTTTTTTGATCTCAACAAACTGTCACTCGAAATTATTATGAGCAATAGTACAACTTCTCTAGAATATGCGCCTCGTCAGTCCCGTAACTGGCTAGGTATCTTTTTGACTGTTTTGGCTTTTATTTTGTTAGGAATAGCCCTATTACCCCTAATACTGGTGATTATCTATGTTTTAATCAAAGGGGCGAGTCGTCTGGACTTCGCTTTATTCACCGAATTGCCACCACCGCCGCTTCAAGAAGGGGGCGGTATCGGTCATGCCATTGTCGGAACGTTGATGTTGGTGGGAATTGCGGCTTTAATGAGTGTTCCCACGGGAATTTTAGGGGGAATCTACTTATCAGAATTTAGTTCTCAACGAATTGGACGCTGGATTCGTTTTGCCGCCAATGTCCTCAGTGGAGTCCCCTCAATTATTATGGGTATTTTTGCTTATGGGGTACTGGTATTGAGGATGGATTCTTTTTCTGCGCTCGCAGGGGGATTTGCATTAGCCCTTCTGATGCTACCGATCATTGTCCGGACAACAGACGAAGCCTTACAGCTTGTCTCTCAAGAGGTTCGTTGGGCATCGGTCGGCGTAGGGGCTTCCCACTATCAGACTGTCTTACAAATTGTTCTGCCGGCTGCTTTACCGGCCATTGTAACAGGAACAACTTTAGCAGTAGCCCGTGCGGCAGGAGAAACAGCCCCTCTTATTTTTACGGCACTCTACTCCCAATTTTGGCCGCAAGGATTATTTAGTCCTACGCCTTCTCTATCCGTTTTAATTTATAACTTTGCCACCATTCCCTATGATAATCAACAGCAATTGGCTTGGGCAGCTTCTTTGATTTTAGTTGCTTTGGTTTTGCTGGTGAGTATTATTTCTCGTTTAACCGCACGTCAATACTCCTAAAAAAATTCCAATCGTTATCCCAAAAAACTAAGTCGAATTAATCATGTCTTCTGCACATTCTGCTAACTCATCCCCCTCCCATTCTCCCAATCAGTCGGTTGATGCCATCTTGCGAACGGAAGATTTAAGTGTCTACTATGGCGAATCTTTAGCTTTGCAGGAGGTTTCAATGGAAATTTCTAAAAATCAAGTGACTGCCTTGATCGGACCTTCTGGCTGTGGCAAAAGTACCCTAATTCGCTGTTTCAATCGACTTAATGATTTAATTGATAGTTGTCGAGTTCAAGGGAAAGTGATTTATCACCAGAAAAATCTTTACGGCTCTAAAGTTGATCCGGTTGAAGTGCGTCGTCAAATTGGGATGGTGTTTCAAAAACCGAATCCTTTTCCGAAATCAATTTATGAAAATATTGCTTATGGTGCCAAAATTAATGGCTATAAAGATGACATGGATGAATTAGTGGAGCGATCGCTACAAAAAGTAGGTCTATGGAATGAAGTTAAAGATAAACTTAAAACCAATGGTCAATCCCTTTCCGGTGGTCAAAAACAACGTCTTTGTGTTGCACGCGCAGTTGCGTTGAAACCTGAAGTTATCTTAATGGATGAACCGGCCTCTTCCCTTGATCCCATTTCTACCTCAACCATTGAAGACTTGATTCACCAACTGAAAGAAAATTACAGCATTATTATTGTGACCCATAATATGCAACAAGCCACACGCGTAGCCGACTATACAGCCTTTTTTAATGCTCAAGAATCAGACAAAGGAAATCGCTATGGCTATTTAGTAGAATATGACAAAACGGATCTCATTTTTGATGATCCCAAAGAAGAAATGACGAAAAAATATATCAGTGGTCGTTTCGGTTAAATGAGAGAAAGTGTGATAGGCTAATTAATCTTTATTAAATGATTGGAGGGTATGGCTCAACAAATCTGACTCAAGTCTAATTTACGTCGCTCTGAAAAACCGATTTCTCTGTCTTAAGTTATACTTTTGAGAATTAAACTTATTTCTTTCGCCAGATTAAAGTTGGTTAAAGTTGTTTTTTAATTTTTGTAAAGAGATATTAACAAAAAACTTCATCCCCTTAAAAAATGTCATCACCGCAACAAACTACGCAAGAAGAAATTAGATTAAAAGAAGATCGAGAACGTAAAGCCTACTGGCGTAGATGGGGCTGTTATTTAAGCGATCGCCAATGGGGAACGGTAAGGGAAGATTATAGTAAAGAGGGTTCAGTATGGGAGCATTTTAGTTTTCAACAATCCCATTATCGAGCTTATCGTTGGGGAGAAGATGGCATTGCAGGGATTTCTGATAACCATCAAAGACTCTGCTTTTCCTTAGCTTTTTGGAATGAAAAAGATCCTTTTTTAAAAGAAAGATTATTTGGACTAACCAATCATCAAGGAAATCATGGCGAAGATGTTAAAGAGTGTTATTTTCAGCTTGATAATACGCCAACTCATTCTTATATGAAATATTTATATAAATATCCTCAGCAAGCTTTTCCTTATGAAACCTTAGAACAAGAAAATCAAAACCGAAGCTTAAAAGAAGGAGAATTCGAGTTAATCGACACAGGCATTTTTGACCATGATCAATATTTTGATATCAGCATAGAATATGCCAAAGCCAATGATGAAGATATTCTGATTCAAATTCAAGTTACCAATCGTCATTCAGAAACGCAAAAATTACATCTACTCCCTACCCTATGGTTTCGTAATATTTGGTCATGGGGTTACGAAGTAGAGAAACCCAGATTAAAAATTTATGATCATTATAGTCAGTTTAGCACCATCGAAGCCGAACATCCCAACCTAGGCAAGAGATGGTTATATTGCGCCCAACAACCGCAACTATTATTTACTGAAAATAATACTAATTATCAACGCTTATCAGGAGACAAAAATTCATCTCCTTATGTTAAAGATAGTTTTCATCGTTATGTCGTTGAAGGAGACCAGTCGGCGGTTAATCCTGATAATATTGGCACAAAATTTGCCGCCTATTACCCTTTAGCGGTTCAAGAAAAAGAGACTTTAATCATTCAATTACGACTTTGCAATAATGCTCAATTAGAATCTCCCTTTGGTCAAGAATACGACAACATTTTTCAAGTGCGCCGTCAAGAAGCAGATGAATTTTATCAACGTATTTCCCCCTACGAAAAAGATCCAGAATTACGAAATATTCAAAGACAAGCATTTGCAGGATTGTTGTGGAATAAACAATACTATCATTACGTTGTTGATACTTGGTTAAAAGGAGATCCTGCCCTACCTTCTCCACCCAAAGAACATCAACAAGGCAAAAATAGTGAATGGATACACCTGCATATTGATGATGTTATTTCTATGCCTGATAAATGGGAGTATCCTTTTTTTGCGGCATGGGATTGGGCATTTCATTTAATTCCGATGGCTATCATCGATCCCGATTTCGCCAAAAAACAATTGGTTCATTTGACACGGGAATGGTATATGCACCCCAACGGACAAATTCCTGCCTACGAATGGGATTTTAATGGGGTTAATCCTCCTGTTCATGCTTGGGCGGCTTGGCGAATTTATACTATCGAAAAAAAAATGTATGGTCAGGCTGATAAATCGTTTCTAGAAAGGGTTTTTCAGAAGCTATTACTGAACTTTACTTGGTGGATTAATCAACAAGATGAAGGCGGAAATAATGTTTTTCAAGGAGGATTCTTAGGATTAGATAATATCGGCGTCTTTAATCGAGGAGGAGATTTGCCAACTGGGGGGAAATTATCACAATCTGATGCAACCAGTTGGATGGCCATGTATTGTTTAGACTTGTTAACAATTGCCCTAGAATTAGCACAGGATAACAAAGCTTACGAAGATATTGCCAGTAAATTTTTTGAACACTTTCTCTATATTGTAGAAGCTATGAATCATATTGGTTCAGAAGGCGCAAGAATTTGGAACGAAGAAGAAGGTTTTTATTACGATGTTTTAGATTTACCCAATGGCAAAAACGTAGACTTAAAAGTGCGATCGCTTGTTGGTTTAATTCCTTTGCTTGCTATTACGACTATTGAGAGTGAAACGTTAAAAGAGTTACCTGATTTTCGCCAGCGTGTTGATTGGTTCATTCAGCATCGTCCCCATTTAAGTCAAAATTTGGCCTGTATGGAAAGCTGTGGGCAACATTCTCGTCAATTATTGGCAATTGTTGATAAAGATAAACTGCGTCAACTCCTCGAAAAAATGCTAGATGAAACTGAATTTTTAAGTGATTTTGGCATTCGTTCGGTGTCTCGTTATCATGCTGATCATCCTTATACAGTTGAAGTAGATAACCGGGAATATAGGGTGAGTTTTGAACCGGCTGAATCTCAAACAAAGATGTTTGGTGGCAATTCCAACTGGCGTGGTCCTATTTGGTTTCCCCTCAATTATTTATTAATTGAAGCGTTGCAGCAATTTGATTATTACCAGGGCTATTTCATTCTAAAAAGTACCAAAATCTGCTTTAGTCCATAACTGCATAATCGTTGTGCTTGCGCCATATTCGTAAAACCCGCTTCTCGGTACAGATTAATGGCTAAATCCCTTGTAATTGCCCATAGATTCG
>JBGTGT010000003.1:0-29485 GCA_041746575.1 Microcystaceae cyanobacterium
GATGGATCAAGCTTCAATTCATACCAGCGATAGCATAATAGAAAAGCTCCCCGAATGGGCAGAAAAAAAGTTAACAATATTTGGGCTACCTGCTTACTCACCGAAGCAAAACTTAATCGAAATTTTGTGGAAATTTATCAAATATGAATGGGTTCAAATCAACACTTATGAGAGTTGGACTAGCTTACTTAACTATCTGAAAAAAGTGCTTGACAACTTTGGCACAGAATATGCAATTAATTTTGTCTAGGTACTTAGATTCAAAAAATTAATCGTTACAGTGGATTATGAAAATAATTGTTTATACGCCTGAACTTTTTGGAACGCTTAAACGACACCTTGCATCCGTAAAACAACGGCGTCATCTTCTGGTGCTATTGACTAGGATAAACACCTCAAACGATAGCCCCTTGGACGTTTGCTGACACTTTTAAAAGTGTCAAGGTTTGCTTACTCAAAGGGTGGTAATAAAAACAAAGATGTGTAATGCCTTATTTTGCTTTTTTTGTCAAGAGCTATTTGAAATTTTTATTTATTCCTTAAGTAATGATTTAGATTCCGTGGCGTGACCTTGAAAAAACCATGTTACGCTGGGGCAAGCTTAAGTTAAGCTAACCACTTTTAATGATGTGAGGAAACGGCGGTTTAAATTTAGAAACTCTCTAAATTCCGCTAATTCAAAAAAGCAGAACCTATGACTAGACAACTACTCCAACACATTGCTCTGACCGCTACCACCACGGCGATGGGAACAGCCTTGATCTTAGGCAATTATCCCACGTTGGCTTTAAACGCAGAAGATACTCAATCTTCTAATAAATCTACAGCAGAAATTGTGAAAAGTGACGTCATTCGTCATGTTGATCGTCTAGCCGATTCCTTTCAAGCGATGGCTACCGTTCAGGCGTATAACTGGAAAGAGCAAAAAGCCATTATTCTAAGGGTTAACGAGATTCCCGTGTTGATGTTTCTTAGTACATTAGAAGCAGAAGATATCCATAAAACGCTGCAGCAAGCCCAAAAAGTAGCCGGACGGCTTAATCAACTATCTGCTCAAGGGTTTGACGCCAGCCAAATTACCGTTGAGTGGGACAGCAAAACCGAAGGCTACAGCATTAGCGTTAAGGATGAAGAACTCCTACAAATCAATAAGACGACGCTTCTTCCCGATAGCACCAATAATCTTGCTAATGATGCCCTGCAAGCGACCAATCGCCTAAGACGCTTATTGGGCAACGCCGCTCCTTTGACGGAAGTGGCCAATTTACCCAAGCCTCAACCCCCAGTCAAACGAACTCAAACGGTGGCAGTCAGTAAAAATCGGACAAAAGGGTCAATCGGCCGAGGAAACGCTTCTTGGTATGGCCCAGGTTTTCACGGCAGACGGACAGCCAATGGGGAACGTTATAATCAAAACGGTTTAACGGCGGCTCATCGGACTTTACCTTTTGGGACAAAAGTACGAGTGACCAATTTGCGCAACAATCGCTCTGTTATTGTACGCATTAATGACCGCGGCCCCTACGCCCACGGCCGTATCATTGACCTTTCCGCTGGCGCGGCTAGAATTATCGGGCTCTTCTCCAGTGGAGTTGCCCCCGTGAGAGTTGAAGTCATGAGTCGGTAATGACTGATGAGGGAAAAAAAGGAGCGGGTAACCAGAAAAATGTGTATCGTTCTCTACTCACTCCCCGAATTTTATTGAATTTGTAAATAAATTGAAGAGGGAAAGTGTTCATCCTGCGGATTTTCAAAGGGTTTGTAATACTTATCCCTCAATCCATTTTCGTCCAATTGAGGCTGATAAGTGGGAAAAACTTTTTTTAATGTTTGAGGGGACTCGTAATGAAGTTGACTTAAACAAAACAGAATTTTGACTTTAGTATTATTAATTAAAAATGCCTTGAGCAAAGCAGTTTCTAGCCAAGGAAAAAAGGTTTGTAGCGCATTGCGAGGATAATCATAGGGCAAAAAAATATCGTGGAAGTGAACAATAACGCCTGAATTTAAGCGAGGTAAGACTTCTAAAATTAGATAATTGACATCGCCAGCAATTTTAACGGTATGGGAAGAATCAATAAATAATAAATCATTGGCTTGTAATTGAGCGAAAAAGGTTAAATCTATCCTCTGAACAATGTCTTGCTTTAAATTAATCCCTAATAGATTTTGAATCCCTAAAGATGGATGAGGATCAATGGTCGTTAAATCAATAGCAATATGAGTTTCCGCTTGATTATATTCTAGGGCTTTTAAAAGACAATACGTCGAAATTCCCGAGCCGATTTCAATCACTCGTTTAGGTTGAAAAAACCGAATGACTCCGTGTAAGGCTTGTGCTTCAATATAACCATAACCTGAACCTATTTTTTGTTGAACGGCCTTTTGATAAATCTCATTATCTAAATATTCCTCTTGATAGGGTACACAAATACGCGTTAAATGGGTAATCTGTGGGGCTAAATCCGAATCAATTCCTTTTAGTTGTGATTTTTTTGCCCAAATTTCCTTATTTTTTTTTAAAAATCGCAGATCGGAAAGAGGGGCGTAGGGGTGAACAGGAATAAGATGAACTCCTAAACGTAATCCAATACGATATAAGCGTAATCCCCATTGTTTGAAGGCTTGGTGCATTGTTCTTTCATGATCCTCTTAATGATGAACTTAAAATCAAAGATTAGCGCAAGAAATGTTTATTTTTACGAATCTCCCCTTTACCATAGAAGAAGAGGAATTGACAAAGTGATCGCTTTCTTGCCCTGTTTCTGATTCAACCCCCGTTGACATTATGGTGATTGATATCCCGATTCTCTTTTTTGATGGTGAGTCTCCTGATAACCCAGGTCAGGGGGCGGCGGCGGCAATCCTCTTAATGCCGAATGGCAAACGGTTTACGGTTAGCCAACTATTGTCTTTGACCACTAATCAAGAAGCGGAATATCGAGGGTTAATTATTGGGCTAGAAAAGGCAAAAAAGCTGGGAATTCGACAACTGGAAGTAAAAGGTGCCAGTGAGACGGTTTTTAACCAAATGAATGGCTTAACACCCATTTCCCCTGAAAACTTAAAATCCTTACATTTTGAAGCCCGCCAGCTGATTAAGCATTTTGAGCGGGTTTCTGTTGAATGGATTTCTGCGACCCAAAATCGTTCGGCTTGTGCGGCGGTTAAACGGTGTATTGGGGATGCTCTCGGACGAGAAAGCTCTGTAGCGGTGCAGGATGCTTTTCCCTCCCGTATTTTGCCTATCGTCACTGAATTTCTCGAATTAGGGGATGAAGCCACCGCTCAAGATTATCGTAACCTCAAACTAGAATTAGATGAATACAGCTTAAAATCCTTAGCTGAATTGCGAACCTTTATTCCGATAGAAATTCAAGATCAGATCGCTTTACAGTGGAATGGACAAGAAGAAGAACTGTCTGAAATGTATCGGTGGTATCTTCGGGGCTTAACGGCAGAAATGGCAATTCACAAAGTCCAAATCGATTTTCAAGATAAAATTGAGCCAATCCCTGAAAAACTGCCTTGGGAAGAAGTACTACTCATGCCTCCCTTAAATCTTCTCCTCGATGACGAAATTGAAGAATTGCCTCCTTTGTTAGATGAAGTCGATGGGAAAACTTTACGAGCGTCGGATACGGCGGCTTTGTCCTTAGAGCCGATTGATCCGGAAACCCAAGCGACCTTTTTCTCCCTTGCCGATTTGGCTACCGCAGAAATTTCAGAAAATGATCCTACCCACGCCGAATCTTCTCTTTCCATTTCTTCTCTGAAAGAGTCCAAAAAGGATCCGAGTAAAGATACTCTTCCCTCGACAGCTCGAGTGGATCACATTCTGGAAATGATGGCTCTTCTCTCCCCAGAAGAACAGGATCTTTTGGTGCAAACCTTAGCGAAGGAAACGGAATGGGTAGGCTCAATGTTGAAAGCGATCGCTGAAAATATGACCCATCGTTAAACGAGAGATTCTCTTCAGGTTAAAATGGGGATAGGGACTCGATGAGGAGATACCTTGGCTCGAAACTAGCTTTATCCAGCACAATAAACAAATCATGCTTACTTTAGATCAACAACTTCAACCCCTCATTGATGATGCCCCTCACTATGGGATTCCGCCGGCAGTAATGGAAAAAGCCGTTGCGCCTGCTCTTCAAGATTTTGCTGAACAACTGCAATACCTTGAGTATTATTTGATCACCCTGCCTGATCACTCGTTGATTATGACGACTCTCCGCCGCAGTCATTCTGCCGCTTCAGAAGAAAAACGGGTTATTTACGTTTTTGCAACGGCTCAAGATGCCCGAACCTTTCAGGGGGATGCTCAGACGCTTTTACCCGTCGTGAGTCTGCCCATTACTCATCTGCTGTTTCAGTTTTTTGGGCTTCAAGACGTTGATAGTTTGATTGTGATGGAAAACACCCATCATTTAGAAAAAGGCAAAGAAATCAAGCGCATTCACTTACAAGAAACGATTTATGAGTATATTCGGCGTTTGAATACGTCTCCGTCCAGTTTTTATGCTTAGCTACTTTATCCGGTTAACCGACGAAAACAGTAAGATGCTTTACATTTAGCCAAAATGATCGCCTAAGTATTTCGCTACCGTTTGCACGTCTTTATCGCCCCGTCCACTGGAATTAATAATAATACGAGGACTACCCGATAATTGGGGACAAAGAACATCTAAATAGGCAAAGGCGTGGGCAGTTTCCAAGGCCGGAATAATGCCTTCTAATTCACATAAACGCTGAAAGGCGGCGATCGCTTCTCGGTCAGTGATACTGTAATATTCTGCTCGTCCGCTATCCTTGAGATAACTGTGTTCTGGTCCCACTCCCGGATAATCCAACCCAGCACTGATGGAATGGGGTTCAATTACTTGACCTTCCGCATCTTGCAATAAGTAACTCATTGCGCCGTGTAAAACTCCCGGTGTTCCAGCCGTTAGTGTAGCGGCGTGTTTGCCAGAAGCAACCCCTTCCCCGGCGGCTTCAATCCCAATCAAACGCACTGAAGTGTCCTTAACAAATTCATAAAAGAGTCCCATGGCATTTGACCCTCCTCCTACACAGGCTAGTAAAATGTCGGGCAATCCATTCCATTTCTCTGAGCATTGCTGACGGGTTTCTTGACCAATAATTCGATGAAAATCTCGTACCATCATGGGGTAGGGATGGGGACCGGCCACTGAACCCAGAATATAATGGGTATTTTCGACATTGCTGACCCAATCGCGAATGGCCTCAGAGGTGGCATCCTTTAGGGTTCCTGTACCCGCCGAAACCGGAGAAACGGTCGCCCCTAATAATCGCATCCGGAAGACATTCAGCTTTTGGCGTTCCATATCTTGAACACCCATATAAATTATGCATTCTAATCCAAAGCGGGCGCAAACTGTTGCTGTGGCTACGCCATGTTGACCGGCTCCGGTTTCGGCAATAATTCGCTTTTTACCCATGCGTTTAGCTAAAAGGATTTGGCCAAGGGCATTATTAATCTTGTGGGCGCCGGTATGGTTTAAGTCTTCCCGTTTAAGATAAATTTGAGGGGCTGTTCCGTTGGGTTGGCGGTAATAGTCACTTAAGCGTTCGGCAAAGTAAAGGGGACTGGGTCTGCCGACGTAATCTTTTAGGAGTTGGTTTAATTCTTGGTTAAAGTCGTCATCATGTTGATAACGCTCGTAGGCCTTTTCTAACTCGCTTAAGGCAGGCATTAAGGTTTCTGGAACGTATTTACCGCCAAAGCGACCAAAGCGACCAAAGGTATCAGGATAAGAGGTTTCTGCTGTTGAAGGGGAAAGGGGAGTGAAGGTCATGGCTCTCTGCTTTTCAATATCTAGGCTCACAATCCCTTATTATAGACAAGAGTGCTTCCCTTCTCTCAGTTGATTGCAATGACTGATAATGATATAAATTAGCCCTAACAGCCTAACAAAAGCATAGATGGGCGAAAAAGCCCATCCCAATGATTAGCTATTTTTTGAGCCGCTTAAGGACAGAAGGAAAACCTAGGCTACCTAACGCTAATAATCCGAGCAAAGAGCCGGGTTCAGGCGTGGCGATGGGTGCTGGCGGGTTGACCCCCCCTAGAGGCGTTACTTCAATTGCAGAGACTTGCCTAATTAAACTATTACTTGAGGTGGATAGACTCATGACTTCTCCAGCCTCTACCTTAAGATTAGCGGCAAAGGGGGTTGCAATATCAGCTATATCTAAGGTTAGCGAGGTGATTTGAACTGCCTTGGAGAAAGACAAATCGAAGTCAAAGGTACAAAGACCGTTGGATCTTAATAAGCAGAAACCCTTTGCATCCGCAAAAAAAGTAGAATTAGGGATAGGACTTGATAAGGTAAGCGTAAGGTCATCAACGGTTTTAACAATTGTAGATGAACCCCCGTCACCGTTACCAAAGTTGAAGGTGACAGCTTGAGCAACGTCAGCACTGCTCAGACTAAGTAACGTTCCGCCAAGGGTCGTTAAGGCCAGAGAAGACAAGTATCTTTTCATTATATTAGTTGGTCCTTCGTTTGGATAACATAAGCATTCAATAGAATCAATAACAACGGGTATTTTTACGCATCTTAGGGGTTTTGTCAAGTAAATCAGGCTATGGGTTGCTCTAGGGTGTTTTCAGTCTGGAATTGACTTTTGAGAATTAGCCGATTACTTTATCAAACCTCTTGGGCGATGAACGTAAGATTATAATACCCAAATTTTTTGCAATGTTATCACTACTACCCAAAATGAGTGGGAAGGGCGAAAGTATCGTATAAGAAGCGATTTTGGCTTAATTTTTCACTCTGACGGCGATGGTACTGGTATTAAAGTTGTATTCTGTGCCTTCTAATTCGATTAATGTGCCTATTTTAACCTTTTGTCCGCCCAAAACAGGTCCATCCTTCGCTACTTGCGCTGTCCCTGCTAAAGTTAGTATCATGTCTACACTATAAGCTGATTCTGGACGAGGATCGGGTAACGCTTTGACACTGCCATCGGGTTGAGGGACTGGCACGGTACGGGGAAGCAGTTGATTTTGGACAATCTCTACCTGTCCAGCGGGTTGATTACGGATAACAATATTAGCTTTTTCTTGTTCAAATCGCCGAAAGAGAGCTTGAGAGTCTTTGACGCTTAATCCTTTAACAATAACGTCAAGTTCAAGGGGTTTAGTCGCTGATTGAGCAATACTCTTGGTAACAGAGGTATTAGGAAAGACAAACAGACTGAGAAAGACTAACAAGAGGATTAATCCGGCTCCTACATCTAAAATGTTAAGTTTGCCGCATAATCGTCCTTTAGAATCAATGAATTTCATCGTTTCACCTTTTACTATCTTAAATAATCAGAATTCGTTGATAAATTTTAAGTTCTCGCAATTGTATCATAGTTAATGAATTGATCATCACAGGGCATAACCATGACAACTACTAATGACCTCACTGTATCATCACTGATCAATAATGCACGGGACGAACCGTCAACTGAAAAAGTTGCGCCACTTTGGACGATAGAAGATAGCGAAAATCTTTACCGGATTCAAGGATGGGGCGATCCCTATTTCTCTATTAATGGCTTGGGTCATATTATGGTTTCCCCCCAAGGTGATCGCGGCGGGGCGTTAGACCTCTACGAATTGGTGGACGGATTACGGCAACGGAACATAGATTTGCCGGTTTTAATTCGTTTTTCCGATATTTTAGGCGATCGCATGGAACGCATTCAAGCTTGTTTTAACCGCGCCATTGTTCGCTACAACTATGAGAATGTCTATCGGGGAGTTTATCCGATTAAATGCAATCAACATCGCCACATTGTGGAAGCCATTGTTCGTTATGGTCAACCCTACCATTTTGGTCTCGAAGCGGGATCTAAACCTGAATTGATTATCGCGCTAGCCACGCTAGATTCTACCATTGGGGAAGAAAATGAGAAATCGAATCCTTTACTGATTTGTAACGGCTATAAAGACCGAGATTACATCGAGACGGCTCTTCTTTCTATTCCTCTCGGTTATCGTCCCATTATTGTCATTGAACAACTAGAAGAACTCTACACGGCTTTATCGATTAGCGCAGAATTGGGGATTGATCCCATTTTTGGGGTTAGAGCCAAACTCAGTACTCAAGGGGTAGGACGTTGGGGAACTTCTACGGGCGATCGGGCGAAATTTGGCTTGACCATTCCTGAAATTCTGACGGTCGTTAAAGAATTAAAGGATTGCAACAAGTTACATACGCTCAAGTTGCTTCACTTCCACATTGGTTCACAAATTTCTTCGATTAGTGTCATTAAAGATGCCATTCGAGAAGCCAGTCGCATTTATGTCCAATTGAGCAAATTGGGAGCAAATATGCAATATTTGGATGTTGGTGGCGGCTTAGGGGTGGATTATGATGGCTCTCAAACGAATTTCTATGCCTCGAAGAACTATAAAACCCAGCACTATGCCAATGATATTGTCGCTGAAGTTAAAGAAGCTTGCACTGAGTCCGATATTCCTGTCCCTGTTTTAGTCAGTGAAAGTGGTCGAGCGATCGCTGCACACCATTCGGTCTTGATATTTGATGTTTTGGGAACCAACGAAGTATCTTCTCATATTCCTGCCCCGTTACAAACTCAAGAACACCTCATTATTCGTAATCTTTGGGAAACATATAACACGATTCAAGAGCATAATTATCAAGAGATGTATCACGATGCCCTGCAATTTAAAGATGAAGCGATTAGCTTATTTAATTTTGGCTATCTAAGCTTAGAAGAACGGGCAAGAGCAGAGGAATTATATTGGGCGTGTTGTCGTAAAATTTGGCAAGTGACTCGCCATCAGTCTTACGTTCCTGATGATTTGGAAGAGTTGGAAAAAAATATGACTTCTATTTATTATATGAATCTCTCTGTTTTTCAATCAGTTCCCGATGCTTGGGCAATTGATCAACTATTTCCAATTCTACCTATTCACCGCTTAAATGAAGAACCGACAGAACGGGCAATTCTTGCCGATATTACTTGCGATAGTGATGGCAAAATTAATCAATTTATTGACTTACAAGACGTAAAGTCGATGCTAGAATTACATTCTCTTAAATCAATCAATTGTCAAGGAAATTCTCGAGGCAATGCGACTGAACCTTATTATTTGGGGATGTTTTTAGTCGGAGCTTATCAAGAAATTATGGGCAATTTACACAACCTATTTGGAGATACCAATGTGGTTCATATTACCATGACCCCAAAAGGTTATGAACTCGAATATGTGGTTAAGGGCGATACCATTACGGAAGTCTTGGGATATGTTCAGTATCAAAGTGAAGATTTAATTGAAAAAATGCGTCGCAAAACCGAGAAAGCACTGAAAAATAAACAAATTACCCTCGAACAATCTCGACGGTTATTACAAGACTATGAAATGAGTATGCGGAGTTATACTTATCTGTCTTCTAATCCGTAATCTAAGAAGAGGCAGAAGGCTTTTTTAGAAACAGATAACTCACGTTGTTTACGTTCCCTTTAGGGTATTATTACTTTTTCGTTTACTTCGGACACAAATAATTTTATTTTTGCGGTGGACTTCAAATAAGTCAATTGCCTCAAACAAACTACTCAATTTATCATAGCCATAATTACGAGGATCAAAGGATGCTTGATTAGCAATGTGATTACCCACTAACGCTAAATTTGACCAGCCATCGTCATCTTCTGTGCTAGCAACTGCCCCTCTTAGCAGATTCATTAACTTGGTATCTTGTTTCAATTCTTTACTTGTTTTCTTAACGCTGGTAATGGCTTTAGAAATATCAAAATCCTCTGTTTGATCAAGGGTTTCTAAATACAAAAAAGTGGAACAGGCATAAACAAAAGGCAAAGGTGTTTTCTTCTCGCCAAATCCATAAACTTTTAAGCCATTGGTTAAAATTCGCATCACTAAGGGCGTAAAATCACAATCACTGGAAATGATCGCAAAAGCATCTAACTTTTGGCTATAAAGTAAGTCCATTGCATCAATAATTAAGGCCGCATCTGTCGCATTCTTGCCCTTAGTATAGTCAAACTGTTGTACTGGATGAATTGCGTATTCGTGCAAACAGTCTTCCCAACCCTTCAACGTCGGATTTTTCCAGTTTCCATAAGCTCTACGAATATTGGCCACGCCATATTTGGCAATCTCAGTCAAAATAGCACTAATTCGGGAGGCTGGGGCATTATCCGCATCAATGAGCAGGGCAATTCGCGATTCTGATTGCTGCATATCTTTAATTGACAAAGCATTATCCCACAATAGAATTAAAATAAGGCTTTTAGTCAATAGGCTTTGTGATACTTAATTTAATTGGCACAAAAACTGAAAGTCTAGATTTCTTGACTTAATTTTTAGATATAGTTGCTCAAACCCTTGGCTACTAGGCATTTCAAGAATTTTATTCTTGTAAAAGCTCATAATTAGCCTAGTATACCATGCACTACATAATAGTTTAAGAGAACATATCCTGTCAAGGGAAATAAAACCCTGATTCTGTCGTTGGAAAAATTACTAAGTATTATATTTAATCTTTTAATCAATAAAATTCTAAATTCTAAGGAAAACTTATTTATTTTCTCAAATCACTTCAATGAGATAGGGGACTAATGTTATGGTTAAATGTTGGATGACTAAATTACCTCCCACTGAGTTAAAGGAAACCTCTGTGTTAGACATTAAGCGCATTCGAGACAATCCCGACATCGTTCAAGACTCCCTTAATCGTCGTAGTTCTAGTAAAGAATACGATATTCAACCGATTTTAAACTTAAATCAACAGCAACGGGATCTAGAAGCTTCTCGAACGCAATTGCAAGCCCGTAGTAACGAAATCGGTAAGCAAATTGGTCAAAAGATGCGTCAAGGAGGTGATCCCAAAAGCTCTGAAATTTTAGGCTTAAAAGAAGAAGGAAATACGATTAAAACTCAATTAGCAAATTTAGAACCACAAGAGAAAGAAATCAAAGCTCAAATTGAACAATTATTACTACAATTACCCAATTTACCTGATGAAACTACTCCCATCGGCAAAGATGAAAGCGAAAATGTGGAAGTCAGACAATGGGGAGAAGACTATAAACTGACAAAACCAAACTTAATGCCGCATTGGGAAATTGCACAAAAATTGGGCATTCTTGAAACAGAACGGGCAGTTAAGGTGGCGCAAAGTCGTTTTATCACGTTAATCGGATTAGGGGCGGCTTTAGAACGAGCCTTAATCAACTTTATGTTGGACTGTCAGATTGAGGCGGGTTATCTTGAAATCATGCCCCCTATTTTGATTAATAGTGATTCCTTACGAGGAACAGGACAATTGCCCAAATTTGCCGAAGAAAGCTTTAGATGTGCCGATGATGATCTATGGTTAGCCCCTACGGCTGAAGTACCTGTAACCAACCTCTATCGGGATGACATTCTGGCAGCAGAGAGTCTGCCCATTAAGCACTGTGCCTATACCCCTTGTTTTCGACGGGAAGCAGGCAGTTATGGCAAAGATACCAAAGGTTTAATCCGTTTACATCAATTCAATAAAGTCGAACTGGTTAAACTGGTGCATCCTGAGACTTCAGAGGCTGAACATCAAAGTTTGGTGGCAAATGCGGAAGCGATTTTACAGGCTTTAAAGTTACCCTATCGAGTAATTGAACTCTGTACGGGGGATTTGGGCTTTGGGGCGGCAAAATGCTACGATTTAGAGGTTTGGTTACCCTCTGCGAAGACCTATCGTGAGATTTCCAGTTGCTCTAACTTCAAAGACTTCCAAGCAAGACGGGCAAATATTCGCTTTAAAGAGAAAGGAAAAAAAGGTACGCAGTATGTTCATACCCTAAATGGCTCAGGTTTAGCGATTGGTCGCACCATGGCCGCTATTTTGGAGAATTATCAGCAACCCGATGGAACGGTAAACGTTCCTGATGTGCTTCAATCCTATCTTCAGCAAACTGTTATTCAGTAATTTAAGAAAAAAGAGACTCAGTATCAAAAATGAGGCTAAAATTAACGCTAAAAAAGCCCAATAGTTGCCACTCTCTTTAGAAATCATGAATAAGCGATCGCTAAATTAGATAGATAGCATTACACATTCAGGTGTTCTTGCTCACACCATACGCCTGACTTCACACTTGCGCCTAGTGCCATCTCTAAAAACGGACGGTAGATGACGAATTCTGACGCTATTTTAAACCTAGGAAGTGATTAACTTCCGATTTTTTAGATCAAAGCCGTATCCACTTGGCAGAATGTGCAGTTTAATCCCACTTAAGGCTAAAGCTTCATCTTTAAGGCGTTCTTTGATATTGTTATAACTAGCTTCTTTCAAGTCAGCGACTGTACACGCACCACTTCCCACCACTTTGAACTGATGATCTTTAACGATGATTGCCGTATCCTCATCAATGCCCAAACCAATCAAGTTAGGATGAGCGGCAAGGGCAGCTAATAAGCGTCCTAAGCGTCCACGCTGGGCAAAGTGCTGATCAACAATGGCTTCCGGCAAGAAGCTCATGCCTTCGTCTAAATCCACTACTTCTAAGCGGGGGTGCGTTTCTGCTTCTCCTTCCACGATCATGGTATTCGACATCATACTCGCTCCAGCACTCGTGCCACCGACGACCACTCCTTCGGCATATCGTCGGTGTAACGCTTTGTCAATCTCTGTATTTTTAAGAATCTCCGTAATGCGAGCTTGATCTCCGCCGGTAAAAAATATCCCTGTCGCCTTGTCAAGCGTTTTAAGAAAGCTGGTGTTTTCTGCATCCTCACGATCTACCGTATCTATAATGCGAATATCCTCAACTCCTAATCTTTCAAAGACCCGAATATAGTCTTCTCCGACCTCTTTGGATAATTCAGTGGCGACGGTCATGATGGCAATTCGTGCCTCAGATCCCCCAGCACAGCGAATGAATTCTCGTAAAACGTGGCATTCTCTTTCCTTATCTTCGGCTCCGCCGATAATAACCAATTGTCCAGTTTTTTGGACTTTTTCTGCTTGCTGTTTGACACTCGTTTCCATATCGCCTCCTATTCGGCTGAGGATACTGCCATGATGATAATAATCAATTAAAGCAGGACAAACGAAACCAGAGATACTTGCCTTTTGGTATATTTTTATACAGATATTGCAATGTCTTTGGATAGATGGCTAAACGATGAAGATTCTTATAAAGTTAACTTTAGATGACGGAATGATGAATTTATGGAAAATTCTGCTAATCTTAACTCACAAAATGAACCTGACTGAGAACATAACGTAAGCGGTCATAATCATCTTTAAGTAAAAAGCTTAACTGGCGACCTACCTGTACTAACCAGTTTCGATCAGCGTGACGGAGTTGATAGATTTCTCGAATGGCGGCAGCTATTAATCCTTCAACGGGAACGTCTCTCACTTGTAGTAAAATTCTTAAAAAATCTAAGCGATCGCTAAAATTGACGATTTCTATTGAATCACAACGATAAACCCCTTGATGAATTTGAGGAGGACGTGGGGGAATATATTGATAAATTTGTCCTTTGGTGTCTGTTTTGCCGTTGCTAACGCGCTGGGGAGGTTCAAACCCCACAATGCAGGTGCGAAACTCCGTTTTCAACATGGCGAAGATTTGCGGTTGTTGTTCCCGTAATTCTTTGAGGGATAAGCCTAATGCTCTCGCTCGGTGTACTGAATCAATTGGCGTCGTTGTTGCGTAAGTCACAATGGCAAAAATTTTATTACCGGATTCTTCGTCCCAAGATTTCACCCAACTACCAAAAGGAGGCATTGGTGGGAAGTTGAGGTCTTCGGGTTCTAAGCATTGGGCTAAAAATCCCGTGGTTGAAGTTTCAATGACTTCGCCAATATGACTTGGATGACGATGATCACTCTGAAATTGAGGGATAGGTAACCGCATTGTAAGAGGCAAGAGGAAGCGAGAGGAAAATGCTGACAGTTAGGGAGTTTTAGTGTTTTCCCTGTCTTAAACTTCCTTTTAGGACTATATAAGCTAAGACACATTGACAGTTGAATCAGCTTTAATCCTTTGATTTTGCTTTCAGCTTAACTTACTTTTTAGTAGGATCAACCGCTTCAAGTTCTGAGAGTCGAAAGGTCACCAATTTATCCCAATTACCTCCTTCAAAGAGAACGGCGGCCTTTCCATCACTCAGCCGTTGCACGATGCCTTGAAAACGATAATAGGTGTCTTCTGAATTGGTCACTTGAACAATACTACCGGGGAAAATCATAAGCATTAACAAAAGGATTTCTTTCGCTTAATTTAACATGAAATGAGAATAATATAGCTAGTCTCTTGAAATCGTGAACGGACGGGATGAGACGAGGAAATAGGGAATGGGGAACAGATATTGTTTACAACTGCTAAAAGACTGACTATAGGTAGGCAACAGTCAATCATAATCGAGCATTATCTACCTAATCAATGTTAGTATTTAATCGTTTTCTTTAATCCTCCGCACGGAGCGTGTAAGAGAACTTATTCGTAGCCGATTTGTTGTCGAGTTTCACAGAAACTTCATCCCCTTGAACGCCTGTCAGTTTGATGGTCTGTTTCTCGTTCGTTTTGGACTGTTGCGCATTAGTATCATTAAATGTGCGTGTTGCTAATTCTGTCCATTGACCATTCGGGCGATGCTTGCAAACAACGACACTGGTTTTGGCTTTTCCATCTCGTTCAGTAATGGTCAGCGTGAGTTGATCTTTTTGAAGAGGAGGAACAGTAATAAACGTTCGAGTACCAAGACCCATTGGCAGATTTCCCTTAAGATTTTGATTTAATTCAAGAAGACGAGCATTCAATGTTGCCCATGAATTTTTAGCAATTGATTTATTCCACCATTGTGTCAAACTGTCAGTTAAGCTAGTAGCAGTTACTGCGTTTTTATAGCAGTCCAACACGTCTCGCTCATTAAATTCTTGGCCGTTCGATAAAGCAATTTTGATAGCAGAACAACCGGCGGCGATGGCTTCCGTCCCAAATTTTTCAAAAGCCTCGGCCGCAACTTTTGAGGCAGATTGACAATCTCCTGCCCATGCTATCCCCGGCGTGACAACAAACATAATGGTACACATTAACAGCGGGATCAAAAACTTGCAAAAGCCTTTCATCGTTAAGATCTCCTAATTTTATTTAAAGTGTTATTATATAAATATTTTATCAGTTGATGTCGGTAATTCTTGAAAAAGTTTATGGCCGAAATAAATCTTAATGGTTGCAGTCTCCAATAACATTAATTTTCAAAATTCCAATGAATAATAGAAAATTGTTTCTTTTGTCCTTCAAATGCGATGGAAGCAACATAATCGGAATCCACCGGAAAGGATAATAAATCCCAATAATTTTGGGTTATTAAAGGTAACACGCAATCGCCTTGTCGAGTAAAAGCCATTTGTGTTAAGCCGCCACTAATTCCTACTCCGATTCCCTTTAAATAGGCTTCTTTTGCTGTCCAAATTTGAAAAAAGGCTTTTTGCTTATCTTGACCCTTTAACCCTTGAATAAATCTAAATTCTTCAGAACAGAAAAACCGTTTGGTTAGGTTATCTATTTCTTTGATTTCCCTAATTTTTTCGATATCAACGCCTATCCATCCCTGAAAACGGATTCCATAAATGGCTTTATCTTCCGAATGGGAAAGATTAAATTGTAAATTGTCTGGGTTATTTTGTTGAGGAATAAATGGTTTACCTTTGTCGCTATATTTAAAGGAAATTTGCTGAGGATTGAGGTTTAAATATTGCCCTAAGATTTGTCTCAGTCTGCCTCTGGTAATAATATAGCGACGCTGAAGATGGTCAAAAGCAAACCGTTCTGCCCTTTGTTTTTCTTCAGTAGAAATGAGTGTTTTTAAGTTATTTATCTCCTCTGAAGATGCCTTTAAATGAACGTGCCACAGATGAATCAAAGCGGGATCATTTAAGCATAAATCATTTGACATAACGGGTGTCATGAAGAGTTAAACAACTGTTTCAACTAAGCCGGATTCAGATTCATCAGTTGTTGGGGTTGTCTTAAGAAATTTCTCAATATTGTCAATCGTCATAAACGCTAAGTAACGTTGACTCATTTCTGGACATAAAACTTCGATAAGGAGATGATTTTCCACCCAAACTTCTAATAAATCAAAAGGGCCGCGATCACAATAACGTACCATCCAACCTTCTCTTTGGGCTAGTTCTTCAATGTCAGTGGGACTGAGCGGCGTAGAAAGAGCAAGATGGGTGGCGGTAAAATGAGAAGGAGAGCGATTAACCTGAGAAATCACCTCTGTTTCCCCCGGAATGAGTTCAAGGCCGAGCGGTTCAATTTCAATCGCTGTTCCATAATAATCGTCAACAACGACGATGTAAGAGTCAGGAAAGACAGGAAAGGGAAAGGCCTTGCCCTGTATCATCTCAGCAATAACATCAGCGACATGGGCAGGGTTTTGTACAGCAATGGATAGGTGATGTAACATACAACTAACTTCTCTTAGGATGTAATGATTCAAAGAATTTCTCTGAATATCTACATTTTACTGAACCTGAATTCCAGAAAAATCATCAGTTTTGCCCAGCAAAAGATCATAAATTTGCTGTCGTTGATTCTAAATGATAGGATATTAAGTTAACTTAATAAAAGTTTAAACTTTAGACATGGGCAAGCAAAGAGTATTATCTGGCGTTCAACCGACGGGAAACTTACATTTAGGCAATTATTTAGGGGCGATTCGCAACTGGGTTGAGATTCAAGAGCAATATGACAATTTCTTCTGCGTGGTGGATCTTCATGCGATCACAGTGCCTCACAACCCTAAAACCTTGGCAGAGGATACTTACACAATTGCCGCTTTGTATCTTGCTTGTGGCATTAGCTTAGCGTATTCTACCATTTTTGTGCAATCTCACGTTCCAGCCCATGCAGAACTGACTTGGCTCTTGAATTGTATCACGCCCCTGAATTGGCTCGAAAGAATGATTCAGTTTAAGGAAAAAAGAGTCAAACAAGGAGAAAATGTTAGTGTGGGCTTATTCGATTACCCTGTTTTGATGGCCGCCGATATCTTACTCTACGATGCTGATCAAGTCCCTGTTGGCGAAGATCAAAAGCAACACCTTGAGTTAACCCGTGATATTGCTATTCGTATTAATGACCAATTTGGCAAAAAAAAGGCGATTTTTAAGCTTCCTGACCCTTTAATTCGCAGTGAGGGGGCAAGGGTGATGAGTTTAAGCGACGGACGTAGCAAAATGTCTAAATCTGATCCTTCAGAGTTGAGTCGCATTAACCTTCTAGATTCTCCTGAAGACATTCAACGCAAATTTAAAAAGTGCAAAACCGACGCCTTAAGGGGGCTAGAATTCGATAACCCAGAACGTCCTGAATGCCACAATCTTTTAGGGCTATATAGCCTTCTATCAGGGAAAACGAAACCTGAAGTCTCCCTAGAATGTCAAGATATGGGATGGGGACAATTTAAACCCCTTATTACCGAGGTTGTAATTGAATACCTTAAACCGATTCGGGAGCAATATCAAGACATTGTAGAAGATAAGGATTATTTAGGAAAAGTTCTAAAAAATGGACAAGAAAAAGCCTCCACCGTTGCCAATCAAACTCTTTCGCGAGTTAAAGATGCCATGGGCTATCTGCCTTCTTTTTAAATAAACTCATTATCGGTTATGCTTAACAAATTACGTCAGGCGGCTCAAAATAAAGAATTTTTGATTACAGCAGAGGTGACGCCTCCTAAAGGGGGAAATCCTCTTAGAATGCTTGAAGTTGCTCAACATTTGCAGGGAAGGGTACACGCTGTCAACATTACTGATGGTAGTCGTGCTGTATTGCGAATGTCTTCAGTTGCCGCTTCAGTGTTACTGTTGCAACGGGGTATTGAACCGATTTGTCAGGTGGCTTGTCGCGATCGCAATGTGATTGGCTTACAGGGGGACTTAATGGGGGCTTATGCCTTGGGAATTCGCAATATACTGGCGTTAACAGGTGATCCGATCAAAGCAGGAGATCATCAAAAATCCAAGCCTGTTTTTGAGCTAGAATCCGTTAGATTACTGCAATTAATTCATAAATTAAACTTAGGAGTAGATTTTAATCAAAAAGAACTGCCTGACGATGCCTTAGACCTTTTTGCGGGAGCTGCAGTTGATCCTCAACTGAAAAGTTGGTCGAGTTTACAACAACGTTTTGAGAAGAAAGTGTCTGCTGGAGCGCAATTTTTTCAAAGTCAGTTAATTACAGATTTTGAGCGATTAGACAAGTTTATGACTCAAATTGCTCGTCCAACGAGCCAAAAACCCATTTTAGCGGGTATTTTCCTCTTAAAATCGGCGAAGAATGCTCAATTTATTAACCGTTGTGTACCGGGGGTACAGATTCCCGATGAAATCATTAACCGTTTGGCAAAAGCGAATGATCCTTTAAAAGAAGGGGTCAAAATTGCCGCAGAGCAGGTTAAAATGGCTCAGAACTTATGTGATGGTGTCCACATGATGGCCATTAAGCGGGAAGACTTGATTCCTGAGATCCTCGATTTAGCAGGAATTCAACCGATTGAATAACCTTAATCCTAACCCACAATGAGAACTCAGATTAAATCAACTCCCTCCGCACAAGAATTTTAGCGATTGATTTCTGCTAATAAATAATAAATTAAAGGCAAATGAATGATTAATTACCTTGATTAATACAATTATTATCTTTAAGTGTTCTTGAATTTTGAACAAAGTTAATTAGTTAGCATGAGTTAAATTACAATACAGTTGACTTAAAGTATTGTGCATAAAGCCGTTTCACCTTTTCTCGATAAAGTTTTCGGACATTTTCAGGAGCGATAATTATACAATCCTCCCAGTAAGGAGAAATTTCTCGAAAAAACCAAAAGGTACTATAAATAGGACGAATAACTCGCCGAATCGGGGGATCACCTTCTAATTCCCCGATAAATCGATCTTGATTAGTCGAGTTGTAAGCAAAAGCCAGTCCTTCCAAAAGATGAAACTCGACGGCGACTCGTTGTAAATCGATTTCCCATTGACGATCAATGGACGTTACCGCCGCTTCTTGAATACGATCTAAGCGGAGACAGCGATTGTGCCTCAATTCGGGAATATCTTGGCTTCCCTCGGTTTCTTCACAGCGACACATTAAGTATTGGCGTTTTTCGATCAGTTGGATTTGAGCATGAAGTACCGTAAAGTGAAAAAGTCGTCCTCCCGCATCCTGATAAGTCAACTTAAAGGGTTGACGTTCTTTGATGTACTGCTCCATCTGTTGTCGCCACCCTGTTTGAAGGATATCCAAGAAGCTTTCAATCTTCCGACGAAAGGGAGCTTGGAGTTCACTGCGCTGTACCAGTATTCCGGCAATTTCTTTTGCATTGTCGATTTTTCCAAGGTCTATTAAGGCTTGTCTGGCTTGTTCGAGAGCTTGGATTCTTTCTTGTGTCCAATCGTGGTTTGACGCAATCAGCAGTTCTTGTCGAGCGATCGCTTTCAACAAACGTGAGATATTGGGCTTTTCCCCCCATTTCATTCCTTTTTCGTGAGCTAAGGCTTCTAATTGCAGTTTTTCTTGTTCAGAAATAGAGAGAGTGATCGATTGTCCTTTGCGTCCCATAGTGTACGTCCACTTTGTCCGTAAAAATATTGCATATCTTCATTATCAAGGTTAAAAATAGAGATAGCAATAGTTTAAGTACATTAAATACGGAGGTAGAAAATAGAGTATAAATAATACTCAAATATTTTTGATAACGAGGGTAATCTTTGAGTCGTTTTGGGGAAGTCTTGTATTGAAGGAGGATTAAAGAAAAGATGTTCTCAATGCAATTGCTCAATCAGGCGCATTTACGCAAAAAGCTAGAGTTTAACCCTAGCTTACAATCCCTCATAGGGATTAATCATGGAAAAAGGGGATTTTTAGCCTTAATCGCTGTATTCTTTCAATTCCTCAGAGGATTTATTCAGCTTCCTCATTATATCAAAGGTTTTGTATTGTGTTCAATAAATGAGTAAAGATAGACTTCTTAATCGCTGTATTAACCTACTTTGTGCTAATCTAAAAAATAAGTGAACTAAGACACGGTAAGCCTTATCCACCTATTCCTTTATCATACTTATTTTTCTAGGGTAGGGCATGACTTGTCTGGTTCGCAAGTATCCAATGAATTAAGTAAGAAGTTTTTTCCAATGTCACTACCAGAACGTATGCTTCGTTTGATGTCCGATGGTGCATGGTATTCCAGTGATGAATTGGTGGAAAAAATTAGTCATCGCTTTTCTGCTACAAAGCACATTCTTGAAAAACGAGGGTTTAAGTTTGAAAAACGCCGTCTTCAAGGACAACAACACGAATACAGATTAGTGATTGACTCAAAAGCGATCGCTAAATAACCACTAATCTACAGAGAGGGTTTTTATTCCCTCTCAATTACCTAAATCATTTTATAGGATTATTATGTCTAGAAGTCTATTGAATCGTCAGCCTCAATCTCTTGAGGAGCAATATTTTAGTGAGATTCGACCTAAATTATATGAGCTTCATGGACAACATCTTCAATATGGTTCTCGCAAAGGACGCACATTAGCCGAACATTTAGACTCTGCTTGTCAGTTTGTGTTAACTGTTAGCAAAATTGCCAAACTTCCAGAAGAAAAACGAGGTTGTATTCTAGCGGCGACAGCCGTTCATGACTTAAATAAGTTAACGGATAAGGAGGATAAACGTAATGTGAAAGCCTTAGCAAGGGATCTAACTTTCCTTCAAGAACAGTTGCAACTCGCAGGGGTTAGAAAATTAGTCAAGACTGATGAAGATTTAGAATTAGTTCGTCGGTTGATTGAACGACATTCAGGACATAATGCCAGTGATGGAATGCGCTTTTTACCTGAAGATCCTAATATAAAACGTTGGGCGGCAATGCTCATCGGTGCTGATTTATTTGATCTTGGCATTGATAAAGATAAACGGATTTGTAAAGTTGAAACTGAGCTAACTGTTGCATTAGGTCGAAATATTCAGTTATTTGAAATTACTTTGTCAGAAGATAGAGGGTATTTAACGTCCTTGTTACTGAGTGCTTGTGAGGAAGTTTTATATCGTTATAATTTGTACACTCTTGCAATTAATCCCAATGGTCAAATCTTTGTGGGAGAGAAATTTCCTGAAGAAGATGTAACGATTAAGATAGCTAACGTTTGGCAGAAAAAAATTGACAGTGTTTTTGGTAGTAATGTTGAACAATTAGTTAAAGCAACTAAGGATGGAATTAAAGTCAATAATGAAGCTATTCAGCAAAATTTAGAGGGAGCGATTGATGCAGTTGATCAGCTTTTAGTCAAAAAATTCAAGAGTTATACAAAGGAGAAATTAACTCAAGATATTAACAAATATGGTAATGATGCAGGTGCAGAAGCGGTTAAACAAGCTGAATCATTGGGGTTATTCCCTGTAGATAGTGCTGACGAATTTGTTTTATCTGAAGGAATGAAAGCAATTTATTTAAGCTATCGAGAAGCTGAACTAAGCCCGTCTGAGGCGTGGGATAGAATAGCAGAAGATATGGGACTTTCACCTGAACAAAGAGCCGCTTTAGAGCCTTTTAATCCTCAGTATGGACGGTGTTTATTTGCGGCACAAGTTGCTAAAATTAAAGGATTAGAGGAAATATATAACGCTCTAAGAAATTCCTTTGAATTTCGAAAAACTGAAGATATAGATGTATCAGCAGAACTCATTAATGCAGTTCAATATTTGCTCAATTTTCCCACAGCAATAAACTGGCAAGGATCTTCAGAACTTACTGCTTATATTGAAGCAAATCCTCGTCAACGTTGTTCTTTAGGAACGACTTCCCTGCAAGTCAGTGAATTAATTTCTAACCAAATGCCACCCGGAACAAAAGTTCAATCCTTTTCTAATCGCCTTCCGGGAGGGATGAGCGCAGAACCAAAAAGACGAGGAGACAACTTAGCTTCCTTAAGCTACCAATTATTAGCAGTAGGTGCAAACTTTTCCAAAGCGAGCAAACAAGATCCCTTGTATCTTCATTTTGCTTTACCTAATGGTTCGAGCCCAGAATTAAAAATAATTTGGCAAAAGTGGTTACAAGAAAAAGCAGATACTAATGCAGATGGAGGAACAGTAACTGTTGATGAATTAGAACTTTATCGAGATAACCACTTAGCTTTTAAAGCCAATAAAGTGGTCGGTGCTGCTTTACCAAAGCGTCCCGACTTTACTCAATCTACTGTCATTATTCCCCTTGTATGGGGTGAGGTTAATAGTTCAATAGCTTTACTAAAATCTTTACGCCTTGCACTTGAATTATCACTTGCACCTGATTTCGGTTTTCCTTTCATCTTAGGAGGTAATTTAGAGATAAAACCTCAGTGGGATATTTTTGGACAAGTTGAAGGAATTCCTTCATCTTTACAACCCCTATTAGGGAATGGTCAATATTATCGCCAAGGACATCTTTCTGAGAAACAACAACAGAAAGTTTTAACGGCTGAAGCGATTTTAGACCGATTACGTTGCGTTGGCAAATTAGCGATTTCTGTTGCTAGTTTGAGGAAAAAAGATGATTGTCTTTACGATTTAGTTAAAGCCACTCAACGACCTCTCGATTTATATTATGTCCTTTTAAGATGGATTCTTCGAGAACAAAATGATCCTAATTTAGAAGCCATTTGGAATCGAATTAAAGAACCTTTACACCAATTATTAAGGAGTCTTATGTCAGAAGAACATGATTTAGTTTCACAGTATCTTAAAGATGCTGCTTTGATTGCTGAAACAGCAAAATTGCGAGGAAGTTCTTTCCGTCGTACCGCTCAAACTGAACCTTTTTCAGAGTTTATTAAAGCGGTACGTTCTCGTAAATCTCATTTAGATTGGGACACTGTTTTTGCTTCATTAGTTCAACAATATCACACTCGATTAGATCGAATTCGTGAACATGGAGTTGGAGCAACTAAATTTGAACAAATCAAGCAATTTTATCAAGTCCTGCGCCAACTGTTTGATGAGGTTTACCATAATCGTCCTGAGCGTTTACTGTCAGACCAAAAAACGTTAGAAGCTGCCTATTTGTTCTTTTTACAAGAAGCTCGTCAAGACCTTAAAGCACAAGCTGATAGTAACAAAGACCAATCTGAAAATTTATCTGAAAACAACGAGGAAAATTAAACCATGTCCATCGAAAAATTAGCCCCCTTTCTTGCTCCTAAATACGAAAACTTTCCTAAAGGTCGTACCATTGGGTTAGTGATTTTAAGAACCACTCAATCAGAAACTATTTTTCGCACGGAAGGGACAGGCGAACCGATGTGTAGTGAGTCCGTTCAAGCAGGATTTGAAGACACAAATATTATGCCTCGCTTAGTGATGACAAAACGCAAACAAATTGCTCCAGAAAGACGACGAGGACGGGAATTTTTACGGTCAAATGAGTTGCTCTATATCGCTAAAAACGACAAAGTGTGTTCTCTTAATACCAACGCTCCCTGTGAAATGTGTATTGATTGTTTTCTCTATGGTTTTGCCGCAGGAGGAGAAGGCGCACAGAAAAGCCGAGTATGGACAGAGGATGCTTTTAGTATTTTACCTTCTACGGAACTGATAGGCGATCGCACAATCAATGCAACTTATGAAAATGGCACAATGCGCGATGAAGAAGGAAAAGCTTCAACTGCACTTAATACCAGTGAATATATTAAGCCGGGGGTTCATTTTTTGGATATTGTTACCCTCAAAGACGTGACGGCTGATGAGTTACGTTATGCAATCGGTAATATTTTATTAACCACTCGTTACGGTGCAGTTTCTAGTCGTGTCGGACGGATGGATAATCAAATTTTAGGGGTATTTGGGGGAATGGCTGAACTGCCCAGTTCTCTCGAATTAGTTCAAGGGATTTATGATAAGTTGCAAGCAGATAAGATTGAACTTGATCATCCCTTAAAAACCGATCCTTTGATCACTGCAACTCAAGAAATTATTGTGACTTGGACAAATAAAAGAGGTGTTTCTTTGCAACTGTCTGACAGCGAATTAAAAGAATTACTCGCTGACATTGATCAAAATTGGTCAATAGAACAACAAGAAACTTTCTTAAAACGCCTCGATAATTCTTACGCAGAATATCGTAAGAAACCAGAAAACCCATCTGCTAAAAAAGGAAAGGGTAAAGCTTCTAAACAACAGCTAGAAAAAGCTGAGGAAGAAGAATAAATCATGAAACAACTACAGTTACAGCTTGACACACCAAAACCTACTTTCACAACAGCGAGATTAGTTGAATTGTGGTGTGCTGAACCGATCTTTTTTGCCTCACGGGAACTGTCAGACACTTATTATACAGAAGGAACAATCGGAAATTATGCTCTTGCTTATGCGTTATCTTGGGCAAAATCTCCCTATCGTTTAACAGGAAAAGATACCTATAGACCTCGATATGTTGAGGATTTAACACCTCTTAATGGGGATTGTTATATCCTTCCTGCATGGCCAATTAACGAACAAATTTCCTTTCGTTTTGAACGGTTTAATGGACTTTCTGATGCCTATTGGTATGCGATGACAAATAATAGAGTAGCAACCGCGCGGGAAGATTTATCGATTGTTCGTAGTGGCAAAAAACCGAGTACCTTTCGACCCAGTAATTTTCCACAAACGGGACGACTAAGAGTAATTGAAAGAAACAACCGATTTCAAACATTAGTATTGGGAGAACGTGAACTTCCTGAATATATCCGTGTGGGTAAATTTATGAGTAAAGTTCGCCTTGATATTAAACAGACATTTAAGATTAGACAGCTTCCTGTTGCTCAGTATTCATGTAATACTTATTTGAGTGTAGCAGATATTCCGTCTAATCTTGAATTAATCGCCTTTGATGTTATTTCAATTCCTCCTGTCTCTTTGTTAAAAAATCTTAGCTTTCAGGGTAAAGCGTGGCAAATTGGGGATTTTATTGTTCCCGCTAATCTTCAGTTTTGTGGAGGAAATAATAACTGATGATTTAGAAAACTTGAGTTAGGTTGGGCGAGTGGTATTCGCCCCTACATTTTTCTCATTGTAGCCGTTATATTTACATTATTTAGGTCAATTCATATGAATAGCAAACTTGAAATTACCATCGAACCTGCTAGTATTGCTACTTGTTTAGATATTCCTACTGAATTAGAATTCATGGGAAAAACATTACAGCATCAAGTAGATGTTTATGAAGCAGCAAAGGATCATGATATTATTCTTGATCTTGCACCCACAGGAACAGGAAAAACGGATGCAGGATTAAGTATTTTGAAGCATAATCCTGATAGGAATGCTATCTATATTGCTCCTACTAATGCACTGATTGAACAGCAAACCCAAGCCGCAGAAGAATTTGTCGAAAAAGCAAGTTTACCTCACATTGTTAAAGCGGCATCAGCAAGACATATCAAAGATTGGCCAAATGAGAAAGTCGGAAAACGTCGAGGCAAAAAACTTTATAATGTATTGCGTGAACCTGCTACTATTTTTCCTGAGTGTCAGAGCCAACCGCTCTTATTAGTGACTAATCCAGATATTTTCTATTACGCAACCTTCTTCTATAATAGACTAGATAAAAGCAACATTGCTAGTGAATTTTACAGTAGTTTTTCAACAGTAATTTTTGATGAATTTCATCTTTATGTTGCCAAACAACTTGTTAGCTTATTTTTCTATATGGCAATGTCTAAAGTTTTCGGTTATTTTAGTCATAATCGAAAAATTGTCTTATTAACAGCAACCCCCGATCCAGCGTGTAATGCTGCTTTAGAAACTTTACAGCGATCAGGGGTTAAAATTAAAAAGATTGATGGACAAGAAAATCAAACTCATTTAACTCCCTCACAGACACAGGTTAATCTCACGATTTGTAAACAACCAGACACGAAAGATCAATTCGTTCAAGAAATTGTTCAGGAAGTGACTCGAAGATTAAAAGAAAACCCTGAGCAAAATGGTGCAGTCATTCTTGATTCAAAAGATACAATAGGAAGAATCTATGATCAACTTTATAAAAAAGGATTTAAAAGTCAAATAGGTCGTATTATTGGTAATACTCCTCTTAAAGATCGTAAAAAAGCCGTTCAAAAACAAGTCATTTTAGCGACTCAAACGGTTGATATAGGATTTAACTTTAAAAAGATTCCAGAACCTGCTCGACAAAATTTAGATTGGTTAATCTTTTCCACTCGTGATCGTTTCTCTTTTTGGCAAAGAATCGGACGAGTAGGGAGAGTTTTAGGTAAACAAGAAACGGATATTATTTCAGAGGCGATCGCTTATCTTCCAGAAAAGGCATGGGAACAAGGGATTAAAGAATTGGACATTAATGGGGGACGAGAATCATTAAGAACAATGTTAGATAGTTTAGATTGTATGAAACGTCCATTTTTAGAAGTCTATTGGAGGTCAGAAGCTTTTTTAGAAATTGCTAGACCGTTACTTGAACTTGAGAATGTTTTAGCTGGATTATCGAATGAAAATTTAATTATTCAACTTTATCAAACCCTACAAAAAATATTGGGTGGAAGCAAAGATTGGAATTATTATCGTCAACGAATGAAGGTTATTCAAGGAGCAAATAATATTTGTAATTATTCTATCGAAAAATTACAGAAAGACTGGAAATATATTAAAGGTGGTCAAAACTGTGTAATGAGCTTTCTAAGATCGAATTATCTAGAAGATTATGAAACAATACAAGCAGATCAAGCATCTATGAAAACGATAGAAAAGTTCATTCAAGAAGATCCTAGTATTGCTAATGAACTACTAGAATATGCTCAAATTTTGCAAGCGAGTTATACTCCTTTATTTCGTTTTCGAGATAGTTTATTTGAAAATGTGAAAGTTCATGATCCTAATTTTCTTCTTTTAGACGAAGCAGGAGAGACAAATCTTGATCCGATTCATTTACTGCGATATTTAGAATTTGAAACCAATGGAGATATTATTGAATTAATTGAACGTGCTGAAATTCCTTATAATCTAATATTTTCTTTACAAGTTGAAGATTTAGAAACTTTCAATAATACTTATTTAGCAAAACTCTATGCGTTTAAAAATTTACATATTAAACGAATGCAGGGAGGGAGTACCCGTCCTACTGATTTTCCTTCATCCTTACAAAAAGCTATTCAAGAAACCCTAATTTCGGGCGTTATTGTTAAAGAAAATAATAAAAATCGATGGGCAATTGCTAAACTAAGAAAACAAGGTTTAGACTGTTATTCGCTAGAAGTTTCAGATTACTCAAACTTAAAACCTCAAGAGTATCTATTCTTTCCCAGTTTATCAGGAATTTTAGCGATCGCACAAGCAGGTTTTGCTTTAAAATGTCCAGATAACGAGCCTTTTATTTGCTAAATAATTGTTACTTAAACCTAAAATCTCATGACTATTCAAGAATTAATCGAAGCCCTCTCCCCATCTGACCCCAATACTCCCGTTGTTATAAGTGGTTATAAAGGAGGTTACAACGATGTTAGTATCATCGAAAAGAAAACCATGCAACTGAATGTTAATAACAAATATTATTATGGTGTACATAATTGTATAAAAGGATTAATTGTTTCCGATAAGCCGATAGCTGAAGTAATTTATTTAAGGGGTTTTAATTCCATTTATGATGAACCTGAGTTATCTTATCATTAAGTTGCAAATAATCTTGATAGTTGTCTAATTTTTATCATTGTCAATGGAATCTCAACATTATGTCAAACCAAACTCAAACCAAACTCACCCTAGACGAATTCCTCTCATCTCCCTTGGCTAATGAAAACTATGAATATTTTGACGGAGAATTAATTCAAAAGATGTCGCCTAAATTTTCTCATTCCCGTGTCACAGGTCAATTATTTATCCTTCTTGAAGATTGGAATCAAGGAAAAGGAGAAATTGGCATTGAATGGTGTGTTCGCTTAAAACGTAATGGAAAAGATTGGTGTCCCATTCCAGATTTACTCTATATCTCTTTCGAGAAACTAGGTGATATTGAATTAGAAGATGATGCTTGTCCAATTCCTCTAGAATTAGTCATAGAAATTATTTCCCCTGATCAATATTTTAGTGATCTCAGCGAAAAAGCAGAATCTTATTTAAAAGCAGGGGTTAATCGAGTTTGGCTAATTGATACTCAAGTTAAGAAAATCACTATCTTTTATCCCGATTCTCCGCCACAAACTAAGCAAGGTGAAGATGCTTTAGCTGATGATTTATTACCTGAACTAAATTTAACCCCTCAACAAATTTTTCAGAAAGCAAGATTAATTTAGGTATCAATTGAACTCTTAACTATCAACTATTCACTAAAATGCCTTATAGTCTTGTTATTAATTTAACTCCCATTTCTCCCCTGTCACCGAACTATCTCAGTGGAAGACACCTTCATGCCTTATTCCTGACTCTCGTTAGCTCAGTCGATCCGGAATTAGGCAATTATCTACATAAATCTCAAGTAGATAAAGCTTTTGTCCTTTCTCCTTTTCAAATTAGTGGAAAATCTCACAAAATTGTCTGGAGTCATACTAAACCTATCCCCTATGGTATTCCCTGTTGGTTTCGCATTTCTCTTTTAGATGACACGCTTTTCGGCAAATTAACTCAATTATGGCTTAATCTCAACCCTAAGCATCCTTGGCATCTTGGTTCTGCTGATTTACACATTACTAGCATCTTAGGCACACCCCAATTAACTCAACCTTGGGCGAATAGTTGTTCTTATCAACAATTATATGAACAATCGAGTGAAACGGAGCGTAGTTTTCATTTTACCTTAACAACTCCCACTGCCTTTCGAAATGGTCAGTATGACACCGCCTTACCCACTCCTGATGTTGTTTTTAATAGTCTCTTAAGACGATGGAATAAATACAGTAAAATTCCTTTTGATTCTTTTTCCATCACTGCTATCTTTCCCAGTTTTTTTGATATTCATACTGAAATCGTCACTGACTCTCGTAGTAAGTTTATTGGTTGCGTTGGGAATATTCAATATCGTTTATTAGGAGAAGTTGAACCCTCGCAAATTAAACAGATTAACACCTTAGCAAATTACGCCCTTTATTGTGGCATTGGACGTAAAACAACAATGGGGATGGGAATGGTTATGAGAGTTAATCGTTAATTAAAGGAAATTATTATGTTTAGTTTAGTTTATGAAAAAGTTTATAAGTTTGCTATTAGAATCGTTAATTCTTATAAGTATTTAACAGAAACAAAAAAAGGAGTTTATTATGTCTAAGAAACTTCTCAAGTGTGGAACATCTATTAGGGAGCAATTTCTACAGCAGATTGTGACATCCTCCAGACACCGACCCTAACGGGTACGGTGCTGGCTTCCCTTCCTTGCGGTTGGTTTTTCCTGCTTCATCGGGGTTCCCAAGCAACCTTCCTCCACAGGCAGTATCACCGACTGTCCATCGGCTACAAAGGT
>JBGTGT010000004.1:0-2994 GCA_041746575.1 Microcystaceae cyanobacterium
GTGTGAGGTGATTTATTTTTATATTGAGCGATCGCTGCTACAGACCATCCATAATAATTCAGTCGAACTATTTCAGCTCTTTCTCTGACTCTTGAGGGTATTCCCTCAATTTTCTGGAATTCGAGCAGTTCTCTATCTTCACTTTCACTCAAATGCACTTTTAAGGGGGCTGGCAAAATCTAAATCTTCCTCCTTATACTCCACTACGCTATTTTACAACTATTTTTGCCCACCTACTTATATCGGGAAAAGAAGCCATAAGATATGGATTTGGACAGCAATTAATCATTATGCTCCCGGAGTATTAGCCATAGCCATTGGAGATAGAAGTGGAGCAACGTTTGAAAAACTTTGGAAAAGGATAAAATTAGGGAACAGTCGAAGATATATAACCGATGGATACTGCGTTTATGCTAACGTGATTGAACCCGAAAAACACTTAGTTCTTCCCAAAACACAACTGACAAGAGTGGAAGGAGAAAATACTCGATTAAGACATTACCTAGCACGATTACATCGACAAACATTATGCTACTCAAAATCAGTGGAGATGTTGTGGTATTCAATACGATTATTGATGCACTATCTGAGATTTAATCAAGTTCCACTTCTTGCTTGATCAACATACTATTCAGCAACGCCGTTGGTTTTCAGTTGACCCCGATATTATTCGAGATGAAGACTATCCCAAACAACGCAGGGGTAATCCAGATCCCTTATCGGATACTGTTCGAGAACAAATCGAAAACAATCTACATAAATTACCAGATCCAATTGTTAGAATGTGGTTGATTTATTTTTTTGCAGCCATGCGTTCCTTTACATAAATTTACAAACACTTTCTTGCAATTATTAGCTGATAAGGTAATATGTATAAAAAGTATACCAGAAGGTCAAAGAAAGTATGTCAGAACCAAACAGAGAGGAGTTTTGGGCAAATGTTAAGACGATTCACCAAATGAAAGTTCAAGGTGAAATTATTGTAGAACCAGAACCAAAGTCTCTTAAATCTTTGTCGCCTCTAATACCGATTCAATCTGATGGGAATAAAAATCCATTGTTTCTAGTTGGATCGGGAGCTCCGGGAGCTTTGCTAGAAATTGCTATGTATAAGCCTTACATAGAAGCAGAGCGACCATTCTACCTTATTGAGACACAGAAATTTTATGACAAAATTCAGGACATGGCTGCTGATTGTGTCAAAAATATGCTAAATATTCAAGAAATGGGAACTTATCTTGTGGTTAGTAAATGTGCGGGAGCAAGTTTAGCCCTTGAAATAGCTCAACAACTCAAGTTACAAGACAAGGAAGTATTTTTAGCCTTCTGGAGTATTTCTGAACGTCCATTTGATGATGTTATGGCTCTAAATTTTTTATTAGATAAATTTTCAAAAAGTAGAAAAATTTTAGAGATTTTTACTTTTATTTTGAACAAGCTTCCATATTTTAAGTTCGGAACACAGATTCTATATTTAATAACTCAATTAAAAATGCGTTTCGAATGCTACTTATCGACGAAAGATAATAGCCGTCGAGCGGAAAAATTAATAAGAAATAATTTTTGTTTAGCTAATGTTCGATATCGCCCGACTTTTTATCCGGGAACTATACATATTTTTATTGATGAAAGAAAATATAAGTTCAATCGAAGAGGAGTAGTTCAAGGTTGGGCGGCGTTTGCTTCAAATGGGATTAAGCTTCATCTGATACAAAACCATCAAGAAGTCAAAAGGGGGAAGAGAGAAACAGTAAATAAAATTCTTATGGAGTTTCGGATTTTTTCAAAAAATTGCTGCCTGTAAATTATCAAAACAACCCTTCATTAATATCCCTTTTCTGTCACTTTCCGAAAATCAAAGTAAAATAAAGAGAGCTACAAACGGTTAGAAAGCAGGGCGTTTATAATGTACCCCGAAAACTAGACAAGGGGTTAAGATAGAAATGCTGCTCCTAAACTAATCAAAACGAGAGGGAAAAATGCAGCGTAAGAAATATAGAGTTCAAAGCTAAAATTGCTTTAGAAGCTCTAAAAGGGCTTAAAACTGTCAATGAGATTGCTGGAGAATCTGGAGTCCATCCAACGCAAATCCAGCAATGGAAAAAGCAACTTCTAGAAGGATTACCTAATATCTTCAGCCAGAAACAAGACCGAATCAAAAAACAAGACGAAGAACTGACAGCCCAGTTATATCAACAAATTGGTCAACTCAAAGTAGAGCTTGATTGGGTGAAAAAAAAAGCTGGATTTCTCAGTAGTTGATAAACGTCAATTGATTGAACCAGAACATCAACAGATCAATCTGTCTCGCCAGTGCGAATTACTAGGATTAGCCCGTTCCAGCTACTATTACCAATCAACAGGGGAAAGTGACTTTAACTTAAAGTTAATGAACTTAATTGACCAACAATACACTGAAACGCCCTTTTATGGCATTAGACGAATGACTGCCTGGCTTCAGAAACAAGGCTACCAAGTTAATCATAAACGAGTGGCTCGTTTAATGAAAAAGATGGGCTTAGAAACCATTTATCCACGCCCAAAGCTGAGCCAGTCCGATGATAATCATCGCCGCTATCCTTATCTACTCAAGGATATGACCATTGATCAACCTAACCAAGTGTGGTGTAGCGACATTACCTATATCCGAATGCAATCAGGATTCGTTTACTTAGTCGCCATCATGGATTGGTATTCTCGCTTTGTGCTGGCATGGCAATTATCTAATACCCTTGAGGTCAGCTTTTGTTTAGAAGCTTTGGCGATCGCCTCCAAGTGGGGAAAGCCAGAGATCTTCAATTCGGATCAAGGTTCCCAATATACCAGTCATGAATTTATCGACTCCCTAGAAAATCAGGGCTATTTCATTCTAAAAAGTACCAAAATCTGCTTTAGTCCATAACTGCATAATCGTTGTGCTTGCGCCATATTCGTAAAACCCGCTTCTCGGTACAGATTAATGGCTAAATCCCTTGTAATTGCCCATAGATTCGG
>JBGTGT010000005.1:0-33084 GCA_041746575.1 Microcystaceae cyanobacterium
CCTTTGTAGCCGATGGACAGTCGGTGATACTGCCTGTGGAGGAAGGTTGCTTGGGAACCCCGATGAAGCAGGAAAAACCAACCGCAAGGAAGGGAAGCCAGCACCGTACCCGTTAGGGTCGGTGTCTGGAGGATGTCACTGCTCAATTTATTGAATAAATTCTATTGATAATTTTACATACATAGTTTTCTGTCAATGTTTAGATAACGAAAAAAAAATTCACAAAACTTTACAAAGATGAGTATAATGACTTAAACAGGATAAGCAAAAACTCATACCTCAAAAGACATGACAGCGGATCACTTTCCTTGGCTCACCGCGATATTCCTTTTACCCCTTGTCGCCGCCTTTGCCATTCCCTTTCTCCCCGATAAAGAAGGCAAACAAGTTCGGTGGTATGCCTTTGGCGTAGGACTCACCGATTTTATATTAATGTGTTATGTTTTCTGGCAACATTATGATATTAACGATCCCGCCGTACAGTTAGTCGAAAAATACGAATGGTTACCCCAATTAGGACTCAGTTGGGCTGTTTCAGTAGATGGCATTTCCATGCCTTTAGTTCTCTTAGCAGGGCTGGTTAGCACCTTAGCGATCTTTGCCGGTTGGCAAGTTGATCGCAAACCCCGACTTTTCTACTTTCTGATGCTGTTGCTATATTCGGCTCAAATTGGGGTTTTTGTCGCACAGGACTTACTACTTCTCTTCATCATGTGGGAACTGGAGCTAGTCCCTGTATATCTGTTGGTTTCCATTTGGGGGGGTCAAAAACGGCGTTATGCAGCCATGAAATTTCTGCTCTACACCGCCGCCGCTTCGATTTTTATTTTGGTTGCCGCCTTAGCAATGGCTTTCTCCGGCGACGGACAGATAACCTTTGATTGGGTTGAATTGGCAGAGAAAAACTTCCCTATTGTCTTAGAGTTAGCTCTTTATGCCGGATTGTTAATTGCCTTCGGCGTAAAGCTTGCAATTTTTCCCCTTCATACTTGGTTACCCGATGCCCACGGCGAAGCCTCTTCTCCTGTCTCAATGATTTTGGCCGGTGTCCTTTTAAAAATGGGCGGTTATGGGCTTATCCGTCTTAACATGGGCTTACTGCCCGATGCTCATGTCTATTTTGCTCCTATTTTGGTGATTTTGGGGGTCGTAAATATTGTTTACGGCGGATTTGCCTCCTTTGCTCAAATCAACATGAAACGCCGTTTAGCCTATTCTTCGGTGTCTCACATGGGTTTTGTCTTATTAGGATTGGCTTCTTTTACCGACATCGGCTTAAGTGGTGCCATGTTGCAAATGCTATCCCACGGGTTAATTGCGGCAGTCCTGTTCTTCTTAGCGGGAGTCACCTACGATCGAACGCACACGATGGCTTTAGATGAAATGGGTCATATTGGTAAAGTGATGCCGAAAGTCTTCGCCTTATTCACAGCAGGAGCGATGGCATCTTTAGCGTTACCCGGTATGAGTGGCTTTGTCAGCGAATTATCGGTTTTTGTCGGTGTTACCAGTAGTGATCTCTATAGTTCTCCCTTCCGCACCGTAACGGTCTTTTTAGCCGCCATTGGTTTGATTCTGACACCGATTTATCTACTTTCAATGTTACGTCAGTTATTCTACGGATCTGTGATCAATCCGATGTGTAATGTCGCAAATAGTCAGTTAGCGAACGTCGAAGATCAACCCGCCGTTTGTTTTGGCAATAGTTGTATTTTACCGTCTGAAGCCACTTACAAGGACGCTAACCCCCGTGAATTGTTGATTGCCGCTAGTTTTCTTGCTCTAATTATAGGAATTGGTCTATATCCCAAATTAATCACCCAATGGTATGATGTGAACACGGTAGCCATTAACGCTCAAGTTCGTCAATCTTACCTTCAGATTGCAGAAAACAACCCAGCCGTTTATGCCTTTGGACAGAAAGCCCCCAAAATCTCTGAAGTAGCTTCTATTTCCAAAATTATTCCTTAAAATTAGTTAATCATTTTATTGCTGAAATCGGGGGCATAACAAGGATATGTCCCTTTACTTTGGCTATAGAAAAACGCAGAAATTAGGATTAAAACCCTTAATGTACTTGAAATTTGCTGTCAAATACTCTAATCGTAACGTTCCTATTGCGGTTACGCCTCTTCCATCTCCCTTTTTCGTGACCCATCAGATGGAGAATCGGACAGGAAAAGGTTAAGCTTAATAAAGAATAGGCTATTTTTAGACAGTTGACCACTGAATATTGTCAATGCTTGATCAACTTTTAGATTCCTCCATCAATTTGGGACTGAAAACCCCCCTCATTTTAATTGTTTTAATTGCTTTAGAGGCGGTCTTATCGGCTGATAATGCGATCGCCCTTGCCGCCATCGCTCAAGGCTTGGAAAATCGCAAATTACGAGGCTACGCCCTGAATATTGGTTTATTGATTGCTTATGTTCTGCGAATTACTCTGATTTTAACGGCCACTTGGGTAATCAATTTTTGGCAGTTTGAGTTATTGGGGGCGATTTATTTATTATGGTTAGTCGGACGATATTTCTTATCTTCGGACAAAACAGACGGAAATAAACATAATTTTCGATTTGATTCACTCTGGCAAGCAATTCCTTTGATTGCTGTGACCGATCTAGCCTTTTCTTTAGATAGCGTGACAACGGCGATCGCGGTAGCCGATGAACTCTGGTTAATTTTAGTGGGGGGAACGATTGGGGTATTGACGTTACGTTTTCTGGCGGAGTTATTTATTGAATGGTTAGAGGAATTTAGCCATTTAGAAGACGCTGGCTTTATCACTGTTGGTTTAGTGGGTTTGCGCTTGTTAATACGGGTGATTAATCCCCTTTGGGTTCCGCCAGAATGGGTTATGATCCTCCTGATTGCGGTTTTATTTATGTGGGGATTTTCTAAACGACGCACCGAAGAAGTCACCCCAGAACCGGAAGATTCGTGAAATTCTGGCGGGAAACAAACGCTTTGAAATTGAGTCATACATCCTTGGTAACAACTGGGCAAAAATAGACAAACCATGGATTCTTTAAGCCGCTTATCCCTCGCTGGACTTCTCTGCATTACTTCTATTGCCTTTCCGGTGACTGCCCAAACTCCCCTCTGTTACGAAATCACCCAAGCCACCGATATCCGAAAATACGGCACTGATGGAATTCAAGGGAAAAATGGGCAAGAAGGGGAAAGTAGGGGAGACAGTGAGAGTGTGACCATATTTGCTGACGGCTCTCCCCTCAATTTAGATTTATCTGGTAAGAATGGAGAAAATGGGCAAACAGGACAAGAAGGTCAAAGCGGTAATTGTCGCAATCAACCCACCGATGTGCGGTACAATGTGCAAGCCCCTAGTGGAGGGAGTGGGGGTAATGGCGGCAGTGGCGGCAACGGTGGTAATGGTGGCTTATTAACAGTTTATTCAGCCAATTTAGCTGATTTGAAACAAATTTATGTTAATGCGTCTGGAGGACAAGGCGGACAAGGTGGACAAGGTGGACAAGGTGGACAAGGGTGTCAGTGTGAACAACCCTTCTGGACGGTACAAACCTGTGAGGGAAAGCCGGGCGATCGCAATTATCGCTGTTCAACTCAAGAATTTCAATGTATTCGGGGTCGTAATGGTATATCAGGGGTAATTGGTCAAGGAGGACAGAATGGATTGCCTGGGCAATTGACCTTAATTAATTCAGATAAACCCTTAGAAATCGATCAACCCTCAGCAACGGTTACCCTTTCTATTCTGAAAAATAATGGTTTTGTGCTTTCGCAAAATCGTTGGGAAACCCGTCAAGGTGCGACCGATTTATTTGCTCCCGGTTCAGTTATTGATGACCAATATCGGGTTTTATTAGAACGTAGAGAAAGATCATTTTTATTAATTTGGAATGCGCCTCAAGCCTTTAATAAATTCGCCGATAAAACCATGACTCTTACCCTTAAAGATAGCGGGGAAATTGAAGTTAAAACCCCACAAGATGTTTGGGTTGAAGGTACAACACAACAACGACAAGAACGAACCGAATTTATTGTTTACAATGCTGTTTTTGCAGAGGAAGCTATCCAATTACAGGAAAGCGAATTAATCGGCAGAGGACGGGATCTAAGGATTGTCGTTACGGATAACGCTAATTTATCTGATATTATTAAAACGACTTTTTTGGTTAAATATAAAACGACTCGCTATGATCCCCGTTTTCGGCCGACTTCTACCTATGATGTTAAATTTGAGGGAGAAATGCCGGCTGATTTGGTCACTTTACGGGGCAATCAATTTACTTTAAATTTAGGACGACTGGATATTCCAGAAGATAGTTTTCGTCCCGATATTGGCGTAGAAGTGGAAATTATTGCAGTCCGTTCTTTTGGCGGAAACTCAGCAGAAAAAAGAATGGTTATTAAGGATAAATTGAGTTCTTTCAATTAAGGGAATTTTATAGGGGCGCAAGGCTTGCGCCCAAAAGTGTATGATATTAAATCGCAATTTGCTATAAATTAGCGATCGCTTTAATAGTCGTTGGTCAATCTCTATCATTTTATTATTTGCTCTCTGCGTCATCCCAAATCTGAGCAAAATGTTCTAATAACATTCGATGGAAAAAGACATAACCTCCCCCCACTTTTTTCATTAAAAGATGCGCCGAAGCGAAGTCAAGAAACTTGGCATAGTTCCAAGGAATAAATCCATTTTGATGAAGCGTCCTTCGCAGTGCAAAATGCTTCATAATAGTAGTTCCACCAAAGTTTAATCCTAAAAATGGAACAAACAACGATAAAAAACGCAATATCAATAAAGAAATTCTTGATATAATCGAAGGTATTTCTTTGACCTCAAAATTAGTTGTTAACGTAAAAATTAGCATGATTACAACAATTATAAGTATTGGCACTAAAAGTGATGCTAAGATAAAGACGACAGCATTTCTTCCCGATTTCCAAATTCCTTGATTAGGAAAGCTTGTCTTTTCCTGTTCTTTGATCGTTATTCCTGGTATTAATCCTAATATGAAGAGCGTTAAACATAAATTGATTGTGCCTGAAATACTGATAATATGATCATGCTGTGAAGATGAAGAAGATGAGTAATAAATTGATATAATTATGGATACTACACCCAATATACCAGCTGAATATAAGAAGAAAAAGGGTAGTGTTTTACGCCATGACCAACCCAAGGACTCAACTAATATTAAGCTTTCCATATCTTCTTGAAACCTTGACAGAGAAAAGAATAAAGTCCATCCCATTTGTGGTAGAAAAGAAGTGCGACCTACTATATAACCACAAATACAAGTTACAATTAAAATTAGTATGAGGTTTGTATCTTCTTCGATTAATCCAAACGTTGGTGTAAATATAAGCCCAAAAAGTAATCCAGACATTACGCCTAGCTTTTTCAGATAATCCTTTTTTAAAGTTTGACTATTTAACCAAGTCGGTTGCATTTTCTCAATCAAAAAGATCGTCTGTTTTTCCTGCACTATCCGACTGGCTAACCAACTGAGCCATCGTAATATTTTATCCTTAGAATATTCAGCAATTGTCCCTTGTTCTAATCTTCGATCTATATAATCATTAAATAAATTGTTCTTGCAATTTTCCTCTGAAACGGAATATAATTGGGGTAATAATTCTTGGACTGACCATCCTTGATAAGCCACACTCATAAAGTTTAAAATCAAAGGCGTTTGCGCAAACTGCTCTAATTTTGTCTCTCTTTTTAACAAGGTTTTTAAACCCGATAAAGAACCACCAACCTTATCCAAAAACTGATAGACTTGCTTCGGTTTTAAAGGTTGTAAGCCCAAAGCACTGCTAATCTTGAGACGTTCGGTTAACACTTCATAATCCTTCACTCTGCTACAAATTGCCACTTCTGTTTGCGGAAATAGCCCCATAAACGTATTCAACGCTCTTACACAATCGTTCCGATATTCTTCCTTCACTTCATCCAATTCATCCAGCAAGAGAATAAGCTGTTGTTGTCTCAACCACGGTTCACTTAACGTCTTGGAAACTTGATATTTTTCCCGTAATTCGTTAATTAACCACGCTATCATTGGTTTTTGTTCTTTTGCCCAAGAAGATAGGTTAAAAACAACGGGTATCGGTAAATCTGGTTTTAATTCACTCCGTTTAATTAAACGCTGGGCTAATTGCAGGAGCGCAAGGGTTTTTCCTGCTCCGGGAGAGCCTAAGATTAATAATGTGCGACCTTGCCCAATTTCCTCATAAATTCGTGTATTTTGCAACGTTTCATAAGAAGCATCTAATTCTACCGCTAATGCTTCAATTCCTTGAGATAAATCTGCGATCGCATCAGGACGATTCTCAAGATCTAGCTTGATTATTGGGCTATTCTGACAAGAAGGTTTTAAAAATCCCTCAATCCAAAAATCCTTGACTTTATTTAATAAAATTTTACGCTGTTTAACCTCTTCCTTTGTAAGAGAAACCTGATTCTGCGCTGAAAACTTACCAAAATGATCATAAGCATTCCTCGCTTGATCTTTGTATTTCTTACGATCAATTTCTTCTTTCAGGAAATCAACCCATTCTTGCGCAAGATCAGGCTGAATCGGAATACTTTTACAGAGATGACTTCCTTTTAAATCACTTCTTTTCAATAAAATCGGTTTAAGGTATTCTACTACGGAAAGTCGTTTCCTTTCTTCAATGAGGATAAACTGTCGATACTGCTGTGATTGGCTAGATTGAGCGTTATTTTCACACCAGATTTGAATTTGAGTGCAACCAATATTGTATGCTTTCTCAATCGACTTCCCTGCCGCTAATCCAGTATAAAACCCCACCGAGAAGACGTAAGCGGCTTGATCCAAAATCGGTTGACTCATACCGATGACATAATCAATATCTTCTACAATCGCTTTCGCTTGGCGATCGCTATCACAAGCATTGAGAACTACACAATTAATTTCATCAGAAAAATTATGAAAGATTCGTGCCAATAGCTCTGTGCTGATCAGTTTTTCTTGTCCCTGCTCATCCTGAAACACCAATCCCCGTTTACCCGCTCCATGCCCACAAAAATGAACAATTTGGGGTCTATGTTCTGCTAGGAGTCCCTGTAACTCTTGAGAACGAGCTTCAAAGCCAAATCTAAGTTCAAACCGTCCCAAACGCTGTATAGCAGTCGTTAAATCAGAGATTTCTCGATTAAGATTTAAGTCTCGTCTCGGATTCGAGGATAAGATCAGTATTTTGGACATCAAATTGAGATTAAAGCTTGTTATTGTTATACCAAAGATATTAACGAGAAAGCTTCAAATCGGATAAATACAATTTCGGAAAAGCTTTTGGCGAGTGACGACAAAGGATTCGTGGGCGTTAAGGGGTTATGTAAACCCGTTTTGAGCCATAAAAAATGTGGACATTTAGCCCACAGCAACTATATTATCACTCAATCGTTGAAATGTTATTCAACTATTGACGTCAACGTCTCCGGTTTTAAGACCTCGTTTGGATAAGATTTCTTGTAATTGGGACTCTTCGTCTTTACTCAAAGAGGTACGTAGGATTTTCCCGCCATAAGGCGCAACTTCGTCAAGAACCTTATCGGGGGTGACTTTACGAACTAGTAAAAATAAAGCAGACGTACCGGGTTGTAGGGTTTCTCCTAAAGAGCGCATGAAATTATCATCAACGCCGATATCATTTAAGGCACCTGCTAAGGCTCCACTAGCGGCTCCCACTGCGACTCCTAATAAAGGAGATAAAAAGAGTACTCCCACTAATAATCCCCAAAAACTGCCACTAGCTGCCCCTGCAGCAGTTAAATTAATGGCTTGATTCAGTTTTACTTTACCATCTTCTTTTTTAACGACAATGGCTGCATCTTCCAGTTCGATGAGGTGTTCTTTTTGGAGTTTCGCTAAAGCAAGACGCACTTCTTCAGCTTTAAATTCGTCTTCGTAGGCAACGACAATTAAATCACTCATGATTGTTTCCTAAAGAGAAATAAAATTCCTACAAATGAGTATAAAGGAAATGATTCTTCAGTGCGACTCAAATGTAAAGAATAATACCAAAGGATGAGATACAAACGACTATTTTTCCGATGAAAAGGGTTTATTTAGGAATTCAGAGCAGAATTTACTTCTAAGGAGAGTAATTCTTCATTATGAACGGTATGTACTGATAAAGGGGGTAAGACAGGGAAAGAAGGCTGATGAAGACTAATTAACTGCGCTAAGGTTCGTTTAAGTTGGGTTCGAGGCACAATTGCATCGACAAAACCGTGTTGCAACAGATATTCAGAGGTTTGAAAATCGTCAGGTAACTTTTCGCGGATGGTTTGCTCAATCACCCGTCGTCCAGCAAAGCCGATGGTGGCCTTGGGTTCAGCAATAATAACATCTCCTAACATCGCAAAACTAGCGGTGACCCCTCCCGTGGTAGGATGGGTTAAAACGGGGATATAAAGAAGTTTCGCTGTCCGATGTAGCTCTAAAGCCCCAGAAATCTTGGCCATTTGCATTAAACTGAGCATCCCTTCCTGCATTCTTGCTCCTCCGGAGGCACAGACAATGACCACGGGGAAGCGTTCTTGGGTGGCGTGTTCAATCAGACGACAGAGTTTTTCGCCGACAACTGAGCCCATACTTCCCCCCATAAAGCGGAAATCCATTACCCCTAGAGCGACAGGAAGACCGTCAATTAAGCCTGTCCCTGTTTGAACGGCGTCCTTGAGTCCCGTTTTTTCTTGATATTCTTTAATACGATCGCCGTAAGACTTCCGATCTTTGAATTGTAGGGCATCTTTGGGGCTAAGATGTTCATTGAGGGGTGTCCACGTCTGAGCATCAATCAGTTGTTCAATGCGTTCAGTACTATCTACTGTAGTGTGGTAGCCACAGGACTCACAAACCCACTGATTAGCTCTTAAATCTTTGGTATAGGTTAATTGGTCACAAGCTTGGCATTTCGTCCATAAACCATCGGCAATCTCCCTTTCAGGGGTTTTATGGATGGTCGGTTCTGTTTGTTGTCGGTTCGCAAACCAATCGAATAGAGACATAGATATTAATATATTGATATGATAGAGAGTTAAATGGGTTCAGTGTCTTCGGGGGTACTCAGTAACAGTAAAGCAGTCCACTGATCGAGAGAACGCACTTGTAACGCCGCCTGACTTCCTTGACCACAATAAATACCGAGTCCGATATCGACGACTCGACTGGGAATATCATACGCTGTTAGGAGTTGCTGCATCAATTCCGCTTCCCATCTTGCCCTTGTTTTTCTAATGGTAATCCAATATACCGATTCCATTTTATCAGGTGTCATCCGGTTTGCTATCTAAACGCTTAAGCTAACTGTAACGGTTTCTCCCGAATCTTGAAGTTATAGGGGTATCAGGGCAGACGAGACTGCTTTCTAATCATGCTCATTGTAGATTAGATGGATGGCGTTGCGCTAATTTCAGGCAATGGATGCAAACCGCCCATTTTCTTCTATTTTTGGGAAAATGCTTGAGTTATGAGTTAGCAGATAATGAGTTTCAGAAGATCCTACATGAAGTCGTTTTTACCCCATTCTGTGCGTCCTGATAAGCGATCGCTAAAATAACGTTGATAAAGTTCACAACTGACCTTTACTTGATTGCCTTGTAAGGTCACCAGCCCCATACTGTGTAATTTAAAAGCCAATAATTGATCCAATTCAATAGGGGTTGAAACGTTAATCACCTGCTCATAGGCTTGCCCTAGCATCGGGTTTTCCTGTAAGGATTGTAACAGACGATGGAGGTGATGATGATAGATTCCTTCGTCAGTGGCTGAGGTTTGAATCAGTGGCTCTAAGGTTAAGGATTGACTGGTGAGATGATAAAAGGCTTGCTGAGTGAGGTAGGGATGGCCGCCCATTAAGTCCATTAACGGTAACAAGTCTTGCTCTGATAACGATAAACGATAGCGATGAGCTAAATCTTGAACCTGTTCTAGGGTAAAGGGGTGCAATTCGATGGCAAAGCCCACATTAAAAGGGGATTTATTGATATCTAGGGGAATATAAACTTCAGTAGAATGCACAATAATCAGGCGTAAATTTTGCCAAAGCGGATTACCACTGGCACCGTAGGCGGCTTCTTCGTACCAAGATCGCAATAACGTAAAGAAATCATCGGCAATCTCAGGATGCAAAAAGACTTCATCCACTTGATCTAAAGCCAAAATAAGACTTCCTTCAAGATCGGGTAAGATGCAATCTTCAAAAAAGGCGGTGCAGTTACTCTTACTGCCGAAGGTATCACTCCAGTAGTCATCAATTTTGTGAGGTGTCTGAAGTTTTCGAGACACAGCATAGCAAAACCAGCGTAAAAATCGATCTAAATCCGAAAAAGCCGCTTTATCTGCCCGTTGCAAACTTAAAGGAATAACCGTTAAGGCATTCTTTTCACTCTGTTGTTGAGCATGAGCAAGAATTCTGACCATGAGAGACGTTTTTCCCATTTTTCGAGGAGCTTTAATGCGAATTAACGCACCGGGGCGCATGATCTCTTCATAGCAACGGTGTTCAACCGGATAACGATCAATATAGAAACTTGAATCGAGAGGAATAACATTGGTTAAGGATTCAGAAATCACGGTAATAGGGGGAGAAGCCCTCTTCACTGTTTCAGTCTTTGCTTTTTGGCTGAGAACAGCAATCAATGTAGTTTTACTGACCTTTTCTCCTAAGCTAGCCGACAAAATTTTCCACAATTTCGGGCCGACATCATGTTTAATATATTCAGGTGCGTAACCGACCCTATCAGCAATTTCATCATAACTTTGTCCTAACCAAGCCCCTTGTAAGACAGCCACTTCGATATTTTTGAGATGTCTAGAAGTCTGAGAAAAAACCGCCTCGTCCGCAACGCTTAAAGCCATTTCAAAAGAGAGGGGCGGTTCTCTGAGATAGTCTTCCATTGACGCTAACCCAACGTTGAGATGTGTCGTTTATTTTAACCCACAACGCTAATAAGTCAGCAAATTTTAAGTTTAATTTCTATTTAGATACTGACATTCTGTGAGCCATTCAGCTTAAAGATTAGTATCTTTGTCGTAGATATAAACCCACTAAACAAAAAATTCCGACGGCTCCTAGGCTATTAAGTAAATTCGGTTCGGGAACTTGTTCAATTCTAATACGAGCCACTGAGTAATTGGGTGTTGTGGGGTCAGAATTAAGAAAAGAACCCCCAAAGAAGTCCAAAATTCCCCCACTACCGGCGGGCAAAAAACCGGGGTGCAGTTGAATCGCTTCTGTTTCGGTCACCCCTTGAGCAATTTGAGGTAACGTAAAAGGAACATTGGCTAAACTTTCATCATTCACTTCCGTCCCTGCATCCCAAACTTGATTGCCTGATACAAGAAAATCTGCTCCCCGAAAATTGCCATTTATATCAAAAATTTCAATCGGGTTTTGATCAGCAATAAAAGCGTCGTTACTGGGAAAAAACATAGCGGCAAAGCTAAAATAACGGTTTTGTCCCCCCTTACCGTTGAGCTTAATAAGGGTTGAATTAACCTCTTCCGGAAAGAAGCCAATAAACGGGTTGTCGGGAGTAGAAAGAATTCCTTGAACACCGCCATTACTGCTTTGACTATTAGCAAATAAACCCGAAATAGTATTGTCTAAAGGAATGACAAAATTATTAGGATCAAAGCCCAATCCCTCAAACCCCGGTAATTGACTTTCTAGCCCAGTGTAGCCATCTTCTGCAATATGTTCAATCCCCGTAGAAGCCAATGCTCCCGCATCAAATGTATTGAAACTTCCATCATGAAAACCAAACCATAAAGGGGTAACGATTGCCCCTTGAGGGGGGGTTAAGTTTTCGAGCGTAATTTTTAAGGTAATCGCTTTTACTTCCAAAGGAATAGTGAGCAGAGAGGTCAAGGAAAGGGTTATAGCGATCTTTGTTTTGCTAATAGGTAGGAACGGTTTTAACATATTTTCTCCTGTTAAGGTAAGACCAAAAATGACAAAAAAATTGATTAAGCAAGGGCAGAATTAAAAGGAAACTTCGTGGCAGGTTGAGGCGCAAGACTATTTCCCCCTAATTGATAGGCAACCCCTCGATATTTCAGCAAGCTATTCAGTTGAGCAATTTTTGGCTCTCCTTTTTCAAGGATGTCGTTAACCCCTCGATACTTGATCTCAATAGAATGGGGACGATAGGCTGAGGTAGCGAAATCTTTTTGGTATTGACAACCCCGATAAGATAAAAGCATAAAATTTTCTCCTTGCGTTATTGTTTGGCGTTAATACCGTTATAAGTTCCATCCAGATAAATGGCGATACAGAAAAGTTAAGCATTTCTCTTTTGAATCCCCCTTAACTGATCTGTAGAGAAATTCAAGCAAAAAAACTCGTAACATGAACAAGCCTTTGATGAGGGATACCATCTATCCACAATCGTTCATGAAAAACATACCAATCTTGTTTATAGGTCAATAATTCTCTAAACCGATAAAGATCTAAAATCCGTCAAAAAGATCCTTAACTTTTCTATATCCCCTTTTTGGGTCATTGACTCTATAAAGAATATAACCTCCTTGTTCTCCTAACCTAACGAATTCTAATGTTTGACCTTATTTCCTATAAATACCAAGTAGGGGGTGGCTTACCCTCTAATGCCCCCAGTTATGTCATTCGCAAAGCCGATGATGAAGTCTATCAAGCGTTGAAAGCAGGAGAATTTTGTTATGTTCTCAATGCGCGTCAGGTGGGCAAATCCAGTTTACGCGTCCGTGTCACTCAGCGATTACAAGCAGAAGGATTTGTTTGCGTCAATGTTGATCTTTCAGGGATTGGCAATCGAGACAGTACCCCTGCCCAATGGTATGCCGATATTATGATGCGCCTGATACGGGGGCTAAAATTATCAAAAGAGATTAATCTGCGTCATTGGTTAGCAGAACGACAAAATCTGTCTCCTATCAACTGTTTAGGAGAATTATTGCAAGATTTTCTCCCCGAAAAAATTGAGCAACCCATCGTGATCTTTTTCGATGAAATTGACAGTACCTTGAGTCTTCCCTTTAATACCGATGACTTTTTTGCTCTTTTGCGGTCTTGCCATGAATATTCCCACTTAACCTTTACTTTACTAGGAGTAGCTACCCCTTCTGACTTGATTGCCGATAAAACCCGAACCCCCTTCAATGTCGGCTGTAGTATTCAACTCAAAGGATTTGAACTCGAAGAAGTACAGCCCCTCATCGTGGGCTTAGAATACAAAGTCAAACAACCACGGTGGGTGATGCAGGAAATTTTGAATTGGACTGGAGGACAACCCTTTTTAACTCAGAAACTCTGCCAAATGATTACTTCCCATCAAGGAATGCCTCTAGACACCTTAGACGTTCGTGAAATTGTTCAAGCGAAAATGATTGATAATTGGGTAGCGCAGGACGAACCCCCTCATTTACGAACCATTCGCGATCGCTTATTAACCCACGAACAACGCGCTAGTCGTCTGTTAGGACTCTATCAGCAAATTTTACGGCAAGGTAACGTCGTCGCCGATGATTCCCCCGAACAAATTGAACTGTTACTCTCAGGTTTAGTCGTTAAAGAAGACGGAAATCTCAGAATATATAATCAAATTTATGCAGAAGTTTTTAATTTAGATTGGGTAGAAAAACAAATTAATCAATTACGTCCTTATGCTGAACATTTTAAAGCGTGGGTGACCTCCAATTACCACGATGAAACCCATTTACTGCGCGGACAAGCCCTCCTCGAAGCCCAAGCGTGGGCCAAAGACAAGAACTTAAGTAACCCAGACTATCGTTACTTGGCCGCCAGTCAGGAAGTAGAAAAACGAGAGGTTCAAGGGAATTTAGCGATTACTCAAAAAGCCAATCAAATTTTAACCACTGCTGAACAGAAAGGCAAAAAAATTATTCGATTGGGGGCGTTTATTGCCATTATCCTCCTTGGGGTTGCGGGATGGCTAACCCTCTTAACGGCTTCCCAAAAAAGACAAGTTGCCTTTGGGGAAATTAAGGCGATGACGCTCTCTTCGGAAGTCGCCTTTGAATCCCATCATACCCTCGATGCCTTGCTGGAAAGTCTAAAAGCAGGGATAAAACTACGGCAAATGGGCTGGGAAAGCGCAGATACCGACCTAAAAGTCCGATTAGAAAAAGCTCTCAGTCAATCACTCTATTGGATACGAGAGCATAATCGCTTAGACGGCCATGAAGATGTGGTCACAAGGGTCAAGTTTAGCCCTGATGGTCAAACCCTTGCCACCGCCAGTTGGGATAAAACCGTAAAAATTTGGCAAACCGATGGTACGCTTTTACACACCCTCAAAGGTCACACTGATGCGGTATGGAGTGTCAACTATAGCCCCGATGGTCAACTGATTATCAGTGCCAGTCGCGATAAAACCGCTAAAATTTGGCGAGTGAAGGATGGTAAAGAAGTTACGACTCTGCCTGTGGGTAAAGATTGGGTAGCCTGTGTGGGATTTAGCCCCGATAGTCAAATGGCCGCCACCATGGGCTGGAATGGCACGATTTACTTATGGAATATCAATGGGACGCTGATCAGATCCTTCCCGACCCATAAAGCTCCCGTGGTTGCCATTCATGTCAGTCCCCAAGGGGATAAAATTGCTACCGCCAGTCGAGACGGTACAGCCAAAATTTGGAGTTTGGAGGGCAAAGAATTAGCCACCCTCCGAGGACATCAGGATTGGGTCATGTATGTAAACTTTAGTAGCGATGGTCAAACCCTAGTAACGGGAAGTAAGGATAAAACGGCAAAAATCTGGGATCTTCAGGGCAAGGAACTAGCGACCTTACAAGGACACACGGATACGGTCGGCAGTGCCGTTTTTAGCCCCGATGGCCAAACGATTGCCACCGCAGGATTTGATAAAACTGTTCATCTCTGGAATCGCCACGGCAAACCCCTACAAGTTCTCCAAGGCCACACGGAAGCAGTATGGGGCGTTAATTTTAGTAATGATGGTAAAACCCTCGCTAGTAGCGGAGAAGACGGCACCGTTAGACTGTGGAAACTAGATCAGGGCGCAAACGGCTCAAGATCCTTTGAACTTCTACCAATGGGAGAAGATGCGATCGCCCACGTCAGTCTCAGTCCCGATGGTCAGATTTTGGCAACGGCGGGACGCTATACGATGGCAAAGCTTTGGGATTTACAAGGCAATCTACTAACCGTTCTTAACAGTCATGGCGATAATCTCAGAAGTATTCACTTTAGTCCCGATGGACAATTGATCGTTACCACCAGTCGCGATAAAACCGCAAAGGTGTGGAATCTTCAAGGCAAAGAATTATTGACCTTGCGCGGCCATCAAGGCGAAGTTCGAGATGCCCGTTTTAGCCCCGATGGACAGTTAATTGCCACAGCTAGTTGGGACACGACAGCTAAAGTGTGGAATCTTCAAGGAAAAGAAATCTTAACCTTAAAAGGACATCAAGGCGTCATCAGAAAGGTCAGTTTTAGCCCCAATGGTCAAATTTTAGCAACGGCTAGTGAAGACGGCACCGCCAAACTCTGGAATTTGCAGGGGCAACTTTTAAACACGTTAAAAGGCCATAAGGCGGGCATTTTAGCAGTGGCTTTTAGTCCTGATGGACAGCTCATTGCTACAGCTAGTAAAGATAAAACGGTCAAACTCTGGAATCTAGAGGGGCAAAACCTAGAAACGCTTCAAGATCATGAGGCAGAGGTCAACGATGTCAATTTTAGTCGGGATGCTCAGCAAATTGCCACTGTTTCTGAAGATGGTACGATTAAATTATGGTCACAAAAGGGTGAGGTACTTCAAACCTTAGGGGGTCATCGTTCAGGTGTAAAAAGTGTCAGTTTTTTGCCGGATGGTCAACGCATGATTACATCCGATTCTATTGGTAATATCATTCTGTGGCAAGGGTCTTGGGATGTTGAACCCGAAAAACTCTTAACACAAAGCTGTGAATGGCTGAAAGATTACCTAAAAAGCAATGCAAATGTCAGTGCATCTGAGCGAAATCTCTGCGATTTGGTTAAATAAGATGAATCATTTGTCACAGTTCCATTGTTCTCGAAAGGTTTGCACGACTCGATTTAAACCGACTGAATTAGACGCTTTAAACAGAATACGATCTCCTGAGGTTACAATTGACAATAATTCTTTTAATAAAGCTTCATGTGTACTAAAACAATCTGTTTTGACCCCAGATGCCCCCTCTGCGATCGCTTCTGCTTCTCCATCATCTACTAAAATCAACAAGTGATCAATTCCCAAATCTTTGACTGTTTTTCCGACTTTTTCATGTAATTCTGCTGACTTTTCGCCCAACTCTTTCATTGTTCCTAATACGGCTAAATAACGCTTGCCCTCTGTATCCTTGAGGAGTTGTAACGCCGCCAACATAGATTCCAAACCCGCATTGTAGGTTTCGTCCAACACGACCACATCTGAGTTTAAATCATAACGTTGCGATCGCCCACTGGGTAAATTGACGGTAATACCATCCAACAATAAAGACCAATCAAGACGAAGAACCTTAGCCACCGCTAAAGCCGCTAAATAATTTAAAGCATTGTGACGACCGGATAAAGGGATCGGGAATTGCATCCCTTCCACATCTAGCACCTGAAAATCCCGAATTTTCCCCGTCATATCTCCTCCCTCTAAACCATAAGTTATCGTTTCACCTTGCCAAACCTTAGCCGCCGTTTCTAACAATAACGGATTGTCATGATTAAGAATTGCCACACTATCTGCCGGCATTTCTGCCAATAATTCACATTTTGCCTCAGCAATCGCTTCCCGTGACCCCAAGCGTCCAATATGTGCTGTTCCCACATTCGTGATCAAACCAATCGTAGGTCGACTCATTTGACTGAGAAGGGCAATCTCCCCCCTGCCTCGCATAGCCATCTCGATTACCCCATAATCATGCTCAGATCTCAGCTCAAGTAAAGTTTTCGGAACGCCGATTTCATTATTATAATTAGCTTGGGTCTTATGCACTCGACCATAAACCCTCAACATTCCTGCGATAAGCTCCTTTGTGGTGGTTTTTCCCACTGATCCGGTTATACCAATTATCGGAATCGTAAATTGATTGCGCCACCAATAGGCTAACCGTTGATAAGCCATCAGCGTATCAGACACCATCAGGTGAGGAATTTTCTGAACCGATAATGCCGTAAGAGGGGTATCAACAATTAAGACCACTGCCCCTTTCTTAAAGGCAATTTCCGCAAAACGATGACCATCAAAATGCTCTCCCCGTAATGCTAAAAAAGCATCGCCCGTCTGAAGATTTCGGGTGTCTGTGCAAATATTTCTAACCCATTCCGTTCCTTTTTGTTCGGGTAAATTTACGGATTGACAGTCGAGAATTTCACGGAGTTGGTTAATATTAAATAGATAAGACATAGACAAAAAATCGCAAGAAATAAGCGAAGTTACTGAATAACAAACATGATTCTAAAAGTGATCAGGATCACATGCAAAATGTGTTTTTATCCGTTATTGTGGCAGATGAAAGCCATAATAATATGGGAAAAAGCTATGAAGACAGGACTTTATCCAATCTTTATAATTATTTAAAGAGATGGTTTAAATTTCTCTCAAAATTCAAATACTCTCCCTTATCAATTGCTTTCTTTCTCAATATCGTTTAAAACAAAATTTAATTTCTCTAGACGATAAATTCAGGAAAATGTTGCCATTATGCTGATTTTATTTTCAGCGATCACCCCTTAATTAAGCCTAAGTTAACCTTTATGTTTCTAGCCCATGGCGATTATCTATATATAAGGAGGGCTGCGTCCTATGAATCCTAATCTTAATGCTAATACCACCTTTAATCCCGGTATTCGCCATCAAACGAGGGCGGAAGAACAACTTCTCTATGATTATTTCCTAGAAGGCGTCCAAACCGAATCGCCTGACCAACTTATTGAAGATTTCCGCCATTTATTTATTGAAGGACGAGGTTTTAAACAGGCTCAGATTTATGCGGCACTAGAAAGAATTATCAAAAGCAAAGAAGCCGATCAAACCTTTGATTATTTTTTAAATAGATGTTGCCATATTTTAGTAAATCGTTGGCAAATGCAACCTCAATTCGGGGGGGCAATTCCCGATTTAATTGGCTTATTTGAAAATCTTCCTCCTCCCCGGCAAGGCTATTACAATACGCCCAATCGACTGCGTCAACTGGTTAAAAATTTCACCCAGTCAGGCCACTATATCAAGCTACAACGCTTAACCAGAGTTGTTAATATTAAACAACAAAATTCTCCTGCTGTGGGCAATTTAATTCATCGCTATCCTTATCTGTACAATCATTGTTTATTGGGAGAGGATAGCAGTTACGAGCATCAGCAGACAGTACGTCAAATTAAAACACAAACAGAACGCCGCTACGAGGTTAATTTATCTCGTTATATTACCTATAAAGTTAGGATGGCGCAACTGGCCAAAATTCAACAAGAGCAAAGTGGAGAACGCATTATTCGGCCGGTTAATAATCCAACCTTATTAAGTGATCAAGAATTAAATCGTTCCCTAAAGCATTATGTCGGAACCGTGGGCGATGGCTATACTTATAAAAGCCTATCCCATCATTTTTTAAGTAATACATTACATACCCCTACCTTTGGCGGATTTAAGGGACAACTGTACGAATATTTAGTTGCAGCCATGGGAACAGAACAAGGAAAAAGTCAATTTAATCGAAAAATTTATAATCTTTTGCAAAATACTTTACCGGAATGTGACGCCCAAAAACCCAGTGAATTTTTAATGTTAAGAACGGCTAGTCAACTCTTAAATTATTTAGTGGTCGATAGCCCACAAAACCCTGAGCATTATGTGTTTATTGATCTCATCAGTAACATGGGAGTGACTCGCACGGTGGGCTTATTACTCAAAGTCTTATTAATTTGTAAAAAAGTAAAACCTTATCTCGAAAAACGCTTTTCGATTTTATTTAATCATTATGAATCTTTTACAAAAGATGGCGTACCTTGGTTAGTCAAATCTTTAGAAAATATTCAGATTGCCTTTAGTGTTCACTTTGGCAAAGTGGATTTATCTTGTCTGAATCAAGTAAAGATGGGATAGAACGCTATAGCCGTTCTCTTATAGACGAGAGACAGCGTCTTTAGTTGTCGGAAATCGGGGAGCATTTTGAAGTGTATCTCACGGCGAAAGAGAAATACTACACCTAGATTTTTTAGCGATTTTTGGCATCTAAATTTAGGTTTAGGTTACTGTATTGTCGATAAATCAACCCTATTAAACCGACTCCTATTAATAGCATAAGGAAAGTAACCACCACTAACGCTGAACCATAACCAAAGTCCAAATAACGCATGATCGTTGTATAAATATACATCGAGAGGGTTTCCGTCGCTCCGGCAGGGCCTCCCCCTGTCATAACCTGTACGAGGTCGAAAATGCCAAAAGCTTGAGCAAAACGAAACAAGGCGGCAATGAGCAACTGAGGTTTTAATAACGGCAGTGTCATTTGATAAAAACTTTGCCACGAATTTGCCCCGTCGAGGGCGTGGGCTTCATATAAATCTTGCGGAATGGCTTGTAATCCAGCTAATAAAATAATGCTAATAAAAGGTGTTGTTTTCCAAACATCCGCACTAATTAGAGCTAACATTGCTAAGGTGGGATTTCCTAACCAATTGATCTTTTGGTCAATCAATCCGAGGCGTAGCAACAGATCATTGACGATACCATATTGGTCATTAAAAATCCATGCCCAAGCTAATCCCATTACGGCGGTGGGTAAAGCCCACGGTAAAATAGCGACGGTACGGACGAATCCTCGACCCCGAAAGGATTGATGCAATACTAAAGCAATGACCATGCCTAAAATCAGTTCAAGGGTAACGCTGATAAAAGTAAAAATAAGTGTATTTTGTAAGCTTTGTCCAAAACGACCGTCTCCCACCATGCGCTGATAGTTGCTAAATCCTGAAAAAATAGGCTGTAATTGGCTTCCTAAGTTTTTCGTAAAAAGGCTGAGCCAAATAGCACGGCCAATAGGATAAATGAAAACCAGTCCTAAGAGAAACAGCGCAGGAAATAGCATTATCCCACCGATGTTGTTTTGTCCAAACTGTTTTAGCGATCGCTTCATGAAACTTACATTATTCAATTCGATAGAGCAAATCAAGGGGAATATCTTCTCGGGGAATTGAGCGACGATACATTTCCCCTAAATGAGCTAGGACGTCAATTAGCGTCAGACGGTAATCTAACAAAATTTCTTCGTTTCTTCCTTCTAATTTGAGTTGTTGCGCAAATTCATCCATCAGTTTCATGTGAATTTCCAAAAATTGAGAGGCAGAAACATCTGCAAAAAAGGCTTGATTGACTAATTGATCAATTAATTGATTGACATCGGAATCTTGAGAAAAATAACAAAGAATAATATCACGATAATAAGAATTGAGTTGTTGTAATAAGTTCTTTTTTTGGTCAGGGAAAAGGTTGCGATAAAAGTATTTTGGGTCTCTTTTATAATACACACCCAAATAGCCCAATCGTTCTTTCAGTTTCTCCGCTAGGCGACGTTGTTGTAAGATGAGAGAACTGGGATGATCGTCGATTTTTTGAAGAGTAGAGGAGGTTTTCGGGGCTGACGATAAAAGGCAACTAGGAGCAAGATGAAGAAATTGCGTAATTGCTAAATCAATGGACGTGTTAATCTGCCCTAATTGCTCGAGTTTGAGATGAACTTCTGAATTATGGTAAAAATAAATGGGGCATTCTGAGAGATTATCTCTAAAAAAGACCTCCTTGTCTAGTGCATCAATAATAACAACCGGTAAAAGAGTTCCCTGCTCATATAACTGATTGAAAATGGGTAGAATAGCCGTTTCTGACAAAACAATCAAACAATCAATCTCTTCGGTATGATTTTTAACATGGTGAATAAAAGCCTCAGCGGAATCTACAAAATGTAGGTGATATCGCCCGTCACTCAAACTTTCTTTCAAGAATTGAGCGGTGTTGGCTGAGGAAACAAATAAACAAATGGATAGTTGAGAATACAAGGAAATTATCAACTTTACAGCTAAAATAATGATACCCGTTAAGTTTTGTCACTATAAGGGTTCTGGTAAAAACGTTAGCATAAACTGCCCAGTTAAATTAATATTTGTTTATAATCAAGACAAAACTGTAATAAATTATGAGTTCAAGCTGTCAGATCATCAGCAGATAAGTCCATAATAGAGAAAAATTGTTGTCTGGATTTGGAAAAAACGTGACGGACTCAAGCGTCCCTGACCCCCTTCTCACTGCCTCTTCTCCCTATCTAGCTTTAGAAACATGGCTGGACACTTTACCCTTGCCCATTTTACTCAAAAAAGAATCCGGTGAAATTTTGTACCAGAATCGGCTTTGGTGTGAAAAGATTGGCAACTTTAGTCCTTTATCCCCCGAATCGCTCCCCTCTATTTTTCTGCGTTCTCCTACCCTGCCTGAGACGGACGCGAACAATTTTGAGGATTTCCGTGCTTATTCTGAGTGGCAATCTAGCAAAAAAGCGGATTATATTGATTTTTGTCCTTCTCAATCCTTGTTTCCTCAGCATCGCTGGCAGTTTCTTTATTTTCCCTATTTAGGATTGTCTCTTCAACAGAAAACGGTCTTAATCATTGCGCTTGATATTACAGAACAACAGCAGGACTTCCGAACATTAGAAGCACAAAATGCAGATTTATTGCAATTAAACCGCTTGAAAGATGAATTTTTAGACTTTATTAGCCACGAATTAAAATCCCCTTTAACGGCTGTCGTCGGTTTATCTAGTTTATTACAAGATCGCCGCGTAGGCCCTTTGAACGCGGCACAGGAACGTTATGCTAATTTAATTTACCGTAGTAGCCGTCAATTGATGGTTTTGGTCAATAATTTACTAGATTTAACTCGCTTAGAGAATGGGCAACTGCAATTAAATTCGCATTCGATTGATGTTCCGAGCCTTTGTCAGCAAGCCTATCAAAATCTGCGCAATAATAACCCTGAAAGTGATTTGCCGGATTTTATTCTTGAAATTGACAATCACGAAACTTTGATAGCCGATGAACAACGACTGCAACAAATGTTAAGTGTTCTTTTGGAGAATGCTGCTAAATTAAGCCAGAATGATGGAAAAATTGGCATTCGTGTCAAAGGATGTCCCCGTTGGGTGACTTTTACGGTTTGGGACACGGGAGAAGGTATTCCCGAAGACATTCAATCTTCTCTTTTGCAACACGGTCAATCCCCTAATCCCTGTCTTAATGCCCATTATCCTCAGGTAGGACTTGGCTTAATCTTAACGCAACGTCTCGCCCGCGCTCATGGTGGAGATTTATCGTTTCGCTCGAAAATGGGACAAGGAAGTCAATTTACCTTACTGCTACCGGTTCAAAATCAGGAATATTCCGCTTCAGCTTCCTCTAAACGTCAACCGTTAGTTTTAGTGGTAGAAACGCTCCCTCATTGGATTGAAGACTTGACAGATAAGTTGTCGGAATTGGGAAATCAGGTAGTAATTGCCCGTACAGGGACAGAAGCTTTAGAAAAAGCCCGTCAACTGAAACCAGACATCATTTTTCTTAATCCTTGGCTTCCTTTATTGTCAGGATGGGATGTCTTAACCTTACTGAAGTCGGATGTTCAAACACAGCAAATTCGCATTATTTTGACCGATTATCAAACAGATAGTTCTCTCAAAACCTATCAAGCTGATGCGATATTAAGCTTACCTAGCGATTTAGAGGTGTTAAAGCGGCTACTGAACGAAAATAAAGAAGGAAAGTCTTTAGAAAATCCCCTCTCGAACCCCTCTTTGACTTTGTTATTTCTCCATCCTGATAGTGATACCTTTCAAGGTTCTACCCTAACCCCCCAAGATTTAGCTCTCATTAATCAACTTTCTAAGCAGAATCATCGTATCTTACAAGCGGATGACTTAGAGCAAGCGTCCTTACTTGTCTCAGTATGGGATGTGGACGTTGTCGTCTTGGATGGACATAAACTTAAGCATAAAAATGATTACCTACGAATATTTGCTACCCTTCCTGAATTGGCTACTTTACCCTTAGTTACCCTCGATAAAGCGACAACGAAATTAGCCAATCGTCTCCCCAGTTTAAGGGTTTTTCCTTGTTTAGATCCTGATGGTCAAGAGGCTTTAAGTCAACTGTGGCAGGTTGTTCAAATTGCCGCAAAAATGCCGTAGCTACTGATTAATGGTAATTTGGGTACTAATTACTGATCATCAATCCTTATGGTAAAAACCCCTTTCTCAAAACGGGTCAATTTTCCTAAAACCCCTTTGGCTAGTCATTTGTCCTTTCCGTTATTGATGGGAATTTTAAGTCGTGGGGTAATTCTGCTCGCCATGTTAGGAGTGGCTCCCCTCTTAGCCCAACCTTCAGGCGGAATCGCCGCAGAATTTGGATGGCAAGTCTTTTCAGCATGGGATAGTGAGGCTTATCTGAGTATTGCTGCTTCGGGTTACGAAATATTAGAAAATCATCAACCCGGTGCCAATGTGGCTTTTTTCCCGTTATATCCCCTCTTAATTAGTCTTGCGATGAAATTCGGTTTATCGGGGATTATTGCTGGAACATTGAGCAATAATTTAGCCTTTTTTGCGACATTGATCGTTGTTTATGATTGGGTAGCGCAAAATCATGACAGCAAAGCGGCAAAGTGGACAACCGCCGTCCTTGCATGGTGTCCCTTGTCCCTCTTTGGTACAGTGGTCTATAGCGAGGGATTATTTTTGCTATGTAGCACTTTAGCTTTACGTTGTTTCGATCATCGACGTTACGGATTAGCCGCCATCTGGGGAAGTTTAGCAACGGCAACACGTGTCACGGGATTAGCTCTCATTCCTGCTCTTTTGATGACTGCTTACCGTAAAAAAGAATCATTTACTGCTTATCTCTCTGCTTTACTTTGTAGCGCAGGAGTTTTCGCCTATGGAGTCTATTGTTGGCTCACCTTTGGTCATCCGCTTGCCTTTATCACTGTACAACATACTATTTGGCAAAGAAGTCGAGGCTTCGATGGGCTAGGATGGTGGCGTATGATTGTCGAAATTACGGCAGGTAGCGCAAACTGGCATCATGGGAGCATCAAAGATCCCCTTCACCCTTTAATTTTCGGTTTAATCGGGGCGATCGCTGTTCTCCTATGGCGTTTTAAGACAAAATTAGGTCAGTCCACGGTTGATTATGGCTTTTTTGCCCTATTTGTCATTTTATGGCTCTTAGCGGGTGACCCTTTGCTGAATACGCTGTCAATTTTAGGGGGATGCTATCTCCTTTGGCATTTAAGACGACATTTGAGTCTCGTAACCCTTCTTTATGGATTTTGTGCATTAGGTTTAATTTTGTCATCAGGTGGCACCAGTTCTCTCAATCGTTACGCCTACGGGATTATTTCTCTTTCAATTGCCCTCGGAGTGTTATTCTCTCGTTCTTTCCGTTGGGGTTATAGCATGATGGTCTTTTTTGGCGTTGTTCTTATCAGTTTTTCGATTCGTTTTGCTCAACATTTATGGGTCGCTTAATTAAGCGTTATTTTGCCCAAAGTGCTGAAATCCTGCTGCTAAAGTCAAAATTTTAGAAGAATTTAGGCTCATTAAACGCACCGTTTTATCTTTCGTAATTTCACCAATAATTGCCGCCTCTTCTCCTAATTCTGCGATTAATCTCTCGGCGTTTTCTCTTGGCAAACAGAGAACTAATTCAAAATCCTCTCCGCCGTATAACGTCCAGTCTAAGGCGGGTTCTTCTCCTACCCATTCCGCTAATTCTGAGGCAAGTGGTAATAATTTTGTCTGAATTTGCGCTCCTACCTCGCTACAACGACAAATCTGAATAATGGCATCTGCTAGCCCGTCACTGCTATCCATTCCGGCGATAGATAAAAAATAATCCTTGTCTTGTAAAATCTCAATGACGTCTAGACGGGGTTTGGGGCGTTGATGAGCGTTGATCAGTTTATTTTTGGCATTTTTTGCTAAATGACTTCCTTTTTCGGGATGTACTAATAAGTCTAAGCCTCCTCTTGATAACCCATGATATCCCGTAACGAGAATGGCATCTCCGACTTGTGCGGTAGAACGACGGATAATTTTCTGCGGAAAAACCCAGCCTAACGCTGTAATAGAAACCGTTATCTTTGAAGACCGACAAATATCCCCTCCTAGGATTACTCCACCATAGGTATTAAGACAATTTGCCATCCCTTGGTATAAACTTTCTAGCCATTTTAGGGGTTTATCTTCTGTTAAGCCTAATCCTACCGTAATTCCTAACGGTAAAGCCCCCATTGCCGCTAAATCCGATAAGTTAGCAGTAACGGCTCGCCATCCCACGTCTTCGGCTGAAGTGGTGCGATCGCTAAAATGAACCCCTTCTACTAACATATCCGTTGTGACGACCAATTGCTGTTCAGGGGGAACGGGTAACACCGCCCCATCATCGCCAATGATATCGGACGGACAAAAAGCTTGTAAAAGTTTTAAAACTCCCTGTTCTCCGCAATCTTTGATCGTTTTTTCCATAAAGAACCCCTTTGTCTGTTTCTGATTGCCTTTCTTAAAGGAGTCCCCTAAAATAATAGTAGAGGATTTTAATCTGCTCGATACTCCTGACGTTCCAGCCAGTCAAAGATACAATCTAACTGTCGCAGGGTAATTAAACCATATTTCCACAAAATCATCGGTAACGAGCCCAAAGGGAGAGCAGGATCTCGTAGAGCGAGTGAAATAGACTCCACCGGAATTTGGAGTTCCTCCCGTAAAAAGTAGATAAGTTTTTGTCTGCGTTTTACCAATTCAACCATGATTTTTTAAGCGGGGTATTCAACACAACTGATTCCATTGCTGGATGATTAGCCATTGAGTTTACAGAACAATTGTGAAGATTCCGTGACCGTCAAATGACGTTTTAATGAAAGTAACGTTTTTGACCTGTCGGAAAAATCACCCAATTGGCTGAAGTTTAGTGATATCTTAGGAGGAGAATCGGTCTGTCTTAAGCGTTTTGTCTGGAGTCAATTCTTTTATGCCCCAAGCTGTTGGTGTTATTCAAACCCTTGGTTTTCCCCCCGTCATGGCAGCCGCTGATGCGATGGTTAAAGGAGGGCGGGTTACCCTTGTTTATTTTGATAAAGCGGAAAGAGGGGAATTTGTCGTGGCGATTCGAGGGCCGGTTTCTGAGGTGAATCAGGCGATGAAGGCGGGTTTAGAGGCGGCAACCCAAGGTTATGGCGGCAACGTGGTGAGTCATTATACGGTGCCTAACCCTCCCGAAAACTTATTAGCGGTTCTTCCGGTAGATTATAGCGAAGAAGTGTCAGAATTTCGAGTTTAAATGGTTGTATGACTAAAATTACTTCTTCTCCTGACAAACCTCTAGTTTGGTGTACCCCCTTTCGACTATAGTAGAGAGGCTAAAGATTCAAGCATAACGGCATTTTGAATTTTTAAATTTGTATTTATTTAGGAGTTGACCCCATGCCTGCACAATCTGCTGTTGGCTCGATTGAAAGTAAAGGATTTCCTGGGATTTTGGCGGCGGCTGATGCCATGGTTAAAGCGGGAAGAATTACCATTGTTGGCTATATTCGGGCAGGAAGCGCGCGATTTACTTTGAATATTCGCGGAGATGTTCAAGAAGTGAAAACGGCTATGGCGGCAGGGATTGAAGCCATTGAAAAAACGGAAGGGGCAGCGTTAGAGACTTGGGTGATTATTCCCCGTCCTCACGAAAATGTCGTCGCTGTCTTGCCGATTGACTACAGTGAAGCGGTTGAGCCCTTTCGGGAAGCGGCAGAAGGCATTGCCTTACCGAGTTTTCGCCGTCCTTAAGGGTTGGTCAAAATTATGGGCTAAAATCCGTCTCATTCGTATTGAGGGTTTTTTGGATTTTTTCCCATAGGTTTATCATATCTTGCCAAGAGATATTCAGGAGCGATAAAATTCCGACTAGAATTAAAATTGTCCCCAAAAATACATTACTTTTATACAGAAATAACCCTACTAAGACAATAAAATAAGGGGATAAAATACCGCTAATTTTTTCAACAATTGTCACCACTTCGGGCGAAGCATCCACTCCCTCTTGATTTTCAGAAGCAGTTACCCTTATCATTTCTTGAGTGTCGTCTGATAAGGACATTTCGGTCGGTAAGGGGTTATTGTTGGGGAATAATTCGGAATTTTCGGATTCTTGACGTTGTCGTCCAAACATGATGATTAACCTCTAGGAGGAACGGTAATTGTTCAACGATCAGGTTCGTTATTTATCTTACAACCGTTTTTAGGTCTGACAGTTCTCTTAATAGATGACTTTATTTCGTTAACATCAATCATAAACGATAACGCCTAATGATGATCTTATAAAATGCTATATTCCCTTGATTCTAAGCAAAATTCGATGACCTATCCCCTTAATACTCTACGGCGTGCCGAACGGGCTTTAAGATGTTCTCCCTTTAAACGGGCGTTATGGGTTGATCTTAAAGATCATAGCGTTCCTTTGCCTCAAATTGCCGGTCAAAATGGACTTAAACAAGGCTATCTTAGTAAAATTCTCTCAGAAAATCAAGTTGAACGAGAACTTTTATGGTTAATTAAAGTCGGATTATTAAGGCGAGAAGTCGACGGACAAGGGATTACTGATAGTTTTCGACTTACCCCCTTAGGACGTCAAATATTAGACAACTATGAATCGAAAGACGATGAAATTCTATTTCCAACGATATTGGCTAGATTTCAGAATTTTCTAAGGCGTTTAGGCTCATTTTAATTTTTGAAAGAGCGCGTGTCATCAAATAATTTTGTTTTACAATGAAACGAAGTCCACTGAATGAAGCTGTACTAAAATGACTTATCTTTGCGATCTCGGAAAAGGACAAAAAATATATTTCGATAACCTAGGTAACCAAACGGCGATAACCTTAGTCAGTCAAAGCAGAGGACAGCAACAACAGTCCAGCAGTCAATTTACGACCGGAATCTGGTCTTCTCCCCCACAAATCTATTCTACAGGGGACGGTATGGTGATTAAAATTATGACTTCCCAAGGAGAACACCATTTTATCTTGCAAGGATCTCAAATGAGTATCGCTAGTGGTTCAATGAATCTAAGTAACAGGGCATCATTACCACTCCAACAAACGTCCTCCAGCGAAATTCAACCCCTAGAACCAATGCAACCCCTGCAACCGATGAACATGGGCAATATGCAGATGAAAATGGGTAATATGGCAATGAACATGGACGCTTCACCGGCTTCCCAGCGACGCTTTTGTACACAATGTGGTTCTCCGGTTAAACCAGAAGATCGTTTTTGTGCCAGTTGCGGTCATCCGTTGTCAGGACAACCTTAAAGCTTAAAAAAAGTTTAAGTGAAAGCAGGGGCTAACCCTTTCGATTGATCATCAATTTCCACCAGTTTAAATCCCATTTGACATTCGTATAATGTCGGTCTTGACCCTTCAGCAGCATGGATGGTTCGCCCACAACTCAGATGACCTTGATACCAACGAGGTCGACCTTGACGGGTGGCTAATAAACACCCAGAACAAACTTTCTGAGGAGAGAGAACATTTTCTGCCGTTAGAATCACTAACATAGATTCCTCCCGTTGATCCTCTAATGAATTGTTTCTATTGTAGTCTCAATTTTTGAGAAAAATGCTAAATTCGCTACATAGCTTAACAGACTTTCAATGGAATTTAAAGATTCAGATCAAGAAAATCAAGAGGCAAAAAGCAAGAGAAAGAGATGTTTTCTTAATGGCAATTAATTTTATTCTCATTCAGGTCAACAGTTTAGTTTTTCGTGCAAACCCTTGCAATGATTTCAACTTAAACCCGTGACGGGAAAATGGCGTAATTGATGGGTTTCAACGCCAATATTAACGGCTGTCTCGTAGGTATCCACCACATGATTTGGCATAAAATCGCCTCCTTGGGATAAAAATGACCATTCTTGACCCACATGAACGTAAATTCCCCTTAGTTTCGTTGGAGGTAACAGGGTAATCGCATCTGCTAGGTTAACCACTCGATAGCTATTAGGGACGGTTTGCGAATGCAGCTGGGCAAATGTAACATCGCCAATCCGAGGACTGGCATAGGTGTAGAGACGAATTTGGGAAGCTAGTTGGGGGACATTGAGGGCAATGTCTAAGGCCGCTAAAATGGCCAGCGAAGATCCTAAACTATGGCCAGTAATATAAAAAGGAATATTAGGATTAAGAGTCTTAGCAACATCACGAGGAATTGGAGCAATGATTCTTTTGTAATTAGACAGAAATCCTTCGTGAATTTTGCCAAAATACTTTCCTGAAACGGGATCAGTATAGTCCGTTTGAATAGCCGTTAAGTTATTGAGCCACTCAATACTGGTTTGTGTTCCCCGAAAAACCATAATATTTTCCGTCGGCGAGGATAAAACAAAGCCATAATAGACAGGTATCTCTTTTTTGAGCTTAACTACCATTTTAATGGCATCATCTATCTGATTTTCCGCTTTACCTAAGTTTTGCTCAACAGGGTCGATCGCATCTTTTTGAGCTGTGGTGGGCATTTCCACTTCAACGGGTTGGGTAATTTGAGCTTCTTTGCCTCGAAAAGCGGCAATTTGTTGATACTGCTTTAGATTAGGGTCATAGGCGGGTAAGGTTTCAATTCTGCCGTCATAGGTGGGAATCGTTTTTCCCGTTAAATATTGTTGCGTGGCAATTTTACTACAGCGAATTAGACGTTTAGAAACGTTTGAATTATAAGGAATGTGGGGATGAGATAACTTAAGGGAGCGAATAATAGATTCTCCTTCATAAATCTTTTCTGCATCCGCTTCAAAAGCCGCTTTTAACAAATTTTGGGGATTTTGGGGTTCTTGTTGTTCAGCCAATTCGATCAATTGTTTTTTTTCTTGCCGTACTTCATATTCAGATCCTACGGTCGCTACAATGCCTGTACCCACGCATCCTAAGAGAATTTGGCGACGTTTCATCATGATGACTTTATTTCCTCAGAAAGGGCTTCAATTCGTCCAACTTGATAAAAATGATGGGTGGCCTGTCCGACAATCCAGACAAGCGTAAAAAAGGCAGCTGCTACGGCAAAACCTTTTAAATAAGGCACATAAATTCCGATGGCAAAAAGGGTAAACCATGCCATCAACGCCATCGTAACGCCGCCAATCCAACCGGCCACATAACCGGCGATCGCCAACCCGTCTTGTCCATCGGGAAATTGCCAAATTGCCCCTAAATCCCACATCATTTTTAAAACCAAAGCGATCGCTACCAGAAATTTTAGAGTTAAAATGCCCCCAATGGGAATTAAGCCCAAAATTGACGTACCAAGAGCATAATCCAGCACCAATTGACGGGATCTTTTGCCTTTCTGAAGAATTTTTTGGAAGGCTTCTTGCTCTAAGGACATCGGAAGTGATTAATATTGATGATTAACACTTTATCTCAAGGGTTAACACTTTCGCCAAATAAAATTCGACCGAGACGAATCATTGTTGAGCCGGCTTGAATGGCAAGGGGATAATCTCCCGACATTCCCATCGAGAGTTCTGTCAAAGATAAAGTAGATTGATCGTTAATTTTGGTTTTTAAGGCTTGAATCGTTTTAAATGCGTTGAAGGTCTCTTCTTGGCTTAAACTGAGCGGTAAAATTGTCATTAATCCTGCGGTTTTAAGCGATTTTAACCGTTCTAATTCGGGTACATCTTGCCATAATTCGTCTATCGTCCAACCATATTTATTGTCATCTTTTAGGGGTTTTACCTGTAAACATATTTTAGGAGAAATATTGGAATTTTCGGCTAAAATCGCTAATTTTTGCGCTAATTTTAGACTGTCCACTGAATGAATCCAAGGGAAGTTTTCTAAAGCCTTTTTCGCCTTATTTGTCTGTAGATGACCAATAAAATGCCAGCAGATGTCTGATAAATCCTTTAGCTGTTCTTGCTTTTCTAGAGCTTCTTGCAAGCGATTTTCAGCCAAATCTCTGATACCCATCTCATAAGCTTGACGGATAGAGGCGGGAGAAACTTGCTTTGTCACCGCGATTAATCGCACGTTAGGGGGGATTTCTGTTTTAATCTGTTGAATCTGTTGAGAAATGGTCATGAATCTAATCAGGCAAAAGACGGCTTGAATCGGCTGAGATTAAGCTATAATGTTATCTTAGAGAAAAATTGGACACGTAGCTCAGTTGGATAGAGCATCAGGTTCCGGTCCTGAGTGTCGGGGGTTCGAATCCCTCCGTGTTCGTTGGTTATGAAACGTCATGCTTTGAGACTCCCTAACATGACAAAAGAGGGTTAGTCAATCAGTCAAACTCTTGCGCTTTGCCTTGGTTCAACCGATCAAAAGGAAGCTGAAGCTTAAGTGTCAAAGTTAAAATAGCCATATCGTTGTCTTAACGTATATCCTGCGTAGTAAGTAGTGCAAGATTATTTTAACGTGAGTTCGACGAGGGCAATTATCTTAATCCTTTTGTTCATTCTAGTTTACTTGGGATTAGGAAAAGAAAAACAAATTCTTGATTGGGGGACTAGCCCCCCAAACCCCCCAACGGGGGACGGAGTGCCTCCCCCGCACCCCCTGCACAAAAAAATTAAATAAAGAAGTCTCGTAGATTTTTTGATGGTCGAACTCACGTTATTTTAAGAGAAAATACAATGGCTTAAAATGCTTAGTCTCGCTCCACAGCCAGCTATTAAAATGGACGGGCTTTCTCTCACTTGACGGTTGCTTTTGGTAAAAACCGAACCAAGCATAGGTTGACAGACACTTCAATTAATTGTTACATTTATTTACAGATTGATTAACAAAATTTAACACTATAGCGGAGAAGATACAATGTTTGTTTTATTAATTGCATTATTGATTATTGGTTGGGCTGCGGCAGCCGTCATTGGGACTCAAGCTTACTTCCGAGGCGAGCAAAGTAAACCAATTCACGAAAGAAACTGGCGTTCTGCCTCTTTTGAGCAAGTGGCCAAATCTGTTACAGGTAAAGACAATAACAATGATCGCGTCCCTGGGTTTACGGTAGACGCCTACACCAGCCAAAATTTACCCAATAGCTAGGTATTGATTGATCACTGAGAATATTGTCGTCTGATTGCTAGAGAGGCGTTTTTACGTCTCTTTTCTCATATTTGAGAAATAAATCTTGGATTTAACTGGATCTGCACTCATCGTTTTATCTCCTTCCTGCCAACCGACGGGGCAAACTTCGTTGGGATGAGATTGAACGTGTTGAATCGCTTGTAGGGTACGCAATGTTTCGTCCACACTGCGACCAAAAGAGAGGTTATTGATAGTTTCGTGTTGAAGGATGCCTTCTTTATCTATAATAAATAAACCGCGTAACGCGACACCGGCCTCTGTATCAAGGACATTGTAGGCGGTGCTAATTTCTTTCTTGAGATCCGAGACGAGGGGGAAAGAGACCTCCTCAATTCCTCCTTCCTTGCGATCAGTTTGAATCCATGCGAGGTGAGAAAACTCACTATCTACTGAAATCGCTAAAATTTCCGTATTTAACTGATTGAATTCGAGGTAGCGATCGCTGAACGCATTAATTTCTGTCGGACAAACAAAAGTAAAATTCAAAGGATAGAAGAAGAGAATAACATATTTTCCCCGATAATCGGAAAGTTTAATGGTTTTAAAGGCTTGATCACATACGGCTGTTGCCGTAAAATCTGGAGCGAGTTGACCCACTCTTAAACAGTCTTCACTGGGATTGGTCATGGTTATTTTCTCCTCAATCATAGATAATCCTATCATACATAAAGGTCTATTGAAATAATCGGTTATTCTTTAAGATTAGCATCCGATTTAAGGATTAATTCTGTTTTGGGGATTAAGCGTTTTTGTTGCAATTCAGATAATAAGTAGCTAGGCAGAATTAAATAGAAAACGTTCTGTAGTATGTTGCGATCGTTGTGCGCGAGTTTCTACACTCTCGATTACAGTGATCGCCAAATCATATTCGTCTTCAAAAATCCGACCAGCCAGTTCATGTGTTTT
>JBGTGT010000006.1:0-6907 GCA_041746575.1 Microcystaceae cyanobacterium
CCAATGAACTAAAAAATCAACGAGACATTATCAAAAATTATATTAGCAGCATTTTTATAACAGTCAGACTTATTAATGAATCGGAGATTAATCAGGGTTTGGCGGCATAAATTTTCTCAAAACTTTTTCAGCAAACCCTAAGTTAGACTTAGCTTGTTTGAACAGTATAGTATCTTATTAAAAAGAAATGTCTGAGCAAATGCGTCGCTATCATCAAGATCACGGAGCATCATTGGAAGAAGCAGAGATGATAGTAGATGATTATTTAGAAATGGCTAATAAAATAAAAACAGTCAAAACTCAACAAAATTTGCAAAATATAATTCAATGCGTAGAAGCATTAAAACAACAAGTCAGTCGCTACAATCATGAAAGTTCTAAATACCGATGGTCAAGAGGTTTAGAAAAAGAAGTTTTAGACAAATTAAATAAAATAAAAGCTTAAAGGGCGGAAATCGAATATTCTAAACATTAAAAAAGTTGAGAGGCGATCACGTTTAATCCTTTAAATTGGGATGATAAAACTAAATCATGATATTTTGGAAATAGCGAGGTAAGTCGGTATTCATACCCTAGACTTCATTTGACGTAAAGCTTTCACGGTAGTGATGACCGTATCTGCTACCGCTTCAATCTCTGTGCTTGTATTAAAGCGACCTATACCGAAACGTAAAGACGCATAAGCTAAAGCATCGGAATGCCCTAAGGCTTTTAAGACATGAGAAGGCTTTGTTTCTGTTGAAGAACAAGCAGAACCCGAAGATAGAGCGACTTTTGACTGTAATCCTAATAATAACGCCGCCCCATCTACGCCCGAAAAACTCATATTCAAATTACCGGCTAATCTTTGTTCAGGATGACCATTAAGCCTTATTTCGGACAAACTTGCTAATCTATTCCACAGGATATTTCTTAGCTGAATTAGTCTCTTTGATTCACCCTCTAATTCTTCTAAACCAATTTCGATTGCCTTGGCAAATCCGATAATTTGAGGTGTGTATAATGTCCCTGATCTTAACCCTCTTTCTTGACCACCGCCATGAAGTTGAGGGACTAAATTAACTCGGGGTGAACGACGACGGACGTATAATGCCCCAATTCCTTTAGAACCATAAATTTTATGCGCTGTTAATGACATTAGGTCAATATTCATTCGTTTTACGTTTAAGGGAATTTTGGCGATCGCTTGTGCGGCATCTGTATGAAATAAGACTTCTCGTTGATGACAGCATTCCCCAATCTCTGCAATAGGTTGAATCACGCCAATTTCATTATTTGCCACCATTACTGAGACTAAAATAGTATCAGGGCGAATCGCTTTATCTAAAGTATCCATATCAATTAAACCATCAGATTTTACCGGTAAATACGTCACTTCAAAGCCTAATTCCTCCAAATAGCGACAGGGATCTAGCACTGCGCGATGTTCTGTTTGAACAGTGACAATATGTTGCCCTTTTTGGTAGTAAGCCTCTGCAACACCTTTAATTGCCAGATTATTAGCTTCTGTCGCTCCACTGGTAAAGAGAATTTCTTCTGGCTCACTGTTAATTGTATTGGCTAAGGTTTCTCTTGCTTTTTTTACAGCCGCCTCTGCTTCCCAGCCGTAGAAATGATTAATACTAGAAGGATTACCAAAATGTTCTGTAAAATAGGGTAACATTGCTTCTAATACCCGTTGATCCATCGGGGTAGTGGCGTGACAATCTAAATAAATAGGGCGTTTCATTAAAGCATTACAAAAAGACTTTATTTTATTTTAAACCCTTTTCCAAGGTCAGCCCCAAAAATAAACATATTTTCGTTTATTTTTTTAGCAATTCACCGAGATTTTATTTCTTAAGTTTTTGTCTTTGAATAGGGATTAAAGCTAAAGCCATATAAGCTAGAAGAGAGGTAGATTCAGGTACAGATACTGCACTCAATTTCACGTCATCAAAATTAACTTCTACTCCATTGCCGCCATTAAGTCCACTATTATTATTAAGATTAGGATTAATTAATCGAATACTTAAGGTTTCTCCAAGGTAAATATCATTTTTTGAACTGGTATAAGATACCGTGGCAATTTTGAAATCGCCTTCACTAATAGCCAATGTATTGTTATCAGTTGAGATGACTGTGTTTCCAGCCAATAACTCTAAGCGGTAACCCGGAAAACCCTCAAATACTTCAGCACCAGGTAAACCGGGAGTATTTAAAACAGCCGCCGAGAGAGTATAAACAGTTTTAGGCTGAAGAATTACGCCAGCATTTTGGGCAAAACCCACTTCGCCTGCACCGGGGGGAACAAGAAAAATAGAGCCAATTTGGTCGCCTTCAGGTATCGTGGCAAAAAACACACTAGAGGGCTTCCAACCCCCTGTAAACGAAGTCATTAAGCTAGCATCAACGGGAATGAGGTTATTAGGGTCATATAAATCCCAACCGGAAGGGGTATCAAAGTCGAAAAAACCCGCTCCCGGAATAGGTTCATTGGTTTGTTCTGGCAGTTCAAACCCCGAATTTGCTAATGGTATCGTAACCGCTTTGACAGGATTCAGATTAATACCCATTCCTAAACCGATACTGATAAAAATCGCTATTACTGAATCTATTTGAATAAACGAGTTAGACATTCTAATTACCTCAACAAACCTCGTTCAATATCATATCAGATTAAAAAGGGGTAAAATTATTTGGGTTGGATAATCTTTTCCTGTAATCAACTTAAGCGTAATAATTTGTGCATCTATTAATTGGCTATCTTTCGGGAAAGAACCCGTTCCTGAATTAATCGGATAAGCCGGAAAACAAGCCGCACTGACACTTAATCTGAGGCGATGACCTTGGGGAATTTTCTGATAGGTTGCTTGTAAGGTCAAATGAATGGGTAATGGGGGAGAATCAAGACGAATATACCCTTGAGTAACCGAATAAACTTGACCATTGGGCGTGATTTGTGAGAGAATAACCGATAAATCGTAACTCCTTGTATCGGCGATGCAATATAACTGTATATTACTCTCCCCGAGAAGCGTTAACTCCTGTTCTAAAGGCAACGAAGTATAGGTTAACACATCGGTTCGATGATCGATTAGGGAACGCTCAAAAGACCCCGCAGGGCTTGCACTATGACCTCCTAATGAGGGGACGGGTCGCCATGGGTCATGAACAATGATGTCCTCTATTTTAGGGCTATCAGGTGGATTTTTGCTTAATTTTCCTTCCTCTGTGATATTTGCTAAACCTGAACTGCTTAAATCGTAATGAATTTTTGAGGAATGCGGCCATTGTTCAAAATATCGCCACTGATTGCTTCCCATCTCAAATAAACAAACAGGCATTTTAGTAAGTATATCAGAGCATTTACCTTTCAAAAAATGATCGAACCAAGAAATTTGTAACTTATCTACCCAACTGACTGATTTTGCACCATAATCTATATCTCCTACCCGACGACCCCAAGGCAAATGACCCCATGCGCCGATGATTAAATATTGCAGAAATTGAGAACGACTGACCATTGCCCGATAAAAATTTAATGTTCCCCGTAAATAGGGATCAAACCAGCCTCCAATATGTAAAATTGGTAAATCAACCTCAAAAAGCAGATTTTTGGGTGATAAAGCTTGCCAATAGGCGTCATCACAGGGATGATTCAACCAATCATGGTAAAAAGAATCGGGGGCAAGTTCCCGTAAAAGACTTGGATTTGCCGGTAAAAAGTCATTCAGGGGCAACTGTTGGGCGGCCTGAAATAGTTTTTGGAAAGCCAGACTATCGCCCTTAATTTTGGCGGTTTCTGCTGCTAATTGAATCGCCCAACTTAAATTACCCTCTAAACAAAATGCTCCATTTTCATACGCCCAATCTCGGTATAAATCATAGGCAACCATGGCCGGACAAATTGTTTTCAAAGCCTCAGGACGATGAACTGCCCCGTAAAGTTGGGTCATGCCTTGGTAAGAAAAGCCATACATTCCTACTTTTCCGTTGCTTTGGGGTAAATTTGCCACCCAGTTAATCGTATCTAGACCATCCTCAATTTCATTCTCAAATAACTCGAATTTCCCCTGTGAGGTTCCGCGCCCTCGTACATCTTGAATCACCACAATATAGCCCTGAGACGCATACCACTGAGGGTGAGCATAAACCACCGTTGAGGCAATTTTACGACCATAGGGTTGGCGCATTAATAAAATCGGAAAGGTATCTCTGCTATGCGGACGATAAATATCCGCATCTAAGCGCAGTCCATCCCTTGTTTTTAAAGAAGCCGTTTCTCGCTGAACAGCGTACATCGTCAATAATAATTCCTAAAATTAAGTATAAAATGAATTTACTGCAAAAATGGCTAAATTTTCTATTAAACCAATCCTTCGACGGTTCATTGATTTTTTCTTTGCGCTGACTTAACATAAATTAATTTATCTTAGAGTAATAACTCAATTGCTATAAAGTTTTATTAAATTCTCTTGAACTCTGAATCGTTTTTGGTAAAGTAATAATTGAAGCCAATAAAAAGCTTCCCTGACAGATCAAACAGTCAAGTTCAGTTCACATTTCGTTTATAGAGGTAAGTTATAAACTGTTTATATTTACATCTGTCTCGTTATCAACCCACAACGCCCAATCCGAAAACGGATCATTCCTCCTAGTAGAAAATTAGGGAGTTTAGACAATCTTAAATCTCTGGAATTTCAGGATTTTGTCAAGAATTGTTCTCCAAATTATCTTAATTAAGATGAGGAATTCAACCGCAGAGTAGGAAGTGGGCGTTGTCTATTGGAATTTTTTAAGAATCTATTGGGGGACTAAACCCCTACAATGAAGAAATCAAAAATTTTTCTTTTATCACATGACGGTTTATCGCCTCGTCATTGACCCGCAACAACAACAAGGGCAGTTTATTCGACTCACCTCCCAACAACAGCACTATCTAAGGGGAGTCGTTCGCTTGCAAAAAGGCGATCGCTTTTTAGCCTTAAATGGATTAGGAAGTAGCTGGTTAGTGGAATTAAAAGACGAATATGGAATTATTGTTGAAGAAATCAAAGAAAATACAGAACTACCTCAACCAATTACCTTAATGGTCGCTTTACCCAAAGGAAACGGCTTTGATCAAGTTGTGCGTTGCTGTACCGAGTTAGGTGTAACGACCTTGATTCCCCTCGTGAGTGAACGAACCTTACTGAACCCTAGCCCTCACAGAATAGAGCGGTGGCGTAAGATTGCCCTAGAAGCGGCCGAACAGGCAGAACGTCAGCGAGTTCCCCAAATTCTTGATGTCATTTCCCTCGAAAAAGTTTTGAAAACGATTAACCTATCAAATTCCCATGCCTATCTTTGCGTTACTCGTCATCAAGCTGACCACCTCCTGCTTTATCTACAAAGTCAACCCCCACGTCCGACAATTATTGCCACAGGACCTGAAGGGGGGTGGACTCAAGAAGAGGTAGAAGCGGCGATCGCTGTTGGTTTTCAGCCTGTGTCCTTAGGGAATCGAATTTTTCGTTCAATAACCGCCCCCATTATTGCTTTATCTCTAGTGAGCGCAACGTTAGAAAGCGTATCTGACGGTTCTGTTTTATCTTTTTGAAGGGAATTCATAAATTATGCTAGAAGAAATTTTAGAAACGATTAATAACGGGGATTACGCCACCGCTGATCGATTATTAACGGAATTACAGGAGCAAGACCCGACGAATCCTTGGATTAGCTTCTATCATGCTCGTCTTTTGGAAGCAGAAGGGAAGACCGAAGAAGCCCATCACGATTATTTAACCCTCCTTCGTACCCTCACCCATCCTAAAATTATTGCTCAGGCGCGGCTGGGAATCAATCGTATTACCCAGATTGAGAAAAATCATGAACAAGAAGCTCAAAGTCAACGGAAATTCGCGATTAAAGAAGCAATGACCACCACAGGCAGTGAAAAAATGGGAATATTGGTTTTAGAAGCCATTTCCGCAGAAGCCAAACAAGCTGCCGCCCAAAAATTTGCCCAAATTATGGCAATTGATGCCTATTCAGCCCGTTTACAGTTACCCAGTCGTTCTTGGCGATTGTATCGTACTGGGGCAATGGGGATGTTAACTGTCTATGCCGAAGCCCTAAATAAAGCTGAAATACCCTGTTTTTGTGTCCCTATTGTTGAAGTCAATCAAATTACCGTGTATCCTGTTCTATTCATAGAATCTATTGACCCACAAGTTACAGTCGTTTATGAACCGCACAAGGGACAACGGGATATTTTTTCGTTTGATTGGTCGAGGGTGAGTCAACGAGTAGAAGGAATGTTGCCCATTTTTGAGGAATATGTTGAACGGGGCTTACGGGGCAAAATGGAGCGAAAAATCAAAATTTCAGATTATGCAAAGGTATGTGACCTTCATTTGCCCTCACAAAAAGCAATCATTCGGATTTGTGACCAAAGCTATCAATTTCATCAAGGTTATGCGATTAAAACTGAGCAGGTGGTTGCAGAGGGACAAAATACGAAGCGGGATTATTGGATATATTTTCAAAAATTTATGGAACAAAAGTTACCCAATGTCAAGGTTTGGTCAGATTTTACTCCTTTTGCCGAAAATGCCCTCAATTTTGCAGAACTGCTCAAGCAAATTGACCCTCATATTAATTTTATGCGTCGGGAAGAAACCCCTTGGGATGCGGCTTTTGCCCTTTATAGTGGTTTAGCTTTTCTAAAACCGCACAAAGCTCAACAAGGTTATCAGTAAGCTATCGCGATAGGCAGACGGAAATCCTCAAGCGGCTGTTTACACTCTACAGTTGTAGATAGAATAAAGGAGTAAAAGTAAGCCCAGGAAGGGATGAAACAAGAATCTCTGAATTTGTTTCTTAGTGGAGAGGAGCTAGAAGCTCTGTGCCTATGGAGTAATAGCCTTAAATCATTCCAGCAACA
>JBGTGT010000007.1:0-7640 GCA_041746575.1 Microcystaceae cyanobacterium
ATTCCCTCAATTTTCTGGAATTCGAGCAGTTCTCTATCTTCAGTTTCACTCAAATGCACTTTTAAGGGGGCTGGCAAAATCTAAATCTTCCTCCTTATACTCCACTACGCTATTTTACAACTATTTTTGCCCACCTACTTAATTGCAGATAGTGGCATTGAAGAATTTCGCCAAGGGGTTACTCGTTATTTAACAGAAGAAAAACGACCCCAATTATTTGCCAATTTAGCAGATGATCTTCAACCGCTTTGTATTTCTTTGCGAAAATATTACCTTGATACTTATCGAGAATTAGATAGTCAACCCCGTGAAATTGAGGCGATGAAAGCCCCAGAATTAACACGTTTAAATCAAGAATTGCAAGAAATTGGCATCGGGTTTAAACAATTCATGGCGGAACAAGTGAACGCTATTGTCGTTAATGATGATCCTGCTTACGAGGAGGATTTTCAGAAACTTAAAGCCAGAATGGTAACGCGTTTGGATGAATTACTTCGCACCTTTTCGGTTAAAAATGCCTATAGTCGTGCTACTCAAAGTCATCATTGTAATCAAACTGCGCCGTTAATTGCCGTATTAGTGGAAGCCTTGTATTATCTTGCCAATGACTTAGAAGATGTCTTAATCGAGGAAATTGAACAGCTCGTTAATGCTTGCTTTATTCGCCTAGTAGATCGAGTCAGAAAGTCGGATCAGTACCGTAAATTATACCGTTTATTAGGCAATGATGGCGGCATTAAAACGCAACTCCAAAAGGCAAAAGAATACATCACCCATGCCTTAGTTTCTGCGGCGAAGGTAGAATGCGATCGCTATGTTCGAGAAAGTGCGAGATTCTATGACGAAGGCACGTTTTCTATCTATCAATTTCGCCAAACGTTGCAACAAACGACACAAGGTTATGATTGTGAAACAATGGTAGAAGCTGAACCTGCAATTCGCCAATTGCTGAAGCTCGATTTTGAACCAAAAATCTCAGCGACAGTTCGTCAAAACTTCCCTCAAACGATTAAGGAAACCTTGAAAACCCAATTATTAGAAATGGCTGAACTTCAAGCGGAATTAATTTTAGAACAATATCAACAAGCGCGGAATCATCTAGAGCATAATCTGGAACAGGAAGCGCAGGAAAAAATTGCTCGAAATCAACAATTGCAAGCCGAGATGAAGGATAAAATTGAGCAGTATAATCAAGCAATTATGGGAATTAATTCCTGTATGGAATCTATGCAGGTTTATGAACGATTACTCCCTTCTATTAGCGATGAAGTGTTAACCCTAAAACCAGCGATTACTCTTTCTGTTGAAGATAATGGTAATTCTCATGCTTCCCCTATTATAGAGGTGGAATTAATGAGTTAATTTTATAGTTGATAGGGACATTATTTTTGATGTCTCTATCACAAGGGGTTGAACACTGTTCAACCCAACCTTGGTAATTAAACGGTACAATCTTTTTTCTGTAAGGAGTTCAAATTATGTCAGATCAACACAAGTTTAATCTTAATTTCAATGATGATGATGTTATTCAATTCGATGAGAATTGTTTGACACGATTTAATAAACTACGTCGTGCAATTTGGGAAAATGGAAAAGAACGATTGATAAGAGATCTTAATAATATTCTAAATCCTTTGTGTTCTGAGCATAAACTTCAAATTCCCTCACATTATCACATCATTGATTCAAATGGTAATATAGAACAGATTGAAAATAATTGGTCAAAAGAAGGCGTATATTGTGAAATTTTGAGAATGGGTTCTCAACAATGGGAAATAGGAAGAATTCGCATCAAGTTTGAAATAGAATTTATTTCTGATAAATCTGAAATCAAAGAACCTGAATCCTGTTTAGATGATATTCGTCGGGAAATCAATCAAACCTAAAAGCAATACGTTAATCTTGGGAATCATATTTTTATGTCCCGACAATTATTTATTTAATTAAGGAGTCGAAACGATGAATGATAAACGCCAAATTGTCAAAGATGCTGAAACTCATGACAATAGTGTCTTACTTTTTAGTCAATCAACTTTAAAAGTTTAACATTTACTAGAAAAAATGAAAGCTGCATTTTCTACTGAAGGGTTTAAACATTTAAATACCCTTATTTCTTCACTAGGAAGTATTTCACAAGATGGTAATCGCTGGTTTAATCATGGCGTTGACTGTCAATTACTTGAACCGACACAACCTTTAAGAAAGGGGAAGATTAAAATTAAAATTGTTTTAGAATTTGAGTCGGATGAAGTAGACGAAATACCATTTATTGAAATCAAAGAATCTGAATCCTGTTTAGATGATATTCGTCAGGAAATCAATCAAGCATAAATCTATCGCCTTTACTTTTGGCATAATAATATTATGCCTCTACAAAATTATTTAATGGAGTTGTAATTATGTCAGATTTACACAAGTTTACGCCTCATTTTAAGGATGATGATGTCATTCAGTTTGGTTTAAATATAACGAGATTTAATAACTGTGAGTCAATTGCTAAAAGTGGAATTAATGAATTTATTTTTGATTCTTTATCTAAGCAACAGATTAATGCGCCTACACAGCAATATATTTCTCACAAAAACTATCTTAATTATAGTTGGTTAAATACTGGAGTTCCTTGCGAAGTCTTAAAAATTGGTTCTCAAGGATGGCAAAAAGGAAGAATTTGTATCAAGTTTGAAATAGAATTCATTCCCGATAAATCTGAAATCAAAGAACCTGAATCCTGTTTAAGATGATATTCGCAGAGAAATTCAGAAAAAGTAAATTAATCAATTATTTTTTTAACTTATGTCTAAAACTCCTCGCATTCCCATTCCTGAATCTGTCCGAAATTACGTTTTTCAGCGGGATAATTATCAATGTCAAAGTTGTGATAAAACCCATCCGGAAACCCAATTACAAATTGATCATATTATTCCCCTAGCCAAAGGTGGAAGTAACGATATAAGTAACTTGCAAACCCTTTGCTGTCAATGCAATCAGCAGAAAAGACATCATTTGGATTCCCGTTTTCGCCCTTATTATACTTAATTGCTATAATACTTTTATTTTTTTAGAAACCCATGTTTTTCCGTTCTGTTTTCTTATTCAAATAAACGAAAGTAAGGATAGCGTTTGGGAACTCCCGGTTCTTTCTCTAAATCAAAGTTAATCACTTCCCAACAAGGGTCTTCCGGTTCAGTGCTAAATTCAACAGGTAAACCGTATAATCGAGGAATGGCTTCTGTATTGCCCCGCCATGAGCTATTACGCTCTAAATAACCACTCACCAGTTCTTGATAACGACGGGCGATAATCACCTTTGTCGCACGATATCCTTGAGTGTAGAGACGGTCAAGAGCTTCGTGAATTTCAAAGCGAATGCCATCCGGATGATTATGCTGGCGATACCATTCATGATTCCAACTTCGCCAATGACGGCCAGATTGAAGATGGACTAATTCTTTGGTTTGGGGGTCAGCTTCAAACGCACCATGACGGGGACATAAATAAGTGTCTGTCAACGTCAAAGCAGGAATAACTTGGCGACAGTGAGGGCAGTGAATTTCTGGGCCGAAAATAGGATATTGTAAACCGGAATTCATGCTTTTTTCGTTAAAATAAGAGATTGAAAAGGAGTCTATATCAGACCCGTCCTTTTGGATATATTATATCCATCAAATCTCTTTAATCTCAGTCTTGATCATTTTAAAAAGCCCCTATAAGGTTTTAAGGGCTATAAGATGACCTAGAATTTTAGGGTATTGATGGCATGCTAACAATCTTCGACGCGCGATCGCAATAAGCTCAAAAACGTTCAATAACCTTTATTTATTGAGAATAAAATTCTTGCTTAAGGCAACCGCAATTCTCACCGCCAGAGACGGCTAGCAGAAGTCAGTTAAGGAGCAATCAATCGTCAAAGAAATTAATAACTTCAGATGCCTAATTGATCGGTTTTTAATTCAGGCTAACCAGACTAAGGAATAATTAAAACCGCACAAGGGGATAAATTAATCACTTGATTGGTAACGCTTTCCGTTGCCCCTTCCTGAGTTAAGCCTAAGCCACGACACCCCATCACAATTAAATCCGCTTCAATTTCATCGGCTACATCGCAAATGGTAAAAGACGGCATTCCTTCTCGTTCAATCGTCTCAATTGTAATCCCAGCTTGGGCAAAAAACGTCTTAGCGGATGCTAATAATTCTGCCACTGCCTCAGGGGAACTCATGGCGGTGGTTTCCGTAGGGTCTGCCCCTGTTGCTGTTTTTTCTACTACCGAGAGAACCACCAAGCGACCATTAAAGGTTTTGACCAAACGGCTGACGGTTTCAACCGCATCTTGGGACTCTCGGGAGCGATCAATGGGAAATAAAATGGTTTTAAACATGACACGCACTCCTGTACAATCTGCACTGAAGCCATCTTTTACAAAGACCAGACCTCACTTCTATTTTCCGCGAGGAAGGGTCATTGTTGTAAGTTGTTTCAGTCTGAATTTATTCTTTTTTAAGATAACCTAGCAATTCAAGGAGGAAAGGGCTGTGCCTAAGAAAACAGTTGCCAATTTGTCAGAGGCAGATTTAAAAGCTAAAAAAGTCTTAGTTCGGGTAGATTTTAACGTCCCCTTAGATGACGAAGGAAAAATTACCGATGATACACGCATTCGGGCGGCCTTACCCACCATTCAATATCTTACTGAAAAAGGCGCAAAAGTGATCCTATGTAGTCACATGGGTCGTCCAAAAGGAAAAGTCGTAGATTCTATGCGTTTATCCTCAATAGCCCAGCGTTTATCCGAGTTATTGGGTCAAGACGTAGTGATGTGTGACGATTGTATCGGGGAATCCGTAACCACGACGATCGCTGGACTAGGAGAAGGACAAGTGGCTATGTTGGAAAATCTACGTTTCCACAATGAAGAAGAAGGCAATGATGCTGAATTTGCCAAAGCTTTAGCCGCTAACGCAGATTTATACGTTAATGATGCTTTTGGCACAGCCCACCGCGCGCATGCTTCTACCGAAGGCGTAACTCACTATCTGAGTCCCTGTGTGGCCGGTTTTTTGATCGAAAAAGAACTGCAATACTTACAAAATGCCGTTGATAACCCTCAGCGTCCTTTTGCGGCGATTATTGGGGGATCCAAAGTATCCAGTAAAATTGGCGTGATTGAGAGCCTCCTAGAGAAGTGTGACAAACTCTTAATCGGTGGTGGCATGATTTTCACCTTTTATAAAGCTCGTGGCTTAAGTGTCGGCAAATCCTTAGTTGAAGACGATAAACTCGAATTAGCAAAAACCCTTGAAGCGAAAGCGAAAGAGAAAGGGGTCGATTTCCTCTTACCCACCGATGTCGTCGTTGCTGATAACTTCGCCAAAGATGCCAATGCTCAAACCGTTAGCGTCGAATCCATCCCCGATGGTTGGATGGGGTTAGATATTGGACCTGATTCCATTAAAGTCTTCCAATCGGCTCTCGCAGACTGTAAAGGGGTGATTTGGAATGGCCCGATGGGGGTTTTTGAATTTGATCAATTTGCGGCTGGCACAGAAGCGATCGCTTACAGTTTAGCGGAATTGACGGGACAAGGAACTATTACCATCATTGGCGGCGGTGATTCGGTGGCGGCGGTCGAAAAAGTCGGTGTCGCTGAGAAAATGAGTCACATTTCCACAGGAGGGGGTGCTAGCTTAGAACTGCTTGAAGGTAAAGTTTTACTCGGCATTGCAGCTCTTGATGAAGCATAAAAAAAAGTTAGACTGAAGTTAGACCCCATGAATTGAATGGGGCTACAGATAGCCGTAGAGGCGTTTCAGAAGCGTCTCTACTTAAATTGAAGTTTGTCGCAATTCAACAACTAAGGCAATTTGCTTAAGTTTGATCAATATGGATTCCTCTATTTAACGGGGAATCTATAGACTTTCGATGGAGCTTAAAGCTATCAGAGTCAAGCTTTGGCTAAAAGGTGAGTAATTACGCTTGTTTATGGAGAGTTTCAAGAGAATTTAGCTAAAAGTGACCAATTTTGGTGATTAGTTTTTCCCCGTCTTCCCTTCCTCTTCAACAAAGATGGCGCAATAATGGTTTATCTGCCGATTTTGTGGCAAATTATCTTGCCAGCTTCTTTCCTGTTAATGAACATAACCCAAGCTCCCTCAGTCGTCAAGTTAGCCTCAAAGGGGCTGTCAGCTATATTGCCAATGAACTGCTAGAAAATGCCATGAAATTTCATGAAGAGATGGCGCAATCTCCTATCACTTTTGGCATTCATCTATTAGGGGAAACAGTTATTTTATTCTCAACCAATTGTATTACTCAAAAAACAATTAAATCTTTGCAAGATGCTATTGAAGAACTGTTATCCTCAGATTCAGCAAACTTATATATTAATAAGATGGAACGATTAGCGGAGCAAGAGGATAAGTTAGAATCAGGTTTAGGTTTTATTACGATTATGCACGACTATGAAGTAACAATGGGCTGGAAAATTGAAGCAAGTTTACTAGATTCTGATTTAAGCACCTTAACCACTATGGTACAAATTCAATTTTAAATAAACGGATTGAGGAACATAATTTATGGAAATTTTGGATAAAGCTTATCGTGTTTTTTATGATCCTGAAACAGATATTATTCATTTTCAAGGATCTTTGAGATTAGGAGGAATGGCCGATTATGCACCTATTGTAGAATTACTCGATCATATCAAAGCAAAACATCCTGAGATCATTACTTTAAACTTAGAACCCCTCGAATTTCTCAATAGTTCCGACATTAGTATGTTATCCAAATTTGTTATCAATGTCCGAAAGGAAGCCGTCAGTCAAATCATGATTAAAGGTTCAAATGACATTGCTTGGCAAGGAAAATCGTTGAAAAATCTACAAAGACTGATGCCTAATTTAGTGCTAGAATTAACTTAATTTTTCTCTTCAAAATGACAGAAATTTCTCTTACTCAAGATGACCTAATTGCTCAAATTGAAATGCTTCAGAAAACTATTGAAGAATTGGAAAGTGATAAAGCAGACTGAGAAATTCTTTTGGAAACTATTACTGAGCATTCAACAGACTTGGAAAATGAAATCTATGAGAAAAATCAAGTTTTACTACAGTATATTCAACAAGTTAAACGCTTAACTTCGGCCGCAGCGGCAGTAGAAGCAGAAACGTTTGAGATAGAAAGTTTGGATAAAGTAGCCAATAGAAGCGATGAATTGGGGCAATTAGCACGAGTTTTCAAAAAAATGACTGAACAAGTTAAGCAAAGAGAAAATAAACTTAAACAACAGGTACAAGAGTTAAAAATTGAAATTGACAAAACAAAGAAAGCTCGACAAGTGGCTGAGATAGTGCAAACTGATAACTTTCAAAATCTTAAACAGAAGTTAAAAAGACTTAGGGAAAATCAAGGTAAGCGATAATCATTCTATTCAGATTCCTGAAGGTATTTCTGAATTAGTTCTAGGGGCAAATTTAAGATTTTGGCAATTTTTCCAAGCGTTAATTCTCTACAGTTGTAGATAGAATAAAGGAGTAAAAGTAAGCCCAGGAAGGGATGAAACAAGAATCTCTGAATTTGTTTCTTAGTGGAGAGGAGCTAGAAGCTCTGTGCCTATGGAGTAATAGCCTTAAATCATTCCAGCAACA
>JBGTGT010000008.1:0-11238 GCA_041746575.1 Microcystaceae cyanobacterium
ATCTAATTCATTTCTTCGGTTCATTAATCCTAAGACATTTATCCGTTTACTTTGACTACTTTTAAGAGTTATTGTTGTTCCTTTTTCTGGCCAAGCATCAGGAATAGATGGCATTAAAGAAAATCCACTTTTGTCTAAATATCTTAAGTCAATTTCTCCCTTTTTATCCTGTTCTTTTAGTTCTAGTAATTGGGGTATTTTGACCTCTAACTCCCATTCCTCGGCGGGTTTACTTAATCCTCTTTTCATCCTTTTCCATTTCATATTAAACTTTTTTATAATTCTTTTTATGGTTTTTTGATTGGCTTCTATTCCCCACTCTTGATGAACTTTGCTGACCACTTTTCTGAGGCTCTTTGGCTCTTCGTTAACCCACTTTTTGACTTGCTCTTTTTGTTCTTGACTTAATTTAGATTTTCTGCCTCTTCCTTTTTTGGAATATAAGCCCAAAATGCCGTTTTTTTTCCATTTTTTAAGCCAATTATAAAGGGTTCTTCTACTAACTCTAAAAACTTCCATTAATTGAGCGATAGAAAATCCTTGATAGCTTAATATTATACAATTGGCTCTTTCTCTAACTTGAACCAATTGGCTCTGCCTACTTATCCTGATTAAAAGTTTTTTAGCTTCCGGATTGAATTCTCGCAGTAATCTCATATATTTTTTAGATTTTGGGGCTTCATTATAGGATAATCTATTAGGTTGAACTTGTGCCATTAATTTTGTTCGACTACTTATATGAATTAAACCTAATTTACGGGCTACCTTTGACGAAAAGGATAATGAGATGAAGTTAAGCTAGAGTTAAGCGATCGCTGACAATCACAGAGAATATTGACGGATAGTGTTACATTGTCAGTGTTGTATTCAGAGAATGAGTATGAACTCATTAAAAGAAGGCTTCAGGTTACCCATAACCTAAAAATCAGCTTAACGGTAAGAAATACCACGATAAACTAACTTTTCTAGCGAATTAGTAGCCACAAAAGCAGAAGGTTGATAAGATTGACCTCGATAGATGAAGGTAGATTGAGAATTAACAAAAGCCGATTGATGAGCAGAGGTGTAAGCTTGTCCGCGATAGGTGAGTTGCATGGCGTTTTCTCCGTTGTTTGTTTTGATGCTTACAGTATGTCCCAAGTCTCCGGCAGAAAAAATACGGTTTTGTTAAGGAAACGTCTGGAAAAATGTCAGGATTGTTCAGGATTTATTTGTACTGATTTAAGTGAAACAGAAAAAACCCCACTTTAGTAGTAGGGTCATCCAGTAGAGGAAAGAAATGAGGTTATTGCTAGAGGAAAGGCGAATTAACGAAGCGATTTCTGAGAAAACGCCACTAAACCAACTCCTACATATTGACCATAGTGATCGAACTTCTCTTGTTGTGCGACTCGATAGGGATGGGTAAAGCCATCGGTTAATCCTATTGTCATTAAAACAACAGTTGCCCCGAGAACACAATAGTTACGAATGGCAGTGGTAGCAGTGATGTGAGACATGAAGGTGAACTCCCTTTCCTCTTAACTTTTTCAGGATACGAAGAATTAAGGGGTCATGTCAGTCCCAAAACCATTGGAATATCAAGGTTTGAGCCGATTTTTTTTCGACGTAGAAGTGGAAAAAAGTAGAATTCTCATCATAGCGATATAAGATAAGCTGATCTATAGCATAAAAATCTATTTGTCAAGTAAACTTTACAAAACTTAAATAAACTGTTACATTAGTTTACATAGACAGCAAAACGGAGACACGACCATGAAGACCGCTCAACTTGATAACGGAATCCTTAACAACTACGCCGTTGAACCTAAACCGTATTACGCCCTTTTTCCTTCCCCTGAGCAAGCCCGTAACTATGCTTTCCAAGGTGCGATCGCTACATTATTCGTTAGCGCATTAGTTGCTGTGACCTTTGCTATTAGTTAGAAAAGCACTGGATTTGGTATCTCTCGACAAATGATAGTTTAGTTCTCCTATTCGGCCTCGGTATATCCGAGGTTTTTTCATTGCTAAAATGAGATTGCTTTAAGCATTGCATCACTCAGGTATTAAAGAAGAAAAAATGAACATAAGCAAAATTCATCATATTGCTATTATCTGTTCTAATTATGAACAATCTAAAGCGTTTTATACTGAGGTATTAGAATTTTCTATAATCCGTGAAACATTCAGAGAAGAAAGAAATTCTTATAAACTTGATTTAAGTGTTGGAGAGCAGGATCAAATTGAGCTTTTTTCCTTTCCTAACCCGCCCTTAAGAAGTACCAATCCTGAAAGCTGTGGCTTGAGACATCTGGCTTTTGAGGTAGAAAATTTTATGAAATATGTAGCCGATTTAGAAACCAAGGGTATTAGCGTTGAGCCGGTAAGAATTGATCAATTGACGGGCAGAAAGGTTACCTTTTTCAAAGATCCTGATGACTTGCCTTTAGAAATTTACGAAAAATAAAGTATTAAAGTTTGTTATTCTTGTACCGTTTTGGATGTGGTACGACTGCGTCCAATTTTTTGGCTCATTTCTCGGCTAGTTTGTTGATATTTGTGGACAATTGGTAATCTTTCTGCTTGAAATTCTGCTAAAGCCGTTTCAATGCTTAAAGCATTTTCTAAATGATAAACAAAACGTACTGCATCTTCAAAGCCGGAGGTCATCCCTCTTGCACGCGTCGGACTTTTAGCATGGGCGGCATCTCCCATTAACAGCACTCGGCCGTGATACAATTGGGGGATTGGGTCAATATCATAGGAAAAATTACACACCATTTGGTCTAATGGGGTAGATTCAATCACTTTTCTCGGTGCATCGGGCAGTTTTGCTAATTCTTGTGGTGGAATACCAATATCATAGGGACTCGGTCGTTGATATTCGTCTTTTTCTTGCTCTTTTTCGATAAAAAACCCCCAATGGGTGTAACCATGACCGATATCAAAGAAATTAGCGTAAATACCCCGACCTCGAAAATAGACAACAAATAAACCATCTGAGCAAAATTCATCCTCTTGGACTATACCACGCCAAACAATATCTCCCAAATAGCATAATTTCACATCAGGAACCACATAATTCCGTACTTTTGAGTAAATTCCGTCACACCCAATTAATAAATCCCCTTGCCAAACCCTACCATCCTCAAATTGCACGGTGACTTCCTTCTCGGTTTGACTGAGTTGGCTAAATTTTGCATTTAAATGTAAGCATTCTGGAGGTAATTCTTGTAAAAGAGTCTCTAAAATGGCTTTACGATGAATCAACATTCCCGGTAACTCGCCTTCTTCATATTCCACTGTTTCTCTGTTGCCAACTTTTCCTTTGAGGTTACGAAATTCAAAGGTTTTAACGGGCGCACCGAGAGAAATTAAGCGGTGACAAAGTCGGGGATTCCCTTGGGCTAATGCGTTCATTCCTGAAGAAATTAAGAGAATACCACAGCCATCGGTGCGAGGATGCTCAGATTTTTCGAACAAATCGACGTGATAGCCTTTTTCGGCTAATAAACTGGTTAAATAAACACCAGTTGTTCCTGCTCCAATAATGCCAATACGGGGGTGAGTCGTGACCATGGACTGTACCTTCTTTAATTTATTAATGTTATGATCTAATCCTAGATTTAAATATAGTATTGATGAAAAAGCGTTATCTTTTTTCTTTACCGTTAATCGCTTTGATCAGCCTTAATCTTGCGCCATCGGTACAAGCGGCCGAAGAAGTGATTTTGATATATAGTGTCTTTAGGAAACCGATATCTGTCCCAGAATTGAGTCAATTGGCAGAAACAGGGGAAACCTCTTCATCTTTGCGGACTTACCTTAAGTTGGCTAACCAGTCCCCAGAATCTTTACAGCAAACTTTAAATAAAAGCGTTGAGGTTGATGGCTTTATTTTTCCGACGGTTTTAAATAGTTTTGTCGGTAATACGATTTTAGACCGAGTGAGTGAAGTGGTTCATCCCTCTTCCCCGAAAGAAGGACGCAATGCTCTCCGCGAGGCTCTACTGGAATCTGCCAAGATGGATAATAATGTTAGAGTGATAGAAGTGCTAGAAAATTATCCCAATCGGAAGATTTATGTAGAAGGAGAACGATTGGCAGAACTTTATACCCAAATTCAGGGAGTCGTTGATCAACTCCCCCGTATTTCTCTATGACTTAAGGATCGACTTAATAAGCTAACGTATCTAATGTATCTCGTAAATAGTCTCTGATTTGATGATCAAGGCTGTGAGAATGTTCGTCTTCTGGAGATTGGTCATCTTGCCATTGCTGAAATCCAGAACAAGTAGTGATCGCTTGTTTTAAATTTTCCCACACTTCGCTGTCCGATGACAGGGTTGAGTTAGGGGACACGGTTGAATTTGTCATCTTCTCTTTCACTCTTCTCAGTTGACAACATTTCTTTTAGGATAGCTTAAACTTTTAGGGAGGGGATGCTATCTAGGACACATTTCCTTTAATTATAAAGTCTCCTTAAGAGGGTGGCAAAGATTGGAAAAATTGTAAGGCTTCTTCACACCATTCAATCCATTGTATTTCGTAGCGAATTCCTCGTTTTAAGGTTAAATATAAACACATTTCGGATAAAGGTAGAGGCATAACTCGATTTAAAAATGTTTCTTCTTTTTCTTGATACTTAGCTAAGGTTTGCTGGTGAATTTGACGACGATGAGTTAATTCTTGGATAATTAGACTAGGATTCACTAAATCTCCGGCACGGACTTTGACTAGCAAGTCTTCTCGGATTACTGTAGGTTCTGAGGGCTGTTTAATCCAGTTATCTAATTCTTCAAGACCTTGCGGGGTAATCGAATAAAGCTTTTTATCGGGACGACCTTCTTGAGGGATTATTATCGATTTAACGAGTTTATTCTGCTCCATTTTATTTAATTCTCGGTAAATTTGCTGTTGAGTTGCTTTCCAAAAACAATTCACCGTTTCTTCAAAGGTTTTCCAAATTTCATATCCCGTATAGGGTTTATTCGTTAAGGTGACTAAAATAGTGTGAGTAAGTGCCATAAGATTAATTTAAGCTTTGAGTCTAATATTTATTCAGAAATTGCTATTTTTGCTTTAATAACAATTTTAGTCATTTTCCTTGACATACTCAACAAGTTTAATATAAATTGAGTGGATACTAAACAAGTTGAATACCACTTCTTTTAGTATAATCTTATACCTTCACGTCCTTCAAGATCATGGATAAAGCTTTATTTGAACCCGAAATCAAGGCTGAAAGTAAGGAATTACCCGATAGTAAACCGTCATTCGGTTACTTTCTCGTCAATGGGGGAATCAGTATCGGATTGCTTTTGCTGGGTTTTACCCTCGGTAATCGCTATCAACCTGAAGTGAAAACAAACGTTAGACCGACTTCTACTGTATCACCACGGGTTTTGACCGTAGAAACGACTCAAATTCGTCCTGTATCGGGGCATTCCATCTCTAGAAGCTATACAGGAGAAACCTCAACAGCGAGAGAAAGTTCCCTCGGATTTGAGAGAGCCGGAAAAGTGAATCAATTATTGGTTGATGAAGGAGATTATCTTTACAAAGATCAAGTGATTGCAAAACTGGATATCCGTCAGTTAGAGATGCAAAAATTAAATCTAGAGGCACAAAAAGACAAAGAAAAAGCAATTTTAGCAGAATTAGTGACAGGGGCAAGACAGGAAGACATCGCTGGCGCGAAAGCAACGGTTAAGCAATTAAAAGAAAAATTGAGTTTAGAAGACATTAGACAAGAAAGACGACAATACCTCTATCAAGCAGGCGCAATTTCACGCGAACAACTCGATGAAGTCTCATTTAATCGTAATGCCTTAACCGCACAATTACAAGAAGCCCAAAGTCGTTTGGATGAACTATTAGCAGGGACGAGAATTGAGCAGATTAATGCCCAAAAAGCAGTGATTCAGCAATTGGAAGTTAGTATTCAAGAGATTGACCTCGATATTTATAAAAGTGTGCTGAAATCCCCTTACAATGGCTTAATTTCTCAACGATTAATTGATGAGGGGACGGTGGTTTCCGTTGGGCAAGCGTTAGTAAAATTAATCGAAAATGGGAAACCAGAGGTGAGAATTGGCATTCCCACGGATAAAGTGAATTTATTTCAGAAAAAAAGTCAGTATTCTGTCATTATTGATCAGAAAAATTATCCTGCGACTGTTTCTGCTATTTTACCCCAAGTTGATTCCGCCACTCGCACACAAACCCTGATTTTATCCTTAGATCCCAGTGTAGCCTCCAACGTCCCCCGTGGAGCGATCGCCCGCTTGAATGTAAGGGAAACGGTGGCAATATCAGGATTTTGGTTGCCGACAACTGCCTTAATTCGGGGAGATAGAGGATTATGGTCTTGTTATGCAGTGATTAAGGATAATAAGAAAGAAGAAATTGTTGAAAAAAGGGATATCGAAGTTTTATATACCGAAAACAACCGAGTTTTAGTGCGAGGAACGTTAAACGAAGGAGACTTAATCATTACGCAAGGAACACAACGAATGGTACCCGGACAAATTGTCATTAGTGAATAATTTCCCTTTTTTTCGTCTTTTTCTGGTCTTTTTTAGATGTTTTATCGCAATATACGATTATTGATACTGACAATCATCCTAATTCTCTTTTTAGGATTGTCTTCTTTTCAATTACTACCTCGAATGGAAGATCCCGAACTCACCTCCCGAGTAGCAACTCTCACCACCTTCTTGGCGGGTGCGAAAGCAGAAAGGGTAGAATCTCTGATAACCGAAAAATTAGAGGATAAATTACAGGAAATTGAGGAAATCAAGGTATTAGAATCCGTTTCTCAAACAAGTTTATCCTTAATCACCATCGAATTACAAGATGAAATCAAAGACGTTGACCCGATATGGTCGCAAATTCGAGATAAAGTAAATGATGCTAAGGTTGAATTGCCAAAAGAAGCGAGTGAACCGAAATTTGAAGAAATTAAACTAAAAGCCTATGCGATGTTAATTGGCGTAACGTGGGAACAGGATGATAATCCTAACTCTGCCATCTTGCGTCGTCGTGCGGAGATGTTAGCTGCTGAATTAAGGTCAATTTCGGGGACAGAAGACGTAGAATTAAGAGGAGAACCCACAGAAGAGATACTGGTAGAAATTAACCCCGTTGCTTTATCTCAGATGGGATTAACCCCTCAACAAGTCGCACAAAAAATTGAACAAAGTGATGCAAAAGTTGCCTCTGGAAAATTAAGAAATGAAAATAACGAGCTATTGATAGAAATTGATTCAGAATTAGATAGTTTAGAGAGAATTAGACAAATTCCCTTACAATCATCCACTGAAAGTCAGTTTACTCGTATCGGCGACATTGCCTTAATTAGTAAAGGAATTCGACAACCCCCCTCATATATTGCCATTATTAATGGATATCCTGCCATTGTCTTAGCAATGTTTGTTCGTTCTAATCAACGCATTGATTATTGGTCACAACAAGTCTATCAAACCTTAGAACAATTTCGTGCCACTTTACCGAGAGGATTAGGGGTAAATATCATTTTTGACCAAACGCCTTATGTCGAAAATCGCTTAAATAATCTTATTTTGAATCTTTTATTAGGAGCAGGATGTGTATTTGGCGTAACTTTAATCATGATGGGGTGGCGTTCTGCCTTAATCATTGGGACGGCATTACCCTTATCGGGATTGATGGTATTTGCAGGGATGAAAGTCTCACAGATTCCCTTACATCAAATGTCGATTACAGGGTTAATTGTTGCCTTGGGGTTATTAATTGATAATGCGATTGTAGTGGTGGATGAGGTACAAAACCGCTTAAAAGCTGGGTTACATCCTGTTAAAGCGATTAAACAGGCGGTTAATTACCTTTTTATTCCCCTCCTTGCTTCAACTTTGACGACGGTTTGTGCTTTTCTTCCCATTGCCTTATTATCAGGAGGAACAGGGGAATTTGTGGGATCTATTGGGGTCAATGTGATTATTGCTTTACTTTTCTCTCTTTCAATTTCACTGACCATTATTCCAGCCCTAACTGCCCATTTTTCCGCAAAAAATTACCGTCCTGCTTCCTTTTTACCCTTACGTTGGTTAAACGAAGGATTTTCTTCAAGATGGTTAACCCAAAAATATCGCTGGAGTTTGCATCAACTGTTTAAATACCCCATTTTAGGGATTTTATTGGCTATTGTCTTACCCTTAATGGGATTTATCAACGCAGGGACATTAGAAGAGCAGTTTTTTCCGCCTGCCGATAGAGATCAGTTTAATATCGAAGTGGAATTTCCTGCCGCTACATCCTTAAATCAAACGCGCTTACAAGTCTTAAAAATGCGTCCCTTCATTCTAAGCCATCAAGGGGTTAAAAATGTTCATTGGTTTATTGGGCGAAGTGCGCCTAAATTTTACTATAACTTAGTAGAAGGACGCAAAAATGAGTCAAATTATGCTCAAGCTTTAGTCGAAGTCGAGCAGCCTCATATTACTAAAACCTTAATTCCTCAACTCCAAACAGAATTGGATCAAGCTTATCCTAGCGCAAGAGTGTTAGTACGTCCCCTTGAACAAGGACCTCCCGTAGACGCACCCGTTGAAATTCGGCTTTATGGTTCAGATTTGGAAATTTTGAGCAATTTGGGAGAGAAATTAAGACAAGAATTCACCCAAGTCCCCCATATTACCCATACCCGCGATAGTTTAAGCGAAAACCTAGCTAAATTAGGACTCCGAATAGATGAAGAAAAAGCTCGATTGACTCAGTTAAATAATACCGCCATTGCCAATCAGTTAAATTCAATCCTAGAAGGCAATACAGGGGGGACAATCCTTGAATCTTCCGAAGAATTACCCGTTAGAGTGCGGGTTAACGATACCCAACGAGGCAACTTAGCAGACATTCGTTCTCTCGATTTAACCGTCAATAACGCATCTATTCCTTTAACCTCATTGGGGGATGTTATTCTTTTACCTGAAATTAACCAAATTACCCGCCGCGACGGCAAAAGAGTCAATACCATTCAAGGATTTATCGAAGCAGGGATTTTGCCCGCTCAGGTGTTATCAGACTTCCAAAAACGCTTAAATGCAATTAACTTTACGCCACCGAATGGTTATGCGCTTGAAATTGGGGGAGAAGCGGCAGAAAGAAATAACGCTGTTGGGGGTTTACTCTCTCTCGTTGGAGTATTAACGATTATCATGGTAGCAATCCTTGTTTTAGCACTTGGATCGTTCCGTTTAGCCGCAATTATCGGTACTGTAGGAATTTTCTCTATTGGCTTAGGATTATTTGCCTTGTGGGTATTTGGTTATCCCTTTGGCTTTATGGCGATTATCGGCTCAATTGGCTTAGTCGGAGTGGCAATTAATGACTCCATTGTCGTTTTGAGCGCAATTAAAGAAAATTATCAAGCAAAAAGGGGAGATTTAATCGCCATCAGAGAAGTGGTATTACATTGTACTCGTCACGTTCTAACTACGACTTTAACCACGATGATTGGTTTTGTTCCTTTATTATTAGGGGGAGGCGGATTTTGGCCTCCCTTAGCGGTTGCGATCGCTGGAGGAATTGCCGGCTCAACTCTGCTAGCATTATATTTCGTCCCTTGTGCTTATTTATTATTAAAAGGGTCTCAATTTGTCAAGATTCAAGATCAAACTGCTCCTTCACCCCTCGCACCTCGTTCTTAATTTTTCAAATTTTTCCTAAACAAACTATGGCGTTTTGTCCGCCAAAGCCAAAGCTAAAACAGAGAATTGCATTCAACGGATAGGATACCGCCTTCGTCACAAAATTCAGGTCAAAATCAGGACGATTTAACCCCACACAGGGAATCAATTGTTGAGATCTCAACGCCAATAAACTCAAAGCAACCCCGATTGCACCTGATGCGCCTAGTGTATGACCGGTTGCGCCTTTTGTCGAGGTAACCGCCACATTTGAAGGAAAAAAGCCTTGAATTAAATTAGCCTCCCGTCGATCGTTAAGATGGGTACTCGTGCCATGAGCGTGAATCAAATCAACATCTTGAGGCGTCAAGCGACTACGTTCTAAACATTGCTTAAGTGCGATCGCTGCATAATAATTATCTTGAGAGGGTGCGCTAAGGTGTTCTCCATCACAGGTTAAACCAAACCCTAAGATTTCACCATAGGGAGTAACGCTTCGAGTTTTCACTGATTTTTCGGATTCTAAAACCAAAATCACTGCCCCTTCCCCTAAAACCAATCCTTCCCTATTTTTGTCAAAGGGATAACATCCGGTAGAAGCTAATGCTCCCATTTTCTGAAATCCTGCTAAAGTTAAGGGAGTAATTGGGGTTTCTACTGCCCCAACGATGACTTGTTCACAGTATCCTTGTTGAATTAGCTCATATCCCTGAAAAATAGACCAAATTCCCGTCGCACAAGCGGACATCGGTGATAAAACAATCCCCTCGGTTTGAATCCACTGAGCAACCAGACGAGAGGCTTGATAAGGTAAACTCTCTAACCAAGGAGTTGTAATAGCTTGAGCCAGAAAGTGTTCCCAACGAAATTGATAGCTTCGACTTGAACCAACGACAACAGGAACGTCAGATAAAGGAATAAAGAGCTTTGCATCTTTTAAGGCATTCCCTAGGGCAATTTTTAGCAAACACCCTAAATCAGACGGTTTCTGCTCAACCAATGCAAGGGGATAAGGAGGAAGTTGTTTGAAGGGATGAGTCATCTGAATGGCGGTTTCTTGCCGTAAAATCCGTTGCCAACTTTCATCTAATGAGCCTGATGCACATTTTAAGCCAATTCCTGTGACAAAAACCTTCACCATATTAAAGTGATCATGGACTCCTTATTTTTCCTTTTGATTGGCTCGTAATTTTTTAAATAAATAGGGCGATCGCTCTATTTATTATCTCGTAATTAAAGATTAAATATAACTCACAATTCGCTATAATTCTTGAGTCAAAGAATGAGCAGGATGGTTCAAACAAAATAATCCTTGACTCCCTAAGCGTAACATTTCAGTAGAAAGAGGCAAAACTCCTGCCACTGGCAGTTGAGAGGTTTCCTGAACTTTTTCTTTAAGAATCGCAAAATCAAATTCTGGGAGAGCTTTATTGACGACTAATACCAAATTAGCTCTACAGTTGTAGATAGAAATTAGGGGGCTTGGGCACGTTTGCAGTAGTGATAATAGCGAGCTACAGCCTGATGGGTTCTGCGCCAAAATGACCAATGCAAGATCGACTCTAAAGACCAGATGCGGGGAAACAGTAAT
>JBGTGT010000009.1:0-16495 GCA_041746575.1 Microcystaceae cyanobacterium
ACCAACGAACGTTGAGTAAAATGATCTCTCCTTGGTAATGCCGCCATTTGAAAGGGTTGTTTTGATTCATTAATCCACTATCTGAGTGTTTGTACTTATTCAGTCTAACGGTGATCGCTAGTTTTTGCAACAGAACCGGAAAGTGCGACGGGGAGAACAAGAATATACTGTCAATACGACAAATATTGGAAAGACGCAGATAGAGCCAGCGACGACAGAAACGCTTCAAGTCACAGAGCCACCCCAAACGATTGAAATCAACACCGACGATATTCTCATCGCCTTTCTCAGTAATTTGGACTATATGAGTGAGGGGCAAGTAGAAGCCGCCCTAAAAGCGATCGCTCTTAAATACCCAGAGATGTGGAAACGTTCACTCAAAAACCTTGCAGAAAAAGCAGAGTGCCAAAGGAAAAGAATGCAGTAGTGGCTTCACTCAAATTCCAATCCGTCTTTGTCCTCCTATAAGCCAATCTGATTAATACCATTAGAAACTATTTGTCAAGCAAACTTTACAAAAGTTAAATATATTGTTACATTAGTTTACATAGACAGCCAAACGGAGGCACATCTCATGTACACCACCCAACTCGATAACGGAATCCTTAACAACTACGCCGTTGAACCCAAACCTTATTACGCTGTTTCTCCTTCTCCTGAACAAGCTCGCACTTATGCTTTGCAAGGAGCAATCGCTACATTATTGGTATCTGCTTTAGTTTTAATCACTTTTGCTGTGAGCTAGACTTCTGTTACCTCAAGAATCTCCCCAAAAATCAAAGTTTTCCTGTTGAGCCTCGGCGATAATCGAGGTTTTTTGCTGAGTGGGTAATAATCATGAGAAAGTCCCTTAGTAGGAGAGATAGGCCGCCGCTTCAAGTTGAGTGAGAGTTACGGTATCAAGAGGGCTTTCTTGAGAAGACATCCCTGCTTTGGGTGCAGATACACTAAAAACACTCATCAATAATAATAGTCCAGCGATAAAGGACATCGAAAGAGTAGGGTTGGCAGTGTTGGGATTCATGGTGATTTCTCCTGTGAAGTGTGAATGAATAATGAAAGGAATGATAAAAAGCATCCGAGGACAATCAAGACTTTAGAGCAGCCCCCACTCTAAGAGGAGAGGTGTGGCAGAAGTCTCAGATTGAATATAGGGAACGCCCCGGTAGGTTAACTTGGCTTTAGGGGTGACAGTGACTTGATTAGAACATTGGTAAGATTGACCCCGATAGGTAAGGTTTGAGCAGAAATAGTAGGGGTGTTAGAGGAGGTGTAAGCTTGACCGCGATAGATGAAGTTCATGGTGTGTTCTCCTGTTGAGTTGATATAGGTAAAAGATTAAAGGGAGTGAGATGGATTCTAGAAAATCTGTTTTTATCCAAAAAGAAATAGGTGTCGAGATGGCTAAACTGATGTCGTTTTAAAAAGAACAAGCTTTCACCCATTTGCCGATTAAGTGACCGTTTTCATCTCTTTGATAGGCGTTGCTGAATAATATGTTGATCAAGCAAGAAGTGGAACTTGATTAAATCTCAGATAGTGCATCAATAAGCGGACTGAATACCACAACATCTCCACTGATTTTGAGTAGCATAATGTTTGTCGATGTAATCGTGCTAGGTAATGTCTTAATCGAGTATTTTCTCCTTCCACTCTTGTCAGTTGTGTTTTGGGAAGAACTAAGTGCTTTTCTGGTTCAATCAAGTTAGCATAAACGCAGTATCCATCGGTTATATATCTTCGACTGTTCCATAATTTTATCCTTTTCCAAAGTTTTTCAAACGTTGCTCCACTTCTATCTCCAATGGCTATGGCTAATACTCCGGGAGCATAATGATTAATCGCTGTCCAAATCCCTATCTTATGGCTTCTTTTCCCGATATAAGTTTGTAATTCATCTAATTCTGCCACAGTTGGACTGGATGTTTCTTCCTCTTCAGGTAAAGTTTCTGCTGATTCTTTGAGCCAATTCATAATGGTTGTATGATGAATGCCTGTGATGCGTTCAATCCCTCGAAATCCCAGGCCATTGAGGTACATTTTGAGACAAATTTCCTTGACTTGAGGATGATAGCCCACTTCTTCATCACTAGATTGGAAATATCGTTTACATTGGGGACAATGCAGGGCTATTTCATTTTCTAAGTTAGAATAACTATGTTAAGATGAAATCAAACTAAATAAATGTCTAAAATAGCTATCATTCAAGCCTTTGAGGGACTGCCCGATTACCGGGACAATCAAGGCAAAAGGCACTCATTATCCTTATGTTTGGCTTTGTTTACCTTAGCTGTCACGGCCGGCAATCGGGGCTTTTTGGCAATGGGAGATTGGCTGAAATGTCATGCAGAAGAACTCAAAGCATTATTTGAGGTTAAAAGTCTGCCGTCTTATAGGGCTATTAGACGAGTGATGTTAGATGTGGATTATGAAGATTATGCAGCTAGATTAGCTAAGTTCTTAGAAATAAGTCCCTTTGAAGGTGAAACAGTGAGTTTAGATGGAAAAACTCTAAGAGGCTCTTATCAAGTACAAAATAATAATCCTCATAGCGAACCTCACCCTGCCATTATTTTAGTCAGTGCCTACATAGCAGAGAGAGGGCTGATCTTACCTCCTAAAGAGGTGGATTATGGTAGTAACGAAATAACAGCTTTACCCAAATTGATTAAGGATTTAGCGGTTAAAGGAGTGGTATTTGCTTTTGATTCCCTAAATACTCAAAAAAAACGATTGATACCATTGTGGCTACAGGAAATCATTATATCGCTGCTGTCAAAGCCAATCAACCCGCACTTTACGATGGAATTAGTCAGATGTTTACACCAACTCAGACAGTTACTCAAGTTAACAAAGGACATGGGCGACGGGAAAAACGCACAGTCAGTATTATGGCATTATCGCCAAACCATTTCTCTAAATGGAAAAATGCGGCCACGGTGATTAAAGTAGAACGAGAGAGAAAAATAAGACACAAGGTAGAACGAGAAACCTGCTACTATCTTTCTGATTTATCTGAATCGGCATCGCAGTTTGCTCAGAGAATTCGCATTTATTGGGGAGTAGAAAATCGAGTTCATTATGTCAGGGATGTCACCTTTGGAGAAGATCAGTCTCGAACTCGAACAGGAGTTTTGCCATCTTTATGGGCAATTACCAGAAATTTAGCCATCAATCTCTACCGAGAAGCCGGGTTCACTAATATGGCACAAGCCAAGCGATTATGCAGTTATGGACTTCAGCACATTTTGGTACTCTTTAGAATGAAATAGCCCTGGGGACAATGATATCTTTGCTTACCTCTAACAAATCCAAATTTTCGAGTTTTTGAGGAGTGGCAGTGAGGACACTTCATATGGTACGATTAAATTATTCTACTTTTCTATTAAAGCAGATTTACACTGCTTCAACATACTATTCAGCAACGCCGGAAAAATGGGCTGAATAATCTTCAATTAATTCTACAACCCTTTGTTAGTTTTAACCTCATTTTAAAATGGCTAAAAGTTTTTCCTATTCCTCAACTTTCTTTGGGTTTTCCGAGGCTTATTGCCAAAATTAATGAGTTTGATTGTTTACGTTCTTTAGTCAATTGTTGGAACTACTTTTATCTCTCTTCTGCCTAGAGTGACAGAAGAGAGATAATCACCTGAGACCTAATCGAGATTCACTTCTTCAACTTACAGTCATCGCAAGAAGCCCAGATTTGTCATAATTTCTAGATATCCCCACTCAAGACGAAATACTGTGTCTTTTAGGATACAGAAATCTTCCCATATATACTTTTAAATAAATTTGCATAATTTCCTTAAATAGCAAATTAAGCTTAATTTGCTCTGATTTACTATGTTATCGCTAAAAAAGGAGATAAATCCGTTTTTAGCTGAATTGATTCTGGAAGATTGCCTTTGAGCAATCTCAAAAGTGGAGTAAACTCATCCATTTTCTAATTAACTTTTGAGGAGTGCTAAATTTGTTCAAACTTGCTAAACCAACTCTGGTTGTTACCCTGACCTCGGCCGTACTGCTCTCTTCGGCTCCTGATGTCCAAGCGGCAAAATTTAAGCTAGAAGAAGCGACAATTGCCGACATTAATACAGCTTTTGATGCCGGAATCTTAACCTCACAACAACTGGTGCGACTCTATCTCAATCGCATCGCCGCCTACGAAGATGGCGGTCCTCAACTGAATTCGATCACTACCATCAACCCTAACGCACTAGAAACGGCAGCCGAATTAGATTTAGAGCGTCAGTTAACCGGGCCGAGGAGTCCTCTACACGGCATCCCTATCTTGCTCAAAGACAACATAGATACCTTCGATCTGCCCACCAGTAATGGCTCGGTCATTCTCAAAGATGCGATTCCCCCAGATGATGCCTACATCACTAAAGCCCTGCGGGATGCAGGAGCGATTATCTTAGGCAAGGCCGCCATGGGAGAGTTTGCCGGGGGTAGCTATAATACCATCGACGGACAAACCCTCAATCCCTATAACTTCAATCGCAATACTGGAGGTTCGAGCAGTGGTTCGGGTGCGGCTATCGCTGCTAACTTTGCTGTTCTTGCCATCGGCACGGATACAAGTACCTCTGTTCGCGGACCAGCGGCCTTTAATGGTATTGTCGGACTCCGGCCGACGACAGGACTGATTAGTCGAGATGGCATTGCCCCCAAAAATTTAACCTTCGATACGGCAGGGCCAATGGCTCGTACCGTAACCGACATGGCTCTTTTGCTCAACATCATTGCTGGGATCGATCCCAACGATCCGCTAACGCCAGACAGTGAAGACAAAATCTCCGATGACTATACGCAGTTTCTGGTCAAAGGGTCTCTTCAAGGAGCGCGCTTGAGTATAGCACGGGACTTTTTTGGCGGCAATCCTGAAATTGATGCCTTAGCTGAAGTGGTAATCAGCAAGCTAGAAGAATTGGGGGCAGAGATTATCGACCCCGTTTTCTTCGATCCAGAGTTTATTGATTTTTACGTTCGTAACGGAGGCACAAATATCCGAAGAATTGCCGATTATCGCTTTAAAGAAGATTGGGAAGCCTATTTAGCTACCTTTGGACCCGACATTCCTAAGACGGTAGCAGAATTTATTGAGATTTATGAAACAGAAGTCAATCAATCGCCACTTCCTGTCGAAAACAGTGTTCTCAACTTGCTCCGAAGAGCCGTCGCTACATCTACAGACGATCCCGCTTATCAAAATTTGATCGAGAACGTCCTTCCAACAGCGACCGAGATCAAGCTCGCTCTCTTCGATGCCTACGATTTAGATGCGCTTGTCTTTCCTTACCAGAGCAATTTTGCCTCTCCCATTAACAATCCTGTTTACTCAATCGATGATCCGACCTTTACTTCTTACCCCGGCGTTCCTAATCCTGCAACGCTAGCAGGCTACAGTTCTGTTGGTTTTCCAGGGATCGTCGTCCCAATGGGCTTTGGTTCTCAGGGGTTGCCCATGACCCTCTCTTTCTTTGGGCGGCCTTATGACGAAGGCAAGATTATTGGCTATGCCTATGACTACGAACAAGCAACCTTACATCGTCGTCCTTCACCTTTGCTAAGCCCCCTTCCTGGTGAGACATTGACCGTACCTGAACCAGGTGCTGTTATTGGGTTAGGGATTTTTGGTCTTGTTGCTTTAGGCTCAAAACGCAAACTACAGCGTAATTCTAATCGATCCATATAACCCCTAACCTAAATCTGAGAGTGAGAGATTAATTATGATGTTGAAAACTTTACCGCAAACGGTTGTTTTAGCCGCTCTTCCTGCGTTATCTTGGGCATTGTTTCCTGAAAACGTTTTAGCCGTCACGTTTACACTGGAGGAAGCAACGGTTAGCAGTATCAATCAGGCTTTCGATCAAGGCATTTTAACGTCAGAAAGTTTGTTACAAATGTACCTCAACCGTGTTGAGAATTATGATGGGGTACTCAATTCTCTAATTACCGTCAATCCTAATGCCTTACAAGTAGCCAGAGAATTAGATATCGAACGTCAAATGAGCGGACCGAGAAGCATTCTGCATGGCATTCCGATCATTTTAAAAGACAACTTTGACACCTTTGACTTGCCGACTACGGCTGGCTCGGCCGTACTCACAGGCTCTATTCCGCCTGATGATGCTTACATCGTGCGCCAACTGCGCGAAGCGGGGGCGATTGTTTTCGCTAAAGCCAATATGTCAGAGTTTGCGTCTGGCGTTCCCGGTGGTTCTTTAGTGGGACTCACGAGTAATCCTTATAATTTGGATCGCTCTCCTGCAGGTTCTAGTGGCGGCACGGGAGCGGCGATTGCGGCAAACTTTGGCGTTATTGGAACAGGTAGCGATACAGGTGGCTCAATTCGAGGTCCGGCGGCCGCTAATGGTCTCGTTGGTATTAAACCAACCCTGGGATTGACCAGCCGAGATGGAATTATTCCGCTCGCACTTTCCTTCGATGTTGGCGGACCTCTAACTCGGACAGTTGAAGATGCAGCGATCGCTCTGGGTTTCATGACGGGGATTGATCCAGCCGATCCTGCCACACTAGAAAGTGAGGGAAAATTTTTCAAAGACTACACGCCGTTCTTGAACACAAATGCTCTAGAAGGTGCGCGGATTGGGGTCGCTCGTGATTTTTTCGGTCGCAATGGTGAGGTTGATAGTCTCATTGAAGCCGCAATCACTAAAATGCAAGATTTAGGAGCAACGATTGTTGATCAGCTGTTTTATCCGTCAGAAGTTTTAACGGAAAAAGGCACTATCTATACACGAGTGAGATGGCCAGAGTTCAAGGCGCAAATATCAGATTACTTAACCACTTTAGACGAGGGCTATCCCAGAGACTTAGCAGAAATCATTGCCTTAGCCGAAACCAATCCCTTTTTTGAACAATATCCTACTCGTTTGAATCTTTTCAGAAACGAACAAGCGAGTGCAGCTATCACTGATCCCGACTATCTTGATGCTTTGATTAATGGGAGGGCGTTTGTCAGAAATGCCGCCCTGAATCTGCTAGACAGTAACGACCTAGATGCCCTAATTTATCCCACCTCTGGATGTCCCGCCAGTCCACTACCAGGGTTAACAAACCCCAGCTATGTTTGTGGACCCGGTTTCTCACCGACGGATATTGCTAATATCTCCGGTTTTCCAGATATTCAAGTCCCTGCGGGTTTCACCTCTGACGGATTACCAGTAACCCTTTCTTTCTTCGGACGCGCTTTTAGTGATCCTGAACTGATTGGATATGCTTATGCCTACGAGCAAGCTACAATGCACCGACGTCCACCCAGCTTATTTGCTCCGCTTCCTGGTGAGTCCGTCAGTGTTCCTGAACCCAATCTATATATTGGTCTAGGTGTGATCGGTCTCTTGGGACTCAAGCGCCGAGGACAACGCAACACTAGCCGCAAGAACAAGCAGTGTGCATCTACAAACAATCATTAATTGAGTGTCCTGAGAGGGATATATTTTCCCTATTTCCTTAACCCCTAACCCCTAACCTAATCTGGAGATTGATCTGATGTTGAAAAATTTACCGCAAACGGCCGTTTTAGCTACCTTTTCTGCTTTATCTTTCGCCTTGCTACCTGAAAACGTTTTAGCTGTCACGTTTAAACTGGAGGAAGCAACAGTTAGCAGTATCAATCAGGCTTTTGATCAAAATATTCTCACGTCAGAAAAGTTAGTGAACATGTATTTAAACCGTGTTGAGAATTATGATGGGTTCCTCAATTCCTTAATTACAGTCAATCCTGCTGCCTTACAAATAGCCAGAGATTTAGATATCGAACGTCAAGTTAGCGGACCAAGAAGTATCTTGCATGGTATTCCCATCATTTTAAAAGACAACTTCGACACCTTTGACTTGCCGACTACGGCTGGCTCAGTAACCCTTATAGACTCTATTCCGCCTGATGATGCTTATCTCGTGCGACAATTACGGGAGGCGGGGGCGATCATCTTTGCGAAGGCCAACATGGACGAATGGGCGCATGGTGGGGGAGGTTCATACAGTTCGGTTATCGGACGAACCTTCAACCCGTATGACTTCAATCGGCTGCCTGCGGGGTCGAGCGGTGGGCCAGGAGCATCTATTGCGGCGAATTTCGGAGTGATTGGCTTTGGTAGTGACACTGGAGGTTCGATTCGCGGTCCAGCGGCAGCAAATGGATTAGTGGGGATTAAGCCCACTTTGGGCTTGACGAGTCGAGATGGCATTGTTCCCTTTTCTCTAACGCTGGATACGGGAGGTCCGCTAACGAGAACCGTGACGGATGCTGCCATTGCTCTCGGCTTCATGACGGGGATCGATCCTAATGATCCTGCCACCCTTGACAGTGAAGGGAAATTTTATCAAGACTATACTCAATTCTTGACTCCAAACGCACTTGAAGGCGCACGGATTGGGGTTGCCAGAGATTTCTTTGGCAGAAATGCTGAGGTTGATGGAGCGATTGAGCAAGCGATCGCTAATATTCAGGCATTAGGAGCAACGATTGTGGATTCGATTACTTTTCCAACAGATGTCCTGGCGGCTCGTGGCAATATCTACAGTACAGTTTCTGATACAGAGTTTAAGTATCAAATTGCCGACTATTTAGCAACCTTGTCGCCTGATTATCCCAAAACCTTGGCTGAAGTCATTGCCATTAGCGAGTCGCCAGAAGTGGTTAATTCTCAATTTCCGGTTAGTCCAGTCGTTTTAGCCCGTCTCTACGAGGCAGAAGTGAGAGAACCCTTAGACAATCCCGAATATTTAGATGCCTTAATTAATGGCAGAGCTTTAATTACTAACACAACCCTAAGTATCTTAGAAGCCAACGATCTTGATGCTTTGATTTATCCCACCTCCGGCTGTCCAGCGGGGCCTCGTCCTGGGTTTATCGATCCTAACTATGTCTGTGCGCCTGGTACTTCAGCAACGAATATCGCTAATCTCACTGGGTTGCCCGACATACAGGTTCCGGCAGGATTTACCGACGATGGACTGCCTATCGCCTTATCCTTCTTTGGACGAGCTTATAGCGAACCTGATCTGATTGGATATGCTTATGCTTACGAGCAAGCGACACTTCATCGTCGTCCTTCTTCTCTGTTGCCTCCGCTTCCCGGTGAGACAACTTCCGTACCCGAACCTAGTGCTGTCATTGGGTTAGGGATTTTCGGTCTTGCCGCTTTAGGCTTGAAGCGCAAACCACAGCTTAACGCTATTAGTCGTTTGGCTCGTCGAAGCTAGCTGTTTTTTGGATGTTGCTTACCTTGGGGCTAATATAAAATTAATCGTCCAGCTTCGCTCGACTTAAAGGTTATCGGAAGGAATCAAATGATGGGAGGTTTTAAGATTAACTTCTAGCTCATAAATCAGTAACTATTTTGCCTTTAACAAGGCTTTTTTTTTGAGAATTTATTACTCAAAAAGCATGATTACTACGACTAAAAATAATACTAATATATTGACTAAAAACTTTAAGCAATCTTTTTCTTGGCTTTTTTCTGACGTTTCTCCAAAAAATAGACAAGCATGAGTTAGCCATTTTTCCATTTTTCTCTTCCCCATTTTTACCGTTGTCGAAGTTTCATAAATGTCTCGAAACTCTTCTTTAAGCTCATAAGCTATCCTTAAACAAGGTGATTCTCTCAAAACTTCTTGAAGTTTTTTCATATCTTCTTCAGTTAAATCTGCTTTGTTTTTAAGTAATATCGTTCGATTTTCTAAGCCTTTTAAACCTAAGAAAAGACGAATTTTGTTTAGGGATTGATTGACTAACTTCATGACATGAAATCTATCAATCACAATCGCCGCATTCGGGAAAACTTCTTGAATAACTTTCGGAAACCCTCCCCACATATCCACTGAAACTTCTTTGACATTTTCTCTAATTTCTAAGGATATCTTCTCTAGTTCTTCTATAATTTCATTACTCAGGGAGATTGAGTAGATGATCTAGGTGAAAGTCCATGATCCTTCCTAGGTAAAATGTAGCTTGAGCTACATTTTACCCCACTTTGTCCGAAGAGCCTGAACCAAGAATCCCAGCACAAAGCGTAGCGACGTGCGGGGGAGTGTCAATATGCAACTCTTGATCCGTCTATTGGTTCAGAAATCGCTAAACGCCGTCCTGTTTTGATTGTTAGCAATGATATTAACAACCAAGCAGCCACAAAGCGCGATCAGTGTGCCGATTACCTCTAATGTGACCAAAGTGTACTCATTTGAGGTTTTCTTAAAACCATCAGATAGTGGTTTATCAAAACCTTCCAAAGTACAAGCACAGCAAATTAGAACAATTTCTAAAAAGCGGATAAGTGGTCAATGTCAAGGGAGGCCAAAAGAAGATTTAATGCAGTTAGTGGAATCAGCTATTAGACTGCGCCTTGCTATATAAGAAGCTTGGGATTAAATTCAAAAACTTTTCAACTCTCATCCCCAAAAATCACTCCTCCAAAATCTCTTCTCGCTGCAAGCGCGCCGCAGACGACTCCGAACTCAGGTTTCATATCAACGGAAGTCAAGACTCTGCCAGAAGTCCACCCTAATCAGTTCGCACATTTTGAGATTTTAAGTTACAAAAGTTAATAAAGATGTGTCAACTTTTGATTAACCCAACAATTTTGAGGGCAAAAAATTGGTATTGATAAGTACATTAGTTCGCTTTGAGCGCATTTTTTTAGTGGGTCATATTCTTTCGATGGCTTTTGGGCTAGCTGGACTGCTGTTAGTGTTGCCCCATCCTGATTTCGTCGCTAATCTGCCAACCCTAGGTAAAATCGCCTTTAGTTGGTCGATGGCAGGAGGCGGTGTCATCTATATGCTTTTGGGAACGGCTGCAGTAGCGGTTTATGCTTACCGAACATTAGGACTCTGGCACTGCTTAGGTTTCATGCTTCCCTCTATTAGCATTTCCCTAGGAAGTGAGTTATTAGGAACCAGCACAGGCTTTCCCTTCGGTCATTATCGCTATCTGACGGGATTAGGATATAAGATTGCTGGGTTAGTTCCCTTTACGATTCCTCTGTCTTGGTTTTATTTAGGATTTAGTGCTTATATCATTTCTCGTGCTGGTTTAGAGCAGCATCCGCATACTAAGCGACAATTATTGAGCATAATCTTGCTAGGTGCCATTCTATTAACTTCTTGGGATTTCGTTCTCGACCCAGCTATGACCCAAACGACAATGCCTTTTTGGATTTGGGAACAGCCAGGTGCTTTCTTCGGGATGCCCTATCAGAATTTTGCTGGCTGGTTGGGAACGGGAGTTATCTTCATGACAGTAGCAACACTGATTTGGAAAGTCAAACCGGTGATTTTACCTCGCACTCAATTAAGCTTGCCTTTAGCCATCTATCTCAGTAATTTTGCTTTCGCCACCATTATGAGCATTGCGGCGGGAATTTATCCTTCAATTTTGTTGGGAATCGTTCTAGGATTAATTCCCGCTTTAGTCCTTTATAAAATGGCAATATCTCAGATAGACGCAATTGATCGAACCTCTTTCGACTCAGAAAAAGCAGATTTAGCAGCAGCGAAATTACTCTAACAACTTCAGGAGCGATATTTAAGTGAATTGGCTGGCTGGATTACCTTTTCAGACGATCTTAGGAGCGTTTTCTTTGGGACTATTAGGATTTCAAGGAACGGCAACCCTAATCTTGCTATCTCGTCTGATTAAAGGTGCTAACCGTTGTCCTCCCCTTACTCCCGGCCACTTATCCCCCGAAAGGCGAGGAATCGTTAGTGTTATCGTTCCTACTCTCAATGAAGCCGAACGGATTGACCCTTGTCTTATCAGTTTAAGCCAGCAGGGTGAAGAGGTACGGGAATTCATTGTCGTTGATAGTAACTCTCAAGATGGCACGCAAGAACGGATTAAAGCGGTTGCACGCAGAGATCCTCGCTTTCGCCTCATTACCGACGATCCTTTGCCGTTGGGGTGGATAGGTCGTCCTTGGGCATTACAGACCGGATTTTTACATAGTTCTCCCGACAGTGAATGGATTTTGGGGATTGATGCTGATACTCAACTGCAACCGAAATTAGTCGCCAGTCTTATCGCTGTTGCCCAAGAAGGAGGGTATGATATCTTGTCACTCTCACCTCAATTTATTTTGAAATATCCGGGGGAATGGTGGTTGCAACCAGCGTTGCTGATGACGCTTTTATATCGTTTCGATAGTGCAGGTGTGACAGGACAGCTACCAGAACAGGTTATGGCTAACGGTCAATGTTTTCTATCTCGCCGTTCGGTGTTGGATCGGTTGGATGGTTATAATCGTGCGGCAGGTTCTTTCTGCGATGACGTTACCTTGGCTCGTTATGCAGCAAGGCAGGGGTTTAAAGTGGGATTCCTCGATGGGGCAAAACTGCTGCGAGTGAGGATGTACGAGGGAATGAAAGAAACTTGGCGAGAGTGGGGACGATCGCTCGATCTTAAAGATGCTTCTAGCAAGGCTCAACTGTGGGGAGATTTAGCTTTGCTAGGATTGACCCAAGCCCTACCTTTACCCGCCTTAATCTTACTGAGCAGTAGTTTGAGTTTCTGGGATCTCTTTTTGACATTGAAGTTAGCGATCTCTCTCAATGTATTTTTACTCTTTATCCGTTTCGCTTTGCTGTGGGCGATTAGTCCTTCTTACTATCGCAACGAGCAATCTGCATCTGCATCGTGGCTATTTTGGTTATCTCCTCTCGCTGACCCGTTGGCGGTTTTGAGAATCTTTCTATCTGCACGACAACAACCTAAACAGTGGCGGGGAAGGATTTACCAAAGCTGCAAGTAATTATCAATTCATAAACTGGCGGGGAGAATTCCCGAATTTGGTGAATTATAATCGTTTTGTGGAGCGGTAGCTTGCGTAGGGTGGGTTAGGGGGTAGCTATCTGTGATACTGATGAGTTATTAAATATCCACCGTAACCCACCAACCATAAGTCTTTGAGAGGTCTTAAGATTTACTTTATAAATACCCTCTAAATCTTCAATTATACTGATAAAGTTACTATGACTTTCCCCCTATAAACTATCTGCTAATACTCTTTTGATTTTAAATCCTCTTTCTTTTAGTTCCTTAACTATTTCTATAGCGATTTCTGGCTTGGTTTTATATTTATCCCCTTTCCAGGGTGATTCCGTTAAGAAATGTAGTAATCCCTGCTCATTTTTTAACCCGACTAACTTGGCGATCTCAGGCAAACTTTTCCTTTTTATATCATTGATTATTCCTAACTGAAGATATTTAAACGATTCATAAGCTCTAACTTCTACAAATAAATCTCTATAGAGTTCACAGTAAGTATCAACACATTTTACCGTCATTTGAGGAGGGAGAGGCTTAACCCTAGTCTCTGTCTGATTTTTAGACTTTTTTCTTCATTGTACCTCTCCTAGAGTGATGAAAGAGGGATAACTAGCTTGTCTTCATGCCAACCAATATTCTTCTCCCAAACCTGTGGCTGAGAATCATATCTAAGCTCATAAACTTTAGCATTCGTTAACTCTTCTAATCGAATATATTCCAAATAAGCCTCGAAAATGGCTTTAATTTTCTCCCAATTTAAGGAGGGTTCGGAAGCATCGAGAGACGAAGTTAGGTTAGGGGATCTTTCAAGATCAAACATTTAGTCCTATCACTCTTCACTTTAATTCAGGAATTTCTGTCAACAGGAATTTGAGTTGACAGCCTTTTTCACTATCGTAGCGAAGCCTCAGTGATTTGGATAAAATTGTTATTGGAGAGTTTGAGAGTCTCTTATACCCGTAACGTTACGGGTAACAAAATCAGTCAATCCTTTTCAATTCAACCTAAATCTTTTCCTCAATATGACAAAATATTTTTAACCCGTCAGACAAGTTAGGAGAAGCATTAACAATCATAGGAGAATGATCTTCTATTTCTAAAAACCGTTATTAAAATTACTCATCCCCTTGAACTAAAGCTTCCAATTGACCTAATAACTGTTCTAATTGAGATCGCTTGTCGGGATCATCCCAGATTTTTTGTTGGGTAATTTGTTGATAAGCGACTTTCAATCGTTGAGGAAATCCATTAGCGTTTGAGGGGGATTCGGGTTGAGCAGTTAAGACACGAATTCTTTCTCGAATATCACTCAAGGAAAGATCCTCTGAAATCGCTTCAGTGAGAATTTGCTGACGAATTTCTTCATCCTTCACTCGACCAATAATGGTCGCTTTGGTATAAGCGATTTTTCCTTCTCTCAGGGCAGTCAAAATGTCTTCGGGCAATTTTAGCAAGGGTAAGCGATTTCTGACAAAGGACTCCCATTTGGTATGACCTAAACTGTCAAAAACGGCTTCTACTTGTTCTTTGATTTCATTACCCGTAACGTTACGGGTAACTTTGCCTTTGGCTTCGTTTTGCAGTTTATATAGTAGGGAAGTGACTTCTTCAAGGGAATAATTAAGCTGAATGGAGAGTAATTGCAGTATCCCTTCTGTTTCTTCAACGGGGTTGAGGTCTTCGCGTTGGAGATTTTCAATTAAGGCTAATTGCCATGCCTGTTCATCGGCTAAGTCACGAATAATAACAGGAACTTCGGTTAATTGGGCTTGGGTAGCGGCTCGATAACGTCTTTCCCCGGCCACTAATTCATATCCCCCTTTGTCTCTCGGACGAACTAACAAGGGTTGTAAAATGCCGTGTTGTTGAATGGAACTGACTAATTCGGCTAGGGCTTGGGGATCAAAGTAACGGCGCGGTTGTTGGGAGGGTAAATGAATATCTTGGATAAAGATGAAAGCATCATTCTCTTGGCTTGTTTGTTGGGTTAAAGGGGTTAAGGGTTCAGCCCAAGGTGCGCCTATGGTACTTTGTAAGGGTTGATTTCGTTTACGAGAGGGCATAATTTATAATTTCTCCATTGCTGTTGCTAAGGCTTCTAAAACGGAAACCGCCGGATGTTTAGCGGAATAAACGGCTAAGGGGGCGCGTTCTTCGGTGGCATCGACAAAAGCGGTTGAACGGGCAACAGGGGCAAAGACTTGTCCAAAGACTTCGAGTTGGGACTGAATGGCGGCTAAGGTTCGGACATCGGCTGAGTTACGACTATCAAAACGGGTGGGAACAAATCCAGCAATTTCCAGTTGGCGATTGATTTTATTTTGCACTCTGACAACGGTTTGAAGCAGTTCGTTCGTCCCTTCAAAGGCTTTGAGGTGAGTTTCAATGGGGACAAGAACATGAGTCGCAGCAACCAGAGAGATGTAGGATAATAAGCCTAAACTGGGGGGACAATCAATCAAAATATAGTCGTATTGGTCTTCTATTCCTTCAATGGCTTCTTTGAGTCGTAATTCTCTTAAGTCGGCGTTGACTAACTGCATTTCTGCCCCACTTAATATACGGTTAGCAGGAACGATATCCATGCCATGAATATTAGCGTGAATGGGGAGGGGTTGTTCGTCGATAATGGCATCAGCAATGGTTTTATCAAGTTGATTGGGCATTAACCCCATAAATTTCGATAAAGAGGCTTGAGGGTCCATGTCAATTAGCAAGACACGGTGTTGTTTAAAGGCTAGGTGATAGCCGATATTTTGGGTGAGGGTTGATTTGGCAACGCCTCCGGCTTGGTTAAATAGGGCAATAATTCGTATGGATTTTGACATTCATTGACGGGGGAACTCGTTGGTTATCAGATGACGATTTCTTAAAGACTGACCTTGGCGGTTTCTGGGTTTTAGTATAACTATAACGAACGGATTCTTTTTCAGGAAGTTTCAAAACCTCATGATGAAGTCTTTACGCTTTGTAAGCGATCGCTATCTTACTCAATTTGCATCTCACAGCCAACTTAATCTAACGAATAATACCATGTTTTTTAAAAATAATATGAGGCAAAACGACAGGCAAACTTTATGAACAGCGTAAATCTAGATCATCAACGTTTGGATTGCCATAGGGAGGCTGGTCATCTGGCACAAGCCAGTACACAATATAAATGTTTTGATTTGAAAAACTTGTAGATTTAATAGGCCATTGGGACAAATCATCTAGTCCGTAAGGAATCTGTTGACTGAATTTTCCATTTATAGCGAAGTCCACAGATACAGGTTTTTCCTCATAAAAAGAACTGATTTCTGATTGACTGCCAGAATATTGTCTAATTTCTCCCAAAAAGTAGAAACAATTCCCACCGTTACCGGGTGGATTTCTGACATAGCCAAGCAAGCTTATTAATAGTAGGATAACTGAAACGGGAATACCGAGGAAAGTTAAGAATAAATAGGTTGCTATCTTTTTCATGTTTTTCAAGACTGGCGTTTAAACTGAGCAGAAGAGTACGCCTTTTGGATTAGCCCATATATAAATGTTCATAAATATGAGATTGCCTAACTCTGGTTCTGTTGCAAAAAATTTTAAGGGTACAAGTATCCTATATCAATCTAACTTTTTAAGCAGCCATTTCAAAGAGAGACTCAACAAATTCTTTTTGAGACACACTGCCCCTATTATTGACACCTTCTACCTGACCTTTAT
>JBGTGT010000010.1:0-2177 GCA_041746575.1 Microcystaceae cyanobacterium
CGAATCCACATCTCAATATCTGTTGGTTTACCCCATTGGGGATCAAAGGAACCTACTTCCTCAAAGGCTTTGCGTTAAATAGCGATCGCTGGTTTATTTGGCACAAAAATGGGTTGTCAGGTAATTGGAACTGATTACCAATACTCTAGTAGAATCTTTGCTTATGAAGTTCCTGATGCTTATAAATCTCCTTCATTTCTGAATGTTGTATTATTGGAAAAAAAGATTGAAAAGACACCTAGCAGTTATATTTACGAATTTGATGGTGATGCTGAGCGACTACAAAAGTAAAAAGAAGATTCAAAAAAGCGATCGCCCTATCTCAATTCGGACTTGTTATCATTTTTCAGGAGTAATATTATATAAATAATCCATTTTTTCAGACCAATACACTGTCTTCGATTTGGCAATGGCTAAAAAAGCAGATTTAGGAAGTAAACGCCTCATTAGCCTCGCCCCTGATAACTGGGTGCAGTGGGTGAGGCAAAATCCAGAAATCCGAGTTAAAGAAATCGTATCTGGCGAATTTCAATGGATAGAACGCAAAAGTGATGTGATTCTTCAAGTTTTTAGTCCCCAAGTGGGAGTATTGTATTTGAGCAAAATATGACTAGTTTATTACCTTTTGTACCAATTTTGCAAGGAGGGGGTGATCCCCAGCGAGTCAGACAAGCCTTAAGAAAACTCAGAGAAGATGAAACCTTGCAAGATTTAGAACCTTTGTTGTCTTTTTTTGCTTCCTTTGTGTTAGAACTACCAGTAGTAAGAGACATTATGAGGTGGGATATGACCGTAATTAGAGAATCCCCTTAATCATGAACAAGATTAATCCTTACTTAAGTTATTGGAAAACTAAACAACAAGAAACGCAATTATATAATCAAACGCTTGCACAAAGAGCGAAAGAGAGTTTAGTGCCAATTATTGATTACTTAACCCAAAATTTTAACATTAAAAAGATTATCCTGTTTGGCTCATTAGTCAAAGGTAATTTCTGTGAAACCTCAGATATTGATCTCGCCGTTGAAGGAATTCCCGCAGAAGATTATTTTCCCACCCTTGCTAAGATTAATACCATGAGCGATCGCTGGATTGATCTCAAACCCATCGAGTCTTTAGATCCCCATTTTCTCAAGCGTGTGTTAGAAGCAGGAGAATGTCTTTATGCGTCAGATAAGCCCCAATGAAATCCGAGAAATTATCATTGATATTAAAAATGAAATGACTAGACTGGGAGAATTAGCAGAACAAGTTCAATTTGTCCAGTCAGAAATGGCAAAAAATCCAGAATATGCCAATATTTTTACAGAAAGTTTAGCTCTAAAACTGCATAACTTTTATACAGGATGTGAGCGAATTTTTCAAATTATTGCTTCTGAATTGAATGGGGTATTACCTTCTAGTTATGATTGGCATAGACGACTATTAAGCCGAATGGCAACTGCCCAAGAAGAAAGACCTGCAATTTTAAGAGAAACAACGGTTCAAAGCTTAACAGAATACCTGAGTTTTCGGCACGTTGTTCGTAATATTTATGGGTTTGAATTACAACAGCAAAGAGTTGAATATCTAGTTGAAAATTATTATGGAACTTGGCAGCACTTTAAACAAGATATTAATGAATTTTTGCTTTGGTTAAGAGCGATCGCTGATAATCTTCAGCAATAATAATTACTCATATCTTAATCATTTCGTAAAATCGATCAATAATTCTAAAATAACCCGAAAGAACCACCATTTTTTGTCTGGTTTTAAATTCTTAATGGTCGATAATTCAAACAATTGCATGACTTGATGAAACTCTCTGAATCTTCCTCGACGTAACATCCGAAATGCACCCGCGAGAATAAATTGATGAAAGAATTTGGCTTGACAATCTTTTAACTCTGATGGACTGAGAATATTTAACGAAGCTACTCGCTCAAAAAATCCTAGCAGCGTTCTCACCGTATTCTTATTAAATACTCCCATTGTCAAAGCATGAGAATGAACTGTAGAAGCACAAGTCACAATACACCCCATAGCGACTAAATAAGCGAATCCACATCTCAATATCTGTTGGTTTACCCCATTGGGGATCAAAGGAACCTACTTCCTCAAAGGCTTTGCGTTAAATAGCGATCGCTGGTTTATTTGGCACAAAAATGGGTTGTCAGGTAATTGGAACTGATTACCAA
>JBGTGT010000011.1:0-156659 GCA_041746575.1 Microcystaceae cyanobacterium
TACTATAGCGAGAAACGTCTAAAACCTCGGCTAAACGACAGCAACCTGTGTATTTCGGCTCTGACAGCAAGAAATATGTGTATTGATCTAGACTACATTGGGCTGTTGATGGTTTACTCCGAAATCTTATTGCTTTTCTCCAAGATGCGATCGCATAGAAATGATCATTTCCCTGTTTTGTCTCTTTTGTCAATTTTTTCCTTTGGCGATCGCTTCTCAAGATTACGTCCATCTTTCGTTTCTTTTGTCAATGCGAAACTCCTATATTATTATTCGAAAGAAAAAAGTTCGTTTTATTTGAGAAGACAGTTCGACCAATGCTGATTTTAAGATTAATTAACAATGGCAACCGAGCAAAGCCAAAGCAGTGTTTATTGTGGCGAAGAAAGAAGCAAAGTAGTCTATAAATAAGATAGAAAGTTTGGCTATTTCGATTTCCATCTAGGATAAAGAGAATTTTCTGAAGAGTGAGTAATTAGCAACAATTTACTTAAAGTCTGCGTTGATTAGCTTGAGTTTGCGACAGATTTAGCCTTGAGTTGTTAGAGGTGTTGAAGGCTTTGTAAATAAGCAGGGGTGGAGCTTCCACCGAAGCGATAATCAATCTCAATGGCCTTTTGAATGAGTTGATGATGATTCATTTTAAACTGAATTAATGTAATTTCTCGCTTTTCTGCCCATAATGCAGCAAAAAGGTTAAGATTTCCTGCGAGAGTTGCGTTTTAATTTCTGCGGTTCTCCTTGCCATCTCTGATTGAGACGCTTCTAAGTCGGCTTTCCTGAGTTGGGTATTGGCGATCGCAGAAAAAAACCGTTCTGGAAGACCCGGAAAATTAACACCCCAAGCCGAAACATTTTTGATAGCAACCGCTTGTACTGACCCGCCGCTAGGACGTAATTGTTGGACAATGTAATTATTAGCTGACCGCTTAGTTGAATTAGAATTAGTGGAGAATATTTCTGATGAAACAGTTCGTAAGACCCTAAAAAAAATCAATTAAAACCATGGCAAAGACAACAGGGGTGTCTCCCTTCAGTTGATGAAGAATATGTCTATAAAATGGAAAATTTACTGTCCCTTTACGCAGAAATAATCGAGCTAGTAATATGAACCAATAATCTGTTTTGACGAAAGACCAGTCCGTTTATTAGAGGATTTTCTTCCCTCAATTTCCCCGAAGCCTAATCATCGTAAAAAAGTTGATTATCAATACATTAGACAAGGAACTTGTAATTTATTGGGTTTTTATTATCTTCAAATGGGATGGATACATCTAGAAGTTACTCAACAACGAACAAAGAAAGATTTTGCCTATCAAATGAAAAATTGAGTGGATGTATATTTTCCTGAAGCTGGAAAAATTAGAGTGGTTTTAGATAAACTTAACACTCATACTCTATCAGCATTATATGAGGTCTTTCCTCCAGAAGAAGCTAGTGGAATTATGAGACGTTTGGAATTTCATTATACTCCAAAACACGGAGGCTGGCTTAATCAAATTGAACTAAAATTTTCGGTTTTTTCTCGTCAATGTCTCAACCAGAGAATCGGAAATATAGAAGAATTACGTTCTGAAATCACAGCTTGGGAAAGAAAACGAAATCAAAAAAGAATCAAGATTGACTGGCGTTTTAAAGCCGATGATGCTAGAAATAAAATAGGTTGTTTATGTCCTAACCTGTCATAATTAACGTGGTTACCTACTAGTCAAATTAAATCAATATTAAAACTATCAAATCGAAAAAAGGGCAGACCTCTCTTGCCCTTATCCTATTTTTTTAAATACTATTCAGAACTCGTTATCTTTATTCCCAAATTTGACAGGATAAATCACCCGATTTTTGAGAAAACTTGAGATTCTCACCATAGTCAACGGGACAATCAATCACAGCAGGAACGTCTTGTTCTAACGCCGTTTTTAAGGTGGGAATGAGATCGGCTACGGATTCAATACGATAGCCTTTTAATCCCATACTTTCAGCAAATTTAACAAAATCAGGGTTTGTAAACTTAACAAACGCCGATTCACCAAATTGACTAAGCTGTTTCCATTCGATCAAACCATAACCATTATCATTAAAGATTAAAGTCACAAACGGCGTTCCCACCCGTAAAGCTGTTTCCAATTCTTGACAATTCATCATAAACCCCCCATCTCCCGTCACAGCCACCACTTTTTTATTCGGATGAACCAGTTTAGCCGCAATTGCTCCCGGAATCGCAATGCCCATAGCGGCAAATCCGTTAGAAATCAAGCAGGTATTGGGGCTATCGCAGTGATAATGTCGTGCCATCCACATTTTATGCGCCCCCACATCAGAAATCACAATATCTTCCGGCCCCATCACTTGACGCAGATCATAGATCAATTTTTGTGGTTTTACGGGGAAACCGTCATCATTGGCATAAAATTCGTATTCTGCGAGAATTTCTAGGCGTAGACCTGCCGTTTTTGGTGCAGGTTTGTGACTGCGATCAGTACGTTTGAGAATATCCATCAATGAGTCGGAAATATCCCCTACGACTTCCACTAGAGGAATATAACTGCTGTCAATTTCCGCCGGACTGAGACCGACGTGAATAATCGGCGTTTCTCCTGTTGGATTCCATTTTTTGGGGGAATATTCGATTAAATCATAGCCCACTGCAATAATTAAATCACTGCGTTCAAAAGCACAGGTGACTAAATCCCGTTGTTGCAATCCAACTGTCCATAAGGCTAACGGATGGGTGTAAGGAATCAACCCCTTACCCATAAAACTATTAACGACGGGAATATTCAGTTCAGTCGCAAAATTCGTAATCGCTTCCGAAGCTTCTGCCCGAATAGCTCCATTTCCGACTAAAATTAGAGGATTTTCAGCTTTTGAAATGGCAATTGCCGCCGCATTTAAACTACGGAAAGACGCATAGGTTTTTTCCCGTCCATCTCGTCTGAGGGGTTGCCCTTCCACAGGCATGGCGGCAATATTTTCGGGTAAATCGATATGAACTGCCCCCGGCTTCTCTGATTTGGCAATCTTAAACGCTTTGCGAGTAATTTCTGCTGTGTTGCTCGGTCGGACAATCTGTTTATTCCATTTAGTCACTGGGGCAAACATCGCCACCAAGTCTAAGTATTGATGAGATTCAATGTGCATCCGATCTGTTCCCACTTGCCCTGTAATGGCAACTAGCGGCGCACCATCTAAATTGGCATCAGCCACCCCTGTCATCAAGTTGGTGGCTCCTGGGCCTAAAGTAGAGAGACACACCCCAGGCTCTCCTGTTAAACGTCCATAAACATCTGCCATGAAGGCCGCCCCTTGCTCGTGACGCGTGGTGATAAATCGTATAGGAGAACTCTTTAAAGCTTCTAGAATGTGTAAATTTTCTTCCCCCGGAACTCCAAAAACGTACCTAACACCCTCGTTTTCCAAACAGCGGACTAGCAATTCTGCTGTGTTAATTTCCCCCATGATAGTGACCCCCCAAACATAGTGTGATTTGTCGTCGGTTGTGTGATTCGCGATCTTCCCGAAAAATCTCCCTGAGTTGCGGTCAATTCTTCGGGAATTGAATCATTACTTTCTTTTTTTACTGTAACCAATTTTGAGGGGATTAAGTGATCAGAATTTGGAGGTAAATTGACGAAATTATTTGATCCAGACGGTTTTAAGGTTGACAAATTCCTGTATGCCTTGAATCCCTAATTCTCGACCATATCCCGATCGCTTAATGCCACCAAAGGGCAAACGGGGGTCAGATTTCACCATACCATTGATAAAAACAGCCCCTGCTTCAATTTCATTAATACAACGTTCGGCTTCCGCTTGATTACTTGTCCATGCACTTGCCCCTAAACCAAAAGGCGTTATATTCGCCAATGCAATTGCTTCATCAAGGGAATCCACCCGATACAAGCAAGCAACAGGGCCAAATAATTCCTCGAGATAAGCAGGGGCTTCAGGCGTAATATTAGTTAAAATCGTTGGCGGGTAATAATTTCCTGCCCTGTCTAGGGGTTTTCCGCCAATTAGCACCTTTGCGCCTTTCGCTACACTGCCTTGCACAATGTCATCTAAATCTTTCAGAATGTTAGGGGTGGCAAGGGGTCCGATATCTGTGGTTTCATCCATCGGATCTCCAATTTTTAGAGTTTTAAATTTTGCCAATAATTGCTGTTCAAACTGATCTGCAAGAGAATTAGCGAGAATAAACCGTTTTGCCGCAATGCAGGATTGTCCATTATTCAGTATTCTGGCAGTGACGGCAGTATTCACGGCTTCTTCAAGATTGGCACTCTCTAGAACAATAAACGGATCACTGCCTCCCAGTTCTAAAACTGTCTTTTTAATCTGTTTCCCGGCTTCTGAAGCTAAACTCATGCCTGCCGGTTCGCTTCCTGTTAGAGTGGCCGCTTTAACGCGACTATCAGTCATGAGGCTTTGGACTTGATTGGCACCAATTAAGAGGGTTTGAAATGCACCCTCAGGAAAACCAGCTTCTGCTAGGATTGCTTCAATTCCTAAGGCACATTGCGGCACATTTGAGGCGTGTTTAAGAATCCCCACGTTTCCAGCCATCAAAGCAGGGGCGGCAAAGCGAAAGACTTGCCAGAAGGGGAAATTCCAAGGCATAACGGCTAAAATGATTCCCAAAGGTAAACAACGGACATAACTCGCACTGGCATCGGTGGTAGCAGGAACGTCTTTGAGAAAATCCGGCGCATTTTCAGCATAGAAACGGCAAACCCATGCACATTTTTTCACTTCAGCGATCGCAGTTTTGATCGGTTTCCCCATTTCAAGGGTCATTAATTCCCCGTATTTGACCTGATCTCGTTCCAAAATGTCAGCCGCTTGGTTTAACCATTGGCTTCGTTGCGCCATCGATGTTTTACGATAACTTTGATAGGCTTTTTCCCCTGAAGCCAATTTTGCTTCAATTTCCTCTGCCGTTAAAGGGGTAAAGGGTTTAATGGTTTCACCGGTTGCTGGGTTGATGGTAGCGATACCCATAACGATATTTTCCTGATTAAAATTCATCTATTTCTAGTTTATAACGGTGACCCGTAAACAACGACCTGTCATTATTAACTGTTAATTTTCTTAACCGTTAGTTTTCGTTAATTCTTTTTTGAAAGATGAGATAAGATTAGTCGTCTCAATTACTTAAAGAAACAAATAAGTAATCATTTTTATTGGTAAAATTTGCGAGTTTTATTACTTTGGCTATTTATAACCAACGACGAGGGTGCATCTCATTTCCGATAGGGGTGATAATATTGGTAACGATCAAACGAATTATTGATAAAGATTGAAGTTTTGCTTTAAAAATCGTTTCCATTTCTTCAGTGGAAATATCATAAGAATATTGCGGCGTATCCGCACTTCTCCGATTCATTAATCGCTTAATTGCCTCATGACAAGCTTGTTCATTATGACGATTTTCTTTAATATAAATTTTTAACTCATTATTGGTCGTTTCATCCAGATTTTTATTCAATACTTTACTTTACTGGTACTTTGGGCGATAGTTGACGATTTTGAAGGGGAGCAAAACGACAGACTTGACAGGTATATAAAGCTAATTCTGCCTTATGGAAGCTGAATATGAGGTCGCTTTACCCAACCAATGCCCCTACAGTCTTGGCGATTTACTTTTTTGAACTTCAGCAAGTCGTAATATCCCTAATTGTTCTCTGATGCAGATGCTGTCAAGATTAACATTAGCACTCACCCCCCAAGAGTGCTAAATTGACTGATGCAAGTAAAACACTATCTTAGACGCTATGTCCAAAATTATCTCCTTTAAAGACGAGTCCAGACGGGCATTAGAGGAAGGGATTAACGCCCTTGCCAATGCAGTTTCCGTCACCTTCGGCCCTAAAGGGCGAAACGTTCTCCTTGAGAAAAAATTCGGTGCGCCGCAAATTGTCAATGATGGGATCACCGTTGCTAAAGAAATTGAACTCGAAGATCCCCTGCAAAACACAGGCGCAAGGCTTATTCAAGAAGTCGCCTCAAAAACCAAAGAGGTAGCCGGCGATGGCACAACCACCGCAACGATTATTGCCCAAGCATTAATTCAAGAAGGACTTAAAAACGTCACTGCAGGTGCGAATCCCGTCGCTTTACGCAGAGGAATTGAAAAAACCGTCAATTTTCTCGTTCAGGAGATTGCCAACCTTGCTAAACCGGTAGAAGGAGACGCGATCGCCCAAGTGGCTACCGTTTCCGCCGGAAGTGACGAGGAAGTGGGCAAAATGATCGCCTTAGCCATGGAAAAAGTCACAAAAGATGGCGTTATTACCGTCGAAGAGTCTAAATCTCTCAATACCGAATTAGAGGTCGTTGAAGGGATGCAACTTGATCGCGGCTATCTTTCACCCTACTTCGTCACCGATAACGAACGTCAAATCGTCAATTTTGACAATCCCTATATTCTGATTACAGATAAAAAAATTAGCTCTGTCAACGATTTAGTTGGCATTTTGGAAAACGTTGCCCGTGAAGGTCGTTCTCTTCTAATTATTGCCGAAGATGTAGAAGGAGAAGCCCTAGCAACCTTAGTGGTAAATAAAGCCAGAGGAGTACTGAATGTAGCGGCTATTAAAGCTCCCAGTTTTGGTGATCGCCGTAAAGCCATGTTAGAAGATATTGCCATCTTAACGGGTGCGAGTGTGATTTCAGAAGACATCGGCCTCAGTTTAGACGCAACAACTCCAGATATGCTGGGTTTAGCGGATAAGGTCACGATTGAGAAAGATAATACGACTATCGTGGTCAACGCAACCTCTAAAACCAAAGACGCGGTACAAAAACGGGTTGCCCTTCTACAAAAACAACTGTCCGAGACCGATTCTGAATACGATGGCGAAAAACTTCAAGAACGGATTGCTAAGTTAGCAGGCGGCGTTGCGGTAATTAAAGTCGGTGCCGCGACGGAAACCGAACTCAAAGATCGCAAATTACGCATTGAAGACGCTTTAAATGCGACAAAAGCGGCTGTTGAGGAAGGGATTGTCCCAGGCGGGGGTACAACTCTTATTCACTTAGCCAGTAAAATCGCTGATTTTGCTACCAGTCTGAGCAATGATGAGGAAAAAGTAGCGGCAAACATCGTTGCCAAAGCCTTAGAAGCCCCATTACATCGCTTAGCGAATAATGCAGGGGTTGAAGGTTCGGTGATTGTGGAAAGTGTGAAAAACACGGACTTTAACATCGGTTACAACGCATTAACAGGACAATTGGAAGACTTAATCGCAGCCGGTATCATTGATCCCGCTAAGGTCATTCGTTCTGCTCTGCAAAATGCGGCCTCCATCGCCGGTATGGTGTTAACTACCGAAGCCCTCGTGGTCGAAAAACCCGAACCTGCTGCTGCTCCTCCTCCCCCAGATATGGGCGGCATGGGTGGCATGGGTGGCATGGGCGGTATGGGCGGTATGGGTGGCATGGGCATGATGTAAACCCTTGTTATCTCCAGCTATCATATGCTGATGGGGGGATACTCATCCCTCCATTTCTTTGGCACTTTGGTTCAAATCATTCCTAACCATGAACGTGTCAATATCCCTGCTTTAGGGATTACTTGCGGTAGGATGGATAATGGATTAACGACTTGATTCAGCCTTCTATGTCAATTGTGTCCCTATTAACTCCGATTGCGATCGCCTTATGTGCCATTATTTGGGTAGAATTTATCCGAGACAGTTATCATCTCCTTGCCCACTACTGGCCGCCTTTATATCGTCTTCATACTTGGCATCACAAGGTTTTTCGCCCTAGTTTAGTCCCTGTTAGTTCGGAGATTTATCGCAAAGCTCACTGGTATAATGATGTACCCGAAGCCTTAGTTATGTTGGCGTTTAGTGGCTTATTGACGCTTCTACTCTATATCTGGGCAGTTCCTTGGGGTTGGGTAAGTAGCTTAGGAATTTTTTATACATTGATCTTTCTAGGGGGTGCGATCGCTAGAGGCAGTGGCATTCCCTATGCAGACGAATTGACAGACGTAACCCATCGTCCGGGTGAATTTAAGGCCATTCCCTCAAAATGGATGGTTAATCGGACTTATCATTGGCGACACCATTTTGATAATCAAATGGCTTATTATGGTGGGACATTTACCTTTGTTGATAAACTCATTGGCACAGCTTTATCTTTAAAGGGTAAAACCATTGCGGTAACAGGTGCAGGGGGAACATTAGGTCAAGCGTTATTAAAGTATCTATCGTTAAGTGGGGCAAAAGTCATTGCTATAACCTCACAACCTCGAGAAATTATTTTGAATTTTGATGGGGAAAAAAAAGCGATAAAAACTTTAACGTGGCAAGTGGGAGAAGAAGATAAATTATATATAGAATTGGCAAAAATTGATATCTTAATTCTTAATCATGGAATTAATGTACATGGGGAAAGAACCTCAGAAGCGATTAAAAATGCTTATGAAGTGAATACGTTTTCGACTTGGCGATTCTTAGAATTATTCTTAAAAACGGTGAAAACAAATGAGGATAAAGCAACCAAAGAAGTTTGGATTAATACCTCAGAAGCGGAAGTGAATCCTGCTTTTAGTCCCCTTTATGAACTGAGTAAACGAACCCTTGGCGATTTAATTACCTTACGTCGCTTAGATGCTCCTTGCATTATTCGTAAGCTAATATTAGGACCTTTTAAAAGTAATTTGAACCCCATTGGCATTATGTCTGCTGATTGGGTAGCAAAACAAATTATTAATCTGGCTAAGCGGGATTTCCGCAATATTATTGTAACCATTAATCCCTTAACTTTTCTGGTTTTTCCGCTTAAAGAAACCTGTCAATCTTTGTATTTCCGATGGTTTAGCCATGCTCAGAAAAAAACTTAAAATGATTTCTCTGGAGTGATGGCGCATCTTAGCAGAATGCTCAATTGTTTCTGATTTAAGGGCTTGTTTGATCATCCATTGAGCCAAAGAAACGTTTAAAAAGGACAGCAAACTGATAAATTAAAAAGAGTCCCCTCCGTTTGAGAATTATTGTGAAACTGCGTCCTTTTTTGATCTCCCTTGTGATTGCCGTTATCTTGTTACTTTCCTCGGCGGGTGGCGGTTTGTACTGGATTCTGGCTCAAAGTCCCTTGGAATTACGAGAAGGGGGAGTAATGCGACAACCTTTAGGAACAGTATTCATTCCTAAACAAGCCCCAGCGATGATATCTTTGATGGTTAACCCTGATCGCTTGGAATCTTTCTCTCAATTAGCGGTTAACCCTGCCAATCGCCGAAAAACGCACCGAGAATTAAAAAGACTTGAACAAAGTATCCTTGCTATAACGGGTTTAGACTATCGGCAAGAAATTCAACCTTGGTTGGGGGAGGAGATAACTTTAGGAGTGACGTCCCTCGATTTTGACCGAAATTCAAACAATGGAGCGCAGGCCGGTTATTTATTAGCAGTTGAAACGAAAGATTCCCAATTAGCGAAAGAATTTCTTCAATTATCTTACTCCCAACAAGCGATCGCAGGGGATTTTGATCTCGTTTTTGAACCCTACAAAGGCATTAATTTAATCTATCAGCGTCCTCTGAAACCCTTGCCAAATAATCGTTTTGTCGCCAGTGCGGTTATTGGCAATTTTGTTTTATTCGCGAATGACTTAAAAGTGTTAAGAGAAGCCATTAATAATGTTCAAGTTCCTAATTTAAACCTAAAAAATGCGCCTGACTATCAAGAAGCTCTAAAAACCATTAAAGATCCTCGTATCGGGATTTCTTATGTTAACTTCCCTGCTTTATCTGCATGGTTATCTAATTTATCTATTCCCGAATTACCGGAAATCAGCCAAACCCTAACCGTCACCCTTTCTCTCAAATCAGAAGGATTAGTTGCACAAACCGCTTTAATCGGTGTTTCTGGCGCAGAAAACCAAAATCCTGTCCTTAATGCTCCCGTAGAAGCCCTTCAATATACCCCGTCTAATAGCATCTTAGCCTTAGCTGGAACAAACTTAGATCAATTTTGGCAACAAATCCAAACCCATCTCGTGACAGATAGTCCTCTGCAACAGTTCTTAAATCGCCTAATTCGCCAGCTTGAGCAACCTTTAGGCTTAAATTTGTCAAAAGATATTTTTAGCTGGGTTAAAGGGGAATTTAGTCTAGCTTTAGTGCCAAAAGTAGAGGGGGGTACAGCCGATTGGTTATTTATTGCCGAGAAGACACCCGATGTAGATATTAAGAACAAAATCGCCTATTTGGACGGTTTAGCCCAAGAACAAGGCTATAATATCGGAGAGTTAGCCCTATCTGAGCAAACGGTTACGGCATGGACGAAACTCAGAACGTCTAAAATCACAAAAGATAAAGATTTAGCTCGCCTAGACACGCAAGTTCGGGGTGTTTATCTTGAAACTGACCGCTATTTCCTATTTGCGACCTCTATTGAAGCATTATCCCAAGGAATTTCAAGTGAGAAAATCCCTTTAACCGAGAGCAAAAAATTTCAACAGGCGATTAGTGCGTTACCCATAGAAAATGACGGTTATGTTTACATTGATTGGCAGGAAAGTGAACCGATTATTGAAGAAAAAATTCCCGTTGTGAAAGTAGCGGAATTAGCGATTAAACCCTTTTTTAATAATTTGCGATCTTTTACGTTAAGTAGTCAAGGCAGTGAAAACAGTATCCAGCGTGCTACGATTTTCTTTAATTTAGGGGTGCGTTAATTGAGTTTGATTTGAAGCGATCGCTGGGACTAAGTTGACTTAAAATCAATCCAATTCAGTCTTTTTCTTATTTATTGTTATATTAAAGACGCAGATCAAGAACAAAAAACATGAAAGCTTTTCGGCTATTCATCAGCTTTTTAATAAGTTTAAGCCTCACTGTTATCGGATTTACCTCATTTTTTTCATCTCCCGTTGCCGCAGAACCGATTACCTTGTCTATTCTCCTATCGGCTACGGAATTAGCTGAATGGAAACCCATTGCTCAACAATTTGAAGTCACCCATCCCCAGATTCGCTTAAATTTAGTCGAGGGGCCGAATGCGACGAATCAAGTCGAAGATTTATATACTTATTCCTTTCTTTTAGGCGATTCTCCCTACGATTTAGTGTATATGGATATTGTTTGGGTGCCTAAGTTAGCGGCGGCAGGCTGGTTGCAAGATTTATCGCCCTATAAAAATAAAGTTGACTTGTCCGCCTATTTGACTAAAAGTGTTGAAGGGGGCGTATATCAAGACAAATTATACTGGATGCCCTTTCGTTCTGATGCTGGAATTCTCTATTATCGCCCAGACTTACTCAAACAAGCAGGATATACTCCTCCCCGTACTTTTCAAGCGTTGTTAACCGTTTCAAAAGCCTTACAAGAGGAAGGACTGGTGGAGTGGGGCTATGTTTGGCAAGGAAAGCAATATGAAGGATTATCCGCAATGTTTGTTGAAATTTTGGCAGGTTACGGCGCATTTTGGGTAAATCCAGATACACTTGAGGTAGGATTAGATCAACCCAAAGCGATTCAGGCGGTAGAATTTTTACGTCGTACCCTTGAACAAAAGATTTCGCCACCGGGGGTTACCGCTTATGGTGAAGAAGAAACCCGCTTTTTGTTTCAAAATGGTAAGGTAGCCTTCCTCCGCAATTGGCCGTATGTGTTCAGCTTAGCATCTACCCCAGATTCCAAGATTAAAGGTAAATTTGCCATGATACCGATGATTCATGCCCCTGATGCCTCTAGTGCGGCTTGTCAAGGAGGATGGGGATTGGGCATCGCCCATCGTAGTAAGCATCCGCAGGAAGCATGGGAATTCATTCAATTTATGGTGTCTGAATCCGTTCAGCGTGATTTTGTCTTAAATACGGGTAAAGTTCCCACTTTGCGTTCCCTATTTACTGATCCTGTTATTGTGGCGCAATATCCTCATTATCCGGAACTTTTAACCATTGTGCAACAAGCGACCCTCAGACCTCCTATTCCGCAATATGCCCAAGTCTCAGATATTTTACAACGCTATCTCAGTGCGGCATTAACCGATAAAATGACCCCAGAGGCGGCAATGTCGGCGGCGGCAAGAGAAACCCGTTTACTCTTAAGGGTAACTTCCCAACCTCAATAGATCTTTATTTTAATCGACGGTTAAATCAATTTGACCCTAGAAACCGTCAATTTCTTCTATGATTCTCGATTCTTCGACTTCTGCAAAAATCTAATACGGAGTGCTATATTAGTAAGGAAACGTTTGTTGAGCAAAAAGGTGATCCCTTGACAACTAAAGTTTTAACGACCCATCTAACGACCATTTTACCGATTGCCCCTCGTCAAGTGATTAAAGGAGAAGGATGTTTAAGTCAATCGGGGGAATTAATCGCCCGTTTTGGCCAATATCCTTTAGTGGTGGCGGGAAAACAAACTCTAACGCTGATTCGTCCTCATCTTCAGCAAGCTTTAGAAAAATATGATTTGACGCTTTCAGAAGCCTTCTATGCACCAGATTGTGCTGAAAGTTCCTTGAAACGCCTCAAAAAGACGGTTAAAGACCAAAATATTGACTTCATTATCGGAGTCGGTGGTGGCAAAGCACTTGATACCGCCAAACTATTAGCCAGTCAGTGCCAGATGCCTATCGTTACGATTCCCACCTCTGGCGCAACCTGTGCGGCGTGGACGGCACTTTCTAATATTTATAGCGAGCAGGGTACTTTTCAATACGACGTTTCCCTCGCTCATTGTCCTGATTTGTTAATTTTGGACTACTATATTGTTAAAACAGCCCCTAAACGCACCTTACGGGCAGGGATTGGTGATGCGATCGCTAAATGGTACGAAGCATCTGTTAGCAGTGGCACCTCCCAAGCAACCCTCACCATTGCGGCAGTCCAAATGGCGCGCATTCTACGGGATATTTTACTCCAAAAGTCGGCGGCTGCCCTCGAAAACGTTAATAGCGAGGCATGGCAAGAAGTCGTTGATGCCACGGTGTTACTGGCGGGAGGAATTGGGGGATTAGGGGGAGCAAATTGTCGCACGGTGGCTGCCCACGCAGTACACAACGGACTCACTCATCTTGAGGAAAGCCACGCGACCTTGCATGGAGAAAAGGTTGCTTATGGAATTCTCGTTCAGTTGCGCCTAGAGGAGATGATTCAACAAAATCAGCTTGCTTTTTCGGCCAGACAGCAATTGCTTTCTTTCTATAAAGAGATTGGTTTGCCCAAAACCTTAGAAGATTTAGGCTTAAAAGACCTGAGTTTAGCTCAATTACGCCAGATTGCTGATGTTGTCTGTCAACCTCAATCGGATATTCATCGTCTCCCTTTCCCCGTCTCTGCTGAATTGTTAGTGGCGGCAATGGTTTCTACCACCCATCAACTTCCCACAAACAGAGCAAGAGAGGTTGAATTACCGAGTTAATCTAATCATTCCATTCCCCTCTGGGAGGAACAGGCGGATTTCGTTTAAAATTGCGCGTCAAATCGTCATCTCTATCCCGTTCACCACTCAACCACTGTTTAATCGCCGTTTCAATGATGCGACTCGGATCATTTGTCAAATGTTTCAGTTGTTCAAGAACTTCAGAATCCAAATGAATAGAGATTTCGATTTTATCTGCCATGCGTTGACTAGAAACCAGCGGATCACTCATCATATTGCCCTCCTTAATTGATATCTTCTATTGTACTTGATAGCGAGTGGTGATCAGGATTTTGATGGAAAAAACGCATGATTTCCAAGATAATTTGTCATCCTTACGCCCCTCTAGGATACAATTAAACTTAATCGCTAGCGGGTGGCGACAACTTTAAGGGATTAAGCTTTAAAACCAAACTCAAACTTCAACCCCTCACCCATCATGCTGATGTCCCCCTTCATGCTTATAATTGGGAAAAGCGATCGCCTTTATCAACACTATCAAATATTTAAACAATAGGCAGTTAATCTATGAAATATTGTCTTCGATTGATCTTTATTCTTTTGACTTGGGTTCTTTTATTTTCTCCTCTATCTGCCTATGCCGCAAGTTCATCGGCGGTAACGGGCGCAGGTGCAACCTTTGAAGATAAAGTTTTAGAAGGGCAGGACTTTTCGGGTAAAAATCTCCAAACAGCACAATTTACCAATGTTGATCTTACTAAAACTAATTTCCAAGAAGCAGACTTAAGAGGGGCTGTTTTTAACGGTTCTTTAATTGCTAAGGCTAACTTTAAAGGGGCAGATTTAACCAACGGCTTAGCTTATTTAAGTCGCTTTGATGCAACTGATCTCAGTGATGCTATCCTCGCTGAAGCTATTATGTTACGCACGACGTTTAATAATGTCAATATTACGGGAGCTGACTTTAGTTTAGCGGTTTTAGATGGGGAACAAATTACTAAGCTGTGTGAAGTGGCTGATGGCATTAATTCTAAAACAGGGGTAAGTACTCGCGAATCATTAGGATGTCTCTAAAATCGGTTTGAGTTTAGTGGATCTCAGCGGGGAGTTAAGATCACTTATGGGTTGATTATCCTTATGTTGCCCCCCTTTCAAAAAACTTAGGACTGTCTTATGGATTAATTTGGGATGAATCCCTTTAAAGTTGATTGATGGTATCAAAGATGAATTTTCGACGAATTGGCGTGATTGGCGGCGGACAACTGGCAGGGATGATGGCACAGGAAGCCAAAGGATTAGGACTTGAGTTAATTGTACAAACCCCTAATTCTGAGGATGTAGCCGCTTCGCTAGCTTCTCAGGTCATTTTAGCGGAAATTAATGATGTTTCGGCAACGGCAAAGTTATCCCAATGCTGTGATGTCATTACGTTTGAGAATGAATTTATTGATTTAGACGGTTTACAAGCGTTAGCTCGTCAAGGAGTCTGTTTTCGTCCTGCTTTATCAGCTTTATCTCTCTTATTGGATAAATACGACCAAAGAGGTTATTTAGAGAAAATTGGCTTACCTACTCCTGCTTTTCGGCTTCTTGAGTCATTTTCTGCAGAAGAATTGGAAAAAATTGCTTATCCCTTCGTCCTGAAAGCCCGTCGTCATGGATACGATGGTTATGGCACATTTATCGTTAAAAGTCAAGAGCAATTAAAAGAAATTTTCCAAAAAATCCCGATTGAATCCTTAATGTGGGAAGAATTTGTCAATTTTAAACAAGAGTTAGCGATGATGGTTGCCCGCAGTGTAACCGGTAAAACGGTGGTTTATCCTGTTGTCGAAACTCATCAAAAAAATCAAGTTTGTCATTGGGTAATGATTCCAGCCAATTTATCCGCCGATTTATGGCAAGAAATAGAAAACATAGCCATTTACTTAGTTAATAAGCTAGAAATTATTGGTATTTTGGGTATTGAGCTTTTTTTGACGCAAGATAACCGAATTTTAGTTAATGAAATTGCCCCTCGCACTCACAACTCCGGCCACTATACCCTCGATGCGTGCAAAACCTCTCAATTTGCCATGCAATTACAAGCCGTCGCAGGATTAGACTTAGGAAGTCCTCAATTAACAGTAAAAGGGGCAGTTATGGTCAATTTATTAGGTTTTGAGTCCTCTGATTCTGACTATTCCGCCAAACGTCAGCAACTGAATCAAATTCCTCACAGTTTCCTCCATTGGTATGATAAAACAGAATCCCGTCCGGGGCGTAAATTAGGACATATTACGGTCTTAATAGATAATAATGAGCATTTCCAAACAAAAGCGCAAACAATCGTCCAATTAATTGAGGAAATTTGGTATTCAGCATATTAGGAATTGACCATCTCGTTTTTGCTTAATCAAGAGTTAGACAAACTCGAATCGCTTCCCTCGAACTTATTGCCAAAAATTGCAATTCCAACGCCAAATAATAGAATAATTCCCCCCATAACCACTTGAAGAGAGGGAATTTCTTGAAAAATCAAAACCCCCAATAGACTAGCTCCCACCGGTTCACATAAAATCACCAAAGAAACTAAAGTGGCAGACATCTGCGTCATTGCCCAGTTAAAAACCGTATGACCAAGCAATTGCGGAAAAATCGCCATTAAAAAGATATAAAGATAAATCGGTAACGAATATCCCCCATAATGAATCCCCCATAAAGGGGGTAACGGCAATAAAATCAACGTCGCCACCCCGTAAGCGATAATAATATACTGACGAATACTAAGACCTTGACGCTGTGCCTCTCTGCCTAATAAAAGATAACCGCTTACTGTAATTGCCCCTATTAACGCCAAAAAATCACCAAAAAGAGGATTACTACCCTGATTGCCAGTCAAGTCGCCCAAAGCAATCAATATTCCTCCTCCTAACGCTATTACCATTCCCCCCATTGTCTGCCATGATAACTTTTCTCGCCAAATTAACCAACCCAATAGGGAAACCCAAATCGGATTCGTTGTCACAATTACCGTAGAGGCGGCAATGGAAGTAAAAGATAAAGAGGTAATCCAAAATGAAAAATGAAGTGAAAGGGTAATTCCTGCTAAAATCGCCCATAAATAAGCCCATAAAGACGCATTAACCCCTTTAAACTTGTGCCACGTCGGAATTAAGAGAACAGAAGCGATCGCTAACCGAGAAGCCGCTAAAAAAAGACTAAAGCCTAATCCTTGATTGCCGACGATATCTAGAGCTAAACGAACCCAAATGGCTGAGGTTGAAATTGCGAGGATTCCCATGCCTAAAATAACAAAAATTTGCCAAAATTGAAGAGATTGTTGCAATGTTTAAATCCTTGCGCTTGAGACTTCATTATTCCTAATTTACCAAAACTTGCTAAAATTAGACCGATTATTCTCATTTCATCATGACCCTTGCTAAGTGATACCCCCCATCTTCTTCAACAGATTAGACTACTTGATCCGCTACAAGAAATAGACCGAATAGCGGATATTTTAATCTTTAACGATAAAATACAAGAAATAAAACCTAATTTAGCTAATTTCGTTGATAATATTCCCGTTATTGACGCTAAATCTTTAATTCTAGCTCCCGGATTAGTGGATCTGTATAGTCATAGTGGTGAACCCGGTTACGAAGAAAGGGAAACCTTAAGCAGTCTCATCAATTCAGCAAAATCAGGCGGATTCACGCGTATTAATATTTTACCCACGACTGAACCGAAAGCAGACCAAGCAGCTACTTTACTCGGATTACAGCAACGCATTCCTCCTTATTCCCCTGTCTCTGTTCACTTTTGGGGAACCTTAACCCGTCAAGCGAAAGGCGAAAAAATGAGCGAATTGGCAGAATTAGCCGCCACAGATATTATTGGCTTTACAGACAATCAAACTTTTGAAAATTTAGACCTTTTACGCCGTTTATTAGAATATATAAAACCTTTAAACGTTCCTATCGCTCTCACTCCTCTTAATCGTCAACTGCAAGGAAATGGCGTCATGCGGGAAGGAGAAGCCTCGATTTTGTACGGATTGACGGGTGATCCTGCCATTTCAGAAACCGCCGCTTTAACGTCTATTTTAACCCTAGTAGAAGCGACAGAAACTCCTGTTCATTTCATGCGAATTTCTACCCATCGAAGCGTTGAATTGATTGCCGATGCCAAAAAACGAGGACTGCCAGTTACCGCTAGTGTGACTTGGTTGCATCTCTGGGGCAATAGCTTAGATTTAGCTGAATATAACCCTAATTGGCGATTAAATCCCCCTTTAGGCAATATTGAAGACCAAGCCGCCTTAATTGAGGGTGTTAAAAAGGGTGTTATTGATGCGATCGCCGTTGATCATACCCCCTATACTTATGAAGAGAAAACGGTTGCTTTTGCGGATGCGCCTGCGGGAGCGATTGGCTTTCAACTGGTTTTACCGTTATTATGGGAAAAATTTGTAAAATCAGGTCAATGGTTGCCTTTAACGCTCTGGAAAGCCCTAAGCACTCATCCGTGTTTGTGTTTAAATCAACCGCCCATTACTTGTGATTTGGGTCAAAATGAGTTTATTCTATTTGATTCAGAGCAAAAATGGTTTTTGAATTCTCAAACCTCTCATTCCCTTTCCCAGAATACTGTTTGGTGGAATAGAGAAATCACAGGACGAGTTATTTCAGTCAACAGTAATCAGTAACCTAATATCAGTTTGTAGAGGTGCAAGTCTACCTATCAGAAAAGTAAACAGCTTAATATCAAGCAATTATTCTTGCTTTTTGACAAATTTCGTCAAAATTATTAATGATAGAATCTGTCCCCAATTGGGAATAATGGTAAATAGACTGTCTTTATATTGAGGAATTAAGATTATGCCCCGTAAAGCAGATGAATTTGCTGTACATATTTTTCTGGACAGTGGACATTGCGAAGAAGTTCGTTTTAATAGCATTCAAGACTTTCAAAAATGGTATAGTATGGATGTTGTCTCTAAAGCAGAATCAAGGGATTTTATCAATGTTCCTATCCGTAATATTCAAGGAGAATATATGGTGGTTCGTCCTTCTAGTATCGTTGCTATTCGGGTTGAACCCGTTTTCTTCGGTAGTGTTGAAAGAGAATAATTTGCCATTAGCTGACAAGTTTTTAAAAGGAAACAGTTTAGGATAATACGACGTTTCTCTTTGTTCTTAATCGTGGCAATGTAAATTCGAGCAACCAGTCGGAGCGAATCGATTTACAATGTTAAGAGCTTATCCTGTAGTCCTTTAACATCAGCAATGGATATCAAAGACGGTTTCATCGGAACAGTAGGAAACACCCCCCTAATTCGCCTTAATAGCTTCAGTGAAGAGACAGGATGCGAGATTTTAGGGAAAGCTGAATTTCTCAACCCCGGTGGCTCCGTTAAAGATCGTGCGGCTTTGTCTATCATTGAAGAGGCAGAAGCGAAAGGCTTGCTCAAACAGGGTGGGACAGTGGTAGAAGGAACGGCGGGTAATACGGGGATTGGTTTAGCTCATATCTGCAATGCAAAAGGCTACAAATGTTTAATTATTATCCCTGATACCCAATCTCAAGAGAAAATAGATTTATTACGAACCTTAGGGGCAGAAGTTCGCACAGTTCCGGCTGTTCCCTACAAAGATCCGAACAATTACGTCAAATTATCGGGTCGGGTTGCTCAAGAAATGGATAATGCAATTTGGGCAAATCAATTTGATAATTTGGCCAATCGTCGCGCCCATTATGAAACCACTGCGTCCGAAATTTGGCAACAAACGGAGGGAAAAATTGACGCATGGGTGTCTGCCACGGGGACAGGCGGAACTTATGCAGGAGCAACCTTATTTTTTAAGGAGAAAAACTCTAATATTCAGTGTATTGTCGCTGATCCGATGGGTAGCGGTTTGTACAGTTACGTCAAGACGGGAGAAATTAACATCGAAGGCAATTCTATTACCGAAGGCATTGGCAACAGTCGCATTACGGCGAATATGCAGGATGTCCCCATTGATGACGCTATTCAAGTTGATGATACGGAAGCCTTGCTTGTGATTTATCAGTTATTGGCCAAAGAAGGGCTATTTATGGGCGGATCTGTCGGAATTAATGTGGGTGCTACTGTCGCATTAGCCAAGCAAATGGGACCCGGTCATACCCTTGTCACCGTTCTTTGTGATGGGGGCGCAAGATACCAATCTCGATTGTACAATGCGGAATGGTTAGCCAGTAAAGGATTAACGATGCCTTCAATAAACCGTTAAGAATTAGGTTATCAGCCCAACCCCTTTACCCTAAATTTTGACGAGGATTAAAGCTTTCTAATCCCCGTATTTTACGATAAAGTTCAACCTCTTCTTCGGTTGGATTAGGAGGGATCACAATCATAATCTCCACTAATTGGTCACCTCTGCCGCCATTTCCGTCAGGATAACCTTTATTCGCTAATCTTAAGCGTTGTCCCCCTTTGACTCCTGATGGAACGGTCATTTTGACTAAGCCGTCGATGGTGGGAATTTCCACTGCTCCCCCCACAATCGCCTCACTGGGAGTCAGAGGAATGCGACAAAAGAGATCCTTATCTTGCAATTGAAAGAAAGGATGGGAAGAAACGGTGATCTTGAGGTAAAGGTCGCCGCCATCAATGCCTTGTCCTTTTAAACGGATTTTTTGTCCATCCCTCATGCCCGGACGCATATCCACTTCCAGCGATCGCCCATCTTCTAGGCGAATCCGTTCTCTACCGCCCCGATAGGCTTTTTCGAGGGGTAGGGTTAATTTGGCTTCGACATCTCGACGAGTGAGGGTAGGAATCCGTGTTTTTTTGGTGGTGCCGGGCGCGAAATCTTGAAATTTCCACGTTTCAGGGGTTGGACGCGTTTTTTGATTAGAACCATTATTACTACTACTGCGAGGAATGCGCTCTTTGATCCGAGGGTTAAACCGTTTTGATTTGCCAAAAAAGCGTTGATCAAATTCCAGACGTTTACTTTCGTCTGATAAGGTATCGTATGCTTCGTTAATATCTTTAAATTTTTCTTCTGCGTCCTCATTCCCCGGATTAACATCAGGATGGTACTTTCTAGCGAGTCGCCGAAAGCTTTTTTTGATCTCCTCGTTGGTTGCGTCTTTTGAAACTCCCAATATTTCGTAATAATTGCGAAGCTGCATTTTAAGTTTCAGGGGTTAGGTTTTTAGTATTTTTAATAACTGATAACACTGTTTACTATTCACTGTTTTTTAGAACCATTCATCCTCATCCCAGTCATTTTCGACAGGAATATTCCGTTTTTGTTTGCGACTGTAATAACGATCCGAATCTGCCGAATAATCCGGCGGGGGTTCACGGCGATCGCGACGCTCATCATAGCGTTCTGTATTGGTGGGAGGACGTTGGGAAGGACGACGACGAGGTGCCTCATCTAGCCACTGGTCTTCAGTGTAACCCGAATTATTACCTTGATACCGTTGTTGAACGGGGGGTCTTTCGTCATACCGATTAGGATAACGTTCGGTACGAGTATAGCGAGATTCTTCGTAGGGATTGCGATCGGGGGACGGGGGACGACGGGGCGGATAGGGATAGTCATCCTCTAGATCATCTCCCACTAAGGTGCGACGAATCGCCCCGAAAAAGCCCTCATCTTCCTCATCACTGTACTGGAGTCTTACCTCTCGGTTTAGCTCGTATAAAACGTCTTGTAGGTCAGCCTGAGCGCGATCTAAGCGTCTCTCATCATCTCGGCCAAGACTATCAATAATTTCCGTACTGAGAGCGTCAATTTGGCGACGATAGGGAGTGACAAAGGAACTGCCAAAGTCAAGGGTCACTTCTTTTAAGCGACGTTGAGCTTGATCGGTTAAGGCTTTAGCACGATTACGTTTTTCGACTCTTTCCCGTCTTTGACGATCTTCTTGGGCAAATTGGTCTGCTTCTTGGATCATGCGATTAATTTCCATCTCACTGAGAGTAGAAGCTCCTTGTACGGTGATACTCTGTTCTCGCCCAGTGGTTTTATCCCTTGCCGTCACCTGTAAAATGCCGTTGGCATCAATATCAAAGGCCACTTGAATCTGGGGTACACCCCGGGGAGCAGGCGGAATTCCCGTTAATTTAAAGCGTCCTAAGGATTTGTTGTCCTTAGCCATTTCCCGTTCCCCTTGCACGACATGAATTTCCACCAAGGTTTGATTATTTTCCCCCGTCGAAAAGACATCAGAGCGTCTAACGGGAATGGTCGTATTACGGGGAATTAGGCGTTTGGTTACGCCTCCAATCGTTTCTAATCCCAAGGAAAGGGGCGTCACATCGAGTAAAAGAATATCTTTGACTTGTCCGGCTAAAATTCCCGCTTGAATAGCTGCTCCTACTGCGACAACCTCATCGGGGTTCACGTTTTCATTGGGTTCGCGATCAATAAAACTGCGAACAAGGGCTTTCACCATAGGCATTCGCGTTGCGCCCCCGACTAACACCACTTCGTCAATTTGTACTGGACTTAATCCAGCATCCGATAACGCCCGTTGAATGGGGCGACGAAGACGACTGACGAGATCCCCGCATAAATCTTGAAATTCTGCCCGCGAGAGTTGGGTTTCAATGTGCTTTGGCCCCTCTTCGGTGGCAGTAATAAAGGGCAAGTTAATCTCAGTGACACTGACCCCTGATAGTTCAATTTTGGCTTTTTCTGCCGCTTCCGTAAGCCGTTGTAAGGACTGTCTATCTTTACGCAGATCCACTCCTTCTTTTTCTAAAAACTGGTCAGCCATCCAGTCAACAATACGTTTATCAAAATCGTTACCCCCTAATTGGGTATCCCCACTGGTAGATCTCACTTCAAATACGCCATCGCCGACTTCTAAGACAGAAACATCAAATGTTCCCCCTCCTAAGTCAAAAACGAGGATTTTTTGGTTTCTTTGTTGTTCTAAGCCATAAGCTAAGGCGGCGGCAGTGGGCTCGTTTAAAATCCGTAAAACGTCTAATCCTGCAATTCGTCCAGCATCGCGTGTCGCTTGTCGTTGAGCATCATTAAAATAGGCCGGAACGGCAATCACTGCTCCTGTGACTTCTTCCCCTAGATAACGACCGGCTTCCTCTGCAAGTTTCCGCAAAACCATGGCCGACACTTCTTCGGAAGCAAAGTCTTTTTTGAGGCGAGGACAGCGAATTTTAATATTTCCTGCGTCATCCCGCCGAATGGTATAAGAAACCTGTTTTGAGGCGGGGTGTAATTCAGCGTATTTTCGCCCCATAAATCGCTTGACCCAGTAATAAGTATTTTGGGGGTTAAGAACGGCTTGTCGTCTCGCCATTTGTCCCACGACTAATTCCCCTTCTTTGTTAAATCCAACCACGGAAGGAGTGGTACGCATACCTTCTGAATTCGCAATTACAACGGGTTTTCCTCCTTCCATAACAGCGACAACGGAATTGGTTGTCCCTAGGTCAATGCCGACTACTCTTCCCATGCTGTCTTTTGTTCTCCCTTTATTGGCTCGTTTGAGAGTCTATCTTGATTCAGTTGATCTTGACAATATTCTACCGAATAGCCGAAGAGTAATTCAAAAGATTACTCCCAGAGATAAATGAAAAAACCCCACCTGAAGGTGGAGTTCTAGACATTTTGCCTAAAAAACACGGATCTTAAGCATCACTTTCAATGTAAATGAATAAAAGTCCCATCACAACGGCAGGCATTAACCAGCAAACAACGGGAATTAAGATCCAAGGTAGGTAAGATGCAGCGTAAGCACCAGTCATTGCAAAAATCTCCTAATTTATTTTAATTTTAACCTAAACTTGTCTGAGAAAGCCTAATTAAAGACTCCTCTCATGATGCCGTCAACCACATCTAAGTTTTGCAGGAGGAAGTAAGCTACGAAGGCACCTCCCATCCCTCCAATGAAAAAGCCGGCGGCGAATTGACTCCAACCGTCCTCAGTTTGTAAGGTGTCGGGGACTCCATCCGGTGCTTTTTGGAAGGAAACCAGTCCATAGATAGCTAAACAAGCAGTAGCAATAAGAATCAACGCTAAAGCCGAAATTAATCCGCCTAAATAAGCATATTCGGAATCCCGCAGGGGACCGAGTTTTGTCCAAGGGCCAATTAAGAAGTAGCCATGGGCCATGCCAATTTCTAAGCCCCGTAAAATGGGGGATAATCCCTTACGGTAGGCGGGTAAATTGCCGATAAAGGCTCTTGTAAAGCCAGAATCAGAGATAGGGGTGGATAAATGCCCAATAAAGGGATCACCGTGATAGGGTTGAACAACCTGTGTGTATTCGGTTTCTGCCATTTTGACTCAGTTCTCCTAGTGGTAATCGTTGCTAGGTGACTAGCTAAACTTAAGATTACATTTTACGCAGGTAGGGGCAAATCATTGGCGATTATTGCACGGTTGTTACATAAGTTTAAGAATCCAGCGAGCAGTGACCTGTTCATCGCTTTTTTGTTAGGGGCGTCCTTCCGAACGTTTATTTGAGCAAAAATAACTTAACGTTACTCCATAATTTATTGAGTTTAACCCAGAGATATCGCTTTAGCCCTTGGGAGGCTTTTTCTAGTTTGTACTCGAATAAAACAGCCATAATATCTTGAATATTGAGATATTTTAAATACTTTACGCCTCGATCAATTTGTTGATCGCTATATTCTAAATAAACTTTACGATTAATCCCTTCACATTGATTCCAGCGTCGGCTATAGCGGTTTTTTAGTTCTTGTTGATAGGCAGAAAAATCGTGAATTTGGCCGGACAAATGCTGATGAATATACTTAGCCCCAATTTCAGCCCCTTCCATGCCGTGTCGAATCCCCTCTCCTCCTAGAAAGTTAACCATAGAAACCGCATCTCCGATAGCAATAATATTATCCTTGTAGTAAATGTCATTTAAGCCCGAAGAATAGTCTAAAATTGAGCCATGACTGTCAATTAATTTGTAGTTATCTAACTTTAAATAATTGCCAATAATCTGATGAATATAATATTTTAGAGGTTTTAATTCTTTAATAACTTTGTGATTTCCTTCTAAGAAAGCAGATCCCACTTTTAAACGATAATTATCCATTGGAAAAATCCAAGAGTAGCCTTGAGGACTCCATTTATACCCTAAAAAAAAGCTTAAACTTTCAGCATATTGTTGATAAATCGTCGGCTCAATTTGAATAATATATTCAATACCAACTCCTTTATAAAACGGGGGTTTATTTTTCTTGTTGGCATAAATTACTGCCCTTGTGTAACCTGTTGCATCTACTAAAAGACGAGTTTTAAGGGTGATTTTGTTGCCTTTTCTCTGTTGTAAAGTAACGGAAATTTGATTGTGCTCTTGTTCATAATTAATATAACGGTGACCCAACCAAAGCGTTCCTCCCTTTCTCTGCATATCTTCCGCTAAAAATTGTCTGAGTTGGGCGAAATCAAAAACAACCCCCAAAGGATTTTCAGATTGCCAATGACGCGTAACATTACTGGCAATAATATCTAATTTTCGCCAATAGGTTGCCACCGTCGAAGAAGGTAAATTAAACTGTTCTATCGTTTTTAAAGGACTGCCGGCACTGGAAAAATTATTTTGTTGAAATGTCTCTAATTGTTCAACTAATAGGACATTATAGCCTAATTGACTCAAAAGACGACCACAGTGACCTCCTGCCGGCCCTGCGCCAATAATTATTACCTCAAATTCTTGCATAATGATGAATTGTTAATCATAAAATAATTAAACGTAAATGACTAAAGCGTTAATTATCAACCCGAAAAGTTTAACACTGAATCCCTAGCTGAAGATAACTCAGTCGGCTGAAAAGCTCCTTTTTCAGTAATAATTGCCGTAATAAAAGCGGCCGGTGTCACATCAAAGGCAGGATTATAAAAATCTACCCCTTGAGGACACAAAATCGTTTGATTTATTTGATAAATTTCGGCTGAATCTCTTTCTTCAATCGGAATTTGAGATCCCGTTTCTAAGGTAAAATCAATAGTAGAAAGTGGGGCGGCCACATAAAAAGGAATGTGATGCTGTTGAGACAAAACTGCTAACCCATAAGTGCCAATTTTATTAGCGGTATCGCCATTTTTCGCAATTCTATCTGCCCCTACAATCACTCCATCAATCCAGCCTTTTTGCATACAATGGGCGGCCATATTATCCGTAATAACGGTTACGGGGATTCTCTCATGAACACATTCCCACGCCGTTAATTTTGCCCCCTGTAAGCGAGGACGAGTTTCATCTGCATAGACTCGTTTTAATCGTCTGGCCGACCATGCGGCACGAATAACGCCTAAAGCCGTACCATAACCAGCAGTTGCCAGTGCTCCTGCATTACAATGCGTTAATAAAGTTAATTTGTCAGGATTTTGCGGTAAAATTGCTAAACCTTGTTGACCAATGGCTTGACAGGTATTCAAATCTTCTAATTGAATATTTTTAGCGGTTTCTAAAAGTTTTTCTTTGATTTCTACGACAGTTCCAATACTTTCATAAGCAATCTTAAGCATTCTTGAAATTGCCCAGAATAGATTAACAGCAGTAGGGCGAGTTTGACGTAACTGTTGGGCAACTGTTTCTAATTTTTTAATAAAATCTTCCCTTTTTGAGGTCTTAATCTCTCTAGCCCCTAAATACATTCCATAACCAGCCGCAACGCCGATCGCTGGCGCACCTCGTACTATCATGGTTTTAATCGCAGTTACCATGTCTTCATAGCGATTAATTTCAACAATAGTATATTCATGGGGTAATAGGGTCTGATCAATCAATTTTACCCGATCTTCGTGCCAGATAACGGGGTAGATGGGTACAGTAGGAAGATTCATGACAAAATGACAAAATTAGATTATGGTAATTGAAGTTATTGTATCGCCTTTTTTGAAATTTTTCCCAAGATTATGACGAATGAATTAAAGATCGAATTGCTCAGCGGATTGGCCGATTTACCCTACTTAAATGACCAAGGAGAATTGCCGAATGATTTAGCAGGAAAAATCGGAGTTTATGCTATTTTCAATCAAGATAAAATTTTACAATTTATTGGTTATTCTCGTAATATTGCCTTGAGCTTAAAGCAACATTTTGTTCGTCAAAGTCAAAATTGTTACTGGCTAAAAGTCAAAGTAATTTCTCGCCCTAGTCGAACTTTATTAGAAGATATTAAACAAGCTTGGCTACAAGAAAATGGCACAATTCCCATCGGTAATTCAGAAAATGAAGCCCAATGGACACAACCCATTGATGCCAAACTGATGATGACTTCACAAGAAAAAAAGAATTTTGAAAATACTGACGAACTTGGCAAAATTAAACTTTTAAAACAAGTTTCTCGTAAAGTTGAAGAACAAATCAAAGAACAATTACAAACCAGAGGATTTAAAGAAGCGGTGCGTTTTAATCCTAAACTAAAAGAACAAGGATTACTGGACTTAAAGGACTAAGGAATCATCATAATGTTAAAGTATTGGCAAGAAGCGATGGCAGTTGCTCGACGCATTTTAATTGAACTATGGCGACGCAAACGAAGTTTAATTTTTTGGACAATTTTTCCTCTTTTGATTTTCTTCCTCAATAGCTACATTTTAGCGGAAAGAGCCAATCTTTCTTTAGCCAAAGCAATGAATTATGCCGCCCCATCGAGTTTAATTGGTGCCGCTTTATTTTTTAGTTGTTTAGGGGGAAGTTTAGCAACCGTTGTCGCAGAAAGAGAACAGAAAACTTTAAAACGTTTATTTCTTTCTCCTCTGAGTGGCTTATCTTATTTTTTAGGAATTTTCATTGCTCAAAGTTGTATTGGTATCGGGCAAAGTTTACTGGTTGCTATTGTGGCAGGTTTCTGGGGAAGCGAATTCCAAGGAAATCTTTTTTTAGGATTTCTCATCGTCTTTTTAAGTTTATTGTGCTATGTGGGAGTGGGCTTTATTTTAGGAACACAATTGGCAAGAAGAACGGAAGATGTTAATGCGTTGGTGGCAACTTTTGGTGTTCCTTTATTAATTTTAGGGGGGGCTTTTATGCCAAGTTCGTTATTTCCAGAAAAACTATTAGAGTTAGCCAGTTTCAATCCTATTTATCACATGAATGAAGCGTTAACCGCCGTGTGGGCAAAGGGAGAAACTTTAGAAGATATTCAACCTCATTTGGAATTTTTATTGGCTTGCACATCAGTTTCTATTTTAGGCGCATGGTTATCTTATCAACGGATGTTACGAGTTGAAAGAAGATTGTAAATTTAGTAAAGTGTTTAATCGTAATTTAATGATGAATCAATCCAATAGTGTTAATCCATTTCTTTATGCTTACCCTCCTTTAATAGCAGGAAAACTGATTAAGCGTTATAAACGATTTTTAGCAGATATCGTCTTAGAATCCGGAGAAATTATTACAGCACATTGTCCAAATACAGGGCCAATGACAGGGGTTTGTACCCCAGATAGCCCCGTTTATGTTTCTTATAGCGATAATCCTAAGCGTAAATTACCCTATACGTGGGAACTTATTCAAGTTAATGACATCAAACCCACATGGGTGGGAATTAATACTGCTCTACCCAATCGGGTGATTAAAATTGCGTTAGAAAAACATCTTTTTTCTGAATTAAAAGATCAATATACGCAAATTCGTACCGAAGTTCCCTATGGAGAAAAACAGAAAAGTCGGATTGACTTCTTATTAACCGGAGTGGCAACAAAACCTATTTATCTTGAAGTTAAAAATACCACTTTAAGTCAAGGAAAAATTGCCCTTTTTCCCGATACGGTTACCACTAGAGGACAAAAACATTTAATGGAGTTAATGGCTCTACTGCCTTCTGCTAAACCAATAATGTTATATTTTATTAATCGTGACGATTGCGAACAATTTAAGACAGGAGATGAATTTGATCCTGTGTATGGAAAATTATTCTGTCAAGCGATTGAATTGGGGGTAACCGTTTTACCCTGTCGCTTTGAAGTGACACCGCAGGGGATTCGCTATTTAGGATTAGCTGAAAGAGTTATAGAATTGTAAATTGCAGATTTTAGATTTGTTGTAGATTTTTCCCTGCTTGAAAGACAAGGACTTATCTTTTAATTTTTAATCTTCAATCTAAAATCTTTGGTCAAAATCTAGACCCTTTTTTCTTAAGTTTTCACCGACGAGGGTTTGTCTACTACTTCAACAACAACCGAAGAAATCAAAGGCTTCTTATTAAAAATTAAACCCTGTTCTCCCGCCTTAACTAAGATAGTGTCTTCAGGAATAAAAGCATTTTCTAGGATTTTTGTGGCAATGGGATTTTCAATTTGCCGTTGAATCGCCCGCTTTAGGGGTCTAGCACCAAAAGAAGGATCATAACCGACATTAACAATATAATCAATCGCCTCGTCAGTTAATTCCAAGGTAATCTTTTGTTCCGATAACAATTGTTCAATGCGCTTAATCTGAATTGTGACAATATTACGTAATTGATCCCGTCTTAAAGTATGGAAAATAATCAAGTCATCAATACGGTTAAGAAACTCAGGGCGAAAATGCTTTCTTAACGCTTGTAAAACCCGTTTGCGCATGGTTTCATAGTCTGAATCATCAGCAGACACATTTAAAATATGTTCACTGCCAATATTACTGGTCATCACAATAATGGTATTCCGAAAGTCCACAACACGCCCTTGAGAATCGGTAATTCTCCCATCATCTAACACCTGTAAAAGAATATTAAAAACATCGACGTGGGCTTTTTCTACCTCATCTAACAGTACTACCGCATAAGGACGACGACGTACTGCCTCCGAAAGTTGTCCTCCTTCTTCATACCCTACATACCCCGGTGGCGCACCCACTAAGCGAGAAACAGCATGTTTTTCCATGTATTCCGACATATCAATGCGAATCATCGCCTCTTCGCTGTCAAAGAGGAATTGTGCCAATGCTCGTGCTAATTCGGTTTTTCCGACCCCTGTTGGCCCCATAAAGAGAAATGAACCGATTGGACGGCTAGGATCTTTCATTCCCGCTCTCGCACGACGAATTGCCGCTGCTACCGCTTCTACTGCTTCCGATTGGCCAATGACTCGTTGGTGAATATGACCTTCTAATTGCAGTAATTTCTGCCTTTCGGACTCTAAAAGGCGACTAATCGGAATTCCTGTCCATCCTGCCACAATTTCAGCAATATCAGATTCTGTCACTTGTTCTCGCAACAAGGCTGTTTCTTCAGCTTGAATTTCTAGCAATTTCGTCTCTTTTGCCTCCAATTCCCGTTGCAGGACTTCTAGTTTTCCATATTTTAACTGAGCGGCTTTATTGAGGTCATAATCCCGTTCTGCCTGCTCTACTTGGCGACGCAGTTGTTCTTCCTCTTCTTTGAGGGTGTTAATTTCCGCTAACATTTGTTTTTCGGTTGTCCATTGAGAAGCTAATTGTTTTTGTGAGGCTTCTAATTCCTTAATTTCCGCTTCCATTTTTTCTAAGCGTTCTTTTGAAGCTTTATCAACAATTAACATCCCCGGACGCTTTTCTTCGCCTTCTAAGGACAGTTTTTCCATCTGTAACTGCATCAAACGACGATCAATGACCTCTAATTCAACGGGTTTAGAGGTGATTTCCATCTTCAATTTAGCGGCCGCTTCATCTACCAGATCAATAGCTTTATCAGGAAGAAAACGGTCAGTAATGTAACGCTGGGAAAGATTAGCCGCTGCAACGAGAGCAGAATCTGTGATTTTGACACCATGATGCACTTCATAGCGTTCTTTCAGTCCCCGTAAAATCGAAATCGTATCTTCTACGGTTGGTTGCTTGACATAAACTTGCTGAAAACGTCGTTCTAAGGCAGGATCTTTCTCTATATGTTTGCGATACTCATCTAGCGTCGTTGCACCGATACAACGTAATTCTCCCCTTGCTAACATCGGTTTAAGGAGGTTGCCCGCATCCATTGAACCCCCTTCGCGCGAACCTGCGCCAACCACGGTGTGCATCTCATCAATAAACAGGATAATTTGACCTTCTGAGTCGGTCACTTCTTTCATTACATTTCGTAAGCGTTCTTCGAATTCACCCCTGTATTTTGCTCCTGCGATGAGGCTACCCATATCTAAACAGATTAATTGCCGATTTTTCAGCGATTCTGGCACATCTCCGTTAATAATGCGGTTTGCTAAGGCTTCAGCGATCGCCGTTTTACCAACCCCCGGTTCACCGATTAAGACAGGATTATTCTTAGAACGACGAGAAAGCACTTGAATCACCCGTCTGATCTCTTCATCACGCCCAATAACGGGATCTAACTTGCCCTTTTTCGCTTCTTCGGTGAGATCACGTCCATATTTCTCTAAAGCTTCATACTGTTCTTCTGAGTTTTGACTGGTAACCTTTTGCGTTCCTCGGATTGCTTTGATGTGAATCTCTAAGTCTTGGGGATCTAGGTTGAAACTGCGTAAGCAACGGCGACCCATTCGTTCATCTTCGGCAAATCCTATCAATAAATGCTCAATAGAGATAAATTTATCCTGCCAACTGACCCGAGAAGCTTCGGCTCGGTCTAGCATAACATCCAAACTGCGACCGAGGTAAAGTTGATCGACGCCTACCGTTTTTGCTTGACGATTGGCAAAACTTTCTAATTGCTGTCGGAGTCGCCAAACTTCAACATTTGCTTTCTCTAAAATACGCTGAGCTAGACCATTTTCTTGTTCTAAAACGGCTAATATTAAGTGTTCGACTTCTAGGTTCTGATTTTTGAAGCGACGCGCCACCTCTTGCGATTGGACGACGGCATCCCATGCTTGCTCTGTAAATTTATTAGGATCAGTTGGCTGCATTCTCTCGGTTACCGCTTAGGATTCGGGGTTTTAGAAGTATGTTACCACAAGGCGTTAGAGGTTACGGTGTTAACCCAATATAGATCCCTAAAGCCCCCTAGGGGAGTGGATCAAGACGCTATCCCTTATTTATTCTTGACAGTGAGTTTTCAAGCAAAATTACAAATTTTCTTGATAATTCTTTAATAAATTCAGTAAATCGCTTTGAACAGAGGAAGGAAGCAAATTGAGCAGGGAAACTTCCAGATTGCCGCCTCCTAACGTTACAGGAATTTGACGTAAAATCTCTGTCACTGTCTTTTCAGAGAGATTGTCTTCTACTAGCAAGGAAGCGACCCTTTCTGCTAAAAACGTATGTAAATGAGCATCAGCAAGGTAAAGATGCCATTTTGCTACATCAATATAAATATTTTCGCCAATTTCGGCGGCTAAGGCTTCAATTTGTGGGGTTGAAAGAGAGTCTGTCATAAGATTTAAGTGGAGTAATCAGCGATCGCCGTAATATAGATTAAATGTAACACTAACAGTCCAGCCCAAATGCCATTGACAGTCAGTAACCATGGCCAAGTGGCTTGTTGAATATTGTGAAAAAACCATAAACCCGAATTACAGGCCAAGAATAGAGCGACGTGAATGGCAAAATTCATGCGATCATCGAGACGACGGTAATCAGGATCGTTGCGATCAGGTTGACGTGGCCAACGGGGGGGCATAATCGTTTATACTGCGTGTCTAATTTAAGCTATTTTCAGCTTATCATTTTATTTATACGAATGGTCGGTTAAGTTTAACCTGAGGGGTGGATCAGAGATTGGTCATTTTTCTATTGCCTAGTCTGATTAAGTCCTCGAACTTTACGTTTTGATGCTTCGTGCTTAACCCAAACTGACGTTAGAATAAGAAGGGTTTGATAACGAGAGGAATAATTGTAAAAATGACGGCGGTTACTCTTGCTGAAGCCTCTAAACCCAACGAACCTCAAATCTGGTATTGGCGAGGTTTTCCCATTATTTACCAACAACAGGGTGAATCGGGTCCTCCGGTAGTCTTTGTGCATGGTTTTGGGGCATCTTTGGGTCATTGGCGTAAAAATATTTCCGTTTTGAGTCAAAATTGCCGCTGTTATGCCCTTGATTTAATTGGTTTTGGCGGTTCAGCAAAACCGAGTCCTTATACCGAGATTGAGTACACTTTTGAGACATGGGGACAGCAAGTAGCTGATTTTTGTCGGGAAGTGGTAGGAAAACCCGCTTTTTTGGTCGGAAATTCTATCGGTTGTATTGTGGCGATGCAAACGGCGGTCGATAACGCGGAATGGGTACGGGGCTTAGGAATTCTTAATTGTTCTTTGCGGCTCCTACATGAGCGAAAGCGAATAAATTTACCTTGGTATCGAAATCTAGGGGCTTCTTTCATGCAAAAGCTTCTGAGTAATCCTCAAGTGGGTCGTTTTTTCTTTCAACAAATTGCTAGACCTAACACAGTTCGCCGAATTTTGTTGCAAGCCTATTGTCGCCGTGAAGCCGTAACAGAGGAATTAATTGAAATTTTAATGAAACCTGTCAAAGATCAGGGTGCTAGCGATGTTTTTCTGGCGTTTACCCGTTATTCGCAAGGACCCCTACCTGAAGATTTATTACCTCGCTTGTCATGTCCGACGTTTATTTTGTGGGGAACGAAAGATCCGTGGGAATCCATTGAAGAAGGACAAAAATACGCCGATTATTCGGCTGTTGAGCAATTTATTCCTTTAGAAGGGGTGGGTCATTGTCCTCAGGATGAAGCCCCCGAATTAGTCAATCCCATTCTATTAGATTGGATTTTATCAGTAAACTAAGGATCTCAGTTGAGCTTAGGGATAGGATAATTTTAAGGGCCTTAGCGGTTGGCCACAGCATTCGTTAGGTATGCTATTTATAGAACAGGAAAAATTGAAGAGTCTCTGCTCTTCGCTCTCCTTAATTTGCTCTAATTCAGATCAGACGTCCTATTATGTCTGTGCTTCGTGTTGGTATTGCCGGCCCTGTGGGGTCTGGAAAAACGGCTCTTTTAGAGGCATTGTGCAAAGCGTTGCGAGATCACTATCAAATTGCGGTAGTGACCAACGATATCTATACTCAAGAAGATGCTCAATTTTTAGTCCGTTCTCAAGCGTTAAGTGGCGATCGCATTATTGGGGTAGAAACAGGAGGATGTCCTCATACAGCTATTCGCGAGGACGCATCGATGAATTTAGTTGCTATCGAACAATTAGAGGCACAATTTAAGCCCCTAGATTTGGTTTTCTTAGAAAGTGGGGGAGATAATCTAGCTGCCACCTTTAGCCCTGAATTAGTGGATTTAACCCTTTATGTCATTGATGTCGCCGCCGGAGATAAAATTCCCCGTAAAGGAGGTCCCGGTATTACAAAATCAGATTTATTAATTATTAATAAAATTGATCTTGCGCCTTTAGTGGGGGCAGATTTAAACATAATGCACAGGGATGCTCAAAAAATGCGAGGCGACAAGCCTTTCGTCTTTACCAATCTAAAAACCAAAGAAGGCTTAGAGATGATTCTGACATTTATCAAGCAACAAATTCCTACTTAAAATCCTTTGAACTGCCCAATTAAGCCACTTGCACTTTTGCGATTCGCCAGCAATTTCTGCCACTATTTTTTGCTAAAAATAAAGCTTGGTCTGCTTGTGTAATTAAATCGTTTGGGATGTGGGTTTCCGCCGGAATTTGACTGGCAATCCCCATACTAGCAGTGACAAAAGGACTTCCTGCGGGTTTATCTGGGTGGGTAATTTCTAATTCTTTAATGGCTTTTTGAATCTCTTGGGCAAGGGTAATTGCGCCTTGTTGTTCTGTATGGGGTAAGATAATCATAAATTCTTCGCCTCCCCAACGAGCCAGCAGGTCGGTTGAACGTTTTAGAACGGATTGAATGGCTTGAATCACTTTAATCAAGCAAGTATCTCCGGCGGGATGACCATAGACATTGTTATAACGACCAAAATAATCTAAATCTAAGATAATAAGCGATAAATAAGCTTTTTCTCTTTTTAATCGTTGCCATTCTTTTTCCAGCACTTCCTCAAGGTAACGACGGTTGGCAATTTTTAATAATGGATCAAGGCGAGTTAATTCTTCGAGTTGTGCCGCCTGTTGACGAGAATAATTGAGTAAGTCAGCGTGTTCTAAGGCAACATTAAAATGTGCCGCTAAAGCCCTCAAAAATTCTATTTCTGAGTCTTTCCATTCACGGGGCGCGCTACATTGATGAATACAAAGTAATCCCCATAAGGCCTGACTTTTCAGGATGGGAATCACGATTTGCGCTTTAATTTGAAATTGCTTTAGCAGATCAACATAGCAATCTGTCAAGTTATGTTGATCAATATCGGAGAGAATTTGCATTCTCCCTTGAAGATACAATGGTAAGAAGCGATCGGCAAAGCAATGATTTTGTAATTGCCGATCAATCACCGTCCCATACAAAGGTAATGTGTTTTCAGCGATAAATTGACCCCCTTCGCGATGACTTTCCTCGGCAAATTGAAAAATAGCTACCCTATCCGCTTTCATCGCTCGGCGGACTTCTTTGGCTGTGATACTAAAGAGGGTCGCTAAATCAAGAGATTCGCGAATTTCCGTGATAACCTTGTACAGAATTTGCTGCTTTTGGTTAGCTTCCTCTAAATCACGGGCTTTTTGCTCTGCTTTTGCTAGAAATTCTGCTTGTTTCACCGCAAATCCCAATTGAGTAGCGACTTGGGATAAGTAAGTCAGTTCTAGGGAACGCCACTGATAAGGTTGAGAATGCTGATAAGCCGCTAAAATCCCCCATAATTGCTGACCAATAAAAATTGGTGCAGTGGCATAAGCACGAATCCGAAATTGCTCTAGCATTTCAATGTGACATTGAGATAAACTAGCTTGATAGATATCTGATACCACCAACATCTCGTTATGACGATATCTGCCGCCTTGATTTTCTTGTAAGTAAGTATCATTCCAAACAGTATTTTGACCTAAGACCTCTATATACTGCCAAGCAGGTTGAGAAAATTCAAAATCGTGGACAAATTCGCCCCCCCAGTCTTCAGAAAAGCGATAAATGGCCATTCTTTCTACTCTTAAAAGTTTACAGGTTTCTTTGGTTGTTGTCTGAAAAATGGTATCTAAGTCCAAAGATGCGCGTATTTTGCTGATAACACGATATAAAGCCTGCTGTTGTTCCTTGATTTGTTCAATCTGCCTTGTTTTTTCTCTGAGTTGTTGTTGCCATTCTTTCGCAGAGGGAATTCCCCCGATACGGCAAGCGATATCGGTTATCCATTGTGCAAGGGGAAATAAAAAAGAATTTTGTTGCTTAACAGTCATTATGCAATCACCAAAAAGGGCGATAACCTTAAGTTAACGATGAAGACAAAGGATGAGGAATAGACAACCGTAAGGACTTCAGCTATCTTGCTTTAGTGTGCTTATCACCCTATTGTTGATATTCTTTCAATCTCTTATTGTATCAAAATAACTTCTGACTTGACTCAAAAAAGATATCGCGTTTCTTAAGTAGATGAGATACAAAGCTCAACTGCGATCGCTCAGAGATTTATCCGTTTATAATACTCCACTTAAGTAAAAGCCGCAATATTCTTAAAAATTCAATCTTCCTAGTCAGCTTAGTTTTTTGGAAGCTTACTCTTTTTTTTGTAGATAGTTAACAATGGTTTTGTGAACTTCCTCTTTTGATTTTATCGCATTAACTTGTAATAATTTTCCTGAGTAATCTTTAAATAATTTTTCATAATTTTGACGAACGCTGGTTAGTTTTTCCTGCGTTTCATAAATTTCTTTAGTAGAGCGATCTTGAATTCGTAAAAGGGAGGCTTCTACGGGAAGATCACAATAAATCACTAAATCGGGTTGAGGAAAATCATGATTTAAACGTTGAATAAATGCCCAATCTTCCGAGGTATTTCCATTATAGGCAAAGGAAGAAAAATAATAACGAGTGGTGATCACATGACAGCCATTTTTCTTAATTAATTTAAAAACCCCGTCTTGCTGATTATACAAGTGATGATGACGATCTGCCGCAAACAAATAAGCCATTTGTTGATCGAATAACAAAGAATCCTCAAATGCAAAAATAGGGTGTTGCATTCCTTGACGGATAAGTTTACCGATGATTCCCTCGGTTGGTTCAGGGCTTAAGACGGCTTTCTGATTGTGTGTGATAAAATAATGTTGCAATAATGCCGCTTGGGTGGACGTTCCTGAGCCATCAATTCCTTCTAGAACAATAAATAAAGGTTTCATTTTTTACCGATAACGCTACTTAGATAAACCAAGCTTGGATCCATTGGGGAAACTTTCGATATTTTATTAATCTTTGTTGTTGCCATTGTAGGGCTAATTGGGACAGAATATAGGCAAAGCCTTCGGAAGGGAACCCCTTGTGCATCAGGTTTTGTAGGGGAATTTTCTGTTTCATCGCCAAAGCGATCGCCCCCATATATTCCTCGGCATGATACCCTAAAAGATGCGCTCCTAAGATTTGACCATTTTGATGGACGATTAATTTTATTCTACCCTCCGTTACGCCTAATAACTGAGCAGAAGGAAGGGATTGAAAATTCTTTTCTACGACGCTAATTTTAGCCTGATATTGTTGCTTTGCTTGTTTTTCTGTGAATCCAACTCTCGCAAAGGTGGGATCTGTTAAAACAACATAAGGAATAAAACGATAATCCATTTTAAACAGGGCAAAACCCAAAATATTTTTCAAAGCAATATCTATTTCGGCTTGCGTAATATGTCCTTCAATTTCGCCCCCAATAACACTTCCTACGGCATAAACATTAGAACAATGGGTTTGGAGTTTTTGATTTACCTTAATTCTTTTTTGATCAAAATTAATTCCTATTTCTTCTAGGTTTAAATTTTGGATATTGGGTTGAGACGAAGAAATGACGATTATCCCATCCGTTACGATGCCTTGATTGTCAATCTGTAGCCAAATTTTATCTTCGATGCGTTTGATATGAGTCACATGCGAATTAAGAAAAACGTGAATCCCTTCCGCTTCTAAATGCGCTAAAAGATAACGGTTAATTTCTCTTTCTTCTTGCCCTAATAAATCCGGTTGATCGGTAATTAATTGAATTTTTTTGCCCAATTGTTGTAAACATTGTGCTAGTTCAACACCCACATTACTTTGGCTAAGAATGGTCAAATTTTGGGGCAATTGAGTCAAATTTTTAGGTAAATCCTCAAGCCTAAAATAGCCAACGTCTTTTAATCCTTGAAATTCAGGAATTTGATAACGTGATCCCGTTGTAATGAGATAAGCAGAACTGGATAAAGAGCGAGTTTCTGTGATAAAAATAGGATTGGACTTTTGTTTAAATTGACCTGACGCTAGGATAATATCTACACCCATTTCCCCTAATTGAGATAAAGAAATCTCCTCGAAAGGATAGTGCCACCATGGTAAAACTGAATTCGCAAAAGCATTGATTTCTACATCATTTTTGATGATTCCCCATGTTTTGAGCCTTTGATGGTGTTTAGCTGAATGGGATAAATAGCTCAATCCCTGCCGAAAACTCGCTTCTTCCCTATTTTTACGACCTTCAAATGGCTGTTCAACAAGCGCAACTCGAATTTTGAGGTGAATCGCTCTGACAGCCGCATATCGCCCTGCTGGTGTGTCGCCAATAATTACTAAATCATAATCTTTCAACATCATTTAAGTCACGTTTGTTGCCAACAATCGGTCTTGTTTAAAGCAAAAAAGAATTCCGTTTTCTTATGCTTAACCTTGTAAAAATTCATCTAAATCGGGGATATTAACCCATGCTTTCTGACGATGGGATTGATGGGTTAAATCCATTAATAACTGAGAATAAACTCCTTCTTTAAGAGAGGGAATTAGGGATTTTCTTTGTTCAATTCCCCTGAGCCATTGATCAATAACTCGCATAAAAGGAGCTAATCGTCCATCGGGGTAAACTTGAGGAAAAGCTAAACGTTGAGGAATCTCGATTTCTTTGAAGGCTTGTCCAACAGGAGCGGCAAAAAGACGAAATCCGTGAACATAGTCCTTGAGATTGTCGCTTCCTAAGACTAACGTGCCTTTATCACCATAAATTTCAATCCAGTGACCTCTTCCGCTATAGGTGACCGAACTCAGGGATAATTGACAAGGAATCTCATGCTCTAATTCTAAGGTAATTAAACAGGTATCATCGGCATCTACCGGCTTTAGGCGATTATTGTCAAGGGGATCAGGACGTTCTGGGATAGCGCAACCCAAATAAGCAGATAGTCGTTTTATTTTACCAAATAACCAGTGAATATAATCAAAAGCATGAGAACCGATCGCCCCTAAAACCCCTCCTCCTTTATCCTTTTGTGCATACCAATTCCAACTTCTTTCGGGATGAGCGCGACTTGCCACTAACCAATCAATTTTAATCAAACGCGGCGTTCCGACATAACCTTGTTGAAGATATTCAGCCAAACATTGCCATGAAGGTACAAACCGAAACTCAAAATCAGCGATCGCTGTTAACCTGTTCTGTTGCGCCAAGTGATACAATTCTCTGGTTTGGTAAGCGTTTAAATTTAAAGGTTTTTCCAACAATAGATGTTTTCCGGCATTTAACACCTGTTTGGCCATCTCGTAATGCAGAAAGGGTGGTGTAGAAATACTAACTGCCGCTACTTCAGGAAGGGACAAAATGGTAGATAACCGATTTAAGCCGTAAGGAATCGCATATTTGTCAGCAATATCTTTGGCTTTCTCTAAATCCCGATGATAAATTGCCACTAATTCTGTATGGGGATGCTGTTGAAATCCGGGGATGTGAATCGCTTGGCCAAAACCCGTTCCTACAACGGCCACCCCGATTTTTTTTTGATTAACACTCATAATCCTTGATGGTGAAGGCTTAATTATGAATTATAAGGGGGTGAGTGTCAAAATAGCTAAGAAAAAGGCAATTAGCATTCTTTAAATTCCTACTATCTTAAGAAAATAAAAATTCTCTTTGCAAAAAAAACTAAGTTCTAAAGTTGAGTCTTGATTGCTCTTTGCCGATAGTAGGAGCCAGAACAATGCCAATTGCTGCACTGTTGTTCCCTAACCATAGTAATTATGGGACAGTTTCCGTGAGAACACCAGCGAAGTTTAGGATCTTAACTTCTAAGTTAAGACAAATTCCTGAAAGCTTTACAATATAAAAACGATAGATATTTTGGACTCGAAAAACGTTTGTTAACTTCGGGCTTAACTTCCTTAACTTCGGGTTTAACTTCCTTAACTTCGGTCTTAACTTCTTGGGGATTTCAATTCCTATAGAAACCATAATATGATCCAATGTTCAAAGCCTCATTCTCTCGACAGAAAACCCGACGCTCTCCTGCATTGTGAGGGAATCGTGTTACCCTGAAAGAATAGGGATATCGTAAGGGGAAGTCCAAAAACACTCCTTTTAAGGTAACCTGCCATTCAAGCAGAGAAAACTAAGGCCGTCAGGCGTTGTTAAACATCAGAGAGGATAAATTTCAATGCCATCGACATCTCAAGGCATATTAAGGGAATTAGCCAAAGACGGGAATCCAGCAGCGATCGCTACACTACTCAATCAAACTCTTGAATTACGTCAAGTTTCGGCTAAAGTGTCTATACAAGGCGATCGCTTAAAAATTGTTTTACTCTCACAGGGGATGACGGATCAAGCGAGTTTAATCTTTTTACTCATGCAAGAAATTCAGCAAATTCAGGATCTTCCTTGTCCCAAAATTAAAGTTCATTGTCATTTGAAAACCCAATGTTTTATTAATAGCCAATATCAGGACAGTATTCAATATAACGTTTGGATTTATCAGGGAAATATCTAAAGCAAATCAAGGCTGTATTTCTCAAACATTCAAAAAATCTTTAGATTTTGAGGAGAAGATTGCTGGAACCCTAAAATAAAAGGCGAGATTCAAAACGAACATTCAGTTTTTGAGGTCAATCAGAGATGGGTACGCTCTACGACGCCGTGATTCAGTTTTTTGAAGATGACGACTGGAAATTTATGGAAGTCGCACCGGGTAAAGCACTACGTCTAGGCGTTTCCGGACGAAATGGTGAATACGATTGTTATGCTGTGATTAACGAAGAACGGGAGACCTTTCGCTTTATGTCTCAAGTTCCTGTTAAAATTCCCGCCGATCAACGCTTAATTGTGGCTGAATTTTTAACCCGCGCTAATTATGGTTTAACCATCGGTAACTTTGAAATGGATTTTGAAGATGGTGAAATTCGTTATAAAACCAGTATTGACGTAGAAGGCGATCGCTTAACTCCTCCCCTTGTCGCTAATTTAGTGAATGCCAATATCTTAACGATCGATCAATATTTTCCGGGGATTATGAAAGTCGTTTATGGAGGCGTTTCCCCCGAAGAAGCGATTCAATCTATTGAAGACGAAGAAGATGCAGAGGATGAAGAAGATGAAATCTAAAGATTATAATAGCTTATCGGTTAAAATACGTTGTGAATAATCATTTGTTGCAAGATTTTCAGCCAATCGCGCTGATTTCACCTGTTTTTCGAGAAATTGAGCCTTTGATTGCCCTTTCTCAGTTGTTAAATGCCAGTTTACACCTTCCAGACACGACACCTTCCTCAAAAGCCGCTATTCACACTTACACTTATTCAGGTTCGCTTAAGGATTATTTAGGGACAATTTGGTCAGATTACCGAGTTTTTATCTTTTGTTTGGCTTCTGGTGCAGTTGTTCGTCTGATTGCTCCCTTTTTACGCGATAAATCCTCCGATCCAGCGATTATTGTTCTCGATCTTCAGCAAAAATGGGTGATCAGTCTTTGTAGTGGTCATCAGGGGGGTGCTGATCAGCTTACCCAACTCATATCAGCGCAAATTGAAGCGATTCCCGTTATTACCAGTGGTTCTGAAGGCATAAACTGGTCTGGACTTGACCGTCTAGGACTTCCCTTCGGTTGGCGTAAAGGAACAGGGGATTGGACAAAAGTCAGCGCGGCCATCGTTCAAGGAAAAGCGGTACAGGTGATCCAAGAAGGGGGATCAACGCTGTGGCAACAGTCCGCACCCAACTCTCTTTATTTTGACTTTCCTGAGGGGGATGATGTCCTCTCTCCCCGTGCAAGGATCTGGATTAGCGCGACTCAGCGAAAATTTGCGCCTGATAGCCAATTGCCTAAAGTTCAGTGGCATCCTCGTTTATTATGGCTGGGAATCGGTTGCATTCGAGGAACATCCCTAGAAACCCTCGAAACCGCTATTCGACATGTTTTGCAACAGCATCATTTAGCGTATGAAGCGATCGCAGGAATTGCCACTATTGAACTTAAACAAGACGAAGTAGGCTTAGTAGAATTCTGTGAAAAAGAGCAATTTCCGCTAAAAGTATTTACGTCTGAGCAATTAAGAGCCGTTAATGTGCCGAATCCTTCTCAGGCGGTAGAAGATACCGTGAATACCCCTAGTGTGGCAGAGGCGGCCGCTATTTTGGCCGCTCAATCTGAAAATTTATTAGAAGAAAATCCGAGTGGTTTAATTGTTCCCAAACAAGTGTTTGCTCAATGTGTTACCGTCGCTATCGCTCATTCTGCCGTAGAATATACAGGACGGATGGGTCAGCTATTTCTCGTCGGCATGGGTCCGGGGGATTTAGGGCAAATGACTCCTTCTGCGAAAGCGGCTATCGCCTCAAGTGATGTTATTATCGGATATTCCCTTTATTTAGACTTAATTAAACCTCTCAAACATTCCGGTCAACGGGTTGAAGCGTTCCCGATTACCCAAGAAAAGGAGCGATCGCAACGGGCGATTGAACTGGCACGATGGGGTTTAACGGTTACCGTTGTTTCATCGGGAGACTGTGGTATCTATGGGATGGCGGGATTAGTGTTTGAAGAATTAACGGCTCAGGGATGGGACGGCAAAATCCCTAAAATTGAAGTATTTCCCGGAATTACCGCCTTACAAGCGGCGGCCGCACGGGTAGGTGCGCCTTTAATGCACGATTTTTGTGCCATCAGCTTGAGTGATTTATTGACACCTTGGGAAGTGATTGAAAAACGCTTAAAAGCGGCGGCAGAAGCAGATTTTGTGACCGCACTTTATAACCCTCGCTCTCAAACGCGTACCCAACAGATTGTCAAAGCACAGGAATATTTTCTGCAATATCGCTCCCCCAATACACCTGTTGCTTTGGTTTATTGCGCTTATCGTGCCGAAGAACAGATTATTTTAACGAATTTAAGCAAAATATTAGATTTTCCTATTGATATGCTAACCACCGTCTTAATTGGTAATCGAAGTACTTATCAACACGGAGATTGGTTAATTACGCCGAGAGGGTATTCCCTTGGATTGCTGACATGAATTGCCGTAAAGTCCATGTAAACCCTGAAATTATTAATTTTTTTGGGAATTCTTCTTTTTAAGGACAAATTTAAATAACTTCTCAGAGAAGTTGATCCTCGTGGTGTTTAACTTAGTCAATTTCTTGCGCTTTGTCTGGGTTTAACCGCTCAAAAAGTTAAAATAGCCATGTCGTTGTCTTAACGTATATCCTGCGTGGGTAAGATTACTTTAGGAGAAGATACAATGGCTGAAAACGCTTAGTCTCGCTCCACAGCCAGCTATTAAAATGGACGGGCTTTCTCTCGCTTGTCGGTTACTTTTGGTAAAGATTAGAAGAATCGACGTGACAAAAAGCCCTTATGCCAAAGAAGGGATGAAATTGCTAAGGATTAGAGAATATAGGGTGAGGTTAAATCCTTAAGGGATAAGGTTTTTGCTGAAAATGGCGGGAGGCGGATTTGAACCACCGACCTTCGGGTTATGAGCCCGACGAGCTACCAGACTGCTCTATCCCGCGATGCCTTATCTAGTATAGCGGCAATTGCTCAGAATAACAACTTTTATTTTCAGTTAAAAAAATAATTGCCATTCTTTTTCGGTACAAACCCCTTTCAGGGGGAAATCCCACGGATCAGTTGGCAATTGAGCAAAATAGGCAAAATCAAAGATAATACCAAGACTAGGGATGGTTTTCCACGGGAGAGAACTCAATAGGCGATCATAAAATCCGCCCCCGTATCCTAAACGATAGCCTCGGCGATCGCAAGCGATGGCAGGGACTAAAATTAAATCAACCGCTTCTGGTTTAATCAATGGGGAATCATCGCAGGGTTCCAAAATACCGTATTTGTTCCGATTTAAAGGTTCATTTGCTTGCCAAAAATGCCAAATTAGCTCTTTTTTAACACAACGGGGAAATCCCCACTGTTTAGGGTCTTGAAATAAGGAGCTTAAATCGGGTTCTTGACGAACGCTAAAATAGGCGAGAATCGTTTTAGCTTTTTGATAAAGGGGGCAGGTTAATAACTGTTGAGTAATTAGGTGACTGTCGACTTGCCAGCGTTCCAACGCTAAAGTTTGACGTTTTTTGCCTAATTTTTGTCTTAGCTGGGCTTTATTGAGCATGATTGTTTCAATAAAAGTTTGTACATTAAATAATTTGTCAAGCTTATTTTACAAAAATTAATATTAATGTTAACTTAAGTAAAGAAGCAAAACTAGCTTTCTTTTCAATTAACAAAAATTTCCAATATGGGCAGTAAAAACGAACGTAAATGGGAAAAAAACGTGTTGAAGGTCAGTATATGGCTTTTTGCAGAAATTCTCTTAACTTTTCTAGGAATTGATGATTTAGCGGATTACAGTGAATTTGTCTTTGAAAAAACACGCCATCCTCATGCCTCGTCGATGTCGCTGATTCTTATCAGTCATTTGTAAGGGAATGAGGTGTTAGTCAATTAAAATAGCAAAAAAGCTGAGTTTTATCCATAAATTCTAAGTAATTTGGTTTCTCACACCGCTTAAACCGGCATAGGCAATGCCAATAGCATCCACACTATCATCAATCGGCAAGATATCTAAAGCAAACACCGTTTGTAACAAAGACGCCACTTCTTGCTTATCAGCTTTTCCATTGCCTAAATGACATTTCCAACTAGATTGGTGGAGAAAAATGACTTCTCTCTGCAATTCTCGGTAAATTGTTAGATTAATAACCCCTAAAGCTTGCATTACACCGCCGGCAGCTTTAATCTGACGACTAAAAAAAGGCATTTCAATAGCCACTGCACAGGGTTGAAATTCTTGCAGAAGATCTATCATATCTCTTTCAATCTCTAGAAGACGCTGAGGGGTTGAGAGTAACTTGCTAGTTTCAATAACACCATATTCAATTAACTTTGGCGTAAAATAATCATTTTCTTCTAAAATTGCCCAACCAATTAAAGCAAGACCAGGGTCGATTCCCATCCAGCGTTGTATCATTTTGTCATCTCGAATCCCATTATTAATCGTCGAATTTAGGGGTCACTGTTTAAGCACCGCCACTGCCATTTTCACCATAAGCTAACCACGCTAAATCCACTAATCCGTTGAGAATAGCGACGGCGACGACTGAGTTTCCTTTTTGTCCGTTAATGCTAATAAAGGGGATAAGAGTATCTTGTAATCGCTCTTTAGCCACGTCTGCGTCAATAAAACCGGCAGGAGTCCCAATAATCAAGGCTGGTTTGATTAATTCCTCTTCGACTAATTCAACTAAAGCGAGTAAGGCGGTGACAGATTGACCAACGACAAAGATGCCTTCAGAATAGCGTTGTGCCAGGGTTTGCGTTCCCCATGCCGTTTTCGTTGTCTGTTTTTGCGGACGGGTAATGGTTTCTGCGCTACAAAAGACAGGATTAGCGAAGGAATCTTGCAACGTTGACACAATTCCGACTTGTACCATGGGAACATCAACAATAATGGTACTACGAGCCGCTAACGCCGCCGCACCTGCGGTCAATGCTTTATCCGAAAATTGAATGAGGTTTTGATAATCAAAATCGGCGGTTTCATAAATCACCCGACGAATAATTTCGTATTCTGCGGGAGCATGAAGGGTTTTGTCAATTTTTTGATCAATCAGGGCTAAACTTTGAGCAGTGGTAATGTGCCATTCCAGCATAGTCAGTTTAAGGTCTAGGGATCAAACGTTCAATCATTCAGTATTTCTATTATCTACAAATTCCCGTAAAGTGTAAATAATTAAATTCCATTAATTTGCGATGTTTTCCAGAATTTCTTTTTCCAATATTAAGCTCATTAATCTTTTTTTGTTGAGTAGTTTAGTTAGTTTAGCAACTCTTATTACCTACTTTTATGTTGGAAGCGAAAAGACAATTTATTGGTCAGATTTGGTGACTTATCAATATAGAACGATAGAGTTAATTTCAACCTATCAGGATACGCCACTTCGAGCCATTATCCTATTCCTAGGATCGTTTACAAGAGAATATAATAACTTATTTTGTCTGCCTTTGATCCCTTTTATGCTCATTTTTGGAGAAAGTCGTTTTGTTTATATTTTGAGTTGTGTTTTGGTTTATCTTATTCCTTTTTGTTTCGTGATGGGCGCGATCGCAACAAAACTTATCCCTTGTAATTCTCGTAGCGTTTTTTGGTCAACAGCTTTTTTAGCTCTTTCAATCCCAACCACTTGGCTATCAACGTTGAGAGGTTATCCTGATATTGGAGGAGCGGTATTAATAGGATTAGCAATTTGGCTTTATTTAAAGGATATAAAACTAAGAAATTGGCAACAGATTTTACTATTAGCTTTCTTCTTGTCATCGTCTATTCTTTTTCGTCGTCACTTTGCCTATGGGGTTAGAGCCTTTTTAGTTACTCTTTTTCTCCAAGGGTTTCTCGCTTTTTTAGCTGAGATTAAAGTAACGCCTAAAGAAGCCTTAAGAACGTTTATCCAATATGGAATTCGCTTAAGTTTATTAACTTTTACTATTTTAATGTTTTCACCAATATTGGTTTATAAAATTTTAACAACGAATTATCGCTTTCTTTATTATTCTTATGAAAAATCGTTGATAGTTAATCTTCAATACTTTATTGAAATCTACGGATGGTTACTTTTGTTCTTAACACTAATCGGATTTTCAGCAGGTTTTTTCACTCGTTTGTTAAGAAGACCTGTTCTTTTTTTTATAACTTTTTTTGGCAGTATTTCATTTATTCAATGGATATTTTTTTCTAAGCAAATTGGAGTCCACTATACGAATCATTTTAATTTTTTTATTATTCTTGGAACGGCAAGTTTTTTTTGGATAACTCAATTAATTCTTAAACGTAAAAAAAGATTTATTGTATTGATATTAGGTGCTTTTATGATCCCGATTAATCTGTTGATGGGTTTAACCCCTATGGGTCGCTTCAATCTGGTTTTTCGCCCTTTATGGTCAATGAATTTTCCGCCACTTATTGATTCAGATTATGCAGAATTTATTAAATTAGTGACTTATCTTAGATCAGTTTCTCCGAATCAAAAACCACTCGATTTTAGTAACAGTTTAAGAAATATTGATCCTCATCAAGCGGGAATTTATCTCCCCTATTCTGATGTGTTTGCAGACAGCATTTTAAAAGAAGCAGAAAAACAGATTTATGGCTCAAATTCGCAAATTTTAAATTTTCTCAGGATACCTGCTATTGATTCTCGTGATTTTTACCCATTAGAACGATTATTACAAAGTCATTTAATTATTATTCCCACGTATTTTCCAAATCCAAAATATCCGATTGTTCGTTATCAAATCGCTCAAGTCGTTTTAGATATTTTTCAGCAAAATCAAGCTTTTGCTCATGATTTTAAAAAACTGCCCCAAACTTTTACTTTCCAAGACAGAAAAATACAAGTAAGTATTTACGAGCGAATTCATCCAACTAATTTAGAAACCACGTTAAAAACCTTAGAATTGATAAAATCACAAATTAAACCTATACCAAGCAATCAATCTCAATGGATAATTTTAGCCACAAAATATAAGGGAGAAATTTATAAAAATTCTGATGAAAGCGTTAACATTGCTACCTACCAAACGTCTCAATTATCCTTATTATATTTTGGCTCGCTTCCCAATAAGATTCAGCTTAAAGGAACAGTTGAATCCTTCAATAATCAGTGTCAGGGGTTAACCTTAAATTTAATGACACTTGATAAACAAGGAAAGATGATAAATGAGATAAATCAATCTCTTTCTTATCGTTTTGATTTTCAAGTCAATACCCAAAAAAACTGGAAAAGTTATCTAAACACTCAAATCATCAAAACAAATCCAGAAATCGCATATTTACTCTCACCAAATGTTGCTCATTTTTCTGATGAATCTCTTAATTTTTTGCTCTCAATCCCCAATCAAAATGCAACTTACTTACGTCTTGATATAACCCCTCAAGAAGATAATAAAGCAATTTTATCCTGCTCTCCTTATCTTAAGAACTTAAATATTTTATAAATAATCGTAATTTACATCAAGAAAAATATATCGCTTTCTCTTTGTTTTCTCATTTTTTCAAGTCGCACTTTTAAAATAGCTCCTACTCCTAGTTTGTGACTAAAGTTTGGTCTTCATCTAGCGAACCTAATGCCAATCTCCGCAATGGCATCATCGAAGGTGTAATAATCACCGTCGCACTTTTCATCAGTAAGCAAAGAGTTGTAATTATGCAAGAATTCATGTTTAGTATCAGAAAATACGTTGTTATACCTGATTCATCCCACAATTCTTGTCTGAGCTTGTTGAAAACTTCGTTGTCGACTGGTTGATGATACAGAGATATCAAGAATTGAGCGTCATGAAATGTTAACTCTAATGATATGATTTTGAGGAATCTTCGATGTCGTTTGCTAATTAATTCCTATGGAATGTCGTGTGTGTGACGGGACTAACCTCGAACTGGCTATTGATTTAGGGCAACAACCTTGGTGTAATCATTTCTTAAAGCCTGAAGAAGTCGGAAAAGAACCCTATTATCCCCTTAGTGTGCTGTATTGTCATGATTGCAGTACCGTACAACTTGATTATACGGTTAAGAAAGAAATCATGTTTGGGGATCACACGTACCTATCTGGGGTAACTCGTTCCCTGAGTGAGCACTTTAAACAAATTGCCGAACAAGTAGATGAGCGTTTTTTTCAAGATAAATCGCAAAAATCGGTTCTTGATATTGGTTCTAATGACGGTACGCAACTGAAGCATTTTCAGGCTTTGGGTTACGAGGTATTAGGAGTCGAATCGTCTGTCACCACTGCAAAAATTGCTAATGATGCGGGTGTTCCGACATTAAATGAATTTTTTAACCTAGAGGTTGTTAAACGCTTAAATCGTAAATTTGACGTGATTAACGCCGCTGGAGTCTTTTTTCATCTCGAAGAACTTCATTCTGTCACCGAAGGTATTCGAGAAGCCCTAGCGGAAGAGGGGGTGTTTATTGTACAGTTTTTATATATGAAGCGTATTGTCGAGAATTTAGCCTTCGATCAAATCTATCACGAGCATTTATTATATTATAATCTCAAAACAATTGAAACCTTATTAAATCGTCATGGTTTAGCCTTATTTGATGCCTATTTAGCCCCAATTCATGGTGGCTCAATGATTGGTTTTGTCACCCATCAAGGGAAACAATCTGCCACTGAACGACTCAAAGTGTTACAGCAAGCTGAAATCGAAGATAAATCCAATGAATTTGAAACCTACCGTCAATTTGCTCAACGCATCGAGCAGATGAAGCAGGAAAACTTGGACTACCTAGAGCAAGCAAAACAGGAAGGAAAAACGATCTGGGGATTTGGCGCGCCCGTGAAGGGAAATACCCTCTTAAATTATTTTGGCATCGGGACGCCCTATTTAGATTGTTTGGTGGAGAAAAATGAACTACGTCGGGGATTATATTCACCGGGGATGCACATTCCCCTTAAAATCGAAAAAGAACTCACCGAATTACCCAATATTTATTATGTGTTAGCATGGAATTTTAAAAAAGAAATTCTAGCAAATAATCAACATTTAGTGGATCAAGGTGTTGAATTTTATTTTCCTGTTAATCCAAAAGAGGTTTAATAAACATTATGAAAGGGGAATTGAATCTCTCTACTTTATTAAGAGAAATGCAACCCATTCTTCAACCTGAAAAATATGTTTTTTGTACTTTCCCATTAGGAGAAAAAGGGAAATCTGGTCTAATTAAAGAAGCAGAAGGCTTAAGCTTAACTCTGCAAAAAAATATTGCTGATCAAGAAAAATTAACTTATTATTAACGTGAGTTCGACCATCAGAAAATTTACGAGTCTTCTTTATTTAATTTTTTTGTGCAGGGGGTGCGGGGGAGGCACTCCGTCCCCCGTTGGGGGTTTGGGGGGCTAGTCCCCCAATCAAGAATTTGTTTTTCTTTTCCTAATCCCAATGAGAATGGACAAAAGGATTGAGATAATTGCCCTCGTCGAACTCACGTTATTATTATATTACTCGTCAAATTACGCTATCTATTCATTCTAGTTTAGAGGCAGTGGGATTTTTGGCGGCAATTACTCAAAAATTAGCAAAACACAATATTAGTGTCAATCCGATTTCAGCTTATTATCATGATCACCTATTTGTGCCAACCCATCAAGCAAAAATTGCGATGAATCTTCTTAATGACTTTTCAGAGAAAACCTATTGAGTTTTAAATAAGCTATCTAATCTTTGATCGCAATAATTGAGAAACTTCTCTGCTAACTCAGAAGGAACGGGTTTTGAAAACAAAAAACCTTGGCCGAATTCACACTGCCGTTTTTGTAGCCATTCAAGTTGCTGTGATGTTTCAATTCCTTCTGCAACGGTGTATAATCCCAATAAATTACTTAAGGAAATAATGATGTCAACAAGAGTATAATTTTTATCTGCTTGTTCTATTTTATGAATAAAAGCACGATCAATTTTGAGTCCATTGACGGATAATTGATGAAGATAACTCAGCGATGAATAGCCCTTTCCGAAATCATCTATACTAACTTGAATCCCTCGTAACTGTATCTGAGCCAGTAATTCACGAGTCGTTTCAACATTCTCAATTAACATACTTTCGGTAATTTCCAAAATTAAGTTTTCTCCTTGGATACCAGTGGTTTGAATAATCTGTATCAGCTGATTGAGTAACTGAGGATCTTGAAGTTGTTGAGCTGAAAGATTAATACTAAGCTTAAGGTTTTTGGCCGTAGAAATGCCCTGTTGCCATGTTGCTAATTGTTGACAAGCCTGTTGAAATACCCATCGACCGAGGGGAATAATTAATCCCGTCTCTTCTGCTACTGAAATAAATTGATTCGGCGTCAGTAAACCTCGTTGGGGATGCTCCCAGCGAATGAGTGCTTCAAATCCTTGTAAAAGAAAGGTTTTAAGAGAAACAATGGGCTGATAGTAAAGAACAAATTCTTGATTTTCTAGGGCTTTACGAAGGTCGTTCTCGAGATTGAGGCGTTGAAGGGCTTGTAAGTGCATTGTCGAGTTAAAAATAGCATAACATCCCCGCCCCTGAGACTTAGCTTGATACATCGCAAGGTCTGCATCTCGGATCAAGTCTTCTGCCTGATGATGGTTGCTAGTCACCCACACAATGCCAATACTGGTGGTGATAAAGATATCTCTGTCATGAAGTTGGATGGGGGACTGTAGTTCTCTAAGAATTCGCTCTGCAATATACACAACATCCCCAATACTGCTCACTTCCTCTAGAACAATCACAAATTCATCTCCCCCCAGACGAACCGCTAAATCGATTTCTCGAATACAGGTGTTAAGTTTATGGGCAACAGCCATCAGCAGTTGATCGCCGATTAAATGTCCCAAACTATCGTTAATGACCTTAAAGTGATCAAGATCGAGGAAAAGAACCGCTATTTTTAACGCTGGGGAGCGTTTAACCCGTTTAATTATCTGGTTTAGCCGCTCTATCAGCATATGTCGATTCGGCAACCCCGTTAAGGCATCGTAAAACGCATCATGTCTTAATTGTTGTTCAACCTTAATTTGAGCGCTGACGTCTCGTGAGGTCATTTGAAGATGAATGATCTTTCCTTCTGTATCAAAAATCGGTTTGGTTAATGTTTCAAGCCAAATATAGTCACCCGTTTTTTTTCGCATTCGATAGGTTACAGGAACGGCGTTTTTTGTTAAAGTGAGCCAATTTGAGGCTTGACGAAATTGCGCTTGATCTTCTGGGTGAACCCAATGATAAGGATCTTGTCCGAGCAATTCTGTGGGACTATAGCCTAAAAGGGATTGACAGGAGGGGGTAACATACAGATATTGTCCGTCTAGCTGATGTAAACAAACGAGATCGCTCATATTTTCGGTGACGAGTTGCAGCCGTTCTTCATTTTGGCGTAGTGCCATTTCTACTTGTTTAAGGGCGGTAATATCACGTCCAACGGATTGAATTTCGACCAATTGACCGATTTTGTTGAAAATACCCCGATTTATCCACTGGGTCCATCCGATTTGTCCATCCACACGGCTATCTCGATTTTCAGCGATAAAGGTCGGACTTTCTGGTGTCAATTCTGATAATCCTTTAAAAACATCCCGTTGTAAATCCTCTGGGTTAGCAAAATCGCTCCATTTTTTGCCGATAATTTCTGTTAGGGAAAAACCGAGGGCTTGACAGATAGACGGATTCGCAAAAACGATCGTCGTATCGGGTAATGAATGCAGAATAAAATCGCTTTGGGTTTCGACCACCAGACGATAGCGGCTCTCGCTTTCCTGCAAAGCCTTCTCAGCCATTTGACGTTGAATTTCGCTCTGTTTGCGTCGCTTGATTTCTTGGCTCAAAACGAAACTCACAACCAGAACACCCACTAGAATAATGGTTGAGATAAATGTTGTCGGATCAATCAGAATAGGACTCATTATGTCTCAATTCTATCTATTCTCAGGGTTTTTCACGGGTAGTGTTCAATAAAACGGCTAAATCCGAAAGCTGGACAGTACTAACGTTCCCTCTCATTCTTTCGCTAATGAGTTGTTTGATCACTGAGGCGTTGACATTTACGACCGTACTTCTATTTAAACACCCTAGACGGAAAATACCCCCCCGTTAGTCTTTCTAATCTAGCTTAAGACCTATGCTACCTATGCTACCAAAAATGAGCAATACCATCAAAAACATCCCTACCAGCGATTTCCTACTTCACTGAACGTTGAGACTTTTCTTGATTTTAATCCATTCTTCGACCACGAAATATTTGAAAAAACTGAAAAAATAAGCAATGACGAACGATAAATATAAAGATGAATTTGTAGAAGTCTATTCTTGGAAAATCAACGCTATCGCTTGCCCAATAATTACCGTTTGGTTAACTATTTCTTCTGCTTCATATTTTCCTTTAAATGCCTCCTTTGCCGCACCTTTCAACCCTAACTCATAGGCATCTTCTAACGTCTCTCGTCACTCTATTATTGTTAGATAAGTTCCCCCCGTTTTACGCCGTCGATTGGTGCGTTGAATCTCTTTTACGGCATGGCAATAGATAAATCCCCTGATCTCGTTGCTCGCTTTTCTACTGCTTGCTTGATTAGATGTAAAAGCAGAATCTTACAAAGCTAAAAATTTTATTGAGCTGATCATCTTTGTTTATTTCGGTCATTTCCTCGACCAGCAATAACGCATCTGCCAGATTTCCTGCTAATAACAAATCCTTTAGCTCGAATAACGCTTCTATTTTGGCACCTTCTTCCAACTTAATTAATCTATCAGCTTGTTAAACGGGTTTGATGATATAAAAGTCATTTTATTTCTTGCCCAAAACATTTTTGGAGGTTGCATTATTGCCAGATGAAAGTATCATGATGACCTCAAGCGTTAATCACGCAAAAGTCAAACCTTATCATCCTTTGATTCTGCAACGCCCATTTATTACTGACGTGCTACGCCATCTTGACGGGCGGCGTGTTGAACGGCTGCTGAAACGGCTGTGACGACGCGTACATCAAAGACAGAAGGAATGATATTCTCTCGGCTAAGGGTAGTCGCCGTGACTAAGGAGGCGATCGCTTTGGCCGCTTCTAGATACATATTATCAGTAATGGCCGTAGAACGACAATCTAACGCCCCGCGAAAAATCCCTGGGAAGGCTAAAACATTGTTAATTTGGTTGGCATAATCGCTTCTTCCTGTTGCCATCACTGCCACATCCTCAGTGACTAACTCAGGCTGAATTTCGGGAATGGGGTTGGCCATTGCAAAGACAACAGGATCTTTAGCCATGGATCGTACCATTTCAGGGGTCACCACGCCCGGTACACTTACCCCTAAGAAGACATCTGCCCCTTCTAAGGCATCAGCGAGATTTCCCGTGGCAGAAACAGCAAATTGTCGCTTTTGTAAATTTAGATCGGTTCTGTCTTGAGAAACAATGCCTTTAGAGTCACATAACCAGATGGTGGTAGCTCCTGCTTTCTGTAAGAGTTGAGCAATGGCGATCCCCGCCGCTCCTGCCCCATTAATTACTATTCTCACGGCTTCTATCGGTTTTTGAACCAATTTGAGAGCATTAATTAAAGCCGCTAAACTGACGATCGCTGTGCCATGTTGATCATCGTGGAAAATTGGGATATCGAGTTCTTTTCGCAGTCTTTGTTCGATTTCAAAGCAACGAGGGGCAGAAATATCCTCTAGATTTACGCCACCAAACACAGGCGCAATATATTTCACCGTAGCGATAATGGCCTCTGTGTCTTGGGTATCTAAGCAAATGGGAAAAGCATCGATTCCGGCAAATTCCTTAAATAACATAGCTTTTCCTTCCATTACCGGCAATGCAGCCTCTGGACCTAAATTTCCTAAGCCTAAGACGGCACTGCCATCGGTAACGACAGCAACGGTATTACTTTTAATGGTAAGGGAAAAAACTTGCTGGGGATCTTGGGCGATCGCTTTACAAATTCGGCCAACGCCGGGGGTATAAGCCATCGCTAAATCCGATTGAGAAGCCAAAGAAAGGCGGCTTTCGACGGATATTTTGCCTTGACGGTGCAAATCAAAGGTACGATCTGAAACTTTGAGGACTTTAAGCTCTGGTATCGCTTTTATCTTAGCAACAATCTCTTCGGCATGGTATTCACTCGACGCATCTACAGTAATTTCCCGACGGGTAATTTTGAGGGTACGATCAATCAAGGAAATTTGACCTAAACTTCCCCCCACTTCAGCGATCGCTTGTGTCACTTTAGAGAGCGTTCCGGCTTTGTTGGGCAATTCGAGCTGAATCGTTAAGCTATAACTGGGATTGGGGGTCAGTTTGTCCATCTAATTTTTTGTCCTGCAAATCAACATGGTATTAATGATTATCGGTCATTTTGATCTCAATTTGTATTAATTCATACAAAGCAGTTAAATTATTAAAATCTTTAATAAGTAAGCTTGGCAATGCGTGAATTTCTGAACGAGAAGAGGCAGGATGAAATGATAAATCAGTCGCTTTAGAAGAAATAGCTTATCGTCTTAATTGAAGTATTTTTTATTCTTGAGAAAGATTGACCACGGTTTGCAACATATAAATAATAATGGCTATTTTGTAAGTTAAAAATCCTAAGAAAACGGGAATAATATGGAGTTCTTTAACTTGGGTTGCGATGATGATTAATACCACAAATAAGCCAATGCCTTTGCTTCCCATTCTTTGTTTTTGACTACTGAGTTTTTCGACATCTGTAGCGAGGGATTTCAGATAAATAATGCCCACACTTGCCCCTAATAAATAGTTAAGAGCAATATTAAGAGAATAAGCAAAGCAAACTGAAACAAAAATTACTCCCATCAAGACCAGACTGAGAAGAAATAAGGTTTTTTGCAGTTGATAATAGTCTTGCATTGAATTTTTTTGGGGGACATCAGACGCATTAGCTACAGGCTTTTTTTCTGGCATTGAATTAGGAGAAGTGTTAGATGAAGTCACGTTACAATGAAGATAAAATGGCTAATTTAGATCAAAATTCAGTTACTATTTTATACTAATTTTTGAAAAAATAGGGATCAAATTTAGATCCGACCTGAAGATGTTTTAGACAACGTCTCTGGAGCATTGGTAGCAACGTTAAATTTATGACGCACAATGGTTATTTAAGACGTTTGTGATATCTGCCTAACGCAATTAAGGGAAAATAATGACAATACAGATGATAACGAATGTAGAAATGATTGGGGAATCCTGTACCTGTGAATTCAGCTTCTTCCCACGTTCCTAATCCATTTTGATTGGAAATTAAATAATTAACGCCTTTTTCAATAGATTCCGCCTCATAGTTATCTAATGCTTCTCCTGCATCCAGTAATCCAATTAATGCCCAAGCTGTTTGGGAAGCCGTGCTGTTGCCTTTCCCTTTTAAAGTGGCATCTTGATAACTCCAACAGGTTTCTCCCCATCCCCCATCGGGATTCTGCACGCTTAAAAGCCAATCAACCCCTTTTTCGAGTTTATGACCATGTTTTTCAGGACAAACAACCGCTAAAGCCGATAAAACACCACTTGTACCATAAACGTAATTTACTCCCCAACGACCAAACCAACTGCCATCGCTTTCTTGTTCGTCATAAAGATAATCTAAGGCTTGTTTTATGCGATTTTTGTCCATTTTTAAGTCACCCGATCCCACCATTTCTAAGACTCGCGCGGTAACATCAGCCGTATTAGGATCAACCATCGCTTTTAAATCGCCGTAAGGAACAGAATTTAACCAATTTTGGTCATTATCTAGATCAAAAGCCGCCCATCCTCCTGCTTTACATTGCATCGTCTCGATCCATTTCACACAACGATCAATCGCCGCCGCTTTTAAGCCTTCGTGGGGCAGTTGAATCCCTTGTAATGCCATGACAACGACAGCAGAATCATCTAAATCGGGATAAAAACGATTGAAAAACTCAAATGCCCAACCGCCAGGCTTTCCCGTCTTATTCTTAACCGCCCAGTCGCCATAATCCAAGATTTGCTGGCGCAGTAACCATTCTCCTCCTTTAACTAAAGAGGGGTGATCTGGATTTAACCCAGCATCATTTAAGGCTCGAATTGCCCACGCTGTATCCCACACTGGAGATACACAAGCTTGAAGTCTATAGGTATTACCTTCTTCGATAGCGAAGCGATCAATTGCTTCAAATGCCCGAACGACGCAGGGATCATGGACATCGTAGCCTAAAACCTTAAAAGCCAGTAAAGAATTGACCATTGGGGGCATAATCCCACCCCAGTCACCTGTTTCTTGTTGATGGTTCAGCATCCAGCGTTCTGCGGCTTTTAACCCTTGCTGATGTAGGGGAACAAGGTTATTTTTTTCGCAAAATTTGAAGAATTTATCTAAAATTAAAAATAGATCAGACCAGTTATTATTCTTCGGTAGTTGATATTTTACATTGTTTTTGCCCTCTGTGTAGAGTTCGTCTAGATTTATCGCTATTTTAAGCTGGAAAATGGGCTTTTTATCAAAAACAATGATTAAAGGAACGGTACTTTCCCGCGCCCAACTCGCCATCTCGTAGATGGTAAAGGGGAAAAAATTGGGAAACAACATAATCCATGAAGGAATCGATGGTAATCCTGCCCAATCGTAACAACCGATTAAAGCAAGGTGAAATTTGGTAAAAATACGAGTTTTGCTGATACCTCCTTTACCTAAAATAAATTCTTTGGCTTTCACTAATGCTGAGTCAGTTGCAGAGACTCCCAATAAGCGCAGTGCCATATACGCTTCAACAGAGGTACTCACTTCGCCGCCATCTCCATAAAAGAGTTCCCAACCCCCATGATCTCGTTGTTGCGATCGCAGATAGTCTTCTGCTTTAGACAAAGGGCGAGTCTGCTCAGTTTCCCAAATTTGATGAACTAAGACGGTTTCAGCTGTTAACGTGACGTTAGACTCTAATTCTGCCCACCAGTATCCCTCTGAATATTGCAGAGAGAGTAAATAATCTTGAGCCTTTTGAATTTGCGCTTTGAGTTGGTCTAAATTGACAGGGATTCCACGTTCTTGGGTTCGCATCGGTTTCCGTTCACGCTAGGATTAATCTTTACTTATTTAAGCAAAAATTGAGTCATTTGGCTTGAATTAAGAATTCGCTCCCAATTGTTGATAATGAGATAAAGCATCTAAGAAAAAATAGTCTCCCCAAATTAAGCCATTATCATAATTTTGACTGGGTGAAATAGCGTGATAATGATGATAACAACCGTGCAGTAAAAGACTCATTCCTTGATCAGGTTTTGCTAAATATTGAGAGGACATTAATTGAGCCAATATTTGTTGACTCATATCAAGATAGTTTTGACGCTCAGAATGATTTTGGGGCAAACTCTCAACTAAATTTAAGAGTCCTGAAACAGCAATAGCGGCTGCAGACGTATCTTTTTCAGTATCAGGATTTACCTGTATAGCATAATCGAAATCCCAAGGGGGAATTAAATCGCCTTGCCGACGTAATTTTTTGGGGAAATGAGTAGGAAGATGCTTAAAATAATAATCAATGGCTTGTTGGGCAATGGTTAAAATTTCAGGATCTTGGGTATATTTAAAGGTAACACTGGTGGCATAAATCCACCATGCTTGACCCCTCGACCATGTACTATCATCTCGCCAGCCTTGTTTGCCTTCATTAAATAAAAATTGACCATATTTTTTAGCCTTAGGATCAATCTCAAAATAGCCCCTTTGCCAAGTCCCATTTTGACCTAGATTACGGTCTCTTGACATGGATTTAGCTAAGATTTTAATATGAGAAAGGGCAATGTTTTGCCATTTGTGAGCGATATCTTGCTCAGGACAATGCTCTGCCGCCCAGAGTAATTGTTCCACATTAATGGTGTGATCTATAAAGGCGTGCCAATATTCTTGATGATCGGTACGATCTGCCTGACGAAAATAACCAAAAACACCCATATCTTCGGCAAAATTTCCGCTTTTATCAGACAAATTTAAGGGATTTGCTAACGCTTTAGTTCCTTGAAGAATAAGGTCTAAAACTTGATTTTGTTCTTGACCTGAACTACTTTCATACCAGGGTCGAAAAACGAATAAATTATTGAGAGTTATATCTTGAACGGACTTTTTTATTTTTCGAGATAATGGGTTACTCCAGAAAATAGCTTGTTCACGCCAATACGTTTTTAATTGAGGATTGGACTCTCGTGCGTAAAGTTGCCAAATAATACCGGGAAACGCTCCTGCAGACCAAAAATTGATATCAGCCCAATAATAAGTACCATCCGTTTTTCTCTGCTTTTTCTTGCTTTTTAAATCTCGATTTTCTGTGTAACTAGGATAAAGAATATTCGAGCGGCTATTTTGTTTTAAATAAGTAATAATTTTAGAATATTTATATCTTGCTAAATCAAAACTATAGTTGACTTTTTCCGTGAAATCGGCTTTTTCTTTTAAATTCGGTTTAAGAACAGAAGGAGAAGGTTTACCCTGCCAAAAGATGAGCAAAACTATTGTCAATAATAATAAAACAAAATAAATCCGTTGTCTTCTATTCATAACAATTAGTCCCGATAAGCTCTTGTTTATTTAAATAACCAATTCAGCAGTTTCTCTTGCTTTTTTTAATTTTTTAATAACGCCTAAATAGCGCACTTTAACGAATGGTTAAACTATATTCATCGGATTCATCAAAATAAGCCCAATCTATATTAGTATTGACTTTAATTGCTTTTTTAATTTCGGCAAGTTTGGGGGTTACTTCAACTTTTTTATATTCATCGGGCAAGTCACGAGGATCAATATTTAAACACAATTTGGGAGGTTTTTTGCGTAGGCTTAATTTACCATCGATCCCTTCTATCTTCGTTTTACCTGTTAATTTCATCTGTCGAATAAGATAGCCCTTTAAACGGTCAGCTTGGCTTTGCGCTTCGTTGGCAAGGTCTCTTAATCTTTGTGACTCTTTTTTACGAGCATCCGCGATTGATTCTTGATGTCTAATATAAGCCGCTACCCTTAAGGCTTTTTCTGCGAAATCTTCGGATGTTTGAAGCCAATCCTCGAATACTTGGTTAACTTTCGCTTCTTTCTCATCTTTACTTAAGTTCTCCTCTTCTTCGATCAATGTAATCAGGTTTTCTAGCTTCAAAAGGTCGTCAGATAATTCCCAAAGTGTGGCCATTGTTGATTGTCTGGGTTGAAATTTCTACTATTCTATCAGTCATAGCGTAAAATCTATCAATTCTCATGGGTTTAATTAATGCTAACGATTAATGAAAGTCAATCTTTTTTATAAATATTTATAAATCTTGATCATTGCAAAAACATCATTCAATTTTATTCTTTTTTCCCGCTTCAACAAGCAATAAATAGATTAAGATTATAGAAATTAAAATAGACCGAGGCCTGATAAAAATAATATTTTGACTGTCCTTTACCTTGTAGGCAATATTCGTGTTAGAAATCTGTGTAATTGCGACGATTCTATGTGGTTTTTTCGGGATTCTCTGGAAGAAAAACCTCGTGATGAAGATCATCTCAATGGATGTGATGAGTACGGGGGTAGTTGCCTATTATGTGTTGATTGCCTCGCGGGGAGGCGTGTTTACTCCCATTTTTTTGGATGATCCCCCTAAAATTTACGCTGATCCTATTCCCCAAGCTGTCATTTTGACGGCGATCGTAATTGGTTTTTCTATTCAAGCTTTGATGCTAGTGGGAGTAATGAAACTCTCTCGACATCATCCTACTTTGGACAGTAATGAAATTGAGAAGCGTAACACCCCATGACTATTTTGATCATCGCTTGGTTGGCTTTTCCGTTTTTATTAGGCTTTACCATCTATTTATTGCCAAAATTAGATAGAATATTGGTATTTCTCGTTGCTCTTGCCTCAGCAGGATACGCGACTGTCCTATTCTTGGAGCGATCGCCCCTGACTTGGCAATTACTACATCAGTTTGGGGTTACCTTAGTTGCCGACACCCTAAGTGCTTATTTTATCTTGACCAACGCATTAGTAACCCTTGGCGTGGTACTTTACTGCTGGAAAGGAGATAAAACGGCTTTCTTTTATGCTCAATTGGCGATTTTACACGGGAGTGTTAATTCGGCTTTTATTTGTGCTGACTTCATTAGTTTATACGTTGCCTTAGAAGTCATTAGTATTGCGGCGTTTCTCCTGATTGCCTATCCTCGCACGGAGCGATCGCTGTGGGTCGCTTTACGTTATCTTTTTGTTAGTAATACTGCCATGCTGTTCTATCTGATGGGGGCAGTTTTAGTTTATCAAGCCCATCATTCCTTTTCTTTTGAAGGATTAAGGGGTGCGCCGACCGAGGCATTTGCGCTCATTTTTCTGGGATTATTGGTTAAAGGTGGGATTTTTGTCTCGGGATTGTGGTTACCCCTTACCCATTCTGAATCAGAAACCCCCGTATCAGCGATGATGTCCGGCATTGTGGTCAAAGCGGGGGTGTTTCCTTTAGTCCGTTGTGCTTTATTTTTAGAAGAAATTGAGCCAATTGTCAGAATTTTTGGGGTTTTAACAGCCCTTCTAGGCGTATCCTACGCGGTTTTTGCTAAAGACACCAAACGGATGCTGGCTTTTCACACGATTTCCCAGTTAGGATTTGTTCTTGCCGCACCAGAAGTGGGGGGATTTTATGCCCTGACTCACGGATTAGTTAAATCTGCGCTGTTTTTAATTGTAGGATCGCTACCGAGCCGAAATTTTAAGGAACTACATAATAAACCTCTATCTAACAGCGTTTGGCTGGCTCTTGTTCTAGCAAGCTTTTCGATCTCTGGTTTTCCTATGTTATCAGGCTTTGGTGCCAAGGTATTAACGATGAAAAATTTACTACCTTGGCAGATAATTGGGATGAATATTGCCGCTTTTGGCACAGCCAGTTCTTTTGCTAAGTTTATCTTTCTACCACAAAAAGGGACGACGGAAATCAAACCCGGATTCTGGCCGGCAGTCATCGTGTTAATGGGTGGACTGTTGTTAGCGAATGGAGTGTATTACGAAGCCTACACTTTCACCAATATTATTAAGCCTTTAGCGACAATTGGGGCGGGATGGTTCGCTTATCATCTCGTTTTCAAACGAGTCATTGTCAAATTGCCAACGGCGTGGGAACGATTTGAACATCTGATTGGGGTCATGAGTTTGCTCTTAATTCTATTATTTTGGACGAGGTTAGCCTAATGGGACAGATCATTTTACGACTGATCATTTGGTTTCTGCTCACCGCAAATCTAAATGAGGCCAATATCATTATCGGTGTCTTGATTGCCTTTCTTTTGCCTCGTGGTTATCCCTCAAAAGCAACCCTCAAAGATTGGCTCAATGTATTGGGAAAAATTCTCGTAGCGATTCCCCAAGCTTACCTTGAAGCCTTTGAGATGATTTTTCGTCCCCATCACCGAGAAGAGATCATCAGAGAACGTTGTCCCCCTCGGCGGACATCTGGCTTAATTTTTCTGGATATTTTCCTGATTACCTTTACTCCCAAGACAATTGTTCTGCGATATCACGAAGAAGGTTGGTACGAAGTTCATTATGTTCGAGCAGGGAAATCAGCAGTCAAGAGGGAAAATTAAGGTGATGAATACTATTCTAATGATGATGATGCTGGCCTTGCTCATCCCTATCTACGAAGCATGGCGCAATGAAAACGTGTGGGAACGCTTGTTAGCGTTCGGCAGTGTAGCCACTAAAACAGCGATTTTGATGCTATTTATCTCGGTTTTACGCGATGACTGGATGATTGGCGTGGTGGCAGTGATTATTTTAAGCGTCGGCAATGCAGGTTTGATGTTACTGGCGCATATCTTAAAACGGATGGGAGACGTATAATCCTCAATTGGGTCATCATCTACTCCTCCGTAAAGGAGATAGGGAGATTTTTCCTTACTTTATGTTTAAAATTAACTTATTTAAACCAAATTTACTATGATTAACCTATTAAGTTATGTTTGTATTGCAGTGGGTATCCTCTTTTGGTTTTGGGGAACGTCTTCTCTCCTAACCAATCGCTCGATCTTATTCAAGCTACATAATCTGTCTGTAGCAGACACATTGGGTTCAATGGCGTTTATTTTCGGTCTTTTTCTCAAGATTCCAAAGGAATGGCCGTTATTACTACTGGCACTTATTTCTCTCGCTCTCTGGAATACGATGTTGGGGTATGTATTGGCCTATTGTTCAGGGGGAAGGGAAAGCAATGATTGATAGTTATACCTATTTTATCGTTCTACTCTTGCCTTTAACGGCATTTATGGTGATTTTTCAAAGTAATCCTTACCACGCTATTGTTTTACGGGGCATTTTAGGGGCAATGGCCGCTTTGGTTTATGCGGTGTTAGGTGCGCCGGATGTGGCGTTAACGGAGGCTTTAGTGGGGACAATGTTGGCAGTTACCCTTTATGCCATCGCTATCCGGTCTTCTTTCGTTTTACGAGTCGGAATATTGGTAAATGAAGAGAATTTAGGGCAATTACGCGATGAAGTACAAGCCGCAATCTATAAATATTATCTTCGCTTAGAATTAGTGGCTTATGCAGATACAGAGGCATTACAGCAAGCCTTAGACAATCAAGATATTCACGGAACGTACTTACACTTTCCTGACGCAACTCATCCCTATCAGATAACAATTAGCATTCCTTACCTTTATGAAATGATCAAAGCAGAATTGGCTTCATCCACAACCCACCTAACCTTAGTCAGTCCGAGCTATTCGGAGGGCAAAAAATAATGAAATGGGTTTATTCAAGCGCAGGATTAGCCTTATTTATAAAAATGGTAATTTTACCTAACCCGTCGCCCGATTTCGACGGAAACGCTATCGTTAGAGCGATCGTACAAGAAAGTGGAGTTATTAACGCCGTTTCAGCTATTATTTTTTATTATCGTCTCTATGATACGATTTTTGAGGTCATTGTTTTCACGATCGCTATTTTAGGAGTTAAGTTCCTGTTAGCAAATGAAGCTCCCCTAGGGCAAATTTATCAGTTTAGGGACGAACCCTCGATTATTTTGGCGCGTTTGGGCGCAACAATTGCGGCCTTGGTTAGTATTGAGTTAGCCATTCGGGGACATCTGAGTCCGGGGGGAGGATTCGCAGCTGGGGTAGCTGGAGGAACGGCTATTGGTTTAATTGCTATTACATCTTCGCCAGAATGGATGCGCTCAATTTATCAGCGTTGGCACGCAGCCACCGCCGAAAAAATCTCCGTTCTTTTGTTTATTCTTCTCTCGGTGATAACTTTATGGGGATTTGAATTCCCCCTAGGAGAAGTAGGAACGTTGCTCAGTGGTGGAGTGATTCCTCTCCTTAATATTCTAGTCGCTCTTAAAGTGGCTTTGGGATCGTGGGCGGTCATTTTGATTTTTATTCGCTATCGGGGATTATTATGAGCGATCAATCAGAGAAATTAAAGCATAGTCGGGGTTTTAAGTCTATATTCTCCCTTATACGTTGATAGATTGACTCAAACCCTATCATCATGTTATTATGTATAGCTTACACTCCTCACCTCTCAACTAAAAAAAGTAAAACTATTTGGTTAACGAGGTTTTTTATGATTGTTTTCTGGCGATCTTCTTTGGGTATCTTATCCCTGTGTTTATTAACAGCATTATCCGTCCATTTGCCTGTATTTGCCGATTCCATTCAAGACACGTTACGGGTGCAAAACACTGACAGTGTATCTGGACAACTGACAGAAGAAAGTATTAAAAACGCCCTTGCGATGATGGAGAAAGCGAGAGAACAAAAGGATGTTAAAATGGTCTTGAAATATATTGCTCCTTTTGCTTATTCGACAGTGATTACAGAAGTGGATAATACTGTAATTACTATTAATCTAAATGGCGAGTTAGAGCATCAGGAATTTTTGAGTAATACTTATCAAAAAATTAAAAATCGTAAAATCCTTGATAGACGAGTTGATATTCGCATCTTGGACGATGGGCAAATGGGGATTGCTGTCGTTCGAGAAGAGAAAGAATATACCACCGAAAACGGTGATAATTTCCTCTCTCAAAGTGTGGATACGTTACGTTTTGGACTGGTGAATGGTCAACCAATGGTTGTTTCTACTACGTTAAAAGGATGGTTAGCTCCCACTCCTTAATTGATGAGTTCAAACAACACCTCAACGTCAAAATCTTGGCAGAGCGAATATTCTTTATTAAGGTAATTAAATAATGAAATACCCCTTAATTCAAACCACATTAATCGCCATTAGTACCGCAACGGTTTTTGCGCCTTTATTCATTAATGTCGCACCTGCCCAAGCGAGTTTTGGGGATTTTATGTTAGGCGTAGGAGCGGCGGCGGGTACAAGTATTCTGATCAATAGTAATCGGCGTGCGGCAGAAGCTCGCTATCGCCCCGTTTCTCCAGAGCAAGAATTTTATCGAGGGTTAGAAGACGGCATAAATGGGGCAAGATATGACAATCCTCGCAATTCCTCCGATTATGATCGGGGTTTTCGGGAAGGGAGTCAGAGAAGACATCAATAAAGGGTTACTTTTAAAGGTTTTTTAGTTAAAAATACCTCTAATTCCCCTCACCCTGCCCTCTCTCGAAAGGAGAGGAGAAAGACACATTCTTTTTTCATCGGAGGGGTTGGGGGTGAGAAAACATTTTTCCCAGTTTACGCAAACATCTAGATTTTGTAAGGCTATAGTAAACTAATTATTGAGATGGTTTATTGGCAAAATAAGCTTCTAATGCCTCATTGACAAGATGATTCATCGGCCTTCCTTCTGTTTCAGCGGCCGCTTTCAAGCGCATAAACATATCATCCATGATACTCACCCGACTTTGATTTTTACGCATCCGACGGGATGTCAAGGGGGTATAAGTGTCAGAAAATTGTCGTAATGCTTCAAAACCAACTCGATGACAAAAATCGCCAAAACATTCTGCCTCTTGTTTATGATCTCTGAAATAAACAAAAATCGGTTCAAAGAAACTTTCTAACTCTTTAATCGGTAGTTTTTGGATATAAGGCTCAGCCAATCGGATTTGATTGGAACTTCCCCCTAACCAAATTTGATAAGTATCGGGTTGACTACCAACGAAGCCTAATTCTGCCATATAAGGGCGCGCACAACCATTGGGACATCCTGTCATGCGAATAACAAAGGTTTCCTGCGGCATACTCAGTTTATCTAACAGGTTGCGAATCCGGGCGGTAATACTGGGTAAAATTCGTTCTGATTCAGTAATCGCAAGTCCACAAGTGGGAAAGGCAGGACAAGCCATTGAAAAGCGGGTTAAAGACTCAATTTCGTTGGGATCAGTAATAATTCCCTGTTGATGTAAAATTTCATCGATGGCGGCAACGTCTTTGGCATCAATTTCGTAAAGAATAATATTATGATTAGCTGTAAGACGCATGGGCAAGTTAAATTGCTCAATAATCATTTTTAACGCCGTTTTTAGCTGAAAGCTACCCTCGTCTTTGACTCGACCATTTTCGACAGAAATCCCTAAAAAGTGTTTACCGTCTCCTTGTTCGTTCCAGCCTAAAAAGTCTTGATATTGCCAGTCTGGTAACGTTTGATAGGGTTCTATAGATTTCCCGAAGTATTTTTCGACGTGAGTGCGAAATTTGTCAATTCCCCAATCATTAATTAAGTATTTCATTCGTGCGTGACGACGGTTAACGCGATCGCCATAGTCTCTTTGCGTGGCCAAAATTGCTTTCATTAAGTCATAAATATCCTCTTTTGCAACATAGCCTAAGGGATCGGCTATTCTTGCGAAGGTTTCTTCTTTATTATGCGTTCTGCCTAAACCCCCTCCTGTTAAGACGTTAAATCCTTTTAAGGTGCCTTGTTCATCGGTGATCACGACTAAACTGACATCATGAGTATAGACATCAATAGAATTATCCCCCGGTACGGTGACGCTACACTTAAATTTGCGGGGCATATAATGCTTCCCATAGAGCGGTTCTTCGGTGTTGCTAAAATTTGTCCCATTTTTTGCAGTTTGACGCGCTTTTTTGACTTCTTCGGCTTCTTCTGCACTAATAACCTTTTCTCCGTCTAACCAAATTTCGTAGTAAGCGCCGGTTTGAGGGGTGAGCAAATCAGCGACATGATTAGCATATTCCCACGCATATTGGTATTCTGCTCGGTTTTTAAAGGGTGCAGGAGGTGCCATGACGTTACGGTTTAAATCACCGCACGCACCGAGGGTTGATCCCATATTTTTGATGATTGCTGAGATAGCGGATTTTAAATTTTGTTTAAGAATGCCATGAATTTGAAATCCTTGACGGGTGGTGACACGTAGGGTGTGATTACCATATTCATCAGCGAGGCGATCAAGAGTAAGATATAAAGAAGCTGGAATGTATCCCCCCGGACTACGGGTTCGTAGCATAAATTGGTAGTCTTTTTCCTGCCCTTTAATGCGATTATCTCGGTTATCCTGTTGATATGACCCGTGAAATTTGAGAATTTGAACAGCATCTTCAGTAAAATGAGTCGTATCTTCTAGCAGTTGACTCGCTAGAGGTTCTCTAAGAAAGTTGCTTTGTTCTTTGATTCCTTCTAGTTTGGAGACTTTTGCCTTGGGTGAGGTGGGTGTTTGAACCATTGTATTCTGCTTAAACTATATAGGTGATAATTACCGTCACGTTATCTTATCTTAACGTGTGCGGTCGCTGTAAGCGCGCCTAATGGCGATCGCTCTTTCCTCTTTAACAATTGTGACATTGGGATTTGAGTATCTAATAACCATGAATCAAGTAACTGGCAGTAAAACCGTTTTATACAAAAACCCTTATCTTATCCTAAATAATCAAGGAGATAAACACCCTTCTCTAGAATTAGATGATAATTACCATCGTTTAGGCAGAGATCCGAGTCAAGTCGATTTAATTGTGCCGGAAAGTTGGGGTGTAGTCGGCAGATATCAAGCAATGTTAAAAAAAACGGGAGATGATTACACAATTTATGATGGCGATGGCATCCATCCGAGTACCAATCGTTTATTTTACAATCATAAATTAATTACGCCGCAAGAGGGTTATTTATTACAGGATGGCATGGAGATTAGAGTGGGTCAAGATCCCCACACTTGGGTGACGATCACCTATTATAATCCTAACCATTCTCTGGCGGTTAAGTCTCCCCTTCAAAAGACTGTTTCTTTGAAAAACAAATCCGTCTCATTAGGTCGGGATTCGTCCGCTAATTTAGTATTAGATTCACCGATGATTTCCCGTCACCATGCGACGATTGATCAAGATTCGGAAGGTCGTTATATCGTCCACGATTCTAGTACTAATGGTATTTTTATTAACGGACAAAAAGTCAATAAAACCGGCATTTTAAGCTTCAATGATTTATTACGAATTGGCCCCTATACTCTGACGTTACAAACGGATCAAGTCACAAAAGAAGATGAATTAAGGATTATCGATCAAGGAGATTATATTCGCTTAGATGTAGAGGATTTGGTCAAGGTTGTTCAAGATAAACAGCAAAAGCCTTTAATATTACTCGATCATTTAACCTTTCCGATTGAACCGAGTCAATTAGTAGGGATTGTCGGGGAAAGTGGGACAGGAAAATCTACCTTATTACGCACCTTACTCGGCATTGAATCTTTAAGCGAAGGAAAAGTATATCTCAATGGCGAAAACCTACATCAAAAATTTAATATTTATCGAAATTTAATGGGATATGTTCCCCAAAGTGATATTGTTCATCGTGAATTAACGGTCACCGAAGTTCTTTTTTATGCCGCACAATTACGCTTACCTCCTGATAGTGATTTTGAGGATATTATTCAAAAAACCTTAAGTCAAATTGACTTGATTCAGCGCAAAAATACTTTAGTAAAAAACTTGAGTGGTGGCCAAATTAAACGGGTGAGCATAGGGGTAGAATTATTAGCCGATCCCAAGTTATTTCTACTGGATGAACCGACCTCTGGACTTGATCCGGGGTTAGATAAAAAGATGATGGAACTGTTAGCAAATTTAGCTGATGAAGGCCGGACGATTATTTTAGTTACTCACGCTACAGACAATATTAAACGTTGCGATCGCATTATTTTCTTAGGCAAAGGAGGTAATTTATGTTATTTTGGTTCACCTCAAGAGGCGGTTACTTTTTTCCAAGAAAGTTCCTCACAAATTCAAACATTTTCTGATATTTATGTCCATCTTTCAGACCCTGACACGGTTCAAAAGGAAGCCCAGCGTTTTCGCAATTCGGACTATTATCAAGATTATATTGGCAGTCGTTTAAATTATATTGCTAATGCTGCTCAATTTAAAGCGCAACAGGTTAAGCGTTCTATCTTACAGCAATTTACGGTATTAACAGAAAGATACGGTAAGATCTTATTAAGAGATAAATTAAATTTAGGTTTATCTTTACTCACTGCACCGATAGGCATTAGCTTAATTACCTTAGCCATTCGAGGCAAAGAGCCTTTAAGTTTACCCATTGAAAGCGATCCCAGTTTAGCTCCATTAGCATTAAGGGTGCTATTTGTTTTTACCTGCGCCGCCTTATGGGTAGGGTTAGCTAGTTCTTTACAGGAAATTGTCAAAGAATCTGCAATCTATCTACGGGAAAGATTAGTAAACTTAGGATTATTTGCTTATTTAGGTTCCAAAATTTCGGTGCTAGGTGCGTTAGCAGTTGTCCAAAGCCTATTAATCTCTCTCGTTATTTTGATAGGGTTTAAGTCTCCTAAGCCTGACTTAATGCCGTGGGTTTTAGGGTTACCCATTACCATCTTTTTAACCTTAATGACATCTATTAGTTTAGGGTTAATGGTGTCATCAGTTGTCAAGAATATTACCCAAGCAAATAGCGCATTACCGTTATTATTGCTGCCCCAAATTATCTTTTCTGGGGTACTTTTTGAGATGGAAGGTTTGGCTAAATATTTCTCTTGGTTAATGTTGAGTCATTGGTCAATCAGCGCATTAGGAGCATTAGTCAATGTTAACAAAATGGTATCCGATCCTATTATTTTGTTTGATGGTACCAAGATCACTCAACCCTTTGAAGGTTCACCCGTTTATGAGGCAACGAGTGCTAATTTAGGGAAAAGTTGGTTAATGTTAATTCTTTATGCTTTCGTTTATTTAGGGATAGCCTATGCTTTACAAAAGCGAAAAGATATTCGCTAAATAGCCCCTTTTCCCCGACTGACGGTTAAATGGGTAGATAACAAAAGAGACCAACCCCTAAAATCTTTCCCCAATCCCGAAGCTTAAACGAGAACCCCCCTCATTGTTAAAGCCATAATCCACCCGAATCGGGCCGACAGGCGATTGAATCCGTAAACCCAATCCATAGCCTAAACCACTGCCCGGTAACTGTCTCACCCGTGAAGGTTGGCCGGGAACTGCTCCATCCGAACTCAGTAATGTCCCATAATCCACAAATATCGCTGCCCCAATGATGGATAGAATCGGAAAACGATATTCGGCAGTCGCTTGAAAATAACTGCGACCACTTCCGACCTGTCCTTCAGCATAACCTCGAACAGAGTTACTACCCCCTACCACAAAGGCCTCATAGGGCGGTAAGTCTCCTAGCACTGTTCCCGCTTGGAAATTAAAAGCAAAAGCCTGAGGTTTCGGCTGTCCTTCCTCAATAAAGCCAAAATCAATAAAATCAGTTGGAATATAAAAACTATAACTCCCCCGAAGGCGATTAAGGAGAATTCCTCCCGATCCGATAGGAACGGTTTGTTCAACCCCTAAGCGTAAAACTGACCCCCTAGTGGGTTGTAAGGGGTTATTGCGGCTATCCTGAGATGCCCCAAAACTAAAGGTAAATAGGTCATCTCGGCCACTGGGGCTGAAAGTTAACGGTTGAGGCCCAAAACCATTCAAGGGAGCAGAAATCGGGGCAATATCCCCATCTCCATTCTCAGATTGTACTCGTTGATAGTTAAATCCGGCCGAGAGTCGCCAATCCGGCCGACTAAAGACATCTTCGGCAATGGGACGAACAAAGGTTACCCCTCCCCCAGTACGAACAATACGGGGACTATCAAATCCATTTAAGGTTCGGATGGTGCTATCATCCCCATCAAAGACTAAGGAAATGGTGCGACGACGGAAGGCATTAACCGTGGCAGAAGTTCGGTAAGGATCGCCATAAATCCAAGGATCTGTGAAATTAACGTCAAATAATAGTTCTCTTACCCCTGCCTGTAATTCTGTCCCCAAGATGTAGCGTCGCCCAAAGAGGTTTTGCTCTTGGTAACTTAATGTCCCAAATAAGCCACTGGTAGAGCTAATCCCTGCCCCTGCCGCTACAGATCCTGTATTTCCTTCGACAACGTCCACATTAACAATGACTTCGCTAGGATCTTCCCCCGGACTAAAGGAGAGACGTACATCTTCAAAAATACCCAATCCGAAAACCCGTTGTAAGTCTTGTTGGGCGGTATTACGATTAAAAACATCCCCCGGTTTGAGCTTCATCTCACGAGTGACAATATAATCTTTGGTTTTTCCGCCGTCCCGTTGTTCATCTTCGGCATCAAAGAAACGAACTTGGATATTTTCAATGATCCCTTCGGAAATCACCAGCTTGACTATCCCATCTTCCGTAATCTGCGGAGATCCAATTATTTGAGCTAAATCATAGCCTTTTTGGGAATACCACTCGTTTATGCTTTGAATACTTTGCTGTAAGTCCCGCAGGTTAAGAATTTGGTTATATTGTTCTTCAAAAGCGTTATCTACGACTTCTTGAGGTAAAACCCGTTCTTCTTCGGATGGAGGGACGGTTTCAATAATCACTTCCTGTAAAATTGGATTCGGTTCAACAGAAAAGGTCACACGAACCCCTAAAGGCGTATCTTCGGGGACAACTTTAACATTGGCGAAGTAGCCCGTTGCGTAGATAGCGTTGACGTCGTTTTCTAACTGAGTACGGGTTGCTGTCCGACCGGGTTGGGTAATAACGGTATTATAAACCAGTCGTTCTAACTGTAAATCGGCTCCTGTAACCAAAACTTCTGCGACTAAAACGCGAGGTTCTTCTGCTGGCGTTTCCTCTTCAACCGTTTCAGATTCAGGCGGCGGTGGCGTCGGAATGGCGGGCGAAGGTTGAACCTCTTCTAAGGTAGAATCAGTGGGTGTCTCGGTTTCTCGACTTTCAGGCGTTGAATTCGGTTGCTCTTCTATTTCGCTTCCTTCGTTGTCTTCATCCACCTTCTCTTCAATTATGGGCTCAGGTGGAATTTGTTTTAGCTTAAATTCATCAGAAATAGGGCTAATTTCTGAATTTTCAGATGAAAGCGAACGGTTATCTTGCCCAGAGTTGTCTTTTTCTTCTTGTTTCTCAGGATTACGATTTTCCTCAATCCTGTTGTCATCGGCTGAGGATGAATTATTTTCCTCATTCAGTTGAGATTTAGTAGAAATAGAGCTATTTTCTGGATTTATAGGGATATTAAGCGTCTCTAATTTTCCTAAAGATGAAAGCGAACGGTTATCTTGCCCAGAGTTGTCTTTTTCTTCTTGTTTCTCAGGATTACGATTTTCCTCAATCCTGTTGTCATCGGCTGAGGATGAATTATTTTCCTCCGCAGATAATATCGTTTCATTGTTCTGATTTATAGATATATCTGAGGGGTTTTCGGCTAAATTCTGATCATTTTCGACTTTTTCTTTTTCTTGGTGACTTGTCTTAATATCGCTATCTGTCTCACCATGAACCCCTTGTGTTCCATAGAAAAGAAGTGTTGTTGATAGCAACAACGTCATAAGCGAAGAAAACTGACCACTTAACCAATTGTTTTTTAACACTGCCACACACCCAAAAATAACCAAGAACGAGATGATCGAGGATTAATCAATTGTTTAATCTTGACTTATTAGCATAACAATAGACAACCCCCGTTTTAGCCAGAAATCACCTTAGTTAAAGACTGGTCTTTATGAAAAATGTTCCCCCCAAAAATATGCTATGCTTGAGAGTTTAGATAACTGATACGTTCTAGAACCCTTTGTTGCACTTCTTGGTAAGCCGATTCAATTTTGCCTAAATCTCGCCGAAAACGATCTTTATCTAATACTCTCTCTTGCGGATCATCTTTTTGTTTGTCCCACAAACGACAGGTATCGGGGCTAATTTCATCCGCTAGTAAGATTTTTCCTTGAGCATCTTTACCAAATTCTAGCTTAAAATCTACTAACGTAATCTCACATTCGGCAAAAAACTGGCTGAGATGCTGATTGACTTTTAACGCCATCGTCTTCAGTTGTGCCACTTCGTCTGAGGTAACAATATTTAAAATTGTGATGCGATCGCGGGTTAAAAGGGGATCGCCCAAAGCGTCATCCTTTAGATAGAATTCGACCAAGGGGAAGGGTAAAATCTGACCTTCCGGTAACCCTGTTTGACGGCACAAGCTACCCGCCGCAATGTTCCTGACAACCACCTCTAAAGGTACGATTTTAACCATTTTTACCCGCATCTCCATAGAGGAAGGTTGATCAATAAAATGAGTCGAAATGCCTAAAGATTCTAGCCATTGAAACAAAGCAGTAGATATCGTACAGTTTATTTGACCTTTACCTTGGATTGTGCCTTTTTTCAGGGCATTGAAAGCGGTGGCATCATCTTTAAAACGAGAAAGCAGAATATGAGGATTATCAGTAGAATAGAGAATTTTTGCTTTACCTTCGTACAATTTTTCCATCTTTTTTGTTTAAATTTGTTTAAATAAGGTTAAAAGGTTCTGAGCGCACACCTTATTTTCCTAAAGGACATCGCCCACTGATTTACTGAACCCTTGGGGTTAAATTGCCTTTAAGATCAGGTTAACAAAACCCATAGAAGATTAACCTTCGATTTTGATTAGTATCTATACAATAGAAACAACATTTATCATAAATCATCCTATCCTTCTTGCTCTACTTGGCTATGGCTTCTAATCCTGAAAAAGATAATTTTCTCTACCCTCGTCATCCCTATCGCGGGGAATTTAAACCAGAAAATCTTGTTTTTAATTCCAATTTACAAGAATTTGCTCAAAAAGTAAGCTACATTTGTAATTTGGAAACAGCCGGTAAAATTGCGCCTGCAGAAGCCTATCATCAAATCAAAAATCTCTGGAGTACTTTGAAAAACAGCAAGAAACAACTGGGTATTACCGAAAATCCTGTAGATGAAGAGGATAAAAAATAGGATATTTAGGCTAAAAACTTTTTATATAGGTTTATATGTCCCGCTCCCGTGCCTTACAGTATTATATCGCCGTTCGTCTCTTTCTTGCACCTTTAATGATTTGGACTATTGTGACGGCGATTTTTCTGCTTTTACGCGCCACCCCTAATGATCCCGTTGATGCAATTTTAGATAATCGTGCGCCAGAAATTGCCAAAATAGGGATGAGAGAACAGTTAGGGCTGAATAAGTCTCTTTTATTTCAGTATTTAGCTTACTTAGGTCAATTATTACATCTAAATCTCGGAAATTCTATCATTCGCCAAGGGGTAACGGTTTGGCAAATTATTCAACAGCATTTTCCGGCTACAGTTGAATTGACCTTTTATAGCATGGTTATCGCCCTAATTATTGGTGTGGGGTTAGGAATGCTATCTGCTACCCATTGTTTATTTGGCATCATCACCTATTCGTTACCCATTTTTTGGCTAGGAATGATCTTACAGTTGATTTTATCAGTTAAATTCGGTTTATTTCCGTTGGGGACTCGTTTTCCCCTCAGTCAAACGCCACCTGAAGCCATAACGGGTTTATATACACTAGATAGTCTCTTAAGGGGCAATTAGGTAATTTTTTCACAGTGATATATTATCTTACACTTCCTTGCTTCACGTTGGGACTGTTATTAAGTGGAATTTTTGAACGAATGGTCAAGGTTAATTTAAAGCTAACGTTACAATCTGACTATGTAGAAGCCGCTAGAACAAGAGGAGTGAGTGAAAGACGAATTTTATTCGCTCATGCTTTTAGAAATGCGCTTATTCCTGTGATTACAGTTTTAGGATTAACCTTCGCCGCTTTGTTAGGGAGTGCAGTCTTAACAGAAGTGACTTTTTCTTAGCCAGAATTAGGAAAGCAATTATATCAGGCGATATCTCTAAGGGATTGCCCGACTGTCCGAGGAATTATGGTATTTTTAAGTGTAATTGTTGTTTTTATTAGTCTTTTGATTGATATTGCTAATGCTTATCTTGACCCCCGTATTCGCTATTGAGTAATAGGAACCGATTTTTGGACAGTTCGAGACAATAGTCTTTTTATATCCTATTATCTTTAGGAATCTCCAAAACCGAAAAGTTGCCACCAGCCAAGAAACTGCTAAACTGATTACTGATTACTGATTACGGTTGACCGAATATGGCTTTACTGACCACAGGCAAAGGATTCATTCAAACCTTAGAAAAACACGGTGCAGTCGCAGTTTATGCTCCTTTAGAAGGCGGATTTGAAGGGAGATATCAAAGACGTTTACGGACTAAGGGTTATACCACCCTAGCGTTAACCGCCAGAGGATTAGGAGATTTGAGTGCTTATTTAACAGAAATTCATGGCGTTCGTCCGCCTCATTTAGGCAAAAAAGATATCGGACAAGATGCGGCAGTTGGCCCTATTTATTTTATCCCTCCCATTGCCACTTATCAACTGGATAATTTACCTCCCAAATCAAAAGGATTAGTGCTTTGGATTCTCGAAGGATTTATTCTTTCCTCTACCGAAAAACAATATTTAATTAATCTTCCTCAACAAGAACCCCGCCTCAAAGTGGTCTTAGAATTAGGGGGAGAACGTTATTTCCGTTGGCAACCTTTAGCGGCGTAAAATCGCAGTATTATTCCTTTAAAATCGGGCTGTTTTTACAGTCTAAATCCTTTTTTTTTACAGTGAAACCATAAAAATAGTTCAACACCTACAGACAGCAATTTAAAGGAAATAAAAGATTTAATCAAGCTATTTTAAAGTTTAGACTAACCTCTATTTAACGGAAAAGGTTGTCTTTCTTCGCTTAATTTCGATTGTTTTAAATAAGAAACTTTAGCCATGTTAAAGCCTGTTTTTCTATTATTTAACTTACTTTCTTTTTTGCTGGCATCCTGTACTCCTTATCCTCCAATGAATGCCAAAGAAACACCCCAATTAAAGTATGAAAAATATCAATTAGAAGGTACAACTTTATATACCCTTTTAATCCCTGCTCATCCGAATTATAATGTCTCGGTTGCCTCTGCTTCGTCTTTAAAAACCTTAGAGCAATTTGCACAATCTTATTCAGCCATTGCCGTCTTGAATGGCGGTTTTTTTGACCCCAAAAATGGAAAAACCACATCTTATCTTGTTCAAGAAGGTCACTTAATAGGTGATCCCCGCCAAAATGAAAGATTGATCAATAATCCTGATTTAAAACCCTATTTAAACCAAATTTTGAATCGTAGTGAATGGCGACGGTACCAATGTGGTCAGTCAATAAAATATGCGATCGCTTTTCATCGTGATCCCATTCCCCCCCATTGTCAACTAAAAGAAGCCCTAGGAGGTGGCCCTCGAATTTTACCCCAAATAGAAGCGAAAACAGAAGCATTTTGGGAGCAAGACCGACAAGGTCGTGTGATTCGAGACGCACTAGGAATGAATCAAGCAAATGCTCGAACAGCCCTCGGTATTATGGAAAATGGTGATTTATTTTGGGTAATGGCTAGTCAAACCCCTAGCGGGATCAGTTTACCTGACCTAGCACAGTTTTTAAAAGAAAGAGGAATTAAGGAAGCGATTAATCTAGATGGGGGCAGTTCTTCAGCCTTTTATTCACACGGATCGCTAAATTACGGTAAACTAGATGCAAAAGGCAATCCTGTTCAACGTCCAGTCAAATCTGTATTAATTTTATCTGCGCCAACTCTGCTAAGATAAGTTATTTTTAAGTAAAAAGATAATGCGAATTAAAATAGACTGCTATGGGTTAAAAAAGTTCTGATATTGCTGACCCTAGCAGGTGAAATTCAGTTTAAGATGGCTTCGCAGAAGCTGGATACCTGTTCATTCCTCACTCACGAAGAACATGGCCGAGCAAACCTTCGATCTCGTTATTATTCAAACCATGGCTATTCTCAATCGCTACGGGTTTGACTTGAAAGGCTATACGCCCATGGAATTATTGTTAAAATGGGGAGAAAAATATTCATCGATTTGGATTCGATTAGCAGTGATTGAAGCACTATATCAGGGAAGATATAAATCCATTTCGGTAGAACAGATTTTATCAAATTGGTTACGCAAAGGAAAACCGGGCGTTCATTTTAACTACGAATTTGAGCGACTCGTTTGTTCCGATTTACCCTATAGTAACGATCCGTCGCTTCTGGCTCAAAGTAAGCTTTATAACGTCAATGATGTGACATCAGACGCCTTATCCCCAGAAAATAAAGTCAATCCTAATGTATCAAAGCCTTCTGAACCCAAACCGATTACTCAATTTATTCCCCTTGAAGACCATTCTCAATCCTATGCGAAACTAAGAGAAGTCATTCACAAAGGATTAGAAGATAACACCCACCCACCCCCAAAGAAAGATTAAAGTCGAACCGAAAAATTAGGGAAGCCCCATTGACCTCCCCAATCTTAATCTACTGTTGAATCGTAAAACCAGAAAAACCTCAGCGTTTAAACAATAATAGATTGACCGCTAAACGTGGTCAAATGCTACCCTTCAAAGGTTTCGTTATAAGTGAGTTTATAATCCCGCAGGATGCTGATAGCGACTTGTTCCCCTAAAAGTAGGGATTCTGCCCCATCCGAACGCCAGTGAACCCCCGCAATATTGCGGCCAGTCGCCACGTTAGAAGCCACTTTATTTAACTCATGACCGACAGTCAAAGGTCGTCCCGTATAAGGTTTGAGTTTTTTGCCACCAGACGCCAAATCCACCTGTACAGGGTCTGGAATCCGCATATCCTCATCAAATAAGGCTTTAAGAATGGTCGTACGGTCGTACAAGCCCCAGCGACGGTGGCATGACCTGCCCCATAGGCTGGATGAGTCGGACTGCCCTCTGGGAAGGCTTGAGGTAGAAGATAGCTATTATATTTAGCGTTAACTTTGCTCACCGCATCAGAATTTAATGCTTGGGGATGAATGGGATAATTCGCCATATTGGTTTTAACCGCATGAATGCGACCACCAAAGGCTTCAGGACGAAGGCGACGATGCACATACCATTTTTGAAACCAAACCGCCTTAAGAGCGCGGGTGGCTACTTCCGTTAGAAGTCCAATATAAAAAGGACCACCAAAGGTCGCAAAGGCATCTTGGGTTGTTAAACGTAAGTAAGGATTCCCTGCATCAAATTGTCCGCCAATACCGCCGCCAACGGGACTAGGAGAGTCTGGACCAGCTAAGAGAATTAAACAAGCATTAAAATAAGCTTGGAATAACACATCCACATGAGCCCATTGAGAAAGATCCCGTCCATTACGGATATAAACAGGAGTCGGCTCAAAATCTCCTGCGGCAAAACTTTGTTCTTCACCCCGTTGCACTTTTAACCAGTCGTCAAAGGTGGTCATAAAGTCTTTACCCGAGAGAATCGTTCGCATCAATTATTCATAACCCTGAGCTCCAAAAGGAACGGGTTTGAGCAAAAATTGGGAAATATAGGGGCCATTGCGCGCGCCGAGTAAGCGATCGCGGAAAAGAGTTTGTGGGGTGATTTTGCCCCCTTCTCTTAACCCTTTAAAAGATTCCAAGCGACTTAGTTCGGCGGCAGCCGCTTGTGCTAGGGGGTGGGTTTCATATTCATCAAACGCAACATCTCGTAGCAAAGCCATCCAGTAATTTTCCACGATTTCGGCTGCTTCTTCAGCACTGTTAAAGCGAGGAGCTGGGGGAATACTGAGTGAATGAGAATCCGCACCTTCTGTGTCAAACGCTAACCTTCCTTGAGGATTAATAAATTTTCGCGCTCCTACTAAGGGAATTTTCTCAAAAACCTGCGAATTACCGCTACTGAGGGCGTCAATCAAGGCTTGATAGGCCATGACATCGACTTCCCCGTTATCTTGATGGGGAGTCCTTTGTTGACACTCCCGCGGGTGAACCGCGCGGGATTCTTCTCTCACAGGCTCTTATCTAGCCAGCCAAAGGCTGACCCCGACAGAACGCCTCCAGAAGCTATTTCATTCACGGGCTGTCCGACCGCTACTAGACCCCGATTTCTTATTACTTGACTAGCTGCTACGTCCCTATTAGTTTGATATCCACATGACCGACAAGAATGAACCCGATCTGATAGGTTTTTTTTGCCTGAATGTGTATTGCAATTAGGACAAATCTGACTGGTATAGTCTTTATCTACTTTGAGAAAATAGACATCTCTTTTCCAGCAGACATAAGCCAAGATATTAAAGAACTGACCAAAACTAGCATCTAAAGTATACTTGCCAAATAATCCTTTCGCCCAAGCTTTAAAGTTGATATCCTCAACAAATATCATTCCCGCTTGGTCACAAAGACGATGAGCTAATTTAAAATGCCAGTCTTTTCGAGTATCGTGAATTTTTTGATAAAGTCTAGCTATCTTAGCTTGAAGTTTTCGCCAATTACTAGACCCCTTTTTCTTGTTCTTTAATCGCTTTTGCAGTGATTTCAACTTGCCATAAAGCTGATTAAAAAATCGAGGTCTTTTGACTAATTCTCCATCGCTAGTAGCTAAATAAGAATCAAGTCCAATATCTACTCCCAAGGGATGACCATGAATCGGTACATTGGGAATATTAACAGCTAGTTGATAAACTAACTGAACAAAATAACCTGATGCCCGTTTAACCAGCCTAATTTGCTTTAAAAGAAAGCCATCAGGAAGCGATCTAGACATTCTCATTTTAACCTTGCCAATTTTAGGCAGGTCAACCCATCCATCCCCGACCAAAGTATTTTTGACACTGGGATAGACAAAACTTCTCATCTGCTTTTTAAAACGGGGAAACCCGAACCCTCTCTCCCACATATTGACAAATGCAGCCTCTAATTGTCTTAAGGTTTGTTGCAAGATTTGGGAGTGAGGAATGGTTAAATCAGGACACCGCTTTTTAGCTTCAGTCAGAGATTTGCATTGGGAGTTATAGGTAGGTCTGGCAGTATTCGGACTGATTATGTATTCAGAATGAATTGAACAAGCATTAACGGGTGACTTACGACTATTGGCCCAATCCTTCCTTTCTCGAAGTGCATAGTTATAGACTTTTCTGCACGTCTCAAGGTATGTCTCAAATTGTTGAATTTGGGACTTGGTTGGTTGCAGCTTATAGTCGTAAGTCATAGTGATCATGCTTCAAATATAGCTTACTTAATAAATAAATGTCAGCTTATTAAGTAACAAATTCACGCCCCCTAAAGGGGAGGTAGTTCCGTTGGCAAGCCAGCGCGGTCTTGTTGGTCTCCAACAAAGAGCGGCTGGCGCGGGCTCCCCGACATAAGGAGGCACTTTTGTTGGGGTAACGTTTGTCATCCCCATTATTGCTTTGCTCGAAAATGGGCGCAGTTCGATAAGCGGTGGCAGTTTTAACCCGATTTTAAAATGCGATTTCTCGACGTTCTGCAGACGTTAAAGGACCTAACGGAAGTTGCATATACTGCGTAACCTCACTTGGTTAAATGAAGGATTGAAAGTTGATTAAATTAATACTCCAATCTCTATCCGTAAAATTTCTGATCAGAAACGGGGAAATTTTTCAAACCTTAAATACAATACTTTTTTACTAGAAAAATGAGATTTGTTGACAAAATTTAATATCTAATTCGTAATGAATTGTCACAAAACGTCACAGGGGCTGAAATTGAACACAACTCAGGATAAACTACTTTAAGATATTTTTAGAATCAAATTGCCATCCCATGAGCGTAGTTAGTCAAGTCATTCTCAAAGCCGACGATGAACTTCGTTACCCCAGTAGCGGAGAGCTTCAAGGGATTCAAGCCTTTTTAAAAACAGGAGCGCAAAGAATCCGCATCGTAGAGACGTTAACCGAAAACGAGAAAAAAATCGTTGATCAAGCCCAAAAACAACTATTTAAGAAACGCCCTGATTTTAGAGCGCCAGGGGGAAATGCTTACGGTCAACGCCAGTATAATCAATGTTTACGGGATTATAGTTGGTATTTGCGCCTAGTGACCTATGGGGTTCTCGAAGGAGATAAGGAATCCCTGGAAAAGATCGGATTAGTCGGGGCTAAAGAGATGTATAACTCTCTCAGTGTCCCCCTGCCTGGAATGGTGGAGGCTATTCGTTCTCTGAAAGATGCCGCCCTTGGATTACTCAGTAATGAGGATGCGGCTGAAGCCGGTCCTTATTTTGACTTCATCATTCAAACCATGTCCTAAAACACTGATTTGGGGTACGATATTCGCTATCTGTACCCTTTTTTTGTCGGTATGACATGGTTTAAGAAAAATATCACTTTTTTATCTTGCCTCCTGTTAGTGATGACTTACGGGGCGTTTGGTTGGCTGGTGGAAGAAAATAACCCCTTGTTTCAAGGCATCATTTTAGAACAAGGCAGACGGTGGCAATGGCATCAGATTTTACACTGGATTCATTTAACGGAAGAAGCCGCAACCATAGGGTTAGTTTATATTTTAGCGGCTATTAATATTTTGGCAATTGTAATGGGACTGATCGCCCCAGTTACCTTAATTACCATTGCGTTTGGCAGTAGTTTTCAGTCGGATGCGGGTTCGATTATCTCTATTTTATTATGGTCTTTTGCGGTTGTTTTTTTAATACGTTGGGTAGGTTATTTCGCTCAGTTACTTTTGCTAGTGTGTGCGGCAATTTTAGTAAAATTAGACTTACAGGATAATGGTTATTCTAACTGGCAAGTGAGTAGCGCGATTGCCCTTTTATCTTTTCTAGGCTTTATACTGGGGATAGTGGGTCACAAAATAGGGCTGACTTAAAGATTATTTATCATTATCATGTCTGAACAAAAGTCTCGCAAAAACCTCCAAAAAATCATTATTATTGCCTCTGCTTTAGCTTTGTTGGGCGTTAGTATTATCCCTTTTTTAGGTCAATTAACGGGGCAATCAGAGCCTAATCCCCCTGATTCTGCTGTTGACAATAACAATCTATCTCCTTCAGAAAACGAATTATTACAATCTCAGGAAAAGGGCTACGAAGCGGTTTTAAAAAGAGAGCCTAACAATCAGTCGGCTTTGCAAGGATTGGTTCAAGCCAGAGTGCAAATGAATCATTTTCATAGCGCAAAAGAACCGATGGAGACGTTATTAAAACTAGATCCCGAAAATCCCGGTTATTTACAGGCTTTAGCTCAAATAAATCTAAAAAATAACGATATTGAAGGCGCACTTTCTCCTCTTGAAAAGTTAGCTAAAATTTATCCCGAAAATAAGGAAATTACAACGATTATCGATACCCTCAAAAAAGCACAAAAAGGCGAATTTCCGAGCGCACAACCTCCCTCCTCAACCTCACCAGCGACGCCCAATCCTGCCATTCCCCTTCCCCCTCCTCAACCCTAGTCAGCAAACCCTGATTCATCACTCGTCACTCATCATTCAAATGTTAATTCAATGGTATCCCGGGCATATCGCCAAGGCAGAAAAAGAATTAAAAGAGCAGTTAAAACGGGTAGATGTCGTTTTAGAAGTCTTAGATGCTCGTATTCCGGTTACTTCTCACCATCCTCGAATGATGGACTGGATTGGGGAAAAACCCCGTATTATCGTCTTGAATCGAGTAGATATGATTCCTGACTCGGTTTTACAGAATTGGTTAATGTGGTTCAAGTCTCAAGGAGAACACGCTTATTGTACAAATGCTAAGCAGGGAGATGGCGTTAAATCCGTCTTAAAGGCGGCTCAAAATCTGGGAAAAAGCTTAAATCAGCGCAGAATTGACCGAGGAATGCGGATTCGTCCGGTGCGAGCAGTTGTGGTCGGTTTTCCCAATGTAGGGAAATCAGCGTTAATTAACCGTTTGTTAGGCAAAAAGGCGGTAGAAAGTGCAAGACGGGCAGGAGTCACTCGTCAGTTACGCTGGGTACGCATCTCTGATGAAATTGAACTATTGGATGCCCCCGGTATTATTCCTGCAAGGTTAGATAATCAAGAAGATGGGGTGAAACTGGCAATTTGTGAGGATATTGGAGAAGCAGGCTATGATAACCAACGAATTGCGGCGATGATGGTTGATTTACTGACAGATTTGGGCTTTAGTGACGTTTTGCAACGACGTTATGCTTTAGATCCTCTTTCAATGACAGGAGAAAGCTATATTGAGGAATTCGCTAATCTTCGCTATAAACAGGATAAAGAAAGGGCATCGGTGCAATTATTAAATGATTTTCGTAAAGGATTCTTAGGTAAAATTCCCCTTGAATTTCCCTGAAGAAAAATGACTTCTATAATGAGTGAATAGAGAATCACCCTCAATCTGTCCTATGGAAACATCCGAATTAAAAAGAGAAATCGAGTCTGTTAATTTACACCTGAGTTCTGCTCAGGACTATCTTTGACTTACCCGTTTTAAACGCAAAAATTCACGATTTAGAACAATTGGCTTCCCAAACTGAATTTTGGGATGATGCCACCCAAGCCCAACAGACGCTACAAGAATTGAATCAATGTAAGTCCACTTTGGAGCAGTATCATCAATGGCAGCGTAAGCTAGAGGATACCAAAGCCATCCTCGAATTATTGGAATTAGACGATGACACAGCCTTATTAGAAGAAGCAACAACAAACTTAATTCAAATTAACCGAGAGTTAGAGCGGTGGGAACTTCAACAGTTATTATCAGGCATATACGACACAAAAGGGGCAATTTTAACGATCAATGCAGGGGCAGGGGGAACAGATGCCCAAGATTGGGCGGAAATGTTGTTACGAATGTATCGTCGTTGGGGAGAACAACAGGGGTTCAAAGTGACGTTAACGGATGTTTCAGAGGGAGATGAAGCAGGGATTAAGTCGGCAACCCTCGAAATGGAAGGACGTTACGCTTATGGCTATCTTAAAGGAGAAAAAGGCACCCATCGACTGGTGAGAATTTCCCCCTTTAATGCTAACGGTAAGCGACAAACTAGTTTTGCGGGTATAGAGGTAATGCCGAATTTGGAAGAAGAAGCTATCAATTTGGATATTCCCGAAAAAGACCTCGAAATTAGTACCTCTCGTTCAGGTGGCAAAGGCGGACAAAACGTCAATAAGGTAGAAACCGCCGTTCGTATTGTTCATTTACCGACAGGACTAGCTGTTCGATGCACTCAGGAGCGATCGCAATTACAAAATAAGGAGAAAGCCTTAGCAATTTTAAAAGCGAAGCTATTAATTGTCTTAGAAGAACAACGAGCGCAGGAAATTGCTGAAATTCGTGGTGATATGGTAGAAGCTGCTTGGGGTAATCAAATTCGGAACTATGTTTTCCATCCCTATCAAATGGTTAAAGACTTGCGGACTCAAGTGGAAACCACCGATATTACAGGAGTGATGGATGGAGATCTAGACAACTTTATTGAAGCGTATCTAAAACAGATAAGTAAAGAGGAGAGTTAATCAAGATCCCCTCTTCAAAAAAAGGATATTCGCGTTTGTCCTCGATAGGGTTAGAACGCTAATGCTTACAGGATAAGCATTGTGGGTTTCTCGTTTTCTAAAATGGGGATTCGAGCAAAATTTTTCTTGATTTTTTGCAACAAACTGTTACATTAAGATAGCAGTTATCTCTGATATCCCCTCTGTCGGATCAGGGAAAACTAACACCAATAAGATGGAAGGGACAATTTCCCATGACTCAATCCTCTACACCCACCGAATCCCCTGAAGTAGCAGACGTTACGACGCCTCAACCGAGTTACGTCAAGCTGGCCATGAGAAACATGGTACAAAAAAAAGGAACCTCTATTAAGCACTATCTATTAACCGTTATGGGTTTACTAGGCGCATTAATCGGTTTATCTTATCTCACTCGTTAGGACAGAAAACCATGTCATCTGTGATTACTTTTGTAAAAACCATTGAGGTCAATCTTCAAGGTCAAAGTGACGCATTGTCCTTAATAAAAGAAGATGATTGGCAAAACTGGTTTCAAATTTGGTTAAACCACACTTTGACTAAGACTTTTGTCCCTGAAGCAACTGGTTATGAACTCAGTCTTCGCCTAACAGATGATCAAGAGATTCAATCTTTTAACGATCAATATCGCCAGAAAGATCAACCAACCGATGTCCTTGCGTTTGCCGCCTTAGAAGTGGAAACACCCACCCTTGAAGGCTTAGATTCCCTCTATCTAGGAGATATTGTTATTTCCCTAGAGACGGCACAACAGCAGGCAACAGCACAAGGTCATTCCTTAGAAACTGAGGTCATTTGGTTAGCATCCCACGGATTTCTTCATTTGTTGGGATGGGATCATCCCGATCAAAAACACCTAGAAGAGATGCTATTCCATCAGGAAGATTTATTAAATTTAATAGGCATTTCCTTGCTCTTGCGTTAAACTACTGTTCAAAAAGAACAATTCCTTTTTAAAGAAACGGCCATTATTAATTCGGAACAAATTCACATCCTATGAAATCTCCATTACTTATGACTCAATCTTCTAATTTCTCCACCACAGCCTTTGTCACTGCCCTCCCTGCTACCCGCAGTCGCAAAATGTTCAAAAAAGCCTTGCCAACCTCAGAGTCTGCGCTCAAACGTCACAATGCGTGGCAGGTTGCCCCCAATTTGATAACCAGTTTTCGTTATGCTTGGGCAGGGGTACAATATGCTTTTCTGACACAACGTAATTTCCGTATTCATACCATGATGGCTTGTGTTGCCCTTTCTTTAGCCATTTATGTCCGTGTAGAAGCCGTGGCAGTCGCTATTATTTGTCTCACCAGTGCCTTAGTAATGGTCTTAGAATTATTGAATACCGCCTTAGAATCGGTGGTCGATTTAACGGTTGGACAAACCTATCATGAGTTAGCGAAGATTGCCAAGGATTGCGCCGCCGGAGCCGTCTTGATTTCAGCGATAGCCGCCCTTATTGTGGCAAGTTTTATCTTAATTCCTGCTGTTTTGGCTTTATTCGCTTAATTTTTTGATTAGATTTCTCGCGCAATTTTTCTGCTATTGCGTGACTTAGGCCGGAAGCCTATGGGGAAGGATTGAGAAGCATTTGATGAAATTGTTGACGATGATCACCGTCTAAGAAGATTTGTTGTAAGGTTTGCCATTTTTGCCATTTTTTGCCCCGAATATCTGACAGTTTAGCCATAAAAGTTGGCATTTTTCGAGAAAGATTTATCTCTAAAGCCTGAAAGAGGAATTCACCGAGAACAAAGCTATCTTGAATCTCACCCAATACGGCTTGAATATCCTTAATCTCATCGAGATACTTTTGATACGTTTCAGGATAAAATTGCGTAAATAATTCCATATTATAACGGACTCGTTTTGCTTCCTTGCGTAGATCGTGCAGGATCATTCCTTGGGTATTTAACAGTGTTTCTACATCTCTTTGCGTTAAGGGTTCGGGATGGGAAAAATTGATCCTTCCGTCTTCAATTGTTACCCCTAATAACCAAGCTGGATGAAGTAGTAAATGACTAATTTGAGGTAAGAGTAAATCGGGCAAGATAATTGGAATATCTAAGTCAGCAATCGACGTAAAAGCTGGACAATCTAGCCAATTTTCAAATCCTTTTTTGAGATGTTCATAGGGATAATCGGTTAGAATCGCCTTGACTTTCTTAGATGTTTTTTTGCGTTGTTTTTTGAGAGCAACTAGCGCGTTTTTCAATAAACTTTGTTCTTCTGTCGGAAGAAAAGGATAATATTGATTTTCGAGGGTTTCTTTCAGTACATCTAAATCTCTTAATTCTCCTAAGACTCTAGCTACTTTACCAACAGTTTTTTCTTTAGCATTTTTCGGCAATTTTAAGGCAGGATGAAATCCTTGAATCGCACTTCTCAAGCGACGCATTCCAACTCGCATTTGATGGAGTTCCTCAGGATTTTTGTCTTGCAAAACTTTAGTTTCATGTTTGCCAATTTTTTGATAATGCTTAGCGATGGCAATATAAGACCAATCTCCCAATGTTTTGGCCGCTTCGGCTGTATAACTAGCCATCTTTCTATCCTCTGCTTGATTTCTTGTGGCGTTGATTAAAATTATCTGTGGTTGGTTGATCACGGGCATCTTGAATAGCAGTTACTGTTAATCTAATCTTAACCGATTTTTTGAGAAAGTTAAGAGAATGTTAATTATTTATCTTCAGAAATTCTTCAATCTTATTTTCTGAAAACCGTTGCATAATTCAGGTAGAAACCAGAGGAATCCAAAGGATTGTAAATTCATGTCTCAAGAAACAACCCAGTGGAGTCAAGCGGCTACCAGTATGATCGAAAATTGGTTAGATAGCAGTAATCAAATTTGGAAGAATTGGTTTGAATTAATGGGTAACGTCCCATCTATCAACCAAAAAGATAGTTTGACGACTCCTTTTACTGAATTAAGCCAACGTTATGTTGATAATCAACAGTTATTGTTGGGCTTTTTGCAATTGTCTTTCAAAGCATGGCAAGATATTTTTCCTCAAGTGAAAGCTGGTGAAAGTTGGCAAGATACCCTAATCCACTATAGCCAAAAAATGCAAAAGCAATTAGAGGAATTTTCGCAAAATACGCTAAAAACGGCTGAAGATAGACAAAAACTTTGGGGATTATACCTCAAAGAAGTACAACAAATCAATCAACTTTGGACAGCGTCTTTGGGGGCATTTTTTCAACCGATGAGTGGTGCGATCGCCGGAACAAGTGAACCTTGGGTTGAACTTAATAACCTCTATTGGAAACTTTTTTACGACGAATCTTTCAGTAAATACTGGCAAATGCCCTTAACTGGCCCCACACGGGAATTTAGCGGCAAATTACTCAAAGGGTTTGATGCTTGGGCAAATCTTTACCATGCGAGTCAAAATTATCAATTGCTGTTGGCTGATATTCAAGTGCATTCCTTTGAAGCCTTAATGAAGAAATTAGTGGCAATGGCAGAAAAAGGCGAAATTATTACGGATTGGCAGGATTTTCAACGCGTTTGGACATCAGTAGCCGACGCAGAATTTGAAAAAGCCTTTTGTCAAGAGAAAAATCTGAAAGTTCGGGGGCAATTTCTTAATGCTTTGAACCAATACCGCATCCAACAGCAAGATTTGCAGGAAATTTGGATGAAAACGGTGAATATTCCCTCTCGTCGGGAAGTGGATGAAATGCACAAAACTATCTACGAACTGCGAAAAGAGGTCAAAAGCTTGAAAAAAATGCTTTCTAACCCAAGCCATGAAGATTAATCCCTTTCGTTCTCTACAGGAAAAAAATTATGTTACCTTTTCTCACTCAGATGCGTCTCGAAGATCCGACGGCTGATTATGTCGAATTGACGGCAAAAATGCTTAAAGGAATGGAAAATTTGTCTCAGTTACGGGAAGAGGACATCAATATTGGTATTACACCCAAGGAGGTGGTTTACCAAGAAGATAAAGTTATTCTCTATCGTTATCAATCGGATGTCGAAAAAAGCGTGTCTATTCCCCTATTAATGGTCTATGCGCTAGTCAATCGCCCTTTTATGGTAGATTTACAGGAAGGCCGTTCTTTGGTAGCGAATTTACTTAAATTAGGCATTGATATCTATCTAATCGATTGGGGCTATCCGACAAGGGGCGATCGCTGGCTAACCTTAGATGATTATATCAATGGTTATGTCAATAATTGTGTGGATTTTATCCGAAAGCAGCATAATTTAGACAAAATTAATCTGTTAGGCATTTGTCAAGGCGGGACATTCAGTGCTTGTTATGCTTCTATTTACCCCGGAAAAGTGAAAAATTTGATTCTTATGGTCGCGCCGATTGATTTTAATCAACCAGACTGCTTGTTAAATATGCGGGGAGGCTGTACCTTGGGTTCAGAGGCAGTTGACATTGATTTAATGGTGGATGCCATGGGTAATGTACCGGGAGACTTTCTCAATTTAGAGTTTTTAATGTTAAAACCGCAAGCACTAGGAGTGCAGAAATACGTAGATTTTCCCTTCGATGATGAAAACAGTTTAATGTTTAATTTGCGAATGGAGAAATGGATTTTTGATAGTCCCGATCAAACAGGAGAAAGTTATCGTCAATTCCTCAAAGATTTTTATCAAGAAAACAAATTAATCAATGGGGAAGTCATGATAGGAGAAAAACCTGTTGATTTAAAGAATATTACCATGCCCGTTCTTAATATTTTTGCCGAAAATGATCACCTTGTTCCCCCCGTTTCTTCCCAAGCCTTGAAACAACATATTAGTAGTAATGATTACACCAACAAAGGCTTTAAAACGGGTCACATTGGGATGTATGTCAGTGGTAAAGTCCAGAAAGATTTACCGCCAGAGATTGCAAATTGGTTGAGAAGCAGGAATGATTAATTAATCATTAAAATGGGGGGTGTCGCTTCACCCTCTTTTTTAGGCGGTCATCGCCGTTTAAATGGTACAATTATTGAGAGTCATTATGAATTTCATTTTAGGTCAATTATGTTTTTAGATGAATTACAGCCGGTTTTCAAAGAACTTCTCCAACAACCCATGGCTTTTACGGGAGGATTGGTATCTGGCTTATTGCGTCTTAAATTATCGGAAGATCCCCTTAAAAGTTGGTTACAGCAACAAGGATTAACCCATTTTACCTATAACGATCCAGATTCAGGCAACGGTAGTGGCCCTCAATCCATTTCTATCGATTAGGGTTTGATAGGCGCAAACCTGCGCCCCTACACGAATGAGACTTAATATAAACTAGCGACATATTTTCCATAGCCATTGAAAGGCATTGTTTCTTTGATTTTCCAAGATAAACTATCTCCTTGACCGATAAATCTTTCGGTGGCTTGTGACCAACGGGGATGAGGTTTATTGGGGTTAACATTTGCCTCAAAACCATATTCGTTGGGTGCCAAAATATTCCAATACGTGGCGGGTTGTTTATCTAAAAATTCAATTTTGACAATGGATTTTGCCCCTTTAAATCCATATTTCCAAGGAATTACCATGCGCAAAGGTGCGCCATGTTGTTTTGGCAGGCGATGACCATAAATTCCCACTGCAAAAAAAGCTAAATCATTAGCCATTTCCTCAATTCTTAATGCTTCCTGATAAGGCCAAGGCAATTTTCCTAGATGAAAACTGGGTCCTGTCGTGATTTTTGGATCATAAAATGAGGTAAAGCGGACAAATTTTGCCTGTGAAGTGGGTTCAACTGCTTTTATTAAGGCTTTCATAGGAAACCCCACCCAGGGTAATACCATTGACCATGCTTCTACACAACGAAAACGATAAATTCTTTCTTCGATTGGAAAGGTTTGAATTAAAGTATCTAAATCATAAGTTTTCGGATATTTAACTAATCCTGCCACCTTAACTTGCCAAGGTTGAGTAGGCAATTTTTGGGCATTCATCCAAATATCTTTTGTGCCACCAAATTCATAAAAATTATTATATTGTCCTGCCAATTTTTCAGCAGTAATGGGACGATCTGATACGTTGAAATTGGGATTTTTTCGTAAATTATTAAATTTAGGTAAATTGAGCGTTTTTTCTAAGGGAGTTTGCGATACCGTCGTTTGACATCCAGTTAGGGTTAATAAACTTCCGCCAATACTGGCACCCAATAATCCTTTTAAAAATTGTCGTCGCTGAAAATAAATAGATTCTGCGGTTACATTATTCTCAGAAATTTGCCAAGGGGGAGCAATACGAATTAAAGTCATGGTATTTGAGAAAACGAAATGTTATTTTTATGATTATAGCAATTCTTCTACCGAAAGAAAACAAGAAACCGATAATTTATTGCTGACTAAAAAGTTCTTGAAGAGTTTGAGGGATCTGAATAATGGCTTGCCAAAGCTGTTGAGAATTAATGCCAAAGGCGATTTGTAAAACTAAAATAATCAACGCAATTTTTAAGGCGGTTCCTACACTGGTTTTAATGATTTTAATCAATCCCGTAAAGATTAGCCAAGCCACTAAAATAGCCGCTAAAATTATAATGATTTGAATAGACATCTTTTACAGTTCAGTCATTGAAAGTTCAATTTATTATTATAGATAGCATTACGATTTAAGATTAGGAGCCTCTAAATTTCTCAACGCCTGTTATCGAGAGAGTGAGCATTATTCATTCTGCGTTTTGCATCACTAAGCTTTTTTGAGGAAACACTTTGATATTATATAAGAAGCGAAAAGCCTCTCTTCATGGTCAAAAATGAAGCCTTATGTTGCAATTTCAAATTCATCCCGAAAGTGAGATTCCTGCCTCAAAACAACTGCTAGATCAATTGCGCTTTGCCATCGCCTCCCGTCAATATCCCCCCGGTCACCGTCTTCCCAGTACCCGTCAGTTGGCAATGATCACGGGACTCCATCGTAATACAATTAGTAAAGTCTATCAACAATTGGAAGAACAAGGATTGGTAGAATCTATTGCTGGATCAGGTATTTATGTGAAACTTCAAGGCAATGAAAGTGGTTTAAGTCAAAGTTCGCCTCTTTCTCAAGATTATCCCGACGCACAGCAAATTATTCAAAAAAGCATAGATGATCTTATTGCGCAAGGCCTAAATTTGTCCCAAGTTCAAGAACTCATTTTGGCAGAGGTTGAATGGCGATTACGGTGTAGCGCACAAGTGTTAGTGACTGTCCCCCAAAAAGATATGGGAGCAGGAGAACTGATCTTAAAAGAATTGGAGCAAGCTATAGCTGTTCCTGTTCAATTAGTTCCCTTAGAAGAATTATCCCAAATTTTATCTAAAACTCAATCGGGAACTGTGGTGACGAGTCGTTATTTTATGCAACAAGCAGAAGCGATCGCCGCTCCTTACGGCATACGGTCAATTTCTATTGATATTCACGATTATAGTCAAGAAATCGAGCAAATTAAACATTTACCCCAAGATACTCGCTTAGGCATCGTCAGTTTAAGTGCAGGAATTCTCGGTATTGCTGAAATTCTCATTCAAAGTCTGCGAGGCGATGATTTACTGATTATGACCGCACAAACGGGGGAAAGTGAGAAATTAAAGGCCTTAGTTAAGTCTAGTCATGTTATTATCAGTGATTCTGCTAGCTATCCTGTTGTCCAGAAAACCCTAACCCACGTCAGAGAAGACTTAATTCGTCCCCCTCAAGTTCTATGCAGTGAAAGTTATATTGGCGAAAAATCCATTGCCCTTCTCAAACGAGAACTCGGACTCGGTTGAACTCTCTCTTAGAAACTAACGTGACCAAGCCCTATTTGTTGTAAAGTCTTTAAAGTAAGCGTTTAGGAAATGATTGAACTATGAGCGTTACCCGTCGTCACTTTCTACAGTTTTTGAGCGTCACTACAAGTGCAACAGCGATGGGGGTCTTCTCTCCCCTTAATTCTTTGGCGTTTGCCGAAGAAACTCCTTTTACCATGATTCCGCTTCCTTATAACTATAAGGCACTCGAACCCTATATTGATGGGGAAACCATGCAATTTCACTACGGCAAACACTATGCGAGCTATACCAAAAACTTAAACACAGCGATTAATCAGTATCCTCAACTCAAATCCCAAAGCATCGACAACTTATTAGCGAATTTGAAGCAAATTCCCTCAGATATTAAAATGACTGTCCGCAATAACGGCGGAGGTTATGCCAATCATACGTTATTCTGGCAAATTATGTCCCCCGACGGTGGAGGTGAGCCGAAAGGGGAGATTGCCTCAGCGATTCAAAAGACATTTGGCAGTTTTGAAGCGTTTCAAGATCAATTTACGCAAGCCGGCTCTTCTCGTTTTGGAAGCGGTTGGGTTTGGTTGGTTCTCAATAAAAAAGGGCAATTAGAAATAATGACAACCCAGAATCAAGATAGTCCTCTGAGTAAGGGGTTTTATCCCCTTATGGGCAATGATGTTTGGGAACACGCTTATTACTTGAAATATCGCAATAATCGAGGAGAATATCTAAAACAGTGGTGGAATGTGGTTAATTGGGATGAAGTTAACCGACGCTATTTAACAGTTATCAATAAAAAATAAACAATTAATAGTAAACAATAATAACATTAATTTTATTCAATAAAGGAGTAGAAATTGACCCCTTTAACAGCTCAAAAAACAGACAATAAAAAACAATGGTTGGCCGCAATTAAGCTTCCTATGTACACGGTAGCAGTAACCCCAATTACGGTAGGGACTGCCCTTGCATTTAGGGATACCCAATCCTTTAAAAGTGTTATCTTTGCTACCTTTTTGTTCTCTGCTATTTGTATTATTGCTTGGCTCAATATTAGTAATGACGTGTTTGATGCGGAGACAGGAATTGATGTTAATAAACCTCATTCTGTGGTGAATTTAACAGGAAATAAATCTCTAATGTTTTGGTTAGGCAATGTTTTTCTTCTATTAGGAATTCTCGGCATTATTCTGATTGATTGGTGGTTAAAAGATGGGACAGTTTTAGGTATTGTTCTGTTGTGTTGTGCCTTGGGATATAGTTATCAGGGGCCTCCCTTTCGGTTGGGATATCAAGGATTAGGCGAAATAATTTGCTTTATTTGTTTTGGACCCCTAGCGATCGCTGCGGCCTATTATTCCCAAACTCAAGCTCTCGATCCTTCTATTTTGGCAACAGGAACATTCATGGGAATTAGTACTTCAATTATCCTTTTTTGCTCCCATTTCCATCAAGTCAAAGAAGATTTGGCGGCAGGAAAAAAATCTCCCATTGTGCGTCTAGGGACGAAACGGGGATCTCAGGTGTTAACGCTATCAACTCTTAGTTTATATGGATTAACAATTCTTTTTGTTATCTTGAAAGTATTCCCTCTGGGCACGTTACTCATTTTCTTCAGTTTTCCCTTTGCTTGGCAACTTATTCGTCATGTTCAAGCCAACTATGACCAACCTGATTTAGTCAGAAACTGTAAATTTATTGCCGTTAATTTGCATTTTGTCAGTGGAATGTTATTGGCATTGGGATTAATTTGGATTTAGAATTTTAAACTTGACTGATCGTCAATTTCCGACGCCTTGACGCTGTTGCTGTTGCATGATGGAATCTAAACCAAAGAAATTTTCTGCCATTTTTGCGCCAAAATCATTCACTTTTTGTTGAATTTGATCTAAAAACTCATGCAAGCCAAACTCGATAATATCATCTATGGTGGTATAACCCAGTTCGCCGCATAACCGTCCTAGAGACCGTTCAGCCGCATTATGCCAAATCCCTAGAGGCGTTCCCGTGATTTCATGAAGCGATCGCTGAACTTGTAACAGGCAAAAATAGATAGAACGAGGAAATTCACGGTTCAAAATCAAGAATTCTGCTACACAATTTGGTGTAATCCGTCGCTGACATTTGCGATACATTTCATAAGCACTGGCTGAACGCAACAAAGCAATCCATTGAACTTGGTCAAGGGGTGTACCAATCCATTCGGCTGAAGGAAGCAGATAGTAATACTTTACATCGAGAATACGGGCAGTTTTATCGGCTCTTTCCTGTAAACGTCCTAATTCACCGAAATGCCATCCCTCATTGTGGGTCATTGTTGCATCCATTACCCCGGCAAAGCGATGACTAGATAGTTTGACTTGGGTAAAAAAATGAGGTAACGTCTTTGGGGGACGGTGATTAGCCGCCTCTATGACCATCAGATAAAAGGCATTGACCTGTTCCCACATTTCTGAGGAAATAATTTCCCGAATCGAACGAGCATTTTCTCTGGCTTTTTGCAGGCAAGAAAGGATAGAATTTGAATATTCTGGGTCAAAGGTGAGAAATTGAATAACGTTGTCGGGCTTTGCTTCCCCATAGCGTTTTTTAAATAGCTCTAAGTCCCCCGTTGTCCATACTAAGGGATCCCACTGTTGGGTGACTCGTTGGGGCAAGTCTAGCATTAAATTGAGATTGACATCAACGAAACGGGCTACATTATCGGCTCTTTCAATATAACGATTTAACCAGTAAATGGAAGCAGCAACACGACTTAACATATAAGGGAATAAAGAATTATTGAAAATGAATACTTACGGTTATTATAAACATTCAGTTAAGCTTTGAGTGGTTAATATCCGTCACAATTCTACCTTTCCCTCGAATATAAAACTGTTTCATCCTTGAGACGATGCAAAAATAGCAAAACGAAAGGTTTTTCAATTGAGACTTTGTTTATCCTAAGTTTCTGATTTTGTCAAATGTTAGTTCTCGTGTTCTTAATAAAAAGATAAACTTTTTTCTTAAAAAAAGATTAAATTTAGGTAAATTTAAGATTATCTTCTTTTTGAATAACGACGTTATGGGGGTTTTGCGTTTCGCTCAATATTTGCAAAGAGTTCTCCAATTATGAAAATATAGCAAATCCCTGAAAAGATTGCAACTTCGTAGACAAATAGAAATTATTCTCAATTAATGCTTAAGCGAATCTTAAATTTTAAGATTTGTTAAATCAGAAATATAAAATTTTCTTTATAAACTAATTAACAAAACTTATCTTAAAAAACAAACTGAGTTATTCTGATTTTTGGGCTTAATTTGTTGATTTATTGAATTTTTTATTTATCTTCCAATAGAATGAGCTTGAATTCTTCTATTTGATAGATGAGAAAATACACCCCAAAAATTAGGATAAAAAGGTGATAAATAAAATCACGACTCCATCAACCTCCATCAACAAATTTGAGGAAAAGTCCTTAATGAGTATTTTAATGGAAATGTCTAGTGCTGCGGCAACTTCCCATTTTCCCGTATCGGCAACGCTCGTTTTAGTTGTGGGATTTATTGCTGCTACCGTCATCGGTTCAATTGCGTGGTTCAACTCTAAGCGTCCCCTTGGCTGGAAAGACAAAGAACGCCCAGACTATGTCCCTGATATTGATAAATAAAGTCGAAAATCCCTCTATTGCTAGAATCACTTTTGCTAAAAAACTTAAACTTAACAATTAATAAGGAGGAACGAACCCATTATGTCTACCCAAAATAAAAATAACACCGAGTACGATCCCCATATCGTCCCAGCCGAAACTGCCGCCAGGATGGAAAGAGAAGGAAAGGACTTTAAAGAAATCCCTGTCCGTGAAACGGAAGGCACGTTAGACAGTACTAGCGGTTATACAATGGATAAAGAAGGCTTGTTAAATAACTATCCTATCGAACCTGAAATGTACGTCAACGAACCCGGTGACATGAAGGAACAAGAGGAAGCCGAAAAAGCAGAACGAGCCTTAGAATTGAAGGAAATTAACGAAGAGGGCGGAAAAGGTCCTGGTATCATCTAACTTAACGGGTAGCCTTTAGGCATAAAGTGCTTTAAAAGTTGAAGAACGAACCCTCTTCCCTCCAAAGATTTCAACTCTTTATCTTTTCTACTGCATTGAGTTACATTACTCCTCTCTAACCTAAGTCTGTATTGATTTGATTCATGAGTTCAAGCCTAGCCTCAACGCTAGGTTTTTTTTGTCTTCAATGATTGGGAAAATGATCTATAGTGTCAATAGGGATAATTAAAATCTCCGCAATGAACGAACCAGATTGGCAAAGCGTACAAGGAATCATTCAAGGGGGACATAAGGTGGCTTCCGGTCAAGCCTTGAATAGTCCTTATCCCAATGGTACAATTGCCATGCAAATCCCTTTTTTTCGAGCTTTAGGCTTAAATTTAGGCGATTTGTTTAGGGGAACACTTAACGTTTCAATTCAGCCATTAATCTGGGAAATGACTCATCCTGCTTTAACATTTTCTCAAGTGATGTGGACAGATAAACACCCTCCTGAAGATTTTTCTTTTTCCGCTTGTCTGCTTCTTTTTAATCAAATTCGCTACCCTAGTTGGATTTATTATCCTCATCCTAAAACCAAAAAACGCCACTTCCAAAATCCCTCAGTCATCGAAATTATTGCTCCTTTGATCAAGGATATCAAAGAAGGACATCCCGTCATTGTTGAGTACAACTCCTTAGAAATTACGGTCAAGGGATTGTAGATTGACTGCGATGACTTCTTTTTAACGCTCAATCAAAAGGCTCAAGTCCCTTATCTCGAACTTGCTGAGGGATTTTGTCAATATTATGCCGATTTTAGCCCAAAACCCCTAAGCATTTGACGCATAAGTGGGAAAATCGATATACCCCTCTGCGTCGGGAGAATACCAATCTTTCATCTCTGCTTCGGGATTAAGCGGCCAATTGTGGCGAAATCGTGCTACTAAGTCTGGATTGCTAATAAAAGGACGCCCAAATGAGATTAAATCAGCATTTTCCTCTGTAATAACCTCTTCTGCACTCTCTTGGGTATAACTGCAATTTCCCATCAATGAATTTTGGAAAAGGGGACGAAATTCCGCCAGCGTTAAGGGTTCTCCTAAACCATGAAAGCCGAATCCTAGCCCATCTATGACGTGAAGATACGCTAAGCCAAATTGATTTAATTGTTCAGCCACATAAAAAAAGGTTTCTTGGTAATCTGGCGATCCCATGTCATTATAAGCCCCATTAGGAGATAAACGAACACTTATTCGATTAAAGGGTAATACTGTTCCGATAGCTTCCACAATCTCCTTGAGAAAGCGATAACGATTTTCTAAAGACCCCCCATAGCGATCGCTCCGATGATTGGTTTTAGACTGTAAGAAGGTATCAATGAGATAACCGTTAGCAGAATGGATTTCTACTCCGTCAAATCCAGCAATCTTGGCTTTTTCTGCCGCTTTTCGATAATCTTCTACAATTAAAGGGATTTCTTCTGTTTCCAAAGCGCGAGGGGTTTCGTAGGGTTGTTTTCCTTTAGGGGTGTGAATATAGTCGCCATTAATTTTGATAGCGGAAGGGGCAACGGGTAATTGTCCGTTATTCTGAAAATCACTGTGAGAAGCCCGTCCACAGTGCCATAATTGCATAAAAATAGGTGTTTCTTGTTGGTGAACTGCTTCAACCACCTGCTTCCATCCTTGCATCTGTTCATTAGTATAAATACCGGGGGTTTGCTGCCAGCCATTGGCTTGAGGCGAAATTACGGTTGCTTCTGTGATTAGGAGTCCGGCTGATGCCCGTTGTTGATAATATTGTGCCATCATTGGATTGGGAACTCGTTCGATTCCAGCTCTAGCGCGGGTCATAGGGGCAAGAACAATCCGGTTTTCTAGGATTAAATCCCCTAATTTGAAGGAAGTGAACAGATTTTGAGAAATGGCATTCATATTAGGCCTAGATGTGTAATTTTATTCTTTTATATGGGATATCAGTAGTCAAAAATAAAGTCAAGTATCAAAGGGTAGAATAGTCCTATAGAATGCAAAATTTTTGCTCATTTATCAATAATCAACTGTTTTCCAAATGGCTGACTGCTTAATAAGTTTAATACTTTGTTCGGTGCAATATTAAATAATAAAAGGCTGGGATAAACAGCTATTTGCCAAAGAGGATGGTCTAAAACTTTGCACCCTTCTGGTGTCTTATAATAAGGAAAACCTAATAATTGATGAACCACTTCAATCACATCAAAATTAACTTTTCCTTGGGTTTTATTAAAAGCATAGCCATCTTTTGGGTCAATAATTTCGCTTAAGCTATCTTGAGTTTGACAATGCCATTGAATATTTTGTGCTAAGGAAATAAAATGTTGTCTCAATCGCTGTTTTTCCTGCTCAATGAGTATATTATCGTCTCTTAAAGATAACTGGGATTTTAATAAAATAATAATAACTGATTCCGGCATTGATGACCAGTCCGGTAATAAATCGAGATAATGATTCTCGATAAAAGATGTCGGAGATTTTATATAAATTTCTGTAGTCATAGAAATATTTTTTAAATGAAGAAAAAAGGATTACATCAGCAATCAATCGGCATTATTGGGTGGCGATCGCTCCCCTTACTTTGAGTGAAAACCCACTTTATCTATGGGTTGTTTTTTAATAAAAATGGGAGAAGAGGGTTTATCAAAATTCAGTTCAATTAAATTATTTTGAAAATCATTTCCGACTTGATTTCCCGAAAATAAATCTAATATTTTTCGACCTGATTTAAAAACCATTAATGAGATACCACTTCCTTGTCCTGTTGCTTCAGAGATATAGTAATTGAACTCTCCAACCCTAAAAAAAATCAGATTTTCTCCTGTGTGAGGACTGGTTGAGCGGCTAAATATCCAGAACGGATTTGAACGGGTAGCAATTTTTTCCATTTCAACCTTGCCAATTGCGCCATATCGGTAAACCATTTTTCCGAAAGGTTCTTGCTGTTCGTCTGTGCAAAGCGACAAGATTTTGCCATTTTTAATTAAGTTATATCCTCTCCTATTTCCTGTTCCATAATATTCAATCTTCGCCATTTTTGCATTAAGATAAGCAAATTCCCCCGATTTACAATGGGTGGGAAAATCGCGACTTTCCTGTGAAAATAACGGTTGGCTCCCAAAAATACTTAAAATTAGTGTAATCGAAAAAGGTAATGTATTTTTCACCTTATTAACTTCTCCATTGTTGTAAAAGGTCTTTTAAGCGATAAAAAGATTTCTTAGGTTTTCCCTCAGTATTGAGTAACCCTCCATGGGGCCAAAAATGATTAATTTGATCTGATAAATCCCACCAAGTAATCGCTTCAATGTAGGGTTTACTATAACAAAGGGTATAAAACTGCTCAATCCAGTCAGCTTGAATCGTTTCCGACCAAGGTTTGTGCCATAATCCAAAAGGAGTTTTCATGAAAGAATTTTCATCTTCCGTTGTTGCAGAAGGCACCCCTAATTCAGTGAGGTGAATCGTTTTTCCCAACCTGCCAAATCGTTCCAATAAGCGGTCAATTTCCAATAAATCATGATTAGGATAATAAAGTTGTAAACCAATCGCTTCAAAGGGAACTTCTGCGTCTAAACAGGCTTTCATATATTGATAAGGCGTATCCGGATTTGTGGTTTCATTCGTTCGATATCTGGCCCACAAACAACAATTATTAATAATTCGAAAGGTATCAGGATTCCCTTGATGACAGGAAACCGACGCGATTTTGGTTAATTCAACTAATTCTTCAACGGTATAATTGGGTTGATTGGCAAAAGATAACCCACTCCCTTCATTGATCACATCATAATAAGGCAAGCGATCGCCAAAATATTGAGTAACTTCTCTAATATGATCAGCAATTTTTACCTGCATTGAACTAAAACTTTGATCTTGCAACCAATCGGGCAATCCATATTCTGCAAACCAAACTAAAGGATGACCTTTGGGCGTAATTTGGTGCTGATTTAACCAAGCAATCGTTTTGTCTAAATCTTCATATTTTTTCTGTCCTTTTTGTGGTTCGAGACTCTGCCAATATAATGGAATCGTCGCAAAATCAAATAACTCAGTAAAATAGGTTCGGTAAGATTTATCTGCTTCAGAAAAGCCAAAAAAATTACAGCCAAAGTGGAAATCAGGACGCTTTCCTCGATGTTGAATCTCCCATTTCGCTTTTCCTAAAACGGCTTCTTCCCCTGCCCATAAACTTTCGTACAGACTTTGTTGACACCAACCAACTTGTTCTGAAGAATCAAGACTATTTTTGGCGTTATTTAAATAAATTTGGGCTCGGCGTAGACGTTGAGATACCCTTACTGGTAACAGAAACCCTGACCTTTTCCAAGATTTAATCACCGTCCGAACGCGAAATAAGCGTGTTTCAGCGAGTTCTACATTCAAATTCAGAGGAAAATCCGAAGCAGTATAACCTCTGCCTTGATTATCAGCATATAGCGTTACTTCGCCAAAACCGTATACCTGAAGTCCCATTGCAATAACAACAGGAAAGTTTGGTAAAGCTGTCTGTAATTTTCCTTTTTCTGCCTGACGAAGGGGATTTAAAATCGGGTTTTCTTCCTTGTCTAAAAAATAAAGTCCTCCCCAATCTGAAGCACTAAGAGGATTACTCCGAAAATCAAAGCCTTCAATAATAACCATTGTGTTTGACATTGTTGCCCAAAGTGAGTGGACACAAATCGTTTCAATCAGTGAAAAAAGGGTTAATGCCCCTGTAAATTGCAAAAAATGACGACGACGCATAAAGAATAAATGATAAAAAAGGCTGAATGAATGATCTAAAATGAAGAGCAAAAATTCTGTGCAAAATCCCCTACAATAAAGATTCTTTAACAGAATTAACAAAGTTTAAGATAACATATCAACTAAACGGTGTGTGCGGTGAACGGGAGTCACTAACCATGAATCAATCCTCTAACTCGGTAGCAGGTGCATTTGCTCAGAAATTTGGCTTCTGGGCCAAAAGAAATGCTAATAACTGGCAACTATGGGCAGTTCTCATCATTATTCTCTCTGGCAGTGCGGGATTTATGGCGACAACGGCTTTGTTTAAACTACCCAAAACCCCCCAATGCGCTCGCATTTTTTGGCCAATTGCCTCCGCCTCTTTACGATTTTATTGCGCCGATTTAGAAGCCGAAAAAGGAACCGCCGAAGGATTATTAACCGCTATCAAGCTCGTAGAAGCCCTTCCTGCCAATCATCCCCTTCGTCACCAAGTAGATCTTCAAGCCGAAGAATGGGCAGAACAAATTTTAGTCCTTGCGGAAGAAGAATTTCAAGCCGGCCAATTTAGCCAAGCCATGGAAAGTGCGCAAAAAATTCCCCAAAAATCCAAAGCTTATGCCCTTGTTGCTGAAAAAACCGAAAAATGGCGCAGTATTTGGCAAGAAGCGAAAGATGTCTTTGCCGATATCGAAGAACAACTACGGGAGAGCAATTGGAATTTAGCCTTTCGCTATGCCGTTAAACTCTTAACCCTCGATAATCAATATTGGGCAACGACGAAGTATGACGAAGCTGTCGATAATATTCAGGTGGCTAGGGAAGAAAGCCGCAGAATGGACGATGCTTTTGTGGTCATGGAGCGAGGCGGAGTAGATAATTGGTTAAAAGCGGTAGAAGTTGCTGAAAAAATCGCCCCCGAAAGTTACGCCTATCGACAAGCCCAAAAATTAATCACCACCGTCAAAGAAAAAATTACCACTCACATTATAGAATTACTCGATAAACGAGACTGGAATGCCATTGCTAACGTCACCAGTCGGATTCCGAATAGTCTAGACTTAACCAAAGAATTGATCTCATGGCGTACTATTGCCAGTGCGGGATTAGATGCCGATTTAGGCACCGTAGAGGGACTCAAAGCCGCTATGGTCAGTTTAGAGCAACTTGAACCCTCCGACCCCTTTTACAGTGATGCTCAAACCCTCATCAGTCGCTGGAAAATGGAAATTGAAGATGTCACCCACCTTGCGCAAGGACGTGACTTAGCCAGAGAAGGCAATATTGAGGGCTTACAGGCGGCCATTACCGAAGTTCGCCAAATTCCGCAAGGCAACCCTCGTTACTCAGAAGCCGTGCAGGAAAGCCGCGATTGGAATCGCCAAATTCAAATTCTTGAAGATCAGCCCATCTTAGATCAAGCCCGCGCCTTAGCCGTTGGCGGCAATATTAACGACTTACAAAAAGCGATCGCTCAAGCCAATCTGATTGGTGCTAATCGAGCATTACATCAGGAAGCAAAAGAGAATATCTACACGTGGCAACGCAAAATCGAACGCCAAGAAGACCAGCCTATCTTAGATCAAGCCATTGCGCTGGGGAATATTCAAGATTATCCTACTGCCTTAAAGACGATTGGACAAATTGCCCAAGGAAGAGTGCTTTATCCGGAAGCTCAAACCCACGCGAAACGCTGGCGCAGGGAAATACAAGCACAGCAAGATTTAGCCCAAGCCTATCAACTTGCCAAAGCCAATACTCCAGAAGCCCTACTGAATGCTATGGATATCGTACGACGGATTCCCAACAGTACAGATGCCCGCAGTCAAGCCGCTGCCGCCGTGAATCGTTGGAGTTATCAGGTTCTTAATACCGCCCGACAAAAGGGAGATTTAGGACAATATCGAGAAGCGATCGCCCTTGCCCGACGAATTCCCTCAGAAAGTGATGCCCATTCTTCTGCGGCAAACCAAATTGATCTCTGGAAACGCTTAATTACCCCTCCCCCTGTTGCATCCGAACCCCTACAACCCTTTCCTGCTGCTGTGCCTACCCCCAGTCAGCCCCCAGAAGCCACCCAAACTCGCTATGATGAATCTGAGGCTACTGCGCCTGCTCCTTAGTGAGGGAAAGTCGGCAGATTTTACAGTTTAGCGTTAATGGTTTCCGATTCCCCTCTTTTACTTAATCTTCTTATCCCGAATTCAGGTTGATTTATGAGAAAATTTACCAATTTGCTCAGTATTTTACTGATATCGGTTTGGATCGGCTCAATCGCTATTTTTTCGATTCAAAACATTCAACTCGTTTCCCTGCAGTTTTTGGCTTGGCAATCGCTTCAACTGCCAATTGGGGTATTATTAGCATTTTGTTTGGTATTTGGCTTAATTTTCTCAGCTCTGTTACCTCTTTTTTGGACAGGCGTTAAACGATAATCGGAACGGATTACGAATCAACCTGATAATCATCTTTGCAAGATTCGGCCGCTTTTGGCGTTTTTTGAGCGGTTTGATACTTAATCGGCGAAGGTAATAGTTCTAACTGACGAGATGTATTATGATCAGCGTCTTTCTTATCTCCTCGTCGTCGCTGAGCGGTTCTCTCTTCTGTCGTATCTTCAGCAATCACTTCATACATTACGGCTAATTTTCGACCCTCTTTACTTTTGCGTAAAATACGGCCTAATCGTTGCACAAATTCTCGTGTTGAGCCTGTTCCCGATAAAATAATGGCATACTTAACGGCCGGAACATCCACCCCTTCATTTAAGACATGGGACGTGACAAGGGTCGTATATTCTCCTAAGCGAAAACGAGTTAAGATAGCGTGACGTTCTTTAACAGGGGTTTGATGGGTAATCGCCGGAATCAGAAAGGCTTGGGAAATACGATACACTGTCGCATTGTCATTGGTAAAAATCAAAAGAGAGTCAGGATGATGTTTTTCGATCAAATCAGCTAAAATACGCAATTTTCCAGCCGTTCCTGCTGAAATATCCTTTGCTTCTCGATGCGCCAACATAGCACGTCGTCCGGCGGCACTTCTAGCACTCGCTTGCACAAATAACTGCCAACCATTGAGACTACTTAAGGAAATATTGGCACTGCGCAGAAAATCATTACGGGTTTTAATGGCTTGATCGTAGCATTCTCGTTCTTCTGGCGATAATTTAACCTTAATTTGGACAATCTGATGCTCTGCGAGGGTATCTCCAGCTAATTCATCTACTCCCTTACGATAAATCACCTCACCAATCAAACTATCCAACGCTTGATGACTCCCATCACTGCGATCGGGCGTAGCCGTTAATCCTAAGCGATAGGGAGCGATCGCATATTCAGCAATCACTCGAAAGAAATCAGTGGGTAAATGGTGACATTCATCGAAAATCTGCAAGGCGTATTGATTACCCAAGGTTTCAGCATGAATTGCCGCACTATGATAAGTTGATATCAAAATCGGGGTTTTATCCTTTGATCCTCCTCCTAATAAACCAATCTCAACCCCTCTAAAAGCGTCACTGAGTTGGGCAAACCATTGGTGCATCAAATCAAGTGTCGGCACCAAAATGAGAGTGGTACGGGGGGTAGATTGCATCGCCATCTGTGCTAAATAGGTCTTTCCTGCCGCCGTTGGCAGAACAATAACGCCGCGACGGCCAGCTTTTTTCCATGCGTTTAAGGCTTCCGTTTGATGGGGATAAGGATCACGCTCTTGGCTGAATTGAAAGTCTAAGGCGGTAAATTCCTTAGCCTTATCGATAAAAGCGGTATCAGTGGACTGTAACGTTTCAATAAGGGTGCGATAGTGCATCGCAGGAATCCGAAATTTCTCAATGCGATCATCCCAGGTGGCTAAGTCAATCCATGCTTTTCCTTTGGGGGGGGGATGGAGAATTAACGTTCCGCGATCGTATTTTAGAATGGGATCACGAGGCATTTTAGAATAGGTTGCTTGATGTTGACAGTAAAAGCATTAGGGGCTACTTTGGCAAATTCTGGGTTCACCGAGTCCATTTAATCCACAGAGGGTGTTCTCTGCCTAAGCGTTACATTGCTTCTATCCTACGATGGTATGAACTAAACACAAAAATAAATACCGATATGTAATATTCAGAGTGACAGACTTATTTCTGTAAAGTTATGAAACATTAACTTGACAGAGTGTTTTTTTATTTTGTAACTTTTAATACAGACAGATCGCATTTTTTGTATGGCACTTCCTCAAAAGAGAAGATGCGTTGATGCCCAAATCCTCAGCTATTGTTAAGGTTTCTAGGTGGCATTTTTCACGCTGCTTTCTGTCGTCAATTGCAATTCAGGGTCATTTATAACGATTTTGAGATTTTTTGTCGGAGTTTAATATGGTTAGCACCTCAAATTTACCGAAAGTTTCCCGTATTCGTTGGTGTTCTTTACCGTCCAATGGACAAAGACCAACGCCACCGTCCTTAGAAAGAAATACATGGGTTCAATTACTCAAACCTCTAACCCCTTATTGTCACTCGGAAGCATTGCTCTTGTGTCCCCTCTCAGACAGTCAATGGGTTGCGTGGATTCCCGATCATGGAGAAACGATTCTGAATCTGGATCAAGTCTGTTTACTGGCCGCCTAAGATGGGATTGAGCCTATTTAGGGGGTACGATCATGAGATTTGTTGAACCCCCCCACGACAAGCTAGATTGATCGCCCTACGCTAACGCATCACGGTCTGAAGATACCCCCCGTTTAATCAAACCAACCAATATCACTATCTGAGAGGGTCGGTGTTGATTTGGGGGCAACATAGCGTGTGGGCCGAGATGGAGCTTTCAAAGTCATCATAGGCGGTTTATTTGCTTTTTTCGGCTGTTCTTCCTCTTTTTCAAAACGTTGAAGTTTACCGTAGAGGGTTTCGACCAGTTTTTGTTCTGCCGCTAACTGAGACTGCAATGCTTGATAATCTTCTAATTGAGCCGTTAATTGTTGAATTTCTCCAGAGCGATCGGCTAATCCGGCTTTTTTTTGCTCTGTTGTGTCTAATTCGCCTTGAAGGTCTTGAATCGCTTGATCTTTCTGCTGAAGAGTCGTTAATTGCTCATTTAATTGATATTCTAAAGACTTGATGTGATTATTTTGGTCTTCAATGGTTTTTCCTAAATCGGTCATCTTAGCAGTGGCTTCTTCTTCACTTTTTTGAGCTTCTGCTAAGGCTTGAGTTAAGTCTAATACTTGTTTTTCCAGTTCTGCCTTGGTCAGACGAGAACGGGAGGAATCGCTAGGAAAAGATGGGTCTTTTCCGACAACATCAGGAGATACTAAGGGATTTTCTGGGTTAACTCCCTCTTTTATAAGGTCTGACATCCGTTTTCTTGTCATGGCATTTAACTCCAGTCTCTTTGTAACTCTTCTACGACTCGGCGATAGTCCGCTTCGGCTTCTCGTGCATTTTTGCCTTTCCATTCACTAATCGGTTTTCCATCTAAGACGGCACGTTCATGCGCTTTATAATTGCGTACAAAAGCGTGACAAGTAGGAATTCCCAACGCTAGTAAGGTATTTTGCGCTTCTAGAGTTTCTTTTAGGCTACGGGGATCAACTTTGGTTAATAACACCCGATGAGCGATCTTTAAAGGAATCACGGTCTGTTTAATCGTGTCAATCAACGCTGTTAAATCCATCGGTGCGGCAGGGGTGGGCAACAGGACATAATCTGAAGCTGTGATCACCGCCTTGAGGGCTTCTGAACGAAGGGCAGGGGGCGTATCTACGATAATAAATCGATAATCCTTAATTTTGCGTAAATTGCTTAAAACAGAGGCTTCTATTTCTTGCGTTAAATCAAAGTTAAATCCTTTGTCACTGCGTTCTACCCACCAAGTGGCCGACCCTTGAGGATCAGCATCAACTAATAAGATTTCTTGTTTTTCTGCTAAAATTGACGCCAAATTAACGGCTGTCGTGGTTTTCCCCACACCCCCTTTCCCATTCACTACAGCGAGAACTTTCGGACTCTCCAGACTCATGCTTGTTTTGTGACCCCATGACCGAATCGTTCTTACGATATCATGTTTTATTCCCCTCTTGCATCCATTAGGAATCCCTCTCCCGAAGGAGAGGGGTTAGGGTGAGGATTTTTTTGAGGAGCGAACAAACCTTAAAAACTAAAGGTGGTGCGAATTGTTCCAATCACAAGGGTCGAATTATTGTTGTTGTAATCAGGCGAGGTAATGATTAAAATGCCCGGCGTTAAGCTAATATTGTCGTTGATTGCGTATTGATAAAAGGCTTCAATATGAAAAGAAGTATCTCCATCATTCGCTCGTCCATCATTCGGTAATAAAGGAGTTGAGTTGGACACCCACGGTTGCATCCCGAAGACAATTCCCGCGATACTCCCTTCTTTGAAAGCGTCAGGAAAAGCAAGGGTGACTGCCCATTGCCAAATGTCTAATTGACCTCTGGATAACGTCCCTAAATCTTCATTTTCCACGGCATCTAAGGTTGAAGCATTGGTATATCCCCCCCATCCGCCTAGAACAAATTGCTCCGCTAATTGCCAAGAAAAGGTCAATCCGTAGGAATTGTGGGAGGTTGAGACACTTTCTCCGAAAATATCTTCGCTGAGGAACTGAAAGTTCGACTGACGACTCCCTGTTCCTGTATCCAAAGTATTATAACCATGAGTATAGACCAAAGCCACCCCAAAGGTTTCATTGGGAACATAACCTACTTGAGCGATCGCTCCATAAGCCCCATTGAACAAGCCGTTTCCTTCACTGGGATCGGCTCCATCTCTGGCTAAATAGCCCGCACTCAGTTCAAATGCGCCAAAATTTCCTTGAAGGCCTAAGCCTGTTCCTTCTCCTTGATAATAAAGGGGATTACGTGTACCGAAGGCAGAAATCGCCCCCGTTGCCCCATCTCCATCCAGAACATTCAAAGTATTGGTAAAGTCATCAAAAGCACCTCCTGCCGCTAAAACCCAAGCATTGACGTTATCACCAATGGAAAAATTATAATACAGCACTTCTAGAGCTAAATCACTATCATCGGGCTGAGAAAAAGCCAAAGTCCCTTGGAATGTTCCTACTTCTTCAGCTAGGTCGGGGATTGTCCCCGTAGCAAGACGAGTGTATAGATTATCTTCTCCGGTAAAGCTGGTATTTAATTCTAAGCGAGTTCGATGACCAAAAGTAGGAATTTGGGCAATATCTTCTGTTCCATTGTTTTTATCACCCGAAGCGACTCCCGATAAGCCTAAAACCACTTCTCCGGTCAATTTTGTGGTGGTAGAAAAGGAGTGATCTTCGATAAAGGCAACTCTCGATTCTAAATTATCAATTCTAGTGCCTAAAGCGGCGAGTTCAGTCTGAAATTCTGCAGCTAACCGTTTTAGTTTATCAATATCTTCCTGTGAAACGGCAACATTTTCTTGTAGCAGTCGTTCCATCGTATTTAAACAAGCATTTAGCCCGGCGGCGAATTCCCAGCGAGTCAAGGCTCGATTTCCCCTAAATGTACGGTCAGGATAGCCAACAATACAGCCATAGCGTTCCACAAGGCTTCTGAGGGCTTCATACGCCCACGCAGTCGGTTCAACATCCCTTAATTCAGAGACGGAGGTCACTTGATTGGCAGAGAAGGAATTGCCCTGAGAAGGACGAAGGTAACCGTCGCCCAATGAGTTCTTTTGAGAGGCGACGATGGGCAAAGCCCAAACACCTTGAACGGGTATAAAAGAAAATCCTAACGCAATTAGGCTTAAATAAGCCCATTTTTGTCTATATTGTGACATTTGATTCACGCTCCTTTCACCAAAATAAAAATGATTATCATTATAAAATATAATGATTTTTTGTCAAGAATGGGGGAGATTAAGCCGTTTACTCCCCTTCATCCTTAAAGTTGGGCTTGTTCATCAATTTTTGATACCAATTGAGAGACTTGATCCGGGGTTACCTTAACAGAAGGGGGGGGTTCAACAGACGGCCAAGCTTGCTTCAAGGCAGTCAAATGGTTAGAAACCGCTTGGTCAATATCAGGTTTTTCTTGACTCAAAGAAGGGGCAATGGTTTGATACAGTTGCTCAGCGTAAAGAACAAATCCTCGTGAGTCTTGATATTCTAATAATTCTACAACTTTTCCATCAGCAACGGCCGCTGAATATTCTTCTTGAGCAGTGTCTAATAAATGGGTAATTACCATCAAGACGAAAGGCGAAGATTGGCGATCTGTTTCAGGGATGGCGGCGATCGCTGTGTCGATTCCGGCTACGGCTTCTTGGTACTTTTGGGGAATTTGAGCATTATTAGGATTCGTTTTTAGTAAGTCGTGCAACTGCGTTAGAGTGGCTTTAAATTGAGGGACATTTCGTTCGGTCAATTCGGCTTCAATGTCGCCATAAAGCTCTTCAACGGGATGACCGACGTGAGGTTCAGCGGCTTGAGGTTTTCCTTTATCTAGTAGCTCTTTCGCAACAATTAAATGACCTTTCATTAAGCCCAAACTGGTCATATAATCAACATTCTTATTTTGCATTTTTGAAACTGAATCCTGACTTTGTTCGGTCTTTAGGTTGGTTTCAGAAACAGAGGTTTGATTAGGACGACCACAGCTACTTAGGGTCATCAGAAGTGTGGTTAAACTCAAAATAGAAACGAGACGGAAAGTGTTCATGGACTTTTCTCCTTAAATGAATCAAAGAATAAATCGAAGTTTAAACGGGAACTATTTGAAACTTACCCATACACCCATATTCTGCAATTGAATCTTGATGGGGATGGAACATATATTGACCGGGATAAGGATAGGAAAACTCTAGAATATGGCGTTCTGCTGTTCCCATTGTCACTACATCGCTTTCTTCATCAGGGGTTAAACTTCTACCCGTTCGATAAAGTTTAAATAAATTGCCGTGAATATGAAAAGTTACCGCCGCATCAAATTCAATCATATTTAAAAGATAGAGCCTCACTAATTGATTTTGATAAATAGGAATGGGATGATCTCGATAATAATTGGGAATGCCATTAAAAGCATATAAATCATTACGTTGTCGATTCTTTAAATCATACCCTCCCATCACCATAATTATTTCATCGGCAGGAGGGCGATCTTGAGGTGGATCGATAATAAATAAACCATACAATCCTTTACTAATATGACGAGTTACTGGGGCAACATGACAATGATATAAATGAACGCCATAGGGGTAGGCATCAAATTCATAAACAAAGGTTTTGCCATGACGTATGCCTTGCACACCATCCATTTCGGCCGGATGATTTCCGTGAAAATGTAAGCTATGGGAATGGCCGTCTTCGTTATGAAAAATAACCCGAATTCTATCTCCTTCTTTTGCCCTTAAGGTGGGAGCAGGCACTTGATTATTAATGTTCCAGCTAATGTAAGAAATTCCTGAGTTGAGGTGTAAAAGACTGCTGTTTGCCGTCAGTTCATATTCCCGAATCGTTCTGCCATTTTCTTGCTTAATTTTTCCAGCATTAAATGTCCTTAAAATCTGCATCGGATCAAAAGGATTTTTGAGGGTAGATTTTGCAGAATAAGGAGGCATCGATTCTACTTCAGCTCTGGGAATTTTAACAGAAGAGGAAGCCGATAAAAGATGGTGAATTCCCATGATTCCTAATCCGAATCCTAAGCCAGTCCCTCCAATCAGGAATTGACGACGATGCCACAATTTAGGAGAATTGAACCGATTAAATGTCATTAAAATACCTTTCCTTCTTGAACCGTTTCAATACATAGCGCATCTGCTTCTGGCCGACTGAGTTGAATTAACTTTCCTTGCACCTCAATAACATAGGAAAAAGGGTCGGGAAAATGAGGGCGAATCATGATAAAACGGGTTTCTGGTGCTAATCCTAATTGCAATAATCTGCCGATGTATCCTCGAAACGCTTTATCGTAACCCACAATATAGCCTTGAGAGCCGATCGCCAAATCCTTGAGGTGAGTTGCCATTTCTAGATTCATAAAACAAACAGGATTAACAACAATAATTAAAAGGTCAACGTTACGGCTAATCAATTAGATCAGGCAAAAAAAATTCACCTGATCTCTATTGAGTTGAATTTACTTCCACCCACTGCGGTTCATTACTTGTACGGCTTTCCCTAAATTGGGTCCATAATCCGCTACACTGGCGACATCTGACTTAAATGCACCAAATTTCTGTAGAATAGGATCAAGCGTAACGCCTGAAACAACCGGATATTCTAAGTTTCCTTGGGCAAAAAAAGCTTGAGCAGAAGGGCTGACTAAGTATTCTAAGAACTTAATTCCTGCTTCTTTATTTTGAGATGTCTTAACGATTCCTGCTCCGCTAACGTTAACTTGCGCCCCTCTTCCCTTTTGATCGGGGAAAAAGAGTCCTACTTTCTCAAAAATCGCTCTTTTGACGGGATCTTTATCATCACCAAGTTTAGCTAAGTAGTAGCTATTGGCTAGGGCTAAATCCCCTACTCCTGCTGCGATCGCTTCAATCTGTGCTGTATCGTTTCCCTGAGGCGGACGGGCAAAATTACTAACCAACCCCCGACACCACTGTTCAGTCGCTTTTTCGCCTCTGGTATCAATAAACCATGCTACAAAAGACTGATTGTAGATATTGCTGGAAGAACGGACTAAAATCTTGCCTTTCCATTTAGGATTGGCTAAATCCTCATAGGTTGAAAGTTGAGAGGGGTTAATCCTGCCCTTATTGTACATAATCACTCTCAAACGTTTACTAAAAGAAAACCATAATCCTTTAGGATCTCTTAGATAAGCAGGAATTTTTTGATTGAGAACCTTAGAATTCACTGGCGTAAAGATTCCTTCCTGTGCCGCCCGCCACAATCGTCCAGCATCAACGGTGATTAGAACGTCAGCCGGACTGTTGCGCCCTTCACTCTTGATCCGTTGAATTAAGGGATCAGCTTCCCCTTCAATCAGATTGACTTTAATACCTGTTTGTTGGGTGAAATTGTCATAAAGTCGTTTATCTGTGTTGTAATGACGAGCAGAATAAAGATTAAGGGCTTTTGTTTGGGCTAAACTCTGTTTGACGTGTAAAATCGGACTCACCGCTACAGTAGCGGCCGCAACCCCTGTCCCTAAAAAGATGCGTCTGGTGATTTTGCTCATTGCGTATTATTATCAATAGTGCCTTTGGCATTGTATCACTATTAGGAATTATTCTTAATAAATTTTCGAGCTAGAGTCTTTTAGGGGCGAGTTTCAAGGTCAGCGATTTTTGAAAAGCTTTACAGTGTAAGTATTCTAGCTTTGCCTTCAATGGGGGTACGCTTATCTGTTATTTGTCTTGATTACAGAAGGGATGACTGAACGAATCAAGGATTTAAAGTTTGAGGAAGGCAGGTGCTAGAGTTACCTTAGTTACTATAATTGACGATAAGTCCTACTTAAGATAAGCTTTATTTTTATTTTATTTTATTTTTATTTTGTCCCCTCCTCAACCACTCAATTGCTGATAAAGCTTTTCGATAATGTTTATTCAAATGAGCCTTAGACTGACAATCAATTAGCATTTACCTCAACCATCAATCGTCATTTATCATACTGCTAGACCCGACGCTTGTCGTCTGCTTAGGAATTCAGGAATTTATGACTTAATATTGCAAACATTTGTTACAAATAGTAAACTAGCCATTTAAGCCCTTATCAAACGACCTTTAACCCAAAGATGCCTAACTTGGATATTGCCGCAAATCTTGACAGTACCACCTACCAAATAGCAGAATCCTTTAATAATATACTTTCACCTATGGATTCCTTTGCTCATCGCCATATCGGACCTAATACGGATGAAATTGAGCAGATGCTCAAAATCTTAGGGGTTGCCACCTTAGATGATTTAATTGACAAAACCGTTCCAAGTGCTATTCGTCTACAAAATCCTTTAAATTTACCCCCTGCACAAAGCGAATATACTGCTTTATCCAAATTAAAATCTATTGCTTCTAAAAATAAAGTTTATCGTTCCTATATTGGCGCAGGGTACTATGATTGTATAACCCCTCCCGTTATTCTACGCAATATTTTAGAAAATCCAGGTTGGTACACCGCTTATACTCCTTATCAAGCAGAAATTGCTCAAGGTCGTCTTAAAGCTTTGCTTAACTTTCAAACGGTAATTATAGAGTTGACTGGCTTAGAAATTGCCAATGCGTCTCTCTTGGATGAAGGTACGGCGGCGGCAGAGGCGATGGCGATGAGTTATGGGCTGTGCAAGAATAAGGATGCTAACGCCTTTTTTGTTTCCTGTCACTGTCACCCCCAGACCATTGAAGTGATTAAAACTCGTGCCTATCCTTTAGGTATTGAGGTAATTGTGGCAGACTATCGCTTATTTGAGTTTGATATACCTATATTCGGTGCATTATTACAATATCCTGCGACAGATGGAACTTTGTTTGATTATCGCACCTTTGTCGAAAATGCGCATAACAGGGGTGCATTGGTAACGGTTGCCGCAGATCCCTTAAGCTTGGCGATTTTAACCCCTCCGGGGGAATTTGGGGCAGATATCGCCGTCGGCAGTACCCAACGCTTCGGTGTACCGATGGGATATGGGGGACCTCATGCGGCTTACTTCGCTACGAAAAAAGACTATCAACGGCAAATTCCGGGGCGAATTGTCGGCGTTTCTAAAGATAAAAATGGTAATCCTGCTTTACGCTTGGCATTACAAACCCGTGAGCAACATATTCGACGAGATAAGGCAACCAGTAACATTTGTACGGCGCAGGTATTATTAGCGGTGATCGCATCAATGTATGCAGTGTATCATGGGGCTGAGGGAATTAAAAATATTGCTCAACGGGTACACCAATTAACCGTAATTTTAGCAGAAGGCTTAAAACGACTTAATTATTCTCTTAAATCTGAAGTTTTCTTCGATACTCTTCATATTGGAGTTGGCGAAGCCAGTGTTAGTGCGTTGATGCAAGCGGCACAACAACAGAAGATTAATCTACGCTTAATGGATAGGGGAGCAGTGGGAATAAGTCTAGATGAAACGACGACTATCGCCGACATTGTAGATTTATGGCAGATTTTCGCCGCAAAAGATGAACTACCTTTTACAGTAGAAGAAATCGCCAAAACCGCTAATTTTGACATTCCTATCTTCTTTAAGCGTACCAGTGCCTATTTAACTGCTCCCTTGTTTAACCAAAATCACTCAGAAACCGAATTACTCCGTTATTTGCATCAATTAGAAAGCAAAGATTTAGCCTTGAACACATCCATGATTCCGCTAGGGTCGTGTACCATGAAGTTGAATGCGACGGCTGAAATGATTCCCGTGACTTGGCCGGAATTTGGCAAATTGCATCCCTTTACACCGTTAGAGCAAGCAGAAGGCTACCAAATCTTATTTCAACAACTAGAAGCATGGTTAAGCGAGATTACAGGCTTTGAAGGTATTTCTCTTCAACCCAATGCCGGTTCTCAAGGGGAATATGCTGGATTGCAAGTGATTGCCAAATATCACGAAAATCGAGGGGAAACTCAACGTAATGTCTGTTTAATTCCCGAATCTGCTCACGGAACGAATCCCGCTAGTGCGGTTATGTGTGGCATGAAGGTTATTGCCGTAAAATGTGATACACAAGGAGATATTAACCTTGCCGACTTAAAGGCAAAAGCAGAGAAACACGCAGATAACTTAGCCGCCTTGATGGTGACGTATCCTTCCACTCATGGCGTATTTGAAGAAGGAATTACAGAGATTTGTGACATTATTCATCAATATGGTGGACAAGTCTATATGGATGGAGCAAATATGAACGCACAAGTCGGTTTATGCCGTCCTGCTGACTTTGGCGCAGACGTTTGTCACTTGAATTTACATAAAACCTTCTGTATTCCCCACGGGGGAGGTGGCCCCGGTATGGGTCCGATTGGAGTAAAATCTCATCTAGTTCCCTTCTTACCCGATACTAACTTAATCTTATCTCAGTTATCTACCGAAAGCAACGGCAAACAGTTAGATACGATTGGTGCCATTTCTGCCGCACCTTGGGGAAGTGCCAGTATTTTGGTCATTTCTTGGATGTATATTGCCATGATGGGAGCGGAAGGGTTAACCGATGCGACTAAGGTGGCGATATTAAATGCAAACTACATTGCTAAGCGATTAGAACCCTATTATCCTGTTTTATTCAAGGGTAGCAACGATTTTGTCGCTCATGAATGTATTATTGATTTACGTCCCCTCAAAAAGCGCGCTGGGGTAGAGGTAGAAGACGTCGCTAAGCGATTGATGGACTTCGGTTTCCATGCACCGACGGTATCTTGGCCGGTTATTGGTACAGTGATGATAGAACCGACCGAAAGCGAATCTCAAGCCGAATTAGATCGTTTTTGTGAGGCGATGATTGCCATTTACCAAGAGGGAGAAGCAATAGGAAAAGGCGAAATTGATGCAACGAATAACCCTTTGAAAAATGCACCTCATACCGCACAAAGTGTCGTCTGTGGAGAGTGGAATCATCCCTATTCTCGCGAACAGGCGGCCTATCCTGCGTCATGGACAAAGGAACATAAATTCTGGCCGGTTGTAGGACGAATTGATAATGCTTATGGAGACAGAAATTTAATTTGTTCTTGCGAAGGAATGGAGGCTTATCAGTAAAAATTAATTCATTTTGGGGTGGTTTTCATTACTCACCCTCTTTCTATTACTACAGCAAGATGAAATCCAAGCTTTAATTAATTACTATTAAAGAGACTGAACCCCGTGCAACGGGAGGACGAAAATAAGGGGGTTTACAAGAGCGGATTTAGTATTAAATATTTAGATAACTGAGTCAAATTCATCAAAACTAATCTTGGTTGAAGGTTGGCACTAACAAGAAGAATAATAAGGAGAATAACTTGATAAACCATTCATTTTTGTTTTACAGTATTACGTTTTTTGGAATTATTTTGGCACGATATTTTTTGGTAGCAGGGGGAACTTATTTGTTCTTCTATTCGCTCTTTAGCCAGTCTTTTGCTAATCCTAATCTCCCCCATCACTCTCCCTCACGGCGAGCCATTCAACGTGATATTAAACTCTCCGTTCTCTCAGCAGTAATATTCGCATTGGCAGGGGAATTTATCTTGTCAGCCTACAGTAGAGGCATGACTCGTTTATACCATCAATCTGACCTCTATGGACTGTGGTATTTAGGGATTAGTTATGGCGCAGTCTTAATTCTTCAAGATACTTATTTCTATTTTACCCACCGCTGGTTTCACCATCCGTCCCTCTTTCGATGGTTGCATCAAGGGCATCATCAATCCCGTTATCCCACCCCTTGGACTTCTTTTGCTTTTGATCCCTCGGAGGCGATTGTTCAGTCTCTTTTTCTGGTAGGTATTGTCTTTATTCTTCCTTTGCACTTCATCACATTAATCGCGGTACTGATAACGATGACCGTTTGGGCTGTATTAAATCATCTAGGGATTGATCGTTTGCCCCTTTCATTTCCTCATCATTGGCTTGGTCGGTGGTTTATTGGTCCGGCTCATCATTCGATTCATCATATTAATTATACTGTACATTATGGTCTATATTTTACGTTTTGGGACCGACTGCTTGGCACCCAACATCCTAGCTACAAAAAGCAGTTCTCAGATTCAACTCATTCAACAACAACCTAACTTGCTTATTGTTTAAGCCAAAATCAAAATAGATTAACTATCTTTTTAACCTTACATTTTAAACTTAGATAAAAAACCTTTTGCCATAATATTTCCTCTTAACTGAGAGAACGAAAATAATTTTAATAGTCGGAATCATTTTGCTTTTTCAATTCATCATTGAAATAAAGTCTAGCACGCGATTCCATGCCCACCAGCGATCGCTATCGGTTTCTCCCTGTTTGCTAATATAACCCACATGACCCCCATGTTGCGTTAGACCCAGCGTAATTTTAGGGTTTTTTTGGCAAGCTGATTTCAAATCTGGGATAATACTCGGATCAAATAGGGGATCATCACTAGCATATAAAATTAAAGTGGGTTTATTCAATTTACTCAGAAAAAGTAACGGACTACTGGCGGTGTAATAATCGTTAACGGTCGCAAATCCTAAGCAAGGAATCACCAATTCCCGATCAAAACCCATAATACTCTCTGCCCGTTCAATGGCGGCCGAATCGAACTGATTAGGGTGATATTTCTGCAATTGCCACGCTAATTTCTTTAATTCCTTAGCGATGGATTGTTCAACGTATCTCCCTAAAGGGTGGTGCATTAAACGAGTTAGAGAGCGGTTTGCATCCAAATTAGGACAAATAACTGTACATCCACCTATATCTTCCCATTTTAATCCTTTATAATCCGGTTTATCTCGTAAATTGATCACTTCTCGTCCTCCCCATAAGGCGAGTTGCCCCCCCAAAGAATAACCCGTAAACCAAAAAGGAGCAGGATAGCCTAGTCTTTTGGCAATAGCCGCAATTTCAAGAAAATCTTGCCCTTCATAGATCCCATCTGAGGTTAAAACAGGAGATAATTCCGCCGTTTTGCCATGGCCACGCCAATCAAACAAAATAACAGCATATCCTCGTCCATAAGCCTTCCGTCCTAAAAGGGAGAGAAACCATTGATTTGCCAGATTCCCCGTAATGCCATAGGTTCCGATAATTGTTCCTTTCGGTTGGCGAGGACAAGCCATGATTCCCCACAGCGGAATCGCTCCTTCAAAAATATGGGATTGATAAGGAGGTCTTGGACAAGAAATAGTGGTTTCCCAATGCTTACTGGCTACCCATACGGTATAAAGCGTCATTAAATAGCCATTTTTCAACCAAAAAGGTGGATTAAAATTGGAAAACATGGATAGCAGGGCTTGATTATTTACATTTCTTTACAGTCATTATGTCAGAAAGTCCTAATTTTTGAGAAAATATTCAATTAAATTAACCCTTACTTCGCAATCATGCTTATAATCGGTACAGTAATCTTTATATTTCCCCTACAGTTCTTAGTGAACTGTTACAAAACGTTATAAATCTACCCCCTTACCGATGCCTCGAATACTCGTAATTGATGACGACCCCGCCATTGCTGAATTAGTCTCCATTAACTTGGAGATGGCCGGATACGATGTCAATCAAGCTGAAGATGGTATTAAAGGCCAAGCCTTAGCCGTTCAGCTACAACCGGATTTAATCATGCTGGATCTAATGTTACCGAAAGTAGATGGATTTACCGTCTGCCAACGCCTGCGACGGGATGAACGGACAGCCGATATTCCGGTCTTGATGCTAACGGCTTTAGGACAAACCCACGATAAAGTCGAAGGATTCAATGCTGGGGCAGATGACTACCTCACCAAACCCTTTGATGTAGAAGAAATGTTAGCGAGGGTGCGTGCCTTGTTGCGTCGGACAGATCGCATTCCTCAAGCGGCCAAACATTCAGAAATCCTCAATTACGGACATCTAACCCTTGTTCCTGAGCGATTTGAAGCAATTTGGTTTGAAAAGACCGTTAAGCTAACTCACCTCGAATTTGAGTTATTGCATTGTCTGCTGCAACGTCATGGTCAAACGGTATCACCGAGTGAAATTCTTAAAGAAGTCTGGGGATACGACCCTGATGATGACATTGAGACGATTCGGGTACATATTCGCCATCTTAGAACCAAATTGGAGCCAGATCCTCGCCATCCTCGCTATATCAAAACCGTTTATGGGGCGGGTTACTGTTTAGAATTGCCTTCTGCTGAACAAAGTCAATTCGATGCGAACGAACCCATTGCAGAAGGAGCCTAAGTAAGGTTTTAAGTAAGGTTTGTTGCAAAAAAGTCTTTAGTTAAAGAGAGAGACTAGAAAATGAGCAATAGGCAAGGATTTTAACCGTTTCAGTTGCTTAATTCTTCTCATCACGAGAATAAACCCCAAAATACTCTCCTCATTCAGCAACTCGATACACAACCGTTTAATTATTGGGCATAGTGGTAGAGTAACCAACCGCCTACCCCTAAACCCAACATGATCGGTAGCCAGCCCGCCATCATCGGCGTTAAAAAGCCAATCATCCCTAAACTGCCAATAAAAAAGGACAAAAGATAGTAACCAAAAATGAGGACAATGCACAGTCCGAAACTGGTAGCACGACTGAAAGCTTGGGGACCTGCCCCTAAAACGGCCCCTCCTAAACCGAAAACAAAACAAATGAAAGGAAAAGATAACTTTTGTTGAGTTCTAACCTGAAAAATAACCAATTTTTTTTCGTCACCACTGAGTTTCAACAGTTTCATGTATTTTTGTGCTTGTATAATATTCATTTCATAGGGATCTCGTCCCTGTAGGGCAAATTCAAAGGGGGTTTTCGGTAAAGGTAACTGACGATGTTCAAAGGCATCCGCTTCACTGTAGGACGCATCCGGCGCAATTTCATAAATCGTTCCCCGAAAAAAGTCCCAAGTGTCTTTTTGGGCGTTCCAAGTGGCGGCATCGGAAATCACGATTTTTTCTAAACCCTGTCCTAACCATTGCAAGACGGTTAACGTTTTCATCGTTTGACCATCAAATTTTTCGGCATAAAAAAGACTTTTTAAACGTCTGATGGTTTCCCCACTGGGTAGGGTAACTTCTTCGTAATCAGGATAAAAAATGTCCTTTGTTTGCCAAAAAGGATGGTCTTCATTGAGAGATTGCACCAAAATCTCAGTGGCTCTGTAATTAGCTTCGGGAACAACGCATTCGTTGAAAGCAAAGGTAAGACCTGTCACCACCAGACTTAACAGGAGTCCGGGTATCACCAAGCGATAAAGACTAATGCCACAGCTTTTCATGGCGACTAATTCAGAGTCATGGCCTAAACGACCATAGGTCATTAAAGTTGCTAATAAAACCGAGACAGGTAAAGCATAAGCCACAAATTCTGGCACTTTTAGCAATAAAATCTCTGCCGCCTCGATTAAAGGAAGATTGGATTCCACCATCTTGTTCGCTAAATCCGACAAATAACCGATCGCTACCCCTAAAGAGGCAAAAATGCCTACACTTAGCCCAAAAGGGGGAATTAACTCCGTCAAAATGTAGCGGTCAAGCAAAGATAATCTTAGACCTTCTTTTCCTAATCTGATAGGTTGGCTCAACCGTTTAAAAAACTGCATCGACGAATGACCGAAATTGGCACTAGGAATGATGATACCAAATGGAGAGACGAGAGAGACGAGAAAGAGGAGAAGAACAGAATGAAAACGTTTCAGGTTAAGGAGTCAAAGCCATAAAACGCAAATACATCGGGCATCATTTCATAGAGACGTTCTCGACTTAAGCCAAATTGTTCGGGGGAATAGTGATGAGTGCTTTGATAGGGTTTCTGGGTGATTTGCTTCAGTTGGTGTTGAACTTTTGGACTCATTGTCAAGTTAAATTGAGCATAAATCTTTTCGATTGTCTGATAGGGATCACCCATTAATTCTTCATAGCGAATTTCGATGAGTTGACTTTGCTTATGTTGATCCATTTCCTGAAAAATCTGTATTCGCCGCCGATAGTATTCCGCATAAAGTTGGGCAAGGGATTCATGAACATGGGGCTGATTTCGGATTTGAGGACAAAATTTTTGCCAAGGCACAGCATACATACTTAATAAAGATGGAATTGCTTCATAAGGATGACGAATAATGTGAATCACTCGCATATCCGGCAGTGTCTCCAACATTGAAGTCAGTCGTCCCGTTAAAGTCGTATTTTTAATGAGTAACGTTTTATGCGTTCCTGTTGCATATAGATGACGCTTCAAAAAATCTTGATAGTAAGTCATTAATTGATCACGCGTTTCTTGAGGCGATTGATCGACCCAAGTGGCAGTCGGTAATTGATGGGGAAAAGGAAATAAAAGGGTGATCACTGGGGTTAATAACGACCAGACAAAAACGGTTTCATCTTCTTCGTATCCATTTAATTGGGTATTATGAATGCTCTGCCAACCGCCAAAGCTTCTTTTATCAAGCCATTCTAACCAACGATTCCAACGATTCCTATGGCGACTGGTTAACCTTTTAATGGTTTCAAAACATCGATAAAAACTAATTGCTGGAAAAATGGTTTGGTATAGTTTTGTACTGCTAAATTGTGGATCGTTAGCCAATAAATGATGAAGAAAGGTTGTGCCACTTCGAGGATTACCTGTAATTAAAATAGGCTTAGTAATCGGTTGTTTCTGGTAGTAAGGATAAAAAACTTTATCAGAAAATTGTCCTAAAGAAACAAAGGATCGGGCGAAAAAATAGAGGCTTATGAACAGAGTGACATAAGCGATATGAAGCGGATGAGCATTTTTAGATAAGTACGTTTTTTGTAAAAGTTGATAGAGGGTTTGATGATCAAAATACATGGCACAAAAAAATTGAGGCAGTTTTAGTATTTAGACGTTTTTTTAAAAACAATGTAATTGCTAATCAAGTAATTAATCATTGTTCCAATTAACATTCCAATAAAGGTATTGACAATGTAATTAACTGCCAACCTATCTAAAAGGGGAAAAATAATGAAACTACGGGCTACGAGTGCTGCTCCCCCTGCTAAATGATACAAGGGAAGTTGCTGAAAGAAAATTTTTCGTAATGATAATTGTCCTCCTTGCCATATCCAAGTGCGATAAATAAAAAAACTAACGATTAATCCCGCTTCAATGGCTATAATATTGGCAAAATTGCGCAAAATTGGCGTATCGAACCCTAATTTTTCCACCAGATAAGCCATTAAAACGAAGTTAACTGCCGCCGCTACAATGCCACCCATCAGAAATTTAATGACTTTAGGGCTAACCATCGATTTTTGTATCAGTCTCCTCATTTTGGGTTTTATAGGTTTAATTCGTCTAATATAAATTAAAATTTGCCAAAACAGTAACAGTGATAACCTCGCTTCGTCAGGGCGAATCTTGACAATCGATACAGTAATCTTATATTAAGAACTGTAAACTAGATGGGTGCGATCGCTTAAGGATTAACCATGTCTGAATCTAAAACCCCTCAAGTTGTTATTATCGGTGGAGGATTTGCGGGATTATATGCCGCTAAAGCCCTCAAAAATTCCCCTGTTCAAGTCACCTTGACTGATAAACGCAATTTTCATCTATTTCAGCCCCTCCTTTACCAAGTAGCCACAGGAGCTTTGTCTCCGGCGGATATTTCTTCTCCCCTCCGTCTTGTGTTACGCGGTCACGATAATACTCAAGTTCTACTCGATGAGGTGATTGATATTGATCCCAACCTTCAACAGGTCATTCTCAAAGGCCATGCTCCCCTTACCTATGACTTTCTGGTGGTGGCGACAGGGGTGAGTCATCACTATTTCGGTAATGATCAATGGGCAAATTTTGCTCCCGGTCTAAAAACGATTGAAGATGCCCTTGAAATTCGTCGTCGTATCTTTATGGCCTTTGAATCTGCTGAAAAAGAAACCAACCCAGCTAAACGCCAAGCCTGGTTAACCTTCGTTATTGTCGGAGGAGGACCGACGGGGGTTGAACTCGCTGGAGCGATCGCAGAAATTGCTCACAGTTCTTTACAAGGGGATTTTCGGCAAATTAACACGACTGAAGCCCAAATTATTCTACTGGAGGGCATGGATAGGGTTTTACCTCCTTACAAACCCGAATTATCAGCAAAAGCCCAAGAGGACTTAGAGCATTTAGGGGTCACTGTACAAACCAACAGCTTAGTGACGAATATTGACAACCACATTGTCACCGTTAAGCAAGGGGAAACCACTCAGCAAATTTTCGCTCGAACAATTCTATGGGCGGCAGGGGTTAAAGCTTCAAAAATGGGTCAAGTTTTAGCGAATCGTACAGAGGCAACTTTAGATCGCTCGGGACGGGTCATGGTTGAGCCAGACTTAAGTTTACCGCATTATCCGAATATTTTTGTGATCGGGGATTTGTCCCATTTTTCTCATCACGGCGATCGCCCTTTACCCGGTATTGCCCCAGTCGCGATACAGGAAGGGGAATACATTGCCCGTTGGTTGCCGAAAAAGATCGAAGGGGCTAAAATTCCGGCTTTCTCCTATATAGATCGGGGAAATTTGGCGGTTATTGGGCAAAATTCTGCCGTTGTTGACTTAGGGTTCGTGAAGTTAACGGGTTTTATTGCTTGGGTTGTTTGGGTTTGGGCGCATATCTATTATTTAATTGAATTTGACAATAAACTGGTGGTGATGGTGCAGTGGGGTTGGAATTACTTCACCAGAGGCCGAGGCGCGCGTCTGATCACAGGGGAAGGCATGATTCACGAGCCGACTGAAGAAGATCCCCACACCACAAATGCCACGCCTGTATCCTCAACCTCGAAACTATAACGCTGATTGTAAATGGTTTACTGTTTAACACGGCTTAAAAAGCGACGAGAAAGAGGGATTATACCCAAAATTGCTATCCCCAAAAGACTGATGGGTGAGGTTGATTCGGGAACGGAAGTTTGTGTCGGATTAGGGGATGATTCATTCAGAAGAGATTCTACTGAATCCGCAATTCGTTGATGAACGGCCGTTGTAGGGTGGGCAGAATCCCACCAAGCAAAAGTCTCCTGAACCGATAAATCATCACTACAGCCTGGCTCAAACAAATCATTGGGCGCGGGAAAGGGGGAAATGGGATCGTAGAGGTTTATTTTAGTACATCCTTGAGTAATGTTGACCAATCCTGAGGCGACTGGATTGGCGAAAAGCTCCTCGTAAAATTGATAACTGTCAAACCCGATAAATTGAGTATTCGTATAGGACTTGCCTAATGCTTGAAGTTCTTGAGCTAATGATTGGTTATGAAGATCAATAATATTGGTTAGATTCGCTTGGTTTTCGGGGGAACTACCGACGGCCAGAGGCGTTAAATTTAAGCTAGGTAAGTTAGGTACAATAATATGTCCTGCACCAGCATTAGCGAGGGTAGTTAAAGCTGATGATAAGTTACTAATCGTTGTGTCAACCAATTGTTTTTGGGCGAGAGAGTTACTAATATCCACGATAGGAGCCAGATAATCATTAGCCCCCACCCATAATGTATAAAGCGCATTTGAATCTAACGTAATGGATTGACCCAACAAAGTCTGTCCATATTGAAAAGCACCAATTTGTTGTTGTAACCCGATGGGGATAAAGGAAACATTGCTATAATCTGTTCTCGCTCCTCCTACTGCATAATTAATCGTATTAGATATGCCTAAATTTTGGGCTAAATAATCTGTCCAAACTTTACCATTCGAGAATCTACCCGGCGCATAATAAGGATAATTCGGTAAAAGTCCCCTCGTAAACGTTAATGAATTATCTGTATCAGAAAGACTATCGCCAAAAACCACCATTTGACTAAACGTTGTTGCATTGACGGAGGGTGCGTAAAGTGGAGCTGTTCCTAGCGTTAAACCAAGGGTGACAACAACGGTTGAGATTTTAGAGTTAAACATCATCTTTCTATCAGTGTTACTAAGGAGCTAAATCGATGTCTCGATGGTATCACGCCCGTATAAGTGCGACAAGGGAAAATAACAAAAATCAGTAATTATTCGGAATAAAACCCAAAAAATCCGTAAATATACATATATATGTAAATAAAAAAATGTAAAGTTATTGCCCTAATTCCGTGAATACACTTACAGTGTTTTGCGACTTGATAAGGTACATAATTGAGGGTAAAGGGGCAAGGCTTGCGCCCAAAGGTGTATTACTTTAACTCGCAATTTGCTGTAAAGGGGGTTTTGAGATAGTTTTTATCTATTTAAAGAGAACAGTAATTGTGCTGAGATTTCGCTGAGAAACAACCTAACATTTTCTCAGGAGATTTTGAGCAAATCTTTCAGCTTATGGGTCTAGGGTAATGAAGGATTTAAACACGACCTTTCATCAGTAAAGAGGGACTTATCATGAGAAAATTCGTTTATTTATTAGCCACTTCGGGAATTTTAGCGACGACTTACCCTGCTGAGGCGGCATTTTTACGAGTAACCGTCGAAAGTCTTGCACCCAATAATGGGGTTTATTTTACGCCGGTTTGGGTGGGTTTTCATAATGGCAGTTTTGATAGCTATGATAATGGTTTAGCGGCAGCAGAAGGATTAGAGAGGCTAGCAGAAGATGGCGATACCAGTGTAATTTCTGCTGATTTTACCAATAATCTAACCTATGTTAATACTGGATTAACTCAAGGGGGCATAAGGGTAGATGGCACGATCGGCTCGGCTCCCATTGCGCCGAATCAAACCGTTTCCCAGTTATTTGAAATTAGTGAAGATGAATCGAATCGCTATTTTTCTTATGCTTCTATGATTTTACCAACGAATGATTACTTCATTGCTAATGGGAATCCGACTGGCATCGATTTATCGCATTTATTTAATAATATTGGAGGGTCAATTTCTTTTGATATTGGTAACAGCGTTAATGAAGCAGGAACGGAAATTAATGATTTTGATTTTTCGGCAGGTAATCCTCTTTTTGGTATTGCAGGAGGTCAATCAGGCGGTAATCAAGGAAATGAGCAAAATGGCGTAATTACAAATGTGACGAATCCAACTGATCCTTTTACAGATTTCCTCAATCGTCCGGCAGGATTTGATTTTAATCCCCTTAATTTTAACAATGATACTCTCTATCCCAATGGTATTGCTAGAGTTACGATCACTTCGGTAAATGTACCTGAATCTTCACCGATTAACGGCCTATTTTTGTTAGGGGTTTTAGGGATTTTAGGCAAAATGGGTCAATCTAATAAGGGGAAGTCGTAGATTAATTTTATCACCCCCTATTTTTTGTTTACTGATAGCTTAGGTGGCAGTTACATGACGTCGAAGCATTAACCCCAAGCGTCTTTAACCACCACCTTTATTCGTTTCAATTGAGTCAAAAAGCGAGAACTACGTTAAATATTTCCCGACTTTTTTACTCTGCAGTTGCTAATTCTGTGCTACCTTGCGCCCGACGTCGGGTTAAGGTATTAAAGAGCATAATGCCGATCGCTTTGATTAGATTTCCTTCTAATTCGTTAAACAACTTCATATTCATGCCAAAAGCGGCGTTTGCTTCGTCTACAATTCGATCTGCGGTTGCTTGATCGATGGGAAGCTCATTTAAGGCCGCACGATAGCGATTTTTGAATTCTTTCTCATCGGGAATGTCTTTAAATTGGTAGAAAGCTGTGCCACCTTCCCCTAAATTCATCGCTTTTTGAGCAATTTTCATGAGAATTTGTCCCCCTGAAAGATCACCCAAATAACGAGTATAAGAATGCGCCGCTAATAATTCTGGAGAATTAGCCGCCACCTCATGAATCCGTTGCACATAGGCTTGTGCCACTTTAGAAGGAGCAATTTCATTACGCCAGTTAACCCCGTAATAAAAGGCTAAATCCTGTTCTAGAGCTTGTTTACGATGAAGTTGAGGGAAATAGATCTGGGAAACAATGGGGTGATTTTTGAGTTTCTCCATTTCTTCTTCCATCGCTGAATAGACGTAGTAGAGATTCGCCACTAATTTGCGATAGGAAGTCTTTTCTACCACTCCTTTTAAGAAGCATTTGACAAAACCGACGTTTTCGGCCATGGTATGGGATTTTTTCGTCCCTTCTCGTAACATGGTTGCTAAATTAACACTCATACTATACAGTCCTATTCTTTGAGGGTATGATCGAAGTTTGTAACAAACACTTCAAATTTTTCTGCCTAATTGGTTAGATTAGACTGAAATGATGAGAATTTATATTAAGAATTCTTACGAAATCGAGATGGCGTAATGGATAATACGAAAAATTAATCTGCTTCATGGCAACGAGGAATAAACTTTTGATAGACCCCCGCTCTTACTGGTTAGCATGGTCAAAAATCCCTAAAATTGGACCTGTTTTACTCAAACGCCTTTGGCAACACTTCGGCACGTTACAGCAAGCGTGGCACGCCTCTGCTGACGCATTGAATGAAGTCGAAGGTGTTGGGGGGAAGTTAGTTGAAATTATCGTTAAAGAGCGATCTCATCTCGATCCTGCGCAATTATTAACTGAACATTGGCAAAAAAATCCAAATTTCTGGACTCCTAGTGATCAAGATTATCCTCAGTTACTCTTAGAGATTCCTAGTCCGCCACCTTTGTTATATTATCGGGGGAGGGTGGATTTAGGGGAAAATCAGGGGATCACGCCTTTGGTGGGAATTGTGGGTACACGCAGTCCGACAGATCATGGACGACGCTGGACATGGAATATTAGTTCTGCACTGGCTAAACGGGGGTTTACAATTGTTTCTGGTTTAGCGTTGGGAATTGATCGGATCGCTCATGAAGCCTGTCTGAAATCAGGAGGGCGCACTATTGCTGTATTAGGCACGGGGGTAGATGTAATTTATCCATCAAATCATCGTCCATTGTATGAAGCGATTCAAGAAAAGGGAATCATTTTGAGTGAGTATCCGTCGGGATCTCCGCCTGATAAGACAAAATTTCCGGCCAGAAATCGCATTATTGCAGGTTTATGCCGAGCAATCTTAGTGATGGAAGCTCCTATGCAGTCTGGTGCCTTGATTACGGCGCGTTATGCGAATGAATTTGGCCGAGATATTTACACGTTACCCAATTCGCCAGATGTGGTGGAGGCAGAGGGATGTTTACGGTTAATTCATCAAGGTGCGGAAATGATTATTAAAGAAGAAGAATTATTGGAGATGTTAGGGGCAATTCCTCAGTTAGATCAACCTCAACAAGTATCGTTGTTATCGGAAACAAAAGCGGTAGTTGAGGTTAATTTAGATTTAGATCCCAAATTAATTCAAGTTTTACAGAGAATTTCTGCTCAACCGACGCTATTTGATACCATTGTCAGTCAAAGCCAATTGCCGGCTTCTGAGGTATCAGGCTTATTATTACAATTGGAATTGGAGGGATATATTATGCAGTTACCGGGGATGCGATATCAACGAAAATAATAGGAATGATCAATTTTGTAGCGTTTTATAATGAAGGCGATCGCTTTTTTCATTCTTCAACTCGCCATTTACCGATCCCCCGACTAAGATAAAATTGAACTTAAGATGAGTGTAGGTTAAGTGAATGACCGATAATAACAAAAGTGGTGTCTTTGTCGTCGGAATGATCGTCGGTAGTTTAGTGGGTGCGGCGACGGGATTGTTAGTTGCGCCGAGATCAGGCCAAGAAACTCGTAAAATTTTACGAAAATCTGCGGAAGCATTGCCAGAAATGGCTGAAGATGTCTCAGCAACAGTACAGATTCAAACAGATCGTCTGTCAGCATCTGCGCTCAAAAATTGGCATGAAACCCTGACTCGTCTTAAAGAAGCGATCGCCACTGGAGTAGAAGTGAGCCAACAACAAGCGCAACATCTTCAGTCTAGCAATGATAGGATCTCAGAGGGACAGGAATCTGATTTAAGTTAGGATAAAATAACGTGACTGAACCCCTTTTTTGGTTAGGACTTTCATTATGTTTAGTGGCTGTGAGTTTAACGGCGGTATTAATTGTCGCTTTACCTGCTTTGCAAGAATTAGCAAGAGCCGCTCGCAGTGCAGAAAAACTCTTTGATACCCTCAGGCAGGAATTTCCCCCCACCTTAGAAGCCATTCGTTTGACAGGATTAGACATTAGTGAATTAAGCAATCATTTAGATCAAAGTGTTCAACAAGCAACAGGAGTAGTGAAACAGGTGGATCAAAGTTTAACAGGTGCAAAACATCAGATTCAACAAGCACAAATCGGCAGTAAAAGCGTTTTGGCGGGAGTGAAAGCGGCGTGGAAAGTATGGCGTCGTCCTACGGTTAATTCCCCTCAACAGACGGATTATAATAAAGATTAAATAGGGTTAGTCATTCAATAAAATTAAATTTTTGAATATCAGTTTTTAGCTTGTACAAATATCACTGTATTATTTTTTACGAATAAGTGAGTTTAGTTAGACAAAATGTTTTTCATCTCAACCCCAAAATTGAACTCACGGTGTGATATAAAATAAGTCAGTCTTTTACTCCTTAAACGGTGTCAATGAAACCATTATCCTTACCAAAATTACCTTCATTTGCGTGGCTTTTCCTATTTTGGATATTAAGCATTATCAGCGATCGCCTATGGCTGAGTTTAGATCAATATCCGCCAGCATGGGATCAAAGTAATCACCTCAATTTATCGCTTAAATATCTGGATGCTTTACAGAATCCTCAATTTTTGAGCGGGGAATGGTGGCATAATTTTTGGATGATTTCGACAAAATATCCTCCTTTGACTTACCTTTTAACGACACCCATTCAGCAGGTTTTGGGGACAGGTGCCGACCAAGCTTTATGGGTAAATAGCGTCTGTAATGGTATTCTAATTTTAAGTCTATATTATTTAGGGAAAATCTTATTCAATGCTCAAGTTGGGTTATGGAGTGCAGGATTGTTCTTATTATTTCCCCGTTTATATAGTACCCGACTCCACTATCTTTTAGATACACCGATGATGGCGTTAACCATTGCAGGTTTTTGTGCATTAACCTATTGGAAATTAGCCAAAAATCGTCAACATCAATGGCTTTGGACAGGGCTTTTTGGTGTCAGTTTAGGCTTAATTTTATTAACGAAACAAAGCGGCTTATTTTTCTTGTTTATTCCGTTACTATGGCTGGGAATTAGTCAGCTATGGCAACGAAAATGGGAAAGACTATTACAATTAATAGTTAGTTTGTTAATTTCAGGAATTCTCTGGTTTCCTTGGTATCGCACGAACTGGATTTATTTATTTAGTACCGCCCAAAATTCGGTGGTTATTCCTGCAACCGCAGAAGGCGATCCTTCTTTAAATACCCTTGCCGCATGGACATATTATTGGCAAGACTTACCCTTAGCAATTACTTGGATTTTACTCTTGATTCCGTTAGTCGGATTTGCTTTGCATTTTTTAAAGCAATTTCCAGTTAATAAAGAAAAAATTGAATCTCAAAAAATAAAACAAAGTAAGGTGTGGCTGGGGTTATATCTAATTGCAGGATATTTGATTTGTTCTGCTAATTTTAATAAAGATAGTCGTTATATCATGCCTTTATTACCCATATTGGGAATGGTCTTAAGTTATGGTTTATTATTATGGCGGGGTCGTTGGCAATGGGTACGTTGGGCAACTGTCAGTCTAGCAATTTTAGTCATGATTGGTAAATTATATGCTATTCCAGTCTTAAGTCCGGTGGCGAATCTTTTAAGTCCAGACGTTTCTTATTATCCGCAAATTAATTATCCCAATCCCAACCCCAAAATGATTCAATCGGTCATTAAAAATGCACCCTATCAACGGATAAATTTAGGCGTTATTCCTAACGTAGAACAGATTAATCATAATACAATGAATTATTATGGTGCCTTACAAGATTTTCAAGTTTACGGGCGGGAATTAGGCTCAAATGACGAGAAAGTAAGTCAAGATAGTCGTTCAATGGATTGGTTTGTCACAAAAGAAGGCGGCGATAAAGGCTTTACAAAAGAGGCTCAATTTACCTTTGCTGAAACCCTATCTAGTGATGATGATTTCCAAATATTAGAAACTGCAACTTTACCCGATCAAAGTATTATTAAACTCTATCGTCGTAAAACCCCAACTGTTCAAGTGTTTCCCAGTAATTTTACGCAAAATAAAGTGAAATTAGAGAAAGTTATTGTCCCTCAAAGCTTTCCTGCTAGCCAACCTGTACCCATTACGTATCAGTGGATAGGTTCAGGTGAACACTTAGAAAATGGACTGGTTTTGTTAAACTGGAAATTACAAGATTCTCCTGATAATCAATCTTTTTGGCTGCATGATCATGGGTTGGGAATGGGAATGTTAAAGATGGATAAGAATCAAAATCAAATCTTTCAAGTGATTGAAAATACAGCGATGTTACCCGATCAGAATTTGCCTTCCGGAAATTACACGTTAGAAGCCATTTACCTAAATCGTGAAACAAGGGAAACCTACCCTATTGAAACCCCTAAAATCACCATTACTCTTGATCCAAATTCATCTTCTACTCCTGCGCCTCCTCTCGATTTTGTGACTCAATTACGTCAGTTATCTAAATACTTACCCCAAGGTGTTAAAGAATTAGATCCGATTTTCGCTCAAGTGGATCGCATTAATCAATATGATCCCTTACAAGACTATCTCAAACAAGCAGAAATTGCCTTAACCTATCGTTTACAAAATAATCCCCAATTACGGGAAATTCCTTGGTTATATAATTTAGCGTTATCTTATGTTTTACAAGAAGATCCTCAAGGTGCGATGAAAACCCTAGAAACCCTTGTGCAACGAGATAAAATGAACCCTTATGCTCATGCTTATCTGGCGTTTATTCATCTCTATCAGTGGCATCCTAAAGCCGCCGAAAAGGTGTTACAACCTGCTTTAACCCTTGCACCAGAAGTTGAAGAAATTAAAGGTTTAGAAGGAATTGCCACAGCAATGCAGGGAAATCTGTTCAAAGCATGGCGAATTTTAAAACCGATTCTCTAAGATTTACAAAAGTTGTAAAAAGGACAAGAAATTAATAATCACTGTCTGCAACACATATTCCCTTGCACTTAATTCCGTTACTAGCGGTTCGTTGACAATGGGGACAGAGTATTGGATTATTCTCTTGTTGAGTATCAAAACAGCGATCGCTTGGTTGTGAATTAAGGCGACATTTATTGTCTGGTTGTCCGTTGAGCTTTTTTTGACGTTCTACTATTAAAATTTCAAGTTCTGGTCTTCCTGCCAATCTTAAGCGTAAATTAGCCCAAATTCTATAAATTATGTTGGCTATCTTCTCAATTAAAGGATTTCTGGTAGCCGCATACATCCATCCTATGCCTAAGATTTCATAAACCTGACGAAATACCTCAATATCCGTGATTACCGTACCATCGGCTAGAATAGCGTGAATACGTCCCATTGCCGTCTCATAGTCAATGTTTTTGTGAGCAACAGGTTGGTAATTTTCGTCAGAAATGTCAATAAAAGCAATCAAACCTTGGTTCCTATCCTTTTTCTTAAGAAAATTGACCTCTCGTAAGCATAGAGGACATTCGCCATCGTATAACAGCTTAATTCGCCAATGAGATTTAGGAAGAGAGGTAAGAGGCATCGCCAGTTAAAAGATCAAGTAGAGGATATGCTCTAGATATTTTAACAAAACTTAATGTTTTGTGGGAACCTCAATTTTAAGGAGATGACGTAAGAAATAATAAAAATATTAAATTATAAAAAATGAATGATAAAATTTATATGTTCTTCAAAAAGAGAAAAGAGCGTACACTGTCTTCAATCTTTGATTTATACTGATATTTTGAAACGCTTAAACACGCCCCTAACAATCGGTTCGCTCACCCTTAACAGTCGGGTTTTACAATCGCCTTTATCAGGGGTAACCGATCAGGTTTTTCGTCGTCTTGTACGGCGTTATGCTCCCCATTCTATGATTTATACTGAGATGGTTAGTGCGACGGAAATTCATCATCTCAAACACCTTCCTCAGATTATGGAAATTGATCCTAATGAGCAACCTATTAGTATTCAACTCTTTGATTGTCGTCCCGATTTTATGGCAGAAGCCGCCCAAAAAGCAGTCTTAGAAGGAGCAAAAACGATTGATATTAATATGGGATGCCCAGTGAATAAAATTACAAAAAAAGGAGGGGGATCCAACTTATTACGCCAACCTGAAATTGCTGAGGCTATTGTTAAAACGGTTGTGCAATCTGTCGATGTTCCTGTCACCGTTAAAACCCGTTTAGGATGGGATGATCAAGAAATTACAATCATTGACTTTGCTAAACGTTTGGAAGATGCAGGAATTGCTTTATTAACACTTCATGGCCGAACCCGCGCTCAAGGTTATAATGAATCTGCCCAATGGGATTGGATCAGGAAAGTCAAAGAAACTTTATCTATTCCGGTTATTGCCAATGGAGATATTTTTTCAGTCGAATCAGCGATCGCCTGTTTGGAGCAAACCCAAGCCGATGGGGTTATGTGTTCGCGGGGAACGTTGGGTTATCCTTTTTTAGTGGGGGAGATTGACACTTTTTTAAAAACGGGAGAAAGACTGACACCACCGAGTTTAATTGAACGTTTAAATTGTGCTAAAGAACACTTACAACAACTGTGGGAATATAAAGGAAAGAAAGGCATTTATCAAGCACGGAAACACTTGGCTTGGTATTGTAAAGGCTTTGAAGGCAGTGCTAGTTTACGGGCAAAACTATTTACCATTGAAACCGTAGAAGAGGGGGAACAACTTCTCGATCAAATTATTCAAAATCAAGATAAATGATTAATTTCGATTTGAATATATTTAACTTCATTCTGTTACAGGGAATTAAATTAAACGGGTGCTTATGATCTGTTCCTTAAAAAGTAACAACTTTATCCATCATAACGCCCTAAACTGCTGTATATTGTAGATAAATCAAAGTTTATTATTTAGATAATTTTCATGACAAAAAAAAACGTTTAATTGTCGGAATTAGTGGCGCGACAGGTATTATTTACGGTGTTCGTCTATTAGAATTACTCAAAAAAACGGATATTGAAACCCATTTAATTGTCTCCCGTGCAGGAGAATTAACGCGTACCCATGAACTTGATATTAGCGCAGAAGAATTGCGTCAATTTGCATCTGTATCTTATAATATTAACGATGTGGGAGCGGCTATTTCTAGTGGATCATTTCGCACCATGGGAATGATAATTGCACCCTGTTCGATGAAAAGTTTAGCAGAAATTGCCCACGGTACCACCACGAATCTGTTAACTCGTGCGGCAGATGTTGTCTTAAAAGAACGTCGTCGTTTAGTGCTATTAGTGAGGGAAACCCCTTTACACGCTATTCATCTCAAAAATATGTTAGCGGTCACTGAATGCGGTGGTATTATTATGCCCCCTGTTCCGGCTTTTTATGCTCTCCCAAAATCAATTGATGAGATGGTGACCCATACTGTCGGACGGGTGTTAGACTTATTTGAAATTGATATCCCTGATGGAATGCCCCGATGGGGAGAAGACTAGGGTGGGCGATTTCCTTAACCTAACTTAGTATTTAGCTAAATAATCCAATATTCAGCATTTGCCCACCTTGTCATTACCAACTAGATTTGACAACCCCCGGCAAAAGTCCTTCGTGAGCCCATTCCCGCAAAACGTTGCGAGATAGTCCAAAATCGCGGTAATATCCTCTAGGACGACCTGTTAACCAACAACGATTTCGTTGACGGCTGGGCGCGCTATTTCGGGGTAATTGCTGAATTTTGCGATGAATTTCCATTTTTTCATCAAAATCTTCACTTCCATGAAATGCTTCTAATAAAGCTTCCCGTTTTGCTTGGTATTTGTCAGCCAGTTTTTTGCGCTTTTTTTCGCGCTCAATCATCGATTTTTTAGCCATAAAACCTCAAAAGTTCAAAAGACACCATTTCTAATGATACCATACGATAGAACGTCTCTGATTAAGGTTTTTGAGGTTTATCTAAATACCAGCGTCGCCATGCCGTAGAGCTTCTAATCACAAGCCACAATAATATTAAGGCAATTAATCCCCCATTTTGAGGCGCATTGAAGGCAAATAACACCAGAATAATACATAAAATATCTTCTGCGCAAATAAACCAGATAGGCAAACGACGCAACCGGAAAAACCATCCGACTTGCACTAATTTAATCGCAAATGCCAAAATTCCCCCCACTAGCCCCATAATCCACACCGGGCTAAAGTCAATCTCAGTAATTTCAATAACCGTAACTGCCAGCAAAGAACCAACGAGAGGACTAAAGATTAGTTGAATTAATTGGTTTATTCTTTGACCTAATACGTTTTTTGAGCCAAATAACTCAAATAATGACCAACTAATTAAAATTGCCAAAATAACTTGTGGATGAATCTGAGAGATAATTGGTAAATTCTGCCAAACTTCCCGATAAAGTAAGCCAATAATCAGCAAGGGAACGCCGATTCTCATTCCTGCTGCTGCTGAGGCTGATAATGCCGCTAAGACTGCCAGCAACGTTACCATAGTTAACTAGATATGCTCCGATTAAGTCAGTAAATTATCTAATACACGGGAAAAGAAACAAACGTTTACTTTCTACTGGTTTTTATCAAGATATTTTTGATTTTACTGGAAGCCGTCCACCTTGAGGACGAGAAAATGTAACGAATTATACAATTTACTCCCAGACGGGCTGACTCAACTCAGATAATGAAGATAGGAACTTGTCAAGAATTCATCACTTTAGGAGTAACGAACGATGTCCCAAACCCTTTTAGCGGATGCGAGTAGTCGCCTAGAATTGGCGTTAAAATACGTTAATGTTTCTGATGATGCCATAGAACGCTTAAAATATCCTAAAACCAGTTTAGCGGTTTCTATTCCCGTCAGAATGGATAATGGCTCTCTCCAAATCTTCCAAGGATATCGGGTTCGCTACGATGATACCAGAGGGCCGGGGAAAGGGGGGGTTCGCTATCATCCCAATGTCACAATGGATGAAGTGCAATCTTTAGCCTTTTGGATGACCTTTAAGTGTGCCTTGTTGGACTTACCTTTTGGGGGTGCGAAGGGGGGAATTACTCTAAATCCGAAGGAATTGTCTCGTGCTGAACTTGAACGCCTCAGTCGGGGGTATATTGAAGGAATTGCTGACTTTATTGGCCCAGATACCGATATTCTTGCACCTGATGTCTATACCGACGCGATGGTGATGGGGTGGATGATGGATCAATACAGCATTATCAGGCGCAAAAGTAGTCCGGGAGTAGTAACGGGTAAACCCTTGTCAATGGGAGGCAGTCAAGGCCGGAATCAAGCGACAGGAACGGGGGCTTATTATGTTATTGTGGCGATGATGGCGAAATTTGACCAAAAGCCAGAGGAAACCACTGTCGCCGTTCAAGGATTTGGCAATGCGGGTTCAGTCGTTGCAGAACTCTTGTTTAAGGCAGGTTATAAAATCGTTGCAGTGAGCGATTCTAAAGGAGGTGTCTATGCAGCGAAAGGCTTAGACATTCCGAGTATCCATCATTATAAACAGGAACATCGAGGGATTAGTGCCGTTTATTGTGAAGATAGTGTGTGTGATATTGTAGAGCATAGTTGTATAAGTAACGAAGAATTATTGAGCTTAAATGTTGATATTTTGATTCCTGCCGCCTTAGAACGCCAGATTACTGCTGAAAATGCCCACAAAGTTCAGGCAAAATATATTTTTGAAGTCGCAAATGGCCCTATTACATCAGATGGCGATCGCATTTTAGAGGAAAAAGGGGTTTATGTCTTCCCTGACATTCTGGTGAATGCCGGAGGGGTAACAGTGAGTTACTTTGAATGGGTACAAAACCGCAGTGGATTATACTGGCGATTGAGTGAGGTAGAAGAGGGTATGAAAGGCAAAATGGTGTCAGAAGCCCGAGAAGTTTGGCATATTTCCCGCGAATTTGGTACTTCTTTACGAACATCGGCTTATATTCATAGCTTAAACCGCTTAGGGGAAGCCCTTGATGCCAAAGGGACAAGAGATTATTATCTCAATGGGGGACATCATTAGGCTTTAGGGATGAGGTTTTCAGAGTGAATCGTCTAAAGTTAATCGTTAGAAAGATAGCAATTTACTATTATCTGTTTCCTATTCCCTTTTTTCGAGAGAATACACTGATTAAACCCACTGTGAACAAGCTTAAGATAGCAGAGGGTTCAGGAACTTGCGTAATGCCAAAAATACTGGTAGAACCACTGATTTCGTTGGCAACTACTAATAAAGGAGAACCGTTGGGACTATCCTCAGCGTCAATGAATAATACCCCTTCTGGCCCTAAATCTCCCGCCAAGAGGCTACTAATAGGTTGCGTAAAATCCCGATTATTAGTGTAGGTGACAAAGGAAGGATTATTAGGATTCGTGATATCGTAAACCATCACGCCGCCAATGCGCTCAAGTCCGATAAACCCATAGACTTTACCCCCTATTCTGCCAATCGTAACGCCTTCTGGTTCGGGGCCTTTATCATCGCTGCGATTGTCAAAGGTATTATTATCATTACTGGCGTTAAAAAAGGTCGGTAATAATTGGGCTAATAAGACCTCAAATTCATTGCCACTATCCCATACCAAAATTCCGTTTTCGTCCCAAATACTAAAGGAACGTGCGCCAAAAGCATAAAGCTGATCAAAGTCGCCATCATTGCCATTATCGCCTGATGTATTGGTAATTGTTAAGCGACCAAGTCGAGCATTATTTTGAATGGTAGCATCAGGAAAGGCGGTTGGATCTAACATTAGACTGTTCACCCTTGCTTCTTCACTGAAACCATCATAATCTCTGGCATCTCCTTCATTAGCTGTTACCAAATAGGTTTGATTATTAACGACGTAAGAAGCGATCGCATCGGGTTGATACATTCCAAAAAGATGGGTATAATTCTGAAGATTAATCATGCCATCTTGATTACTAGCATCTAGAGAATTTTTGGGTAAACTATGATCTTTAAATCCTAACGCCACAATATCAGTAATGGTTTTACGATTGAGATCCAAAATGGCGATCGCATTATTTTCTTGTAGGGTAATCCAAGCCGTTGAACCATCATTATTAATCGTAATATATTCGGGTTCTAAATCTTGCTGAATCGTTGCATTAAGTCCAAAAATTCGTACATTAGGATCGAGATTACTGCTATTAAAACCACTAAAATCAGCCGTCATAACCGATGCCGCACCCACTCCCAAAGATAAATCAATGATACTAATTGAACCTTCAGGATCAATGGTATAATCGTCATTAGGTTCTCCTTCATTCGCTACCAAAACGGCCATACCTGAGGGGGTAAATGTAAGCATATCAGGTAATGCACCAACGGTCACACGATTTAAGAAATTACCATTTGTATCAAAGAAAGAAACCATCCCTGGCTCAGTCTTAACTAATGCTTGTTCAGCAACAGCAATAATGCCATTTTTGGCCGCAACACTATTAACGCCTCCTCCCATTAAACTAATAGGAGAAAGTGCCATCGGATTCCTTGGATTGCTGATATCTAAAACGGTTAATTGATTGGCACTTCCATTGACAACAAATAATCGTTGACTGACGGGATCATACGCCGAAATTTCCGCCGCACCCTCATCAAAAATTCCTGTTGTATGTGTTCCTAATAATTCTAGGGAAAGGGTCATGGCAACGGCAGAAGATGAAGAAGCAATGAAAAAGCCAACAACTGATAAAGAAAGTGTTATTATTTGTTTAAGGTTTGGTAAAGACATCATAGGATAAAATCGAGCCTTGAATGATTGGAATAATTATCTCTAAGCTACCCAAATTATATGCTTAAAACCTTTAAAATTATCTTTATTTTTTGCCTTTAAATCTTAAAGTTATCTTCTGTTTTCTCAAAGCCCATTTTTTGATAATGTTCATCACGCCTGAGGATTTATACAAGTCAATCAGGAGACATATCCTTTTTTCGTCCCCCACAAACTTAATTAATCTTAACAAAATTTAAGGATAGAATAGAATAAAGAATATCCAAAGAAGGAAGAAAGAAGCTTTAGTTTCTTGTTACGCTGGTTGAGAGAATAAGGTCTGTAAAGTAAAAGATGACCTCCCCTATCAGTCTTAGTGCTGACCGTCATTAAACAAAATTACTCCTTATGGCTCAAAGTTTCAAAAGCAAGGAGATAAAAATGGCTAACGATTCCCAAAAACCTAAAGTTTGTTTAGTTGATTACTATTTGGATGGCTACTACCATCATTGGGAAGAAATCGATGGAAAAAACTTTCCAGTAGTAGGTAGTCAACATAAGTTACTTGACCCAGAAAAGGGAGAGAAAGAATTTAAAGTAATAAAAATTAGCCCTATTAGTGAAGATGAGTATCATGTGATGTTGAGCAGTGAAACAGAATAACTTTTCTGCTCAGTCTTTTTACTAATTTACTTCAATTTTCAATTAAGACGCGTTGCTAATTTTAGGATGAATCTATTTCTATTTTGTCAATTTGAGAGCAATAAAAAAGGATTCATCCAGCAACGTTCTATTTTGAATTTTTGGGTAATTAAGCTACAAAAAACTTTAGTTATAAAAAAAAGCTATTGTTCTAAATATTCCTGTATATTTTGGACAATCCAGATGGCTTCTTCGTCGGTTAAGCCATAGCCAAAGGTGTCGCAAATATTACCAAGTATGATTTTAACTTGAGAAATACCTTCCGATTGATCCAATATAACACTTTGAATGTAATTTTTATGAATGACTTTGGATTTAACTTTCCATAAATTACCTAATATCCGATGATCAATAATAAGATGCTTGTCCGTTAATTCTAAGCGATATTCCATCAATAAATGCCCCACAACACTCGTAATAATAATAGCCATTAAATAAATAGATAAAATTGGATTGATTATAACCGACAAATAACCTAGAATTGCCAACATTCCTAAGAAAGGCAACATCATACCGACAAAAAAGATACTTCCTGCATTCAGAAGAAAAATAATTAAAGCAATTGTCCCTCCCTTTTTCATTAAAGTGTACCAGAGATGTTGACGTGCCTTTTGTTCAAATTCTCTGGCAGGAATAATGATCTCAAGTTTATGGGGTGTCTTTATCATTTTAATATCTGTTATTTTAGGAGAAAATATTGCCTCAGTAGGAATTATTTTCTCTGACGATTGAGCCATAATCTTAGGAGATTCTAAAGTCTTTAAAGCAATAGACGCTTTACTAAATCGTTTCTCAAGGGTATCCGTCATCTTCTGTAACCAACGCAGAAAATGAGGCTGAATAGTTACTTTATCAGCAAATTGAAGACGATAATCTTGATGGGGTAAATTGGCCGGCGAAATTCCCGTTAAAAGATGAATTAAAGTTGCGCCTAACCCGTATAAATCCGAGGCAAAAACCGCTTTTCCCCAGAATTGTTCTAAAGGCGCATAACCACTGGTTCCAACGACCGTAAACGTGACTCCTGTTACAGATGCTTGTGCTTGTACTGCTCCAAAATCTACTAAATAAATTTTATCATCTTCCCCTAAAATTAAATTACTGGGTTTAATATCTCGATGCAAAACGGGGGGACTTAAACCATGAAGATAAACGAGAATTTCTAAAACCTCAATGGCAATTTGCCTTACTTGATTTTCGGTAAAGCGATGCTGTTTATCGAGTAGCGCTTGTAGGGACTGTCCTGCTATATAATCCTGTACTAAGGCAAACCAATGAACCCCCCCCCCTATCGTTTTATCAATGTTAAAATAATCTCGATAACGAGGGATTCTTGGATGATTCAACGCTTCTAAAACCTGTGCTTCCCGTTCAAATAATTTTAATTCTTCCCACTGCATTTCTGGGCTAAAGGCCAATAATTTTAAGGCGACTTTTTCTTGGGTAGTTAAATCCAGACATAACCAAGTGTGACGCCCTTTAGCGGTTTGTCCTAAACGGTCTTTCAGTTGATAGCGATCGCTTAAAATAATCTCAGATTCAAACATTAGAGAGTAAGGTGTCTATAGACCAGAAGAAGAATACCCTAACTATACCCATTCTTCCTAGCGGAATTGTCATTAAATAAAGATTTTAAATTCGCTAAACATTGTCACAAATTCCCTTGAATAGGCAAATTCTCTCTCCCTAATGACTTGAATCTCTCCCGCTCAATCAGTTACTTAGGTCAAACAGAGATCGTTTCTTTTTCTTCGGAATAGGACAAATGATAGGATTTTTCAAGTTGAACGACCTCTTCACAGCATTCCCAAGGTGTTTTAAAGGCGTGCGTCGCTAAAGCACAAGCTTTCCAGTTTGCTTCTACAGGAACATCAAATTGCTGACAAACTCCGCCCCGTCGTCCTTCCGTGTTAAAGTAGCGGCAGTAGCGACAGGATGAGGTGAGAAAATTAGCGGTTTTCATAAGACACGCTCTAATAAATTTTTCTTAAAAAGTAAAACCTTAAATGTCAGGTTCTCATTATATTTTCCTATATATCTATCTCAACCTTGATCATCCATAATGATGATTCTCCATAAATTTCAGCGATTCCTCATCCCCTGAAGTCTTTATTATCTCTTAAGATTCTAGTTACAAAGCGACACAAAGACAGAAGGATTTAATTTTGCACCTACGATAAACCGACTGATTTTGCAGTTCATCCTACGGGGATCATGCTTAAGAGTGATTTTAATGAGCGAATGACTATATTTAACAAAGTCTTAATAGTTCAGGATTCCTTAGAAAAATACTCCGCCACTGAGACTAATAAGTATAAAAGCTTATTGACGCTTTATGATTTTTGGATGCTGGAACTTATTTTAACGCTCCCAGTCTGACGGAAGAGATCCAGATAAAGCAGGGTTATTCAATCGGATTCAAGATCAGCACAGGAATTATTTCGACCGATTGGGGCATTTTTTGAGACCAAGATAAAAATTAAAACTAGATAAAATGAGTTAATTTTATCCATAAAAATTGAAATAAACGAATAATGTAAAAATAGGCACTTATTTAAAAAACTGCTCGAAAATATGTTATGATTTTTAGTATGAGAAAACAAACTGCATCAATAACCGTTGTCACTCCTGACAAATACGAATTATCTTGGGCTTGATAGAATAATCTTTGTGTGAGATATCGTACTTTTTGATTTTTGAGAAGATAAAATTAACAATCCTTCTTTTGAAAAGCAGGACTGAAGAATACAAAGAATTTAAAAATTAAATTCTTTGAAGTATTGTTTACTCATTTATTTAGTAGAGGCATCATTATGGCTGAGCGAAAAGGCAATAAAGAAGTGAAAAAAGCAAAAAAGCCATCGGATGGCACAAAAAAAACTAAAAAAGATCCCAAACGATATGATGGACTCTCATCATAGTAATCGCTTATCAACTTCGTTTAAACCGAGGGGTCAGGATAATTTTACGTTCAAGAGATTAATAAACATGGCTACTCGCTATAATCCTTCCGTTTATCAGGAACTTCGATATCAAGCTCTTCCCATTATTCCATTTCGAGAAACAGAACCGCTCTTAAGTTGGTTAAAACGAACGGGACGATTACAAAAACGCCAAATTGATCCATCAGTTGCTAATAAAATTCCAGAAGAACTAGATGACATTATAGAGACAGAACTTTATAGTCGACTAGAAGAAGAGGAATAAAAAGCAACTTTGCCTAAGTTCAATCTCTTAAAAACAATCGAGCGTGGCGGAAAAATTTATAATTTCGTCCCTCGTCATTTTGCTTCTTGTTTCCTGACTGCTAAGAGAATATTAGAGTCCCCTATATTTTTAGTTAAATCTGATCCCCTCTTTCAATCTTACAAAAAAACGCTATTTAATCGTAAAAAAAAAACTTAATTTAAAAAAATTTGATGACATGAAACACAAAAAAAAAACAGCTTTAATCTATTGTGAAAATCAGTTTGGACTGATGGATGGAAAAACGGCGGCTGGATTGGTTCGACACTCTGAGATTTACACCATTGTCGGTATAATCGATAGTTCTTTAAGGGGTAAAGATGCAGGAGAAGTATTAGACAATCAAAAGAATAATATTCCGATTTTTGAAAATTTACAGGACGCGTTAGCAAATCTAGCAACCGTTCCCCATTGTTATATTTATGGAAAAGCTCCCCTAGATGCTTTTCTTTCTCCAGAAGAAAGATTTCTGATCTTAGAAGCCATGGAACAAGGAATGGATATCATTAATGGTCTTCACGAATTCTTTTCAGACGATCAAGAATTTATGCATAAAGCGGTGCAGTGTGATATTCAAATCAGAGATATTAGAAAACCTCCCAAATTAAAAGACCTTCATGTTTTTACTAATCAGATATCAAAGGTTAACGTTCCGGTTATTGCCATATTAGGAACAGATTGTGCTTGTGGCAAAATGACAACCGCCGTAGAACTTAATAAAACCTTAAATCGCTTAGGCATTAAATCTGTGTTAGTGGGGACAGGGCAAACTAGCTTAATGCAAGGGGCAAAATACGGAATATCAATGGATGCACTCGTTTCTCAATTTGTGATTGGTGAAATAGAAAATGCCGTTGTTCAAGCGTTTGAAAATGAAAATCCCGATCTGATTTTAGTCGAAGGACAAAGTGCCGTCAGTCATCCCGCTTTTATGAGTTCTCTGGGAATTTTAAAAGGAAGTATGCCCGATGGAATTATTCTGCAACATCCGCCTGCTAGAAAATTTCGCTGTGATTTTCCCCATTTAGTGATGCCAACAATTGAGGGTGAAATTCGACTCATTGAAGCAATTTCATCGGCTCAAGTCATCGCTATCACCTTAAGCCACGAAAACTTAACTGACGCAGAAATCTTAGCGATTATAGACGAGTATGAAGATCATTTTCAATTACCGACGACCGATGTATTAAAATATGGATGCCAAAAACTGATTCAAGCATTAAGCCATCATTTTCTTAAGCTCAAGCCAAAAGTTACAGCCGATCATTTAGCAAAAGTTCCCCTCTTAACAATGAGACAACCACAAATAGTAGGGAAGTCATAAGTGTTGATGCCAAGGATAGAAATATCTTTAGACAAAATACAGCATAATACTCAATTTCTCTGTCATCTTTATAAACAAAGAGGAATTTCTTTAATGGGGGTTTCTAAAGGCGTATTAGGAGATCCTTTGGTTGCTAAGGCTATGGTTCAAGGGGGGGTAAAATTTATTGCTGATTCTCGCCTCGAAAATATCCAAAAAATGAGAAAAGCGGGAATACCGACACCGTTTGTCCTATTACGCACTGCCTTAAGTCAAGCAGAATCAATCGTTAGAAGTGCGGATATTAGCCTAAATACTGAACTTGAAACCATCAAAGAACTCTCTTATTATGCCCAAGCACAGCAGAAAACTCACCTAATTATCATTATGGTAGAGTTAGGGGATCTCCGAGAAGGAATACTGCCCAAAGATCTTTCTCAATTTGTTGCAAAAACCCTTTCCTTTCCCTTTATCAAAATTATCGGCATTGGCTGTAACTTGGCTTGTTACGGAGGAGTCAAACCCGATGAAACAAAAATGCAGGAATTATCCGCCCTAGCTGAGCGGATAGAAACGGAATTTTCGCTCAAATTAGCCCTTATTTCTGGGGGGAATTCAGCCAATCATGAATGGTACCAATCCGCAAAAACGGTGGAACGGATTAACAACCTTCGTTTAGGAGAATTAATTCTTTTAGGTCGTGAAACTATCAATCGTAAAGCGATTTCTGGCTTATATACCAACGCTTTCCAGCTAATTGCTGAAGTAATCGAGGCGAAAGAAAAGCCCTCTTTGCCTTATGGTGAAATCGGTCAGGATGCCTTTGGCGATGTTCCTCACTTTTTAGATCGAGGTATTCACCAGAGAATTATTATTGCTTTAGGTAGGCAAGATATTGGAGTATCTGGTTTAAGATTAAGTTATCATTTTACCGTGCTCGGTTCTAGTAGCGATCATTTAATTCTCCATAGCCAGCATGATCATTTAAAAGTCGGCAATGAAGTCAATTTTAACCTCAATTACGGCGGACTTCTTTCAGCGATGACTTCTCCTTTTATCAAAAAGAATTATATAACCAATACAAAGGGATTTTATGAAAACCTTATTACTTTACCCTAAGTTTCCCCAGTCTTTCTGGTCTTATGACCGCTTTATGGAAATCGCCGGACTGAAAGCCGCTATTCCTCCCCTTGGTATTATTACCGTCGCCGCCCTCCTCCCCCAAGACTGGGAAATCCGATTTTATGACCGCAATGTTAATCTTGAAACCGAAGCAGATTGGGACTGGTGTGACTTAGTCATTCTCTCCGCCATGTTGGTACAGAAACCAGATTTTCAGTTTCTGATTCAAAAAGCCGTTCAGTTAGGCAAAAAAGTGGCAGTTGGTGGACCTTATCCTACTTCTGTTCCCCAAGATGCCCTAGATTGTGGGGCGCATTATCTCATTTTAGACGAAGGAGAAGTCACTATTCCCCTGTTTTTAGAAGCGATCGCTCAAGAAAAAACCACTGGCACCTTTCGTTCCCTCGAAAAACCCGATGTTACCTTTAGTCCCATCCCTCGCTTTGATCTCCTTCAGCAAAACGCTTACTTAATGATGGCGGTTCAATTCTCGCGCGGGTGTCCCTTTAATTGCGAATTTTGTGATATTATTTCCCTCTACGGACGTAAACCCCGCACCAAAGAACCCAGTCAGATTTTAGCTGAGTTAGAGACCCTTTATGATTTAGGCTGGCGTGGCTCGCTGTTTATCGTCGATGACAATTTTATTGGCAATCAGCGCAACGTCAAACGCTTTCTCAGAGAATTGATTCCATGGATGAAGGAACATCACTATCCTTTTACCTTCATTACTGAAGCCTCTGTCAATTTGGCAGAAGATCACGAATTACTGCACCTCATGGCTGATGCTGGTTTTTATGCCGTTTTTCTGGGAATTGAAACCCCCGATCAAGATAGTCTGCACATCACCCGCAAAGTACAAAATACTCGCAACCCATTAGTAGAAGCTTGTCGCCAGATTAATGAGGCAGGGTTATTGATTTATGCGGGATTTATCCTCGGTTTTGATGGAGAACGGACAGGAGCAGGGCAAAGAATTCAAGCCTTTATCGAAGAAACCAGTATTCCTCAGCCGATGTTAGGGATTCTCCAAGCGCTACCGAATACAGCACTCTGGACTCGCCTAAAACAAGAACAGCGTTTAGTGGAGGGAGACAGTAGTCATCTGACAGGAGATCAAAATACCCTGATGAATTTTATCCCCACGCGTCCGCTTGCCGAAATTGCGAAAGAATATGTTGAAGGCTTCTGGACACTGTATGAACCGACTCATTATCTCCGACGCTGTTTCCAGCAATGTCTCAGTCTGGGTTCGTCGTCAAGATCTCAGCAAACAATGCAATTTCCTATCAATAAGGGATTACGATTATTGACTCAATTAATCTGGCATCAGGGGATTCGCCGACCTGAAATTCGGGTACAGTTTTGGCAACAATTATGGACTATTTTGCGAAGAAAACCTCAAGTTCTCAATCTGTATTTAGGGCTATGCGCTGCGGGAGAACATTTTTGGGAATACCGAGCTTTAGCCAGAGAACGGATTAGTCAACAGCTAGGCTATGATCCGATGCACTTATCTTTGGATTCTGTGGCAAAAACAAGTTTTGAAGAGCAAAATACCGCCGATAGTATTCTGAATTTTAAGGCTTAATTTTTGTTTAAATCTTCCTACACTCCTACAGAATTTTCTGAAATTTGACAGGAGTGGCAATAACCACACATCGACCACCGTTTTTCTTCCAAGGGTAACAGAGGAGACTGACAAAGGGGACAAAGGGGAAATTGGTGGCTTCTTTGACGAATAATCTCAGCCCAGCCTTGAAAAGCTTCCTCTGGCGTTGCATTACATCTTTTTATGTCCTCAATTTCAAAAAGAGGACTGGAAGGGAACTGTTGGTTTTCTAAATTCGTTTGAGGGGGGTTTACAGTCCAATAGACTGAAGAGAAGTGAATATCATTTAGCGGCTCATCGAGAAGGCGATTTAATGGCTTAAGGATAGTATAGCGTTGTAAGGTTAAATGTTGTGCGATCGCCGCACTTTCCGTTCCTACCCAAAGAATTTGACGACGAATCCCCATCGGTCGGGTTTTAGAGGCAAATTTAGCTGGAACAACAGTTTTCCAATGGGTTACGATGGCAGAATAGCGATGATAGTTTTGCCATGCCGGTTTACGCTGAATCTGATTTAAGAGCGTTGCAAGGGTGGTAAAAGCCATACTAGGGTCAATTGCGATAGAATATAATCATTCTTATCCTTCCTTTAATATTTTAGACCTTTAATTCAATCGAGTGAACAGATCATGACTCAAAGACTCAAACGATGGGAATCCCCCCGCCGTCAAGGGCGTAACGACAAAGGTAAAGGCGGCTCAGCCCGACAAAGACAACTGAAAAAACGAGAAAAACAGCTACGCAAAAAACTGAAAGACTCATTAGAAAACCAAAATAACAACCTCTGGGAGAAGAAACTAAACTTCTCCCTCTTTTTTGGGCGTCAGCGAAAAATCAGCGACTCGATAAGCCACCTTCGGATTTTGGTAGAGGTCGTTTTCTAGAAATCAATAGGAATAGATAACGCCATCTACCTGCTTATTATGCCAATCGGGAACAGCAGATGGGAGACTTTTGACGATTAATAGACGAGCTTGGTAATACTTGGCCAGTTTTTCAGTATTTGAGTCATTTATGACAGCAATACGCATATTTTTTTAGATCTTGAGGCTTGGGTAATTGGATAGCGATCGCCCCAGCTAATCCAACTTTAAGGGCGTTTTTTAAAGGTAAAAAAAACGTGGAAGATAATACGGTTAAAAGTTGTCATTTTTCTACTTATTTTTTTAGGGTGTCATATAATTGGGATTCATTGGCAGAAATTAACGAATTGCGAAGAAGCGTCCCCTCAAATTTTTCGAGATGGCTCATCACTTTATCGGGATCGAATTTAGGCGTTGGTGAATGTGAAATGTTATGGAGTCTAGAATAAGAGTTAAAAAATTCTTGTGAAGTAATGGACTGTCCTAACTGTAAATCATCACAAAAGAAGAAGAATGGTTTTCGTCGAGGAAAACAATCATTCAGATGTAAGCCTATTTCTAGTTATTCCTTTGTCAGATTAGAGAAAGCTGGAGAAGAGGAAAACAATCATTCAGGTGTAAGCCTATTTCTAGAGCAGATCCAACAGAAGTTAAACAACTTTGTTTAAAAATGTATCTCAATGGAATGGGATTTAGAGCGATTGCCAGAGTAACTGAGACCAACCATACCACAATGATCAATTGGCTAAAAGCGGCTGAAGAATCTTGATCTGACGACCCCCAAGAGAATAAAATACCAGAAATTACAGAAATAGATAAGCTACTCACTTTTGTTGGCCACAAAAAGAACAAACTTTGGATTTTGACAGTCGTTAATCACAAAAACAAGGGGATTTTACTGGGGAACATTGGCGATCGCTATTAGCAATGGCATAGAAGTTCGCGCTCAACACTGAGCGTTTTCTATTTAATTCTGCCTAGCTACTTATTATAATACATAATTAAATAATTAAAAAAAGACAAGTGAAATTGAGTAAATATTTCTCGGGACAAATCCGACGAAACCTGAATTTTTCTGAACTTTTTCCTAATCTTACCTGAAAAAAACCGTATTTTTTTGCTGAGCATATCAGACATACTAGGATTATCAAAAACAGATTAACTTTCGAGAAGTTGCAAAAGATTATGCTTACTTAGGTTAGCTTTATCTTGTCAAAAGTGATCGAAGACACTCCAAAAAGTGATGAGTATCATGGGATTTTATAGCCTCAATACCTATAACAGATCATAGTTGGTGTTGAACCAACATTGATTAAAAATGGTGATTTTTACCAGTAAATATCATCATTGCAAAGCAGTTTGTGTTAAATCGTAATATTACTTAGCGAAAAGATGCCTAACAAAAGAAGCCGACACAAAAAAAGTCAAAAGTTTTATTGTCCTTGCTGTCAACGTCGTTTGTGGCGAGTCGGTAGTCCGAAGCATTATATTTTTTATGAAGGAAGGGAAGAAATTCAGAAAGGATTTAAACTGCCTGCCTTAACAGCCGCCTTGCTAGCTGCCCAAAATAACGTCTGGGTAGATCGACAAGTTTGGCTAGAAGAGTTTTTTTGTGAAGAACATGGCAAAATGTGGATGCGCCTCTTTCCCTCGCCAGAAGGACTGCTGTGGGCGCAACTCGCTAAACAAGAAGACTGGCAAAAAACAATCTTTACCCTTAATCCTGACCACCCTCAATGCGGGGTAAGTGAATTTACTTACCGTTCCAGCCGTCGTAGTCATCCCAATTTAAACAAAAAGTATTATGAGTGAAACAACTTTTTTAAAAACTTGCGCCTAGTTTGCAGAAAATCATGATTATTATCAATTTTCCCAATTCTCGAAAATCAAAGACTTTGTACCTCAAAAATAAAAAAATGACCCTCTTATTAAACAAAATAAAAGGGCTTGTTTGAGCTTTAAAAAAGGATTGAAGGGGCAGGGTTAAGGCGATCGCAATCTAAATGTTTTCTTATATTCCTCTAGCAAAACGATTCACCAAAGAAGAAACAATTGATAAGACAATTGCACCAATCACGGCTGGCCAAAACCCCTGAACGACTAATCCGGGAGTCAAAAAAGCGGCCAACGATAAGGAGATTGCATTAACAACTAATAAGAACAAACCCAGCGTCAGAATCGTTAAAGGCAACGTCAAAAGGGTTAGAAGGGGTCTAACCGTCGCATTGATAAAACCAATCACAATCGCCGCAATTGCCGCCGCTAAAATACTATTAACCACGACACCGGGGACTAGATAAGCTGTAATTAATACTGACGCCGTTGCTAATAACCAAGTTAATAAGAAACCAAGCATATTCGTTCAGAGAAAGATTTTTAAAAGAGCAAAATCGTTTTACATTTTAACCTATATTCCGCCGTTGGTCTACTGACTAATATTTACCAATTTAAAGCTTTATTATCAAAAAATGATTAGGAAGGAATGACCTCTCCCGATTGATCGAGAATCAGCAATAATCCCGAATTATTTAGCTAAACCTGCTAAAATGGCAAGAATTAATCCAAATAACACACTTTAATTAATAAACACTTAATTATCCAGTCGTTTGCCTAATTAATCAACTTTTTATTTTATTTGAGCTTGTCCTACATTGAGATCGGCAACGTCTCCTTGTAGGTTGTCTATCTTTTGTTCTGGTTGGACTAACACTGTCTTAAGAGAATAAGTAACAGTAGTAGGTTCTTGACTCATGGGCTAAACTCCGCAGGATATTATATGATTGTCGAATTTGTCCGCTATGATAAAAAGAGGAGCTTCAGTATTTTGCTATTAACCCTTTAACAGTCTTTGTTAACAATGACAAATGAATATTAATGAATATTAAAGAAAAATTGCAATCTCCTCTGGTCACTTTCCTGTTATTCATGGTGGGGTCGTTTTCCCTGTTTTTTCTTTTCTCCAATCGTTCCAACAATCAACCGAACCCTCGTCCCTATAGCGAATTTCTTAAGCAAGTTGAAAACGATAATGTTTCTCAGATTATTTTAGGAAATCGCTTCATTTTATACCGACCTAAAACGGAAATCACTGAAAAAGAGCAAGCCGCCTGTGTATTTTTGACGCCTTCTCCGTCTGTCTCCCCTGTTTCCGACAATTCGAGTAACCCTTTCCACGCCCCTACGGAGTCTTTCTCTGCCATTCCTTCAACGGTTTATCCGTCTTCTTCACCTGTCTGTTTTCTGACAACTGTCCCGATTAATCATCCCCAACTCATCGAGACCTTACAAGCCAAAAATATTACCTTTGAAGCCCCCCCTGTCAAGAGTAGTTGGTTTCAAAATATTTTAAATTGGGTAATTCCTCCGATTATTTTAGTTTTAGCGATGCAATTTTTGTTTTATCGTAGCGAAGGTCGACAATCTTTAGCTTTTAGTAAAAATAAAGCCAAAGTTTATGTAGAAGGGGAATCAGAAAAAATCACCTTTGCCGATGTGGCAGGTGCAGATGAAGCAAAAACTGAATTAGTCGAAATTGTTGAATTTCTAAAGCATCCTGAGCGATTTAGTCAAATTGGTGCAAGAATTCCTAAAGGCGTGCTTTTAGTCGGACCTCCCGGTACAGGGAAAACCCTACTTGCCAAAGCGGTAGCAGGAGAAGCAGGCGTCACTTTTTTTAGTATATCTGCTTCTGAATTTGTAGAATTATTCGTCGGGACGGGAGCAGCCAGAGTACGGGATTTATTTGATCAAGCGAAGAAAAAAGCCCCTTGTATTATTTTTATAGATGAATTGGATGCCATTGGCAAATCCCGCAGTGGAGGCAACTTTCATAGTGGCGGCAATGATGAAAGAGAACAAACCCTCAACCAACTATTGACAGAAATGGATGGTTTTAGTGTAGGAGATGCCACTGTCATCGTACTAGCCGCAACCAATCGCCCAGAAACCCTTGATTCTGCCCTTTTACGCCCCGGACGCTTCGACCGTCAGGTTTTGGTTGACCGTCCTGACTTAAGTGGACGAATGGCGATTTTGGAAATTTATGCAAAACGAGTCAAATTAGCAGAAAATATTAATCTTAAAGAAATTGCAATGAGAACGCCCGGTTTTGCAGGGGCAGAGTTAGCAAATCTTGTTAATGAGGCGGCTTTACTAGCGGCCAGAAGTCAACGGGAGCAGATCACTCAACAAGACTTTAAAGAAGCGATTGAACGAGTGATTGCAGGATTAGAGAAAAAAAGCCGCGTTTTATCGGATAAAGAGAAAGAAATTGTCGCTTACCATGAAGTTGGCCACGCGTTAGTGGGAGCAGTGATGCCGGGTGGAGGAAAAGTATCAAAAATTTCTATTATTCCCCGTGGTTTATCTGCGTTAGGATATACTTTGAAAATGCCGACAGAAGACCGATTTTTAATGAGTGATCTAGAATTTTGTGAACAAATTACCATGTTACTCGGTGGCAGGGCGGCAGAAGAAATTACCTTCGGCAGTGTGACCAATGGTGCGTCAGATGATTTACAAAGAGCGACCCATATTGCAGAGTTAATGGTCACCACCTATGGCATGAGTAAGATATTAGGGCCATTAGCCTACGATAAAACCCAAAGTCGTAATTTTTTAGGCAATAATGGCGGCAGTGTCCGTCGTTTAGTATCTGAAGAAACGGCAAAAGCGATTGATGAAGAGGTGAAACAGATTGTAGAAAAGGGTTATAAGCAAGCCGTCGCAATCTTACAATCAAACCGTGAGTTATTAAAAAAAATTGCCCAAACGCTGTTACAAAAAGAGGTGATTGAGGGAGAAGAATTAGAGGCTTTCTTAAATCAAGTTGAGAGCAAGTAAGGAGTTAGATTTAATTTATCTAAGTTTAAGCTTTAAATTGCTTTTCAACCGCATTCAACAGAATTTCACGCGGTAAAAAACGAGAAATATTGGCAACAATTTGATTCTCTAAACCACCTGTTACTAAGGAAGATTGATTCTTTGCAACTGCTTCTAAGGCCGCTTTAACGACTGTTTCTGCGGAGACAAGTTTACCATTGCCTGACATTTTTTCTGGAAATTCTGCTTTTTCAAAAAAGTTGGATTCTGTGGGGCCAGGACATAAAGCTAAGATTTTGATCCCTTTATTTTTATTTTCTGCCCATAACGCTTCACTAAAGCTTAGTACAAAGGCTTTTGTTGCACTATAAACTGAGAGATAAGGTAAAGCTTGAAAGGCAGCTATCGAGGAAACATTGATAATTTTTCCTTGTCCTTTTTGTAGCATTTGTGATAAAAAAAGATGGGTTAATTCCACCAAAGCTGTGATATTGAGTTGGATCATTTCCACTTGCTTACTGAGGGGACGTTCTGAAAAGGTACCATAATCTCCAAAACCGGCATTATTAATCAAGAAATTAATGGTTAATCCTTTTTCGGCGACCTGATTGAAAACCGTTTGACTAGCATTTGCTTGTGTCAAATCCTGTACAATAACATTGGTTTTAATGCCATAACTTTCTTGTAGTTGTTGAGCGAGTTGGTGTAATTTATCTTGAGAACGAGCAACTAGAACTAAGTTAAAACCATTAGCCGCTAGTTCTTGAGCAAACGCTTCACCAATTCCTGAAGATGCACCTGTAATTAACGCTGTTTCCATGCCTAAAATTGCTTATCCTGAGTGTTTATTAAAAATTGTAACACTTCTGGGCTTACTGCTCAAAGGTCACTTCAAGCTCATGGCGCAACGCTTCAAAATTAATGACTCTTGCCACCAGAATGCTATCTTTTTCTGCTTTTTCAAGATGATTTTGCCAGTAGCGAATATCTGCTTCTTTTTTCAGCCAAAAATCAATCATTGTATTGATCACTTCATCCCAATCCCAATCGGGTTTTTTGGAAATCAGTTGAGTTGAGTCAATAAACCCATCGAGAGTACAGGCAAAACTTCCCAAATGTGCTTTACTGCGACGAGGATTTTGTTCCATTTGTTGCTGATAACTAAAAAAAGTCAAAACAGGCGTAATGTCAATAATACTAAAAGAATAGATCATAAACTTCTCCTAATTCCTTCTATTAAGATTTCTGTATCTTTTGTTATCCCTTATTTAAGGGTAGGATTGGAAAAAGACTGTCTAGCTTGTTACAATTTTATAAACGTTTTAATATTTCGTGATGCTCAAACTGCGCTCTTTAGTTCTTTTCAGTTCTTTTTTATTATTTCTAGAAAATATTGCTTGTCCTTGGCAAGGTTTAGCAAATTCTGCTAATTCTCCGTCTTCAGTTGTTCAATCTATATCAGCTTGCAAAAATCAATTAAACGCTCAAATTAATTATCTCATAGAACAGCCCAATTTAAAGCGATCGCATTGGGGTATCCTCATTCAAAACCTTCGGACTGATGAAGTTATTTATGCTTTAAATGAAGACAAATATTTTATTCCTGCTTCTAATGTAAAATTAATCACCAGTGCGGTTGCTTTATTGAGTTTAAAAGAAACTTATCGCATTCGCACTTCTTTTTGGGCAAAAGGTTCAGCCCCTTATTTAGACCAGTTAAGGATAGTTGGTAAAGGCGATCCAAGTTTAACGACCGAACAGCTTAAAACCACTGTTCAAAAGTTAAAGCAATTTGGGATTAAACAAATTAATCAGTTAATCATCGACGATAGTTATTTCAATAATGCAGGGATTAATCCGACTTGGGAATGGGAAGATATTCAATATGAATATGCGCCAACCATTAGCAGTTTAACCTTAAACGATAACAAAGTTGACTTGATCTTAAAACCGCAACAAATTGGTCAAACTTTAACCATAGAGTGGTCTGATGAAATCGCTAGCAAACAATGGCAAATTGTCAATCAAACAAAAACAGTTCCTCTGGGAGAAGATAATAATATTACCTTGCATTTTCAGAGAGGAAACAATCGTCTCGAAATTAAAGGACAATTAACAACAGATGCTCAACCTAATATTACAGGTTTGTCTATTCTAGATCCTACTGTCTATTTTTTAGAAGTGTTTCAAGCTTTATTACAACAAGAAGGAATTCGAGTTTTACAGTCTAAAATTACTCATGATTCATCGAAAGAAAATAAAAAAGAAATCTTGAGCATTGATTATCCTCTGTCAGATTTTCTAAAAAAAGTCAACCAAGATAGTGATAATTTATATGCGGAGAATCTTTATCAAATTGTGTTCAAAGAAGTCTCGAAAAAAGATTTAGCTAAAATTATTGATTTAGAAGAAATACAATTAAGAGATGGTTCGGGGTTATCCCGTTATAATCTCATAAAACCTTTAACTTTTGTTACTCTTTTAAAATCAATCTACCATCGCTCAAATTCGAATTATCTGGCTTATAAAAATACCTTAGCGATCGCTGGTGTAAATGGTACACTTAAATCTCGTTTTCTTAACACGACTATTGCGGGCAAGCTATGGGGGAAAACGGGCACTTTAACAGGAATTTCTGCCTTATCAGGTTACCTCGAATTAGACCATAAGAATCCCATGACTTTTAGCATTATGGTTAATCATTCTCCCCAATCCTCAGCCATTCTTCGACAAGGAATTGACGATATAATTGTCTCTCTAAACGACTTTTCTCAATGTCAAATTAATTCTCAATTACGTCCAGTCTTTGATATTAGTTTACTAACGAACGAATTTGCTGTTGATAAGCTTGAGAATTTAAACCATCTCCTTGATAAGCAATCGTTGGATTAACTGATTGTTTAAGGGCAATCACTCGTTGAGAAGCGGCTGGATGGGTACTTAAAAGAGTAGCAGAAGATGGAGATTGACTAGCTAATTTCTGCATAAAACTAATCATTCCAATGGGAGCATAACCCGCCTTGATCATATTTTTTAAACCTAATTGATCGGCTTCTCGTTCAGCTTCACGACTGTAGGGAAGATTAAAGGCTAATTCTACCCCTAATCGTACCATCGTATTGGTATCTATTCCGGCGGCAGACATTAATCCTTGAGAAATAGCCACATTCCGCATTTGGTTAACGGCGTGTCGAGCAGTAACATGAGCAATTTCGTGTGCCATAACCCCCGCTAACTCCGCTTCGTTTTCTGCTTTAGCAATCAATCCTGTGTTAACGTAAACATAGCCCCCCATCGTCGCAAAAGCATTTACTTCGGGATTGTCGACGACTGAAAAAGTATAAGGGATTTGAGAACGAGAACTTCGGGCGGCTAATCGCTGACCAATGACATTAATTTTTTGCTGAAGTTGACGGTTAGAAGAGAGGCGAATTTTGCGAGAATTAATTAATTGTTGATGAATTTGTTGGCCAATTTGAACTTCTTGACGATCAGACATCGCAGAAAGTTGAATCACTTGTAATCCTTGAAATAACCAAGGTAACCAAGCTTGACTACTGGCGGGTGATGGTGTGGTAACCAGAAAAAGGCTTGCTAATAATAAAGAAATAAAAGTAGAAATTTTAGAAGACAACATCATTTCTAAATCCCAAAGGTGTTACGCTATATTCTTACGATACAAAAATCTGTGATGGGATGTCAGTCCCAAAACAAGTAGAAGCTTAGGGATAATTTCTTTTTCTTTTCGCTATTGAAGGAGAAAAAAGTAGAAAAGAATATTTAAATTATTGTTAAATTATGGGCGATAAACCTTAAACCAGTCCTAATTATGTGCTAAATAAAAAGAATAATTATTATCATTCTGATCTTTTAAATATAACTCATACAACCCACTAACTAAATTATTATAATACCAATGAAAAACAATCTCTTTTTTTAATGACGAATGACCCGTTTTTAAAGATCCTGAAACCAGTTTTCCGTCTCGACGAATTTGAGCCGATGTTACGTTTGTTTCGGTTGAACGGATGAGTATTACATCATAATAACTTGTCGGTTTTTCAAAAACAATAGGAAAATAAATAGGTCTAAACTGTTGCCAAATTATTGCATTCCCTCGCAAACTTTGAGGCGGAATTCCTGCCTTTTGTAAAACGGTTACTGTATTTAGACGAAAGCCAAAATCTTGATGAGTTGCTTGCAGTTTAATTTCGTCTAAAAGATAATTTTTAATCGCTGAGCGCAAAACTCCAGATAGTCCCTACAAAACAGTGGAGGTCGTGAATTGATAAGCTTTTTCGGGAATCGGAGCCAGAATCAAATCACGCCATGTCAGTTGAGTTGTAGTTAGTCCCATTTTCATTCCTGGGGCTTGATTTTTGTTTAAGTCCCACTAGGTAATTTCTAAACCCAGTTTTCTAAGCTTTAGTTGAGAAGCAATCATCGAAACGCTTACACCATTTTTCAAAGCAGGGTGGCATGGCTTCAGGAGTCGTCTCTCTCATGGGGGTTATCTCGACGTGAAATTATGATCTGACAACGATTATACCCTAATTTTACTCTTGTTATCGTTTAAGTCCCATTAGTTCGTTGAGGAACATTTGGAGCTTTACTCAATTCAAATAGTGTTCTTTCTTCTTCAGACGTTAAAAAGACCCTTAATCGTGGAGATGACATTTGTTAATCTTTAATTGTTGTCAATCTAATTAAACTCTATTAACATATTTTTGGGTCTTTTTTGGGCGATCACGGCTAATTTCTTAACATAAATTTACATACTGCTGATTATTTACGTCCGACTACTTAGTGTCAGGGTTAAGCGTTTGATCCGAGTTACCCACATATTGAGAAGCAAGACGATCAGCCTGCACGATTACAGCGATTGCCACGTATTCGAGTTGCACAGATTGTATTGTCGTGGATTTATCTTGCCTACGGTTGGTCTGTAGAGGAGATATGCCGACAGCACATTTACTTAAAGCCAGCCGAAGCTCATGCAGCAATGGGCTACTATTTTGACCATCAGGAAGAAATTGATCGAGAAATCTCTCAGGAATGGGAGCAGGTGCAAGTCGGTATAGCGCGAGCAGTTAGATCACCTTTTTACACTAGGATGAAAGCTAAAGGGCTGCTGTAAGTGGCTATTGCTTTGTATATGGATGTCCATATTCCCCAAGCTATTACTAATCAGTTGCGTCGTCGGAGTGTAGATGTATTGACGGCGTTTGATGATGAAAATCAAGAACTACCTGATGCTCAACTTTTGTTAAGGGTGACTCAACTTAATCGAGTCCTCTTTACCTAACGTGAGTTCGACAGAGGAAAAAAACCACTTCTGTTCTCCCAAAATAAAATCAAGCCATGAGGATTTTAAGCGATCGCTTAATTCTTGGAGAGTAGCATCGTTATCTTCTTCTACCAATTCTTTCACAATTTCAAGTTGTTTTGAGTAAATCAAAGGCGGTTTGCCACCACCATGAGGTAATGGCTCTACACTTTTTGTAACTTCATAACGTCTGAGGAGACGATTAACGAAACTATAACTTACTTGAAAACGATCTGCCAGTTGTTGAGTTGATTCATTGGTCTGATT
>JBGTGT010000012.1:0-76942 GCA_041746575.1 Microcystaceae cyanobacterium
TTAACGTGAGTTCGACCCTCAAAAAATCTACGAGCCTTCTTTATTTAATTTTTTTGTGCAGGGGGTACGGGGGAGGCACTCCGTCCCCCGTTGGGGGGTTTGGGGGGCTAGTCCCCCAATCAAGAATTTGTTTTTCTTTCCTAATCCCAATTAGAATAGACAAAAGGATTAAGATAATTGCCCTCGTCGAACCACGTTAATTAACATCCTACAAGTAACTGAGAAAGAGACATAGAAAGCTTCATTTTTTTTTAATCTTTGTTATGAATTTAATGATTGATTCTTGATCATTGAAAAATTATTATTTTTTACTTGTATTTTTCTATTACTATATTAACTACTTATCTTTTCAAATTAAGAATTGACTAAAAATTGTAAAAATTTATCGTCAATATCGTAACCCAATAATTGAGCCATTGATTTTAAACGCATTAGCCCAAAAATTTCATTTTTTCTCAACCAATCCGATAAAATAAAAATCTTTTGCATTAAAAATAATTCCAACGCTTCAGGATTATATTGAATGCCTTCACTGCGATTAAATTGATGAGGAACTAACATCGCTGTATATCGAGCTAATTCTCCTTTTTTTGCCGCCAAGAAAAACATAAAATAGGGGAAAAGACTATCTAAACGCACAAACCATAGGCGCACTTCTGGAATTTCTGATAATTCTCTTGGATCGGTTTTATCTCTTGGGTAGTCAATATCAAAAGCAACTTTTTGTTCGTAATTAATCATCCTATTTTCAATTAATATCGGATGAATCCATTGGGTAACAGGAGATAAATCTAAAGCGTGAATCAAATCTGAATTGAGAGCAATAATAATAGATTGATCGTTAGAGGAAGGATTCATAAATTTCAATATTTCATCGTTTAATACTGATTACTATCTTAGCACCCTAAGATCACTAAAGGGCGCAAATTTTGCGCCCCTACCTGATATAAAGATAATAATGAAAGAAAGCGGCTTCTAATTGAAGATCCCTTCTAAGGTCACAATATTAACCGCAGGATTGTCTAATTCTTCAGTCATATTTTCCACCTGATCCGGCATAATTAACTCAGGTTCGCTCTCATTACTGCGTACCGCATAAAAATCCTTACTGAGTAACCGCGCCTGTTCGTAACTGTCCAAATCCCCCTGATCAAAGTAGAATTTCGCCGCTAAACGCACATCTTCTGCCGCCTTACGTCGTTGTCCCAAATCTGCTAACAAAATCCCCCGATGATGATAGGCTTTAGCATGAGTGGATTTTAGCATAATGGCTTCTGTAAAATCGGCGATCGCTTCTTCTTTATCCCCTAACTGTTGATGACTTAAACCTCGCTGGTAGTAAACATCCGCCGCATCGGGATTCGAGCGAATAGACTGGGTAAAATTGTCAATTTTACGTAATTCTCCCACAACATCCTCAATTTTACGCAGTTGAGTATCCAGATTGTCCGAGAATCTTTGTAACTGTTGATGATTTTGGCTCAAAACCTGATGAGATTGACTAAGATCTTGGTAGTTTTGGCTCAAAATTTGATGAGATTGACTAAAATTCTGATGATTTTGGCTTAAATTCCCATGAGACTGACGTAAATTGTCAAGGGAAGTCGTGAGGGTATTAATATCATTTTGATGGGTTTGTTGATGACTTTGGAAATTGGATTCCGTTTCTTGGCGCAATTTTGTGAAATTCGTCGCCATATTGCCCTCTAACTGATAAATTAACTCAGTCACTTTTTGGGTTGCCGCATTTTGGTTATCTAGCATCTGTGTCATCAATTTTCTACGGTTGACCATGTTTAACGCCACCGCCGCAGAGAGGGGAAGAGCCGCTACTGCTACCTGTTGTGTAATCAGGGAAACGATAGATCCCCCCATCAACAATGCACCTGAAGCGATATCTAAAACCATCGGTAAATTATTGGTTTTATTGGCGTCTTCTGAGGATGGAGTTACTGCGTTTTGTTGTTCTGTTGTCATCGTTTTTTACCGCCTTTTTTTATTATTTAATCAATCGTAATGTTAGTCAAAAAGTTCTTCCGCTTGATGAGTAAGAATCGTACAATGGGATTTAGGTGTGGTTGCACAGAGAAGAACATAACCGGCGTTTAATTCATCAGGACGAAGAAAATCGAGGGCTTTTTCCGTTTGTTCTACCTCTCCTTCAACCACTTTTCCTAAACAATCAAAACACGAACCTGCACGACAAGAATAAGGCAGATGAACCCCCTCTTCTTCCGCAATATCGAGAACATATTCATCTTCAGCAAGTTTAAGGATTTTGCGAAGATTTTTTTCTTCATTAACTAGTGTTACAGTGAATTTTTCGTTACTGTTCATTTTTTTAATCGCTCTTTTTTTTGTAAATGATGAGAAAGAAAACAGGGATCGGGATTGGTGGCAATCATTTTTAGGTAATTTTTTCTATCCTAAGACGGCTTGATCAAGCTGTAGTGCAGAAAGAATACATTTTGTTTCTTCAGGAGTGAGGTATTGATCAATAATCTCAATCAACAGACCAAAAGTAACGCGGGTAATTTGCTGAACTTTTTGAGCCTTTGTGATAGTTTGATGCCAAATTAATGTACCTTCTCGCAAACGATCTAAATCGTTAATTAACATCGCCGCCGTGGTATGGTGCATCAACATTCGCATATCCCGTTCCCAAATTCCGGTTAAGTCTTTATCTCCCCGTTTAAAAATAATGGCTTGAGGATTTAGCGCGCGCATCCGCATTTTCAGATGGTGAATCCATTTCTCTTCAGAATCTCGAATCTTTTCGTAGGCACTTAGACGCACCTCCACCGACTCAAAATAAGCTTCTAAGAAATCTAATTCATCGTCCGTGGCATAGCGGCCATCGGTTTCAATACTTAAACGGCTTAATTCTTGTAACATTGCAATGCTCTCCCAATTTAATAATGAATGTCGAGTTGTTAATCAATAAAATCAGGAATAATCAATTTTTAACGATTAACTGTTCACTGATTACTGATTACTGTTTTAGGCATCCGACGTTCGGTTAAGATATTCCGTCACTTCTACTTGAGTGTCATTTAGTTGACTAATCATGGTGCGGGTAATCAGTTTTCCTTCTTGCACTAAGACTTTACCCGTGATGGGATGGAGGATATCCTGTTCGGCACGACGGCCAATGAGGGCTTCAATATCGTCAATTTCGTCTAAATACATCCCTATAGGAAGCTCCACCGTGACCCCTTGCCCAATCACGCGCGCTTGACAAGCCAAACGGGAAAATTGGTTTGCGGTAGTAATCACTTCAATGGTTCGTTGTTCACGGCGATTCAAAGGAGACAGGCCTTCCATGCCTTCTTTTACAAAAATATGGCAAGTAGCGCACATTCCCCGTCCACCGCATTCTTCTAGTACATGGACTTCCCCTTTCAAGAGGGCGGATAATAAATTATCGTTGGTTTGGATAGAAACTTCAACGGATAAGGGGTCAAGTCTGACGGATTTAGCCACGTTTTGTCACTCCTAGGGATATAATTTTTTGACGATAAGATAACATCGGAAAAAAGGACTCTTTATTCCTCTAGAGAAGCCATCTGATTGCGGCATAACAGTTCCATGATAGTGGCATGGTCGTGACCTTCTTCTTTCCAAGCATCAACCACTTTAAGACGGTCTTCTAAACCCAGAATAAAGCGGTTACTGTCAGCCCCCAGCGATTCGCAAGTCGTTTGTACGGCATGTAAATTCTGTTTCGTGAGTTGGCTAAAGAATGCACTGAGGATGCCCGCTTCGAGGAAACACATGGGTTGTTTATTTTGAGGGGCGGCTTCAGCAAAGGGGGAATTTTCCACCGTAATCACTAAAAATCCCTGTTGATAGTATTTCATATCAAAGTCACAAACGCCCCAACCGTGGGTTTTCCAGCATTGTTTAAAGCATTCGAGAAATTCCACCATTTCCATTTGTTTCATTGATTTATCGTAATATTTGCTGACATCTTCAACAAAACGACGATAAAAGCCTTTGCCCCACCAACGGCCACAACTAAAGAGAACAACCCCCGTTGAAGGGCCAACTTCTTCTTCTAATCCCGCATAAAGGGCTTGAACTAAAACTTCAGGTAACGCCAGTAGCCTCGCCCCACTACGGTTTTCCAGTAATCCCAGTTCAATGTCTCCTTGGACATAAACTTCAGGAGAGAAAAAGTTACCGCGAACGGGCTTATCTTTAACGAGTTCTGCAATATCAATCATGATTTTCTCCAATTAAATCAAGGCGTTTGTTTCGGTTCGGGCAGATTTGGGCTTAATCAGCGTGTCTTCTGCTTGCTTGAGAAAGGGATTAAGCAGGGCAATTTGTTCGCTGCTAAGGATTTCGCCCAAACGGTCTTGTAATTTGTGATAGAGACGACGTTCTAAGGACTGCATCCCATGAATATTAATGGGAGTGGCTAGCCACTCCAAGAGTCTTCTTTGCAGGAATTCGGGGTTATTTAACAGCATGGCCATCGCACCATAGCGCATCACGGCAATCCAATGCTTAAGCACAGTTTCGAGTTTCTTTTCGTCTTCTTCGGGTAAGGATCTGACCATATCATCCGCAATTGGCTGAAAAATGGCAATTTCTTGATCTCTTAGTTGTTTGTACAGGGCTAGGCGTTGTTTGAGGGAATCTATATGGAGTTTAAAGGCTTTGACCTCTAATCCCTGTAGATAATAATCTTCCGCCATTTGCATCATGATTTCTAAGTTCTTGTGCATCGTGGTTATCCTATAGTAAATCAGATAAATCGGTGACTTTCCAATCACCATCGGCATTTGCCAGTTTTTCTGCTAAACCACCTTTCTTTTTCGGTGTTTCAGAGGCAATAGCAGGAGAAAGCAAGATATTTCCCTGCCAAGGAAACCGATTGAAGAAATGCTGAACCGAATCCCCTAAAGAGAGGCTCACCTGAATCGGTGTTTTAGATTCAACTGCGGAGTGAGAGCAAGTTTTTTGGCGTGAAAGCCCACACCAATTACTATGACCAAGAAAGTCCTGCAATTTGAGATTCATTAAGTCAATTTCGCTTAATTGTTCCATTGCAGTTTCTTCTGCTAAGGGAGTCAAGGGAGGAAGTTTGGGGGATTCCCCTTTCCAATTGCACCCTTGGAAAAAGGCTTGAACCCTCTGTCCTGCCCACATTTGAGGACTCATCATTCTAGGTACTCTCCTTCATAAAGACGTTTTTCGATATCCCGTGCCGATGCTCCTTCATTCAACCAGAAGGTTGCCGCATCGATGCGGTCTTGTTTGCCAATGAGGAATTTACAGTAGGTTTCTCCCATGGCATAACATTGTATTTCAATACAACTCAGGTCTTTTTGGACTAAACCACTGAAGAATCCGGCCATTAAGCCAGCATAGATATGACAAACGGGCTTACCGACATCGCCAATGGTACGGGCGACGGCAGAGTCAAAGATATTGACAAACATAAAGCCGTTTTTATGTTCACTCATGTCAACTTCCCAGTTGCCCCATCCCTGCGCACTAAACGGCCACCACCAACCTTCAAGAACGTACAATAAATTGTGTTTGCTGAGGTCAGCCCCGTAGCCGTATTCTTTGGTAAACCAATGATGAAAAAAGTCTGCGTCTCTGTGTCCCCATTCTTCACCAATTTTATACATCACCATCGAGGAGGCAGTCCCCACTTCTTCTTCTAACCCCTCAATGAGGCCAATAATAAAATCTTCGGTGGTTAAGGTGTCTCTGGCTTCATTCCAGTCCGTGATAATACCCGTTTCGGTTTGGAAATGGAAGAAGTCATGTAAGCGATAGTGGGCATGTCGGTAAGGATATTTCTTACTAAGGGGATATTCTCGCTTTTTGAGTTGAGCTTTGATAGAAGCTTTGGTATTAATTGAAGTCGCAACCATAATTTTTATTCTTTTATTCTAATGATTGGGTAAACAGTTATAGGCTTTAGTCACGTTGAGATTATTCTAGACAAATTGCCTATTTTGCCCATCTGTGCTTTTTGGTAAGTTACTGATTTTCCTCAAAAATGACTCAGTAATCTTACGGTACTTGTCGGGTATAGTCCATCATTTTAAAAATAGAAGGACGGTAAAATCAGAAGTGTAGCCTTTATATTTGTTTTTTCACGATACAAAGCCATAAAAATCTTTAAAAAACTCAAGATAATTTGTAAAGAGATTTAACGTTTTGACCATTTATTTGTTAATTATCTCAATCACCCTATTTTACAGAAGTTTGTGACTTGATTCGGTACAAGAATTGAAGGTGTAAGGTAGGCGCTGAGCGTATTTTCTTGAGTCGCTCGTCATTAACTGATGGGACTTCAGCGATCATTTAAAGCGTTTCTTAAACCCTTGCTTTTAAAAGATTACAATTAAGGATTGACGATTAATGAGTTATGTCGCGGGATCAATCGTTGTTAAACGAGATAATGCTTGCATCGCCTCTTCCAATTGGCGGTTTTTTTCTCGTAATTCCCGTTGTAAATGCTGAATTTTTAGCTGATTTTCTACTCTTGCTAATACTTCTATCACTTTAAACGGTTTAGCGATATAATCCACTCCCCCTACAGAAAACCCTCTCACTTTATCCCACGATTCATCTAAAGCACTGACAAAAATTACGGGAATACTTTGCGTTTGGGCATCAGACTTGAGACGCTGACACACCGTGTAACCATCTAGGTCAGGCATTTGTATATCCAGTAAAATCAAGTCGGGGAGCGCAACCCTTGCTGTTTGTAAAGCCATTTCGCCGTTAATCGCTTGCCGGACTTCATAGCCTTGTTCTTCTAATAATTCCGATAATAGATTTAAATTTTGCGGTTGATCATCTACTAATAAAATATTTCCTTTTTCTGCTTGAGGAGAAGAGAGACGGACAGAAAACGAAGGGGGCGCAGAGGGGGAAGCGGGATTTGTTTGAACAGAAGTAGAGTGGCGAATTTGTCGCTCTATAACCCCTTTAATATTGGTTTTACTCACTTTTTCTTGAAAAAGATCGCTCAACGTTTGCCAGAGTTTTGGTGCAACATCTTGTCTGAGATATTTGGCGGAATATCCGCATTCATCGGCGATTTGTTCGTAGGTTTTGCGATCGCCTTGTAGAGTCGAGACGAGAATCATTCGCTGTAATTCACTGAAGTATTCTCCCGTCTGCGATCGCAGGGTTTCCTCCGCAAATTCAACTAAGTTCGTAAGCTCATCCATTGCGATAAAAAATTGGGAGGTTATGATCTCAATTCCCTATTTTGACATTCTTTAGAACTTTAACAGCAAATTATACATAAATAATTAAGGTTAATTGTCAAAGGGGAATCGGTCGCCTCACCACCGTCGTGATCAATTTCCTAAGCCCCTAAACAGAGACGACGTTTGAGAGAGGGATATATTGTTTTAAGAACCGTTCGCCTAACGTTCGATGCTAATAATCCAAACCCCCATAAACAGACGAACCGGAATTTCGCCCGCCGCTTGGACATCCCCTCGGAAATAATATGTTCCAGAATCGGGATTTTTGACGTCTGAAAACACAATGTCAACTTTAGTTGCCGCCACGATATCGTCAAGGAGATCAATTTCAATAATTCGACTTTCTTTATCCCAAACTACTTCGTTAAGCGGTACGGATTCTCCATCTACCCGTACTTCAATTTTATCCGTGTTAAATTTACCGTTAAAATATTCAGGATAAGAAATATAAAAACGACTTGCCCCTTGGGTTAATTTCTTTGCCGGAACATAAAGTTTGTAGCGATCTTTATTATTAGGACGACCGCCAAAGTCGAGGTAATAGTCGAGAATATCCCGACGCTCAACACCACTAAAAATAGTTAACCCCGAATTTCCACCGGCGAGGGTTAAAAGTTGACTTCCGCCGAGAAAACAGCCCGATAAAGCCAAGACAAGGGCTAAACGTTGTGAGAATAATCGCGCAAGTTTCATAAGATTTCCATCCACACCCTAGGGGATAAGCGTTTAATAAACCATTAATTTTACTTAGTTATAAGTACATCCTAAGATAACAGATAACCGATATCAGTGACCAGCAGCAAGGGTCAGTATCTTTAGTGACCTATTAGCAATAACCAACAACGATTAAGAAATTAAGAAACAAAATCACTCTCACCCTGTCTTTCTATCTACTCTCCTTTGCGGGCGGCAGGAGGGGCAGGGGGTGCCGTATTAACGGAGGGTGCGGTCGGGGCAGGTGCGCTAGCAGGAGCCGTGGGGGCTGTTGTCTTGGGTGTTGTTGATTTAGGGCGATTGGCAGACGATGAGGGGGGTGAGGATGAATAACTACGGCGGCGGGATGAGCGAGGGGGGGGACTTTGGGGTTGAGTGACGGAACGGGAACGATAACTTTGTCGTTGGTAAGAGCGGGAGCGACTGGCAGAAGAATTCGTGTCAGAAGCACCAGATGCTGATTCTTGGGGTTCAGGCATCTTATAATAAGCTTTTTTCGGTTTAATGGGTTCTTTTTTAAGGGTCGCTTTGCGTCCTTCAAGACGATTCGGAATGGCAGGAAATGATTCAATCGGCAAGTTTTCGGTGACATCAAGCATGTATTGTCGCCATAACATCGCCGAGATATTACTCCCGCCATAGGTTGGACTATTGTTATCATTCCCTAGCCAGATTCCTGTCACTAATTGGGGAATATAGCCCACGAACCACAAATCTCGCGCTTTATCGGATGTTCCTGTTTTACCGGCGACGGGGCGACCAATCTGAGCGGCAGTGCCTGTCCCCGAATTGACAACTCCTTGCAACATCCAAGTCGTAATTGCACTACTTTCAGCATCTAAGGCTTCTTTTGAGGTTAATTTAGCTTGATAAAGTACATTTCCTTTCCGGTCTAAAACACGGCTTACGCCGTAGGCATTGTTATGTACCCCTTTATTGGCTAAGGTGCCGTAAGCACTGGTCAATTCCAGTAAATTGACTTCCCATGACCCTAACGCCAAGGAATAGGTTGGTTGCAATTCTGATTGAATGCCCATTTTCCTAGCCACTTGAATCACGGGATTCCAACCCACATCTACAAGGGTTTTGACGGCCACTACATTGAGAGAAGATGCCAACGCTTGACGCATGGAAACGTATTTCCCGCTGTAGGTGTCCCCATAATTTTCGGGTTTATAGCCATCTACAAAATATTCTGCGTTTAAAAAGCTTTGATTGGGCGAAAATCCTGCGGCGATCGCTGTGCTATAAACAAAGGTTTTAAAGGTCGACCCCGGTTGGCGTTTTGCTTGAGTCACCCGATTAAATTGGTTTTTCTCAAAATCGATACCCCCCACCATGGCTTTGATTTGACCTGTCCGGGGGTCAATCGAGGTCAGAGAAGCTTGTGAAAAGCGATAACCCCGACCATAGCGTTTAACGGCTCCTTCAACGACTTCTTTGGCTTCTTTTTGCCATTGGGGATTAAGGGTGGTTTCAATGACCACGCCTCCTTGCTGAAGTTTTGCTTCGGGAACGACCTTTTTGACTTCTTGTAGGACGTAATCAGTGAAATAGGGTGCTTGACGGATTAGACGCTTGGGTTGCTTGGGATTAACCGTTACGGGTGAGGCGATCGCTTTTTGGGCTTCGGCGTCTGTAATCATGCCGTCCTCCAACATCCGATTAATAACTAAATCTCGTCTTTCTTTAGCCGCTTTCGGGTTTTGGATAGGAGAATAAACGCTGGGCGCAGGCACAATTCCCGCTAAGGTGGCCATCTCCGGTAAGGTCAGTTGGTCAACGGTTTTACCAAAATACACCCAAGCGGCATCGCTGATGCCATATGCACCCGACCCTAAGTAAACTAGATTCAGATAGCGTTCTAAAATCTCTGCTTTCGTTAGTTTTTGCTCAACTTTTTGGGAAAGACGCACTTCTTTGAGTTTACGAGTCATACTCCGCTCTTGATTGAGAAAAACAATGCGCGCTAACTGCTGAGTAATGGTACTGCCTCCTTCGACCACGCCACCGGCCTTGACATTGGCAAAAGCGGCTCGTAAAATTCCCTGAAAGTCGACCCCTTTATGCTCTTCAAAGCGACGATCTTCACTAGCAATAAAGGCTTGGAGAACAGGGTCAGGAATTTGCCAAATTTTAAGCGGATCGTAGGTTACAGGTCCAATTGTTTGTAAAATTTCCCCATCCATGCCCACAATAGTGATTGTTTCTTCGGGGGCATAGGTTAAGACCTCCTCTACTGCGTACTGCACACTGCTTTCTAGTTGGTTCACTCCCCATCCTAAGGCGATCGTACTGGTACCGATACCAATGCCTAAGCCCATCCAAAGCCAAAATCGAGGCTTTTGTCGTAAATTTTGAAAAATTTGCCATGAATGCTGAACAGACTGCTTTAAAGTAGCAGAGACGGCTAACTGGAAGGATTTTTGCTCAACCGATCCTTTTTCTTTCTGTCTCAAAGAACGCTGTCGTCGGGGACGAATCCGCCGCGTTTTAGGAAGGGGAGGAGTATCATTGGTGGAAACGGAGACTAATTCTCTGGACTCTTCGGTGGCATCAGGGGTAACTATTTCTCGATTTTTGCGGGATCTTTTGGCATGTTTTGGCTTTTCTATGTTTTCTTTCTCTAAATTCTCTGCCAACGTGTAAAGGACACGGCTTAAACGTTGTCTAAAGCTTGTTTTTTCTGGTTTGGACACCCTAGTTGCTCCCTTCAGCTTTATAGTATCAGTCAGCGTTTTTGTGTTGGATTTAAGGTTATTTCAAGGATGATATTTTGTCAATTTATTTTAAATCAAGGACAGTTCGCCATCACGTCAGAACTTAATAACTTAAGACGAAATTTAAACTGTAAAGTTTCAAAGGGAAATTAACGATAAAGATTGATGACAATGCCAAGAAAAGGGAGAAAGCTCACTCATTTGGGCAAGTCGTCAAGTTCGGTAACAATTAAACGATACACTATTCACTAAAGTCCTTTTCATCTACAGGGTAAACCATGATTAAACTGTACCACGTACCCATTTCTTTCAATTCTCGTCGTGTTTGGGTGGCTTTATTAGAAAAAGGACTGGATTTCGAGCTAGTTCCGATGAAGCTTGATGGCGATCAGTTTACCGACGAATTTCTGGCGATGAACCCTTTTCATCATATCCCTGTATTGACAGATGGGGAATTCCACATCTTTGAATCCTTAGCGATTTTAGATTACTTAGAAGCAAAATATCCTGAAAAGTCTTTAATTTCTAATATTCCTGAACAAATCGGCCAGATTAAGATGGTTGATTGTGTTACGGTTAATGAATTATTGCCAGCAATCACCCCTTTCATTCGTCAGACGATGGGATTCGCCGAAGTTGAATCGGAGGTTTTAGACAAATCTAGGGAGAAAACTGCAACGATTTTAAACTTTTTTGAAACCTTACTACAAGACAATTCTTATTTAGTGGGTCATCATTTAACCTTAGCGGATATCGTTGCAGGAACGGTCATGACATTGTTGCCGAGTTTAGGAATTTCATTACAAGCTTATCCCAAGTTAAATACGTGGGTGAAATCTTTAATGCAACGGGAAAGTTGGCAACAAACCCAAGCAACCCCTGAAGAAATTGAATCCTTCAAAACAACCGTGCAAAAAATGATGTCAAAACGCAGTAATTAGGAATTACCCGCCCGTTATCTATCATTCATCGGACTGAATTTTCTTAACCCATCGCTCTTTATTTTCCTAAGATGAACCTTCAAATTATTATTATGGCTAGTATCACAATTGCCCTGTTAGGAACAATGATCGGTACAGCCATGGTTGCCCTTGATAAACAACAATTTATTGAAAATAAACGCAAAGAACAGGAATGGATTTCTCATGAAGATGCACTTGCACAAGGATATAAACCACCTCCACGCAAGCGACTTTTTTTACCGATGATAATCTGTTTAGGAATGAGTTTGGCGTTAATGATAATGGGTTATAAAACAGGTAATATAATTGGCTTCAGTGTCGGTTTTTTACTACTATTTATTGGTTTTGGATTATTAGGGGCATTTTTGAATGGCAGATAAGAACTATATTATTTTGTCGTTAAATTTAATATTAATTATTCTTTTCCGCCAAACGCTCTGCTAATAATTTCTTTAATCGTTGAGAAGCTTGAAATAAAGATAAAGGATAGCGATAGTGATATGTTTTAAAATAACGCCATGCTTGTAAAATTTCCTCAAAGATTGCTTGACATTTAGGTTCAACTTATTGAGGGGTATATTTTAACGTGAGTTCGACCATCAAAAAATCTACGAGAATTCTTTATTTAATTTTTTTGTGCAGGGGGTTTGGGGGGCTAGTCCCCCAATCAAGAATTTGTTTTTCTTTTCCTAATCCCAACGAGAATGGACAAAAAAATTGAGATAATTGCCCTCGTCGAACTCACGTTATTTTAAGATAAAATCACCAAAGCGATCGTGTAAATCTGCTTTAAAACAGAGTACTTGTAACTTGTTAATATAAGTAAAATGAGTCATCAGTTTAAGGCAATCCTCTATTTGTAAGTTACGGCTCAAAGAAAAAAAGAGAGAAATGTTTCCCCCTTCCTCAACGTGCTTTAGTGAGAGAATTAAAGGGTTTTTAGATATTCAACTAATGCCCAACGTTCGTTGTCACTCAGTTCAGTCCCAATAACTCCTTCTCCTTGGCCATTTCCTTTAAATTCATGACCTGTATTGAAATTACCATTTACGGACGTATCTAATAAAAATCCTCCCTTAATTTTATCAGTTTTATAACCAACAAACTTGGGATCGAATTCCTTTGTTCCTAAATAGAATTGTTGACTTCTTTCACTGGCAGGAAGTAACATTTCATATAGATTCGGCACAGAACCATTGTGTAAAAAGGGTGCAGTTGCCCAAATCCCATTGAGAGGGCGTGCTTTATAAGCAAGAGGTGCGCGGGCATCATCGGGGCGATAACCATTATAAGCGTCTCTTTCTGCTTCATTTAGCCCTAATTCGTCGTATTTTTTCTCAACTGTTTTGGTGACGGTAAAGGGCAAGGCAAATCCGGCGGTGACCATGCCATTAGTCGTGTAATCTTTTGGTTCAGCGTATTTTTGCGCTAATTTTCCTAAATCCACGGTTCTTTGATACCAATTAACGGCAGATGTCGGATCAGTGCCAATTGCATAAAGGTTCTGCATCTTAACCTTTAAATATTCTCTAGTTTTATTGTCTCCCAAGGTTGTCCAATATTTGGCATCTTTGAATTCTGGAGAATCCATCGGCGGAAAGTGACAGCGTTGACAGTATTGAGCGTACAGTTTTTCACCTTTTTGAGCTAGTTCGGTGTCAATTGTCCCCAAAATCTCTTCTGACCACTTAGGTGCTGTTAAACCCGTTTCGATAGACTCTCCTGCTAATAACTGCTCAATTTTATACAGATTTTCGACATTGACGTTAGATTCAAAAACATTAGGGGAATCGGCATCAAAATTTACCCGCGCAAAAACCCCCATGGCTTCTCCTGCATTACGCGTCATTGGTTGCATCACAGACCCATTATATTGTACCCAATCAAACCAAGAGGCAGACCATAGATGAGGGAAGTTAACCGGCGCATTAATGGCAGTATAATTATCGGGATTGATTTCTGCGCCAAACACAAAATTGCCAATGCGATCAAGGGCATCTAAGCGACCAAATCCTTCAGGTAAAATATCCTTATTAATGGCAGATCGAGCTTTTTTCGCAGTCAAAATTAGGTTATTGAGGTCTTCCTTTAACTTTTTCTTGTTTTCTGAGTTATTTTCTTCACTTAATACATTTTCAGCGAAACGATTGAATCGAAAAGGGTCAATTTTTGTTAAAAGTAGGGCATAGCCGAGGGCATTTTTGAATTTATCAAGTTCTACCATAGCGGGTCCCCCTTCAATACGAATTCCCTTACCTTTATAATTGACTTGGGCAGTATGACAAGCCGCACAGGTAAAGCCAATGACAGTGTGGGTTTTTTGGCTCACAGGATCAAAATTATTTTCGGTTTTAGCGAAACCGACAGGTAAATCATCAGGATTGTATTTATTTTTGTAATCAGGCAGAAATCCGAACTTAGCAAGATACTGGGGATCAGCAAAGCTTCCTGCCGGCTTAAATAAGCTCAAACTGGGCTTTTCTAAGGACATGAACCATTTGTAGGGGATAATTGCCTCAAAGCTTGATCCTTGAGAAGCATGATACCACCATTGCCATTGATCTTCTGACCAATTTTGATCCGGCCAAATGACGTCGACGGGATCATAGGAAGGGACTTCAATCTTCGCTTTTAATTTTGCAGCAAAAGGTAGAAAAATAGCAACTGCAAGCATAAAAATGGCTAAAATTGCGCCAATAATTTTCATTTTACAGATTCTCCAGAGAAAATGTCAAAAGATGGCTATCGATGAAAGTTAGATGAGAGGATCTGACAACGCACCAAAATGATTGACCCATTGAATCGTTAAACCAATTCACAGTCAGGGGTTTAATTCTTCATTCTACATCCTGCTACGTTCATCCTTGTTTCTACACGCTTGATTATTAATATTCCGTTAAAAATTCAGTTAATTATGGCAATTATAGCAGTTTGCGACGGGGTGAGGTTTAACGAAACAGGCAACAGAGGATACATTCTCAGCAACATTTATGGAAGTTAATGGAGTACGGTTTGAAACCCTTGTTGTTCAAGCCATTAAAAAAATACAGATTGTTTTTAGAAAAAATAACAAAAAAGTGGGCATTTCAGCCCACCTACACTCATTGTAATAAGATTCTATCAGTTTAGCGTACTGTTCCTTCAAGTAGATCAACCCGAATCGGTTTCATCAGATATAGGTTGAGGAATTGCCAACCATTAGAAACAAAGCTAGGAAGCTTACGGAGGGTTTTAACGATGCCAGAGGTATTAGAGGCATCCACCTCTCGTAATTTTCCATTATTTTTAACGCAAATCTCCAAGCGTTCGTAAAATTTAGGATTTTTAACATCCAAAATCACTGGGAAGACTCTTCCTGCCGTATCATTGGTTTTCTCAATGACTTCCTTATCGTAATCTCGCGCGTTTAAACCAATAGACTCATAGAAAGCAGACCGTTGCGTATCATTGAGATACATGGTGGCGAAGACCGATAATAGGAAGAAACGACTCCATAAGCGGGATTTCCAGCCATCAAGCATCTTAGGTGTTGCTCGCATAATCGCATCAAAGAAGTCACCATGACGGTTTTCATCTTGACACCAATTTTCAAAAAAGCGGAAAATAGGATAAATACAGTCTTCTGGATGCTGTTCTAAGTGACGGTAGATGGTGATATATCGCCAATAACCAATCTTTTCAGAAAGGTAAGTGGCATAAAAGATAAATTCAGGTTTAAAAAAAGTATAATTGCGACTTTTTGTTAAAAAACCGAGGTCAAGGGTTAAATTAAAGTCAGACATTGCTTTATTTAAGAAACCCGCATGACGCGCTTCATCTCGTGACATGAGGAGAAAGCATTCTGCTAAAAGGGGACTTTTGCCTTTCAAACGTCGTCCGAGTTCTTTATAGAGCAGAAAACCTGAAAATTCAGCCGTACAGGAACGCTCAAGAAATTCAATGAACAAACGGCGAGTTTCTTCGTCTAAATGATCCCACGTTTGATTAAATTGCTCATCTCGCACAAAGTGATGACGGTTGTAGTCAACTCGAAATTCCTCTAAAATTGCACGTAGTTCCGCTTCGTTGACTGAGATGTCCATCTGCGCCATCGCTTCAAAGTCGGTCGTATAAAACCGAGGGGTGAGAATGGTTTCCTTAGCAGGAGATTTAACACCCGGACGGATTTCTTCAAATTCTTGTTTGTTGACGGTTGCTACCATGTTTTTATATCAGTTTTTTCTTTTACTTTGATTAGGCGACCCGATGGTGTGGCAATTTTCAGTCGTTTGCTCGCTGATCCATCAGAGACACAGGTTACACTTTACAGGATTTAGTAACGGTCGGCTATTGATCGTGGCGGGTTTTTAACATTTTGTAACGGTATGGCGTAGGGATTCAAGACGGTCACTTATTCAATAACCGCAGATTTCATCACTCCCTTAAAAGCACGGATCTAGGACAATAAAATTACAGAATTACGCCTTATGATGCCGAGCGATCGCCCTTTTCATCAGTTCATTCAATCGCTAAAATTAGCATGTAAGATTACGTTTATGCCCAATAAAGCAACTCGGCTTAAGATTACACGCTTTTAATCATTATGGATGAATACTGCCATCCGGCATAGTGGCCTCCGTTAAATTAATACTGCTGATACTGCTATTACGGAAACTGACATTTCTTAAATCTGCCCCTTTTAAAGTAGCATCAATCAAATTTGCGCCCTTAAGTTGGGCTTTGATTAGATAACTATGATAGAGTAAGGCATAAGCCAAATTTGCCCCCTTAAGCTTTGCACCTCTTAACTTAGTTTCTTTGAGAATCGCTGAACTGAGATCAACACAACTCGACAAAGTGAGCGAACGCAGATTAAATTCAGAAAGCGTCACCAAACTGAGATTCACTTCTCTCAACACTGCTCCGGCTAGACTTGCGCCTTTGAGGTTTGCTTTCCGTAAATTAGCTCCTTGTAAAAAAGCATTTTGTAAATTACAGTCCCGTAAAATACTCTCACTGAGATCAGCTTTATAAAAATTCGCATCACTTAAATCTGCTTCTTGAAGATCTGCTTCACTTAAATCTGCTCTTGTTAGATTTCCCCCACTCAAATCCACCCCACTTAAATCAGCACCACTCAAATCGGCGCGGCTCAAATTCACTCCACTGAAATTTGCCCCCACTAAATTTGCCCCAATTAAGGTCGTTCCTCTTAAATCTGCTTGATTGAGGTTAGTTTGCTTGAGATTAGCTTCAGTCAAGTCTGCCCCACTCAGATTTGCTCGCTCTAAGTTTACCCAACTTAGGTCGGCATAACTTAAATCCGCACCGCTCAAATCGGCTTCCACGAGAGAAGCACTCATCAGACAGGCATGAATCAAATCGCTCCGATTCAAATTTGCCTTTCTCAAATTCGTCCCACTCAGATTTGCCCAATCCAGTGCAGTCCGACTTAAATTGATTTCACTTAAATCAACCTGAATCAGCTCAGCTCGTTGTAAATCTAAACGGCAAAAATCCCGTTTTCCTTGTGAATATTTCCAAACCAGTTCTTCCCCATCCATATATCGTTTTTTAGCTGAATTCAGCTTAATTATAAAAAAAAAGAAGGGTTGCTTTCCCTTCTTCTATCATAGGCTTTTAACCGATTTTATTCTTCTGTTGCTGAGATATCATCATTGTCATTCTCTTCATTATCTGTTGCCGAATCTGTTATCGAGGGAATTACTTCTTCCGTTTTGGCCTCTTCCTCCTCAGGCGCTTCAAGGGGTTTTCCTTCTAGTTCTGCCAGTAATTTCTGACGGTACTTTTCAGCCATTTCTTCAGCTTTCTCGAAGACTAACGCCCGATTGCTTAACATGTCTCCCGCTTCTGGCTCCAGTTGCTTCGTAGAGAGGGAAATTCTGCCCCGCTCTGCATCCAGATCAATAATCATGACTTTGAGTTCATCATTCACCCCGAAAACGCTGTGAGGGGTATCAATATGATTATGGGAAATTTCAGAAATGTGCAGCAGTCCACTGACTCCACCAATATCAATAAACGCACCGTAGGGCTTAATACCGCGCACTGAGCCGATGACGACCTGTCCTACTTCTAAACCATTCATCTTCCGTTCTACTAAGGCGCGACGATGACTTAGGACGAGACGGTTTCGTTCTTCGTCTACTTCTAAGAATTTTAGCGGTAAATCTTCCCCCACTAAGTCCTCTTTGGCTTCTTTGGTACTAATGTGAGATCCTGGAATAAACCCTCTTAGTCCCTCAATTCGGACTAATGCGCCCCCTCTATTGGTGGCAAAAACGATGGAGCGTACCGTCGCATCTTCTTGCTGTAACTGACGTACCCGCTCCCATGCTCGCATATATTCAATACGACGAATCGAAAGGGTTAATTGTCCATCTTCGTTTTCATCAGTTAGAATGAAAAATTCACGAGTTTCGTTGGACTGTAGCACTTCCTCTGGTGCATCCACCCGATTGATCGACATTTCTTGAATAGGAATGTAAGCAGCAGTTTTTGCGCCAATATCAATTAATGCGCCTCTGGGTTCCATACTAAAAACAGTCCCTGCCACAATGTCACCGGGGCTGAAATGATAATCATATTTGTCCAGAAGTCGTTCAAAATCTTCGTGCGTAAAGCCAATGTCTCTAGTGGGTTGTGTTGTTGAACTTACCATGTACGTTGTAGATCCTAATCTTTTTTTTATGAGGATTGCCTCCTAGTCGTTGACCATTGCCTTCTCTGAAAGCAGACTTTCAGGGAACGCCGAGAGACGCTCAATCCTTAACAGGAGAAACGTCTTCTTCAAGGACGATCAATGTCCTCTCGCCCGACTCAACCTGCAGGTTGCAGGATACCGTATAGGAGTGTGCGTATATTGGAATCAATCTAATTTCAAGATACAGACTCTTTATTATAATTTATCATGACCTCCTTGTGGGAAAAATCTCAAGGTGCTACCTCATGGCAAAAGTGGCGACTGACCTGATACGATGATCTGCTTAACTCAGGTTATTCGGGGCTGATTGACGATCATCGGTCAGGTTTTCAGGTATCAAAGCTATAAATATCCTTAAATATCATTGATGGTTGAGTCGGTTTCAACTATCAGATCTAATCAATCGGTTCGTAATCACTGGAAATTGTCGCCCCCGGATCATAATCCGTCGCTTCATCGGGGGTTTCATCGTTTGGAGTAGTTAAATTGAGGGTTTCTTTCGCATCAAAATCTAAGTTTAAGGTATCTGTACTGTTAAAGGTTGTTTGGGTGGGTTGATCATTGGTATCAGCGACGGGATGTTTTAAGCCAGTCACCATCGATTCAAGGGGTTCATAGGACTTAGACTTAGTATAAGAGGAATGGCTTTGAGTTTGAGCATTCGGAGACGCACCTTGGTAAATACGACTGCCAATTTCCAGAATAATCGAGCGGAAGTCTTCTAGAATTGTTCTGAGTTGTTCTAGGCTAATAGTAGGATTTTGTAGAGATTCTTTAAGTTTGTCTCGTTTTTTATCGCTAGCGATCTTGAGGTCTTCGGGAATTAAATCCGCATTTTGTTTCAGCGTATCTTCATAAGTGTAAAAGAGACTATCGGCTTGATTGCGTAGTTCAACAATTTGCATCCGACGACGATCTTGATCGGCGTAACGTTCGGCATCCTTCCGCATTCGCTCAATATCACCCCCGCTCAATCCGCCCGTATTACTAATTAAAATTCCCTGTTCTTTATTCGTTCCTTGATCTAAGGCACCCACTTTCAAAATACCATTAACATCAATTTCAAAAGAGACCTCAATCTGGGGTACACCCCTAGGGGCAGGGGGAATGCCCGTCAGCAGAAACTTGCCTAAGCTTTTATTATCTTTGGCCATCGCCCGTTCTCCCTGTAATATATGAATTTCTACAGAGGTTTGACCATCGGCCGCTGTAGAGAAGACTTCTGAGCGACTGGTAGGAATCGTGGTATTACGTTCGATAATTTTTGTAAAGACTTCCCCCAAGGTTTCAATGCCTAAAGATAAGGGAGTGACATCGAGTAGTAACACATCTTCAACATCGCCGCCTAACACGCCACCTTGAATCGCGGCCCCTAAAGCCACCGCCTCGTCTGGATTAATCGAGCGATCCATCTGACTGCTGGCAAAACGATCTTTAATCAATTGCTGCACGGCAGGAATGCGAGTTGATCCCCCAACGAAAATCACCCGTTGGATTTGACTTGGCTGTAATTCAGCGTCTTTTAAGGCTTGATTAACGGGATTAAGGGTTGCTTGGACAAGATCCTTGCTGAGTTCTTCAAATTTGGAGCGAGTGAGTTCAATTTCGAGGTGTTTAGGTCCATTTTCGTCTGCTGTAATAAAGGGCAAATTAATACTGGTGGTGACCATACTCGACAGTTCAATTTTGGCTTTTTCTGCCGCTTCCCGCAGACGTTGCAGAGCCATCTTATCCGCTTTGAGATCAATAGCCTCTTGGGCTTGAAAATTCTCCAAAAGCCACTCAACGATCACATTATCAAAATCATCGCCGCCTAAGTGGTTATTGCCCGATGTGCCTTTAACTTCAAAAATGCCTTTGCCCAACTGAAGCACAGAAACATCAAACGTTCCTCCGCCTAAATCAAATACTAAAATATATTGATCAATATTTTGTTTATCTAAGCCATAGGCTAACGCCGCCGCCGTCGGTTCATTAATAATCCGCAACACGGTTAAACCCGCGATCGTTCCAGCATCCTTGGTGGCTTGACGTTGGGCATCGGTAAAATAAGCGGGAACCGTAATCACCGCCTCCGCTACAGGTTCATTGAGGTAATCTTCAGCATCGGCCTTCAATTTTTGCAGAATCATAGCGGAAATTTCTTGGGATGTAAATTGTCGACCCCGAATATCCACATTTACCGTGTTATCTTGCCCCTTAACCGTCGTATAGGTTACCCGCGACCGTTCGATCTCCGTTTCATCCCAGCGACGGCCAATAAACCGCTTAATGCTATAGACGGTATTTTCCGCATTGGTTACCGCTTGCCGTTTAGCCAATTGACCGACTAAACGCTGGTTCGATTTACCAAAACCGACGATACTGGGGGTGGTTCTGCCCCCTTCCGAGCTTTGCATAACAACGGGCTGTCCCCCTTCAAGCACGGAGACACAACTGTTCGTGGTTCCGAGATCAATACCGATTACTTTACCCATAATTCATCCATCTCATTAATCATAAATCGTGAGATTTGGAAGGGAGGGCATTACAACATTACACCCTTTTGCCCTATCCCTGAACGGTTACGCCGATGATTCTTCTGTTGTCTCTTGAGCAGGGACTTCGGTTTCCACCCCACTATCGGATTCTGCGGTTGTTGCTACCTTAACTAGCGCATGGCGTAGGACTTGATCGCCCAATAAGTAGCCTCTGACTAGTTGGTCGAGGACAGTCCCTTCGGGGTATTCTGAGGAGGGTTCTTGTAACATCGCTTCATGATAAACGGGATCAAACGGTTCGCCTTTAGGATTCATCGCCGACACCCCCAAGCGTTTCAGACTATCTACTAGATTTTTGTAAACGCTTTGGTAACTATTATGGATCGCCGCCTCTCCCTCATCATCGGGCTTAATTTGGGTTCTGGCTCGTTCAAAATTGTCGACTACCCCTAATAATTCCCGCAAGGTTTGACATTTAACTTGGATTTCCAAGTCTTGTTTTTCTTTTTGAGTCCGTTTACGAAAATTGTCAAACTCCGCAGCAAGGGAAATATAACGCGTTTTGAGGGCATCCCCCTGTTGCCGTTGTTCTGCCAATTCTTGCTGAAGATTGGTGATTTCTTGGGATAAGACCATCATAATTTCGTCAGGAGTCCTTTGAGCAGCTGCCTCAGTCGATTCAGCCACGGAAGCATCCGTTTCACTCATTTCAGACGGGGCGTTCGCCGTATCCGAAGGAGACTCTGAGGGAGAAACCGAGACGGGGAGGTGAGACGCTTCTAATTGTTCCTCTTGTAAGGGTTCTTCTATGCGGTTGGGCTGCTCAATCATAATTAAAGTCTAGATGATGCTTTCAAGTCCAATAATCGGAGGGGGTAAACCATTGATTAAAATGGCCTCCCTTACCAGTATAAGAGACGAATCTGCCGATTTTAGTGGGCGGTTTAAGATCTGTTAGATTGTGGTATTTTTCAAGCCCTTTATAGATTTTTACAAACCCTATTAATTTTTCGAGCGATTGTGGGAACACTGGGGGAAGTAAGGATGATTCTCTTGATGCTGCTATGACTTCTAGCCCTTCCCAAGCGCGAGCAACCAAGGCACTTGCCCGCCTTAATTATTTCTCCCCCTTTGGCAACAAACTGATCAAATCGGGTTATGCCGACCAAGATCAGGTGAAAAAAGCCTTGATGGAAACCCGTAAATCCGGCCGTCCTTTCGTGGATTTGTTGCAACAAATTACTGGGAGACAACTTCCCCCAGAACTGGTGCGAGAACATAAGAAAAATCATTTATTTGAACTAAAAATCCTCTATGGAGTGGATTTTCTCGATCCAGAAGTTCGTCCCGTTGGCAGTCGGGAAATGGCCGACTTGATCAATTCTCTTATTGCCTTGGATCTCTGCCGTCGCTATAAAGTCATTCCCCTCATCAAACAAGATAGCATCCCCCCTACCCTTTTGGTGGCGATGGTTAATCCCGATGATTTAGATGCGCAAGATGATCTAAATCGGATTTTACGGGCCAGAGGATACGAATTGAGGCGAATGGTCATTACAATGGAAGACTATAATAGTCTTTTGGAAAAATATGACGAAATTCAATCAGAAATAAACCAAGAAAAAGAACGGCTGGATAAGGAAAAAGCCCTTCAGAAACTAGGAGATATTACCGATATTCTCGGTACAATAGAAGACAATTCCCTACAGTCGGTCGGTGATGAAAATGCCGATGACCTAGATAGTGGTGATTCCACCAAAGGCCCTGTTATCAAATTAGTCGATAAAATCCTCGCCAAAGCCCTACAGGAACAAGCCTCAGATATTCACGTTGAACCTCAAGAAGAATCTTTAAGAGTGCGTTTTCGTCGAGATGGAGTACTGCACCCAGCTTTTGATCCTCTTCCCCGACAAGTGACCCCTGCAGTGGTCGCTCGCTTTAAAATTATGGCAGATTTAGATATTGCTGAACGAAGATTGCCCCAAGATGGTAAAATTCGCCGTATTTACGAAGGTAGAAAGGTGGATTTTCGGGTTAATACCCTGCCCAGTCGTTACGGAGAAAAAGTCTGTTTACGGATTTTAGATAACTCTGCGACCCAATTAGGACTGGATTTTCTGATTACCAATCAAGAAACCCTGCAAATTGTCCGAGACTTAGCCAGTCGTCCCTTTGGTTTGCTTTTGGTGACAGGACCTACGGGATCGGGGAAATCCACCAGTCTCTATTCTGTCTTAGCGGAACGAAACCATCCTGGAGTCAATATTAGTACCGCCGAAGATCCTATTGAATATTCTTTGCCCGGTATTACTCAAGTCCAAGTGATTCGGGAAAAAGGAATGGATTTTGCTTCCATTCTACGGGCATTTATGCGACAAGATCCCGATGTCATTCTAGTAGGAGAAACGCGAGACAAAGAAACTGCCAAAACCGCTATTGAAGCCGCTTTAACGGGTCACTTGGTCTTAACAACCCTTCATACCAACGATGCGGCAGGCGCGATCGCCCGTCTCGATGAAATGGGTGTTGAACCTTTTATGGTATCGGGCTCATTACTCGGTGTCCTTGCCCAACGGCTGATGCGGAAAGTCTGTAGTGAGTGTCGTCAAGCTTACCAGCCCAGTAAAGAAGAATTAGCCCGTTTTGGACTTTCTGCTTCGGGAGATGAACCGATTACGATTTATCAAGCTAACTCCCTCAATCCCGAACAAATTGCCGAAGCCAGCCAAAAAGGAACACTTTGTCCAAAATGTAACGGCAGTGGCTACAAAGGTCGGGTCGGGGTTTATGAAGTAATGCGTAATACTGAACGAGTTCAAAAATTGATCAATGAGGGAGCCACGACGGACTTAATTAAGGATGCGGCTGTTGAAGAAGGCATGGTTACGCTTCTCGCCTACAGCCTCAATCTGGTGCAGGAAGGTCATACCACCCTCGAAGAAGTAGAACGGGTGACCTTTACCGATACCGGACTAGAAGCCGAGCTTAAAGCAAAACGTAAGACTTCTCTAACCTGTCGTATCTGTCACGCTGAATTACAACAAGATTGGGTCGATTGTCCTTTCTGTATGACGCCGCGCTTTCAGTAAACCGTGTTTTTCGTGATCAGTCCTTAAAAACCTAACCCTACTAAATATCCCAAAAAGGAGCGAAACCTCATAATGCCAATGGAATTAATGATCGAAGACCTTATGGAGCAACTCGTAGAAATGGGCGGCTCAGATCTGCACATTCAAGCGGGTGCGCCGATTTATTTCCGAATTAGCGGAAAATTAACCCCCATTGATGACGAAGCCCTCGCTCCTCAAGAATGTCAAAAGCTAATTTTCAGTATGCTCAATAATACCCAACGCAAAGAATTGGAGCAAAACTGGGAGTTAGACTGTTCCTACGGTGTCAAAGGGTTAGCGCGCTTTCGGGTGAATGTTTATAAAGAAAGAGGATGTTATGCCGCTTGTTTAAGGGCATTATCCTCTAAAATTCCGAATTTTGAACAATTAGGATTACCCCATGTCATTCGGGAAATTGCAGAACGCCCCAGAGGCATGATTCTAGTCACAGGGCAAACGGGATCGGGTAAAACCACCACCTTAGCGGCGATTTTAGACTTAATTAACCGTACTCGCGCTGAACACATCTTAACCGTCGAAGATCCGATCGAATACGTGTTTCCTAATGTGAAAAGCCTCTTCCACCAACGGCAAAAAGGAGAAGATACCAAGAGTTTTGCCAATGCTCTCAGAGCCGCCTTACGGGAAGACCCCGATATTATTCTAGTCGGTGAAATGCGGGACTTAGAAACGATTTCTTTGGCGATTTCGGCGGCAGAAACGGGTCACCTTGTCTTAGGGACGTTACACACCAGTTCGGCGGCAGGAACAGTAGATCGGATGATTGATGTTTTTCCGGCTAATCAGCAAGCACAAATTCGTACCATGATTTCTAACTCCCTCCTAGCGGTGTTTGCTCAAGTTTTAGTTAAGAAGAAAAACCCTAAACCCGGTGAGTTTGGCCGTTGTATGGCCCAAGAAATGATGGTTATTACCCCTGCGATCGCCAACTTAATTCGAGAAGGAAAAGCCCCACAAATCTATTCAGCGATTCAAACGGGATCGAAATTGGGAATGCAAACCATGGAACAAGCCCTAGCCAATTTAGTGGTATCGGGTTCGGTTGCCTTTGAAGAAGCGATCGCTAAAAGTAGTAAACCTGATGAATTACAGCGTCTTGTTGCGGGTGCATCGGGAATAGCAACAAATTCTCGGATGAAAGCCAAAGTTTAATCAGAATTTGCTGAATTCGAAAATACTATCTGATGTCCCCATCTAAAATCTAAAATCAAGTTACTGCTATGCCTACATTTATTGCTCAAGTTAAAGATAGTTCGGGAAAAATCTCCAAGACCAAAGTGGAGGCTACTTCCACCGAACAAGCCCGCGCCATGCTCAAAGCTCAGTATGTCGCTATTGGTAAAATCCAAAAGTCAGGGATGAATATTGACCTCTCTGGCTTAGAATCCCTACTCAGTAAAGTATCCGTTAAAGATAAAGCGATTTTTTCGCGACAATTTTCCGTTATGATTAATGCGGGAGTCGCTATTGTTCGTTGTTTAGGGGTTTTAGCAGATCAGGCGGCTAAACCAAAAATGAAAAAAGCCCTGCTAGCCATTAGTGCAGAAGTGCAACAAGGGATTACCTTGTCAGAGGCGATGGGAAAACACCCTGAGTGTTTTGATGATCTCTATGTCAGTATGGTGGAGGCAGGCGAAACGGGAGGAGTTCTCGATGAAGTTCTCAACCGTTTATCTAAGTTATTAGAAGATATGGCACGACTGCAAAACCAAATTAAGTCGGCCATGGCTTATCCGGTCACTGTTGGTATTTTAGCGGTACTGGTCTTCTTCGGCATGACGATTTTCTTGATTCCCATTTTTGGCAAAATTTTTGAGGATCTAGGGGCGCAATTACCTGCTTTAACCCGATTTATGTTATTTCTTAGCGGTGTGATGCGGAGTCCGATGATTTTAGTGCCGATTGGGGTTTCAATGGGGACGGTTTTTGCCATTAAGCAATATTATAAAACTGAAGCAGGTAGATTACAAATTGACGCGTTGATGTTGAAACTCCCTTTATTTGGCGATTTAAACGAAAAATCAGCAGTTGCTCGCTTCTGTCGGGTTTTCGGGACGCTTACCCGTTCTGGGGTTTCGATTATGCAAGCCTTGGATATTGTTTGTAATACGGTTGGTAATAAAGTAATTGCTAATGCGATCGCTGGGGCAAAAGAAGAAATTCAACAGGGGGGGATGATGAGTTTGGCGTTACAAAAAGCGAATGTCTTTCCGGCTTTAGCAATTCAAATGATGAGTATTGGTGAAGAAACGGGAGAATTAGACGCCATGATGATGAAAGTAGCGGATTTTTATGAAGATGAAGTGGAACAAGCGGTCAAAGCACTCACCAGTATCATTGAACCCTTAATGATGGTGGGAATTGCCGTCATGGTTGCGGTCATTTTGTTGTCTATGTATTTACCGATGTTCTCGATCTTCGATCAACTGGCTTAAAAGTTACAAGATTTCAGCATTTTACTCTTGAAGATCATGACCTTTCATTCCTCAGATTACGAAAATTTTTTAGCGCAGTATAGCAGTCGAACAGAAGCGATCTCACTTTTACGGCAACATCGCCCCTATTTTGAATTAATTCCTAGTTTGCGTCGTCCTGAAGATAGTCTAATCACAATTCCGCTTCCGATTGTTCGTTTACGTCATAGTCATCCCTCTGTCAGTGATGCTTTTAAAACGATTTCTACAAGAGAAACGTTGGCTTTGCCCAGTGATTTAGCGATCATTATGTGTGATCCGGAGTGGAAAATTAGGCTAGGGGCGGAGATTTTTTTGTTTATTCAGCGTCTGGATGAGGATTTCTCCCACTTACTCAGTCGCTGGCGACGGGTGCAGGTATTGCTCGATCAAGAATATGAATGGGTGATGCCGTTAAAGGAATCCTATATGTTTAGTGAAGGAGCAGACAAAATTTACCCTTTATTTATCATTTTTGAGGAAAAGCCTTTAAGAATTCGTAAAGGACTATCAGGGGCTTGTCTTCCTTTTATTATCCATTCATTTCAAACTTCATCTGTATTAGAGAATCCAGAGGTTACCCTTAATGAGTTTTAAAGATTGAGGACTCAAAAAGCGTTATTGACGATACCAAGTGGTGATTCCTCCCATCTGATCGATTAAGGTAATCCCTTGAGAGGCTAATTCATCGCGAATACGATCGCTTTCTGCATAATTCTTGGCTTCTCTGGCTTCTGTTCGTTGTTGAATCAATTTTTCAATGGCTTCTTCTTCAATTTGTCCTTTTTTTTCAATTTTTATCGGCTTGTCGAAATCAAGATTAAAGCCTAAAACGTCGGCAAGAATCCGTAAGGTTTGCCATTGTTCTTGCAATTGTGTAGCAGAAAGGTCTGTTTTACCTTGATGGGTTAATAAATTGCCTTCTTTGCGTAGTTCTTTGGCAATTTCAAATAAAATCGCTAACCCTCCGGCAAAGTTAAAGTCATCGTCGACGGACGATTGAAAGCGTTGGGTTAATGAATTGGGCTTCAAGGGCGGCAAATCGGCTAAATTCCAGCCTATTTTCTCACCATGCTCATAACCAAAGGTCAAGCCTTCTGCTAAGGTATGCCAGCCATTGGTTGCAGCCATTAAAGCTTCATCGGTGAAATCAACGGGTTTGCGGTAATGGGCTTGTAGAATAAATAATCGGACAGCCATTGGCTGAGCTTTTAGCAATAAATCACGAATTGTGGTAAAATTCCCTAAGGATTTTGACATTTTCTCACCGTCTACTTTAACCATGCCATTATGTAGCCAATATTTAGCTAAAGCTTGTCCGTTTGCCCCTTCCGATTGAGCAATTTCATTTTCATGATGGGGGAAAATTAAGTCGCTCCCACCTACATGAAGGTCAATCGTCGTCCCTAAACAGTCTCTAACCATCGCTGAACATTCGATGTGCCATCCTGGGCGACCTTTTCCCCAAGGGGAATCCCAAGCGGGTTCATCGGGTTTGGCCGCTTTCCAGAGGGCAAAATCAAAGGGATCTTGTTTTTTAAGTTCTTCTGGATTAGTTTCTACTCTACCGCTTGCACCTGCTTGTAAATCTTCCAATTTGCGACCTGAAAGTTTACCATATTCCGAAAAACGACGGACAGCATAGTAAACATCCCCTTGAGCGGCATAAGCGTATCCTTTTGCTTCCAGTTCGCTCACTAAGCGTTTAATTCCATCAAGAGTATGGGTGGCACGAGGATAACTATCGGCCGGCTGAATGGCTAAGCTTTCCATATCTTCGAAATAGGCTTTAATAAAGCGTTCAGATACAGATTCCATGGATGTGCTTTCTGCTTTTGCACGATTGAGGATTTTATCGTCAATATCAGTAAAATTCTGAATATAACTCACGTCATAACCTCGCCATTGTAGGTAACGACGCACTCCATCCCAGACTAAACACGTCCGCGCATGACCTAAATGACAATAGTCGTAAACGGTAATCCCACAACAATACATCTTGACTTTGTGCGATTCAAGGGGTTCAAAGGGTTCTTTGCGGCGGGTTAAAGTGTTATAGACAGTTAAGGTCATCTTCGACTAGGGAGTTATCGGCTTAGTTTCATGGCTTAATTATATCGGAATAGGCTGATGCTATTAATCGGAATAGGCTGATGCTATTAAAAAGTAACGGTTTTCTGGCAATGATCAGGTTATTTTTCTATCAAATTCCAAAGATCAAATGATCGCTTTGCCAAAAATAGGGAGAACATTGCTCATTTTTCTCCCTCAAAACTTTAAAAATAAGATATGTCACGATGCTTAGTGAGCGATCGCAGAAACGTTCATTCTTCGCTCGGCATCTAGGTTGAACGATTTACAGTTATGTGTCATCTAAGTTAGTTTGATGATGATCTTTCGGCAATAACCAGTTAAGCAGAATGGCGGCTAATCCTCCGGTAGAAATTCCTGAAGAAAATAAGCTTTTAATAATCATCGGTTTATCATTAAAGATTTCAGGCACAAAGGTGACGCCTAAGCCTAATGCTAATGCCACTGAAACAATTATTAAAGAGCGACGACCGACTTCTTCAGAAGACGCAATGATGTTGATACCTGCCACTGCAATTGAGCCAAAAATTACGATGGTTGCCCCTCCCAAAACGGGTTGCGGTAATCCTTGAAAGAAGCCACCAATAATCGGAATTAACCCTAAAAAAGCCAAGATGCCAGCAATATAAAACCCAACATAACGACTACCCACTCCTGTCATTTGAATTACGCCATTATTTTGACTAAAAGTAGTATTGGGAAAGGTATTAAAACACGCGGCGATAAGAGAATTAAAGCCATCGCCTAACACGCCTCCTTTAATGCGACGGATGTAGATACTGCCTTCAATCGGTTCTTTAGAAACGGCGGAGGTTGCTGTTAAGTCGCCAATAGTTTCAATGGTAGTAATAATATACAGAAGAATGAAAGGAAGAAAAGCAGACCATTCAAAACTCATGCCAAAGCGAAAGGGAACAGGTAAAGAAAATAGGGGCAAATTAGCGATACTATTAAAATTTACCATTCCTAAGGCCATTGAAATGAGATAACCAACTATTAACCCGATGAAAATTGCCCCCATTCTTAGATACTTATTTTTATTCAAATTCAGCACAATAATAATCAACATGACCAGTCCTCCTAACGCTAAATTCATCGGACTGCCAAATGTTCCATTTTTCTGGGCAATTACCCCCCCTGCTAAACTGGTCATTCCCACTTTAATTAAAGTTAAGCCAATAATGGTAATGACTGTTCCTGTGACTAGGGGGGTGATAATTTTCTTGGTTAAATGTAAAAAACGACTTAAGAAAATTTCGACAAATGATCCCAAAAAGCAACAACCAAAAATTAAGGCTAGGGCTTGTTGCGGGGTTCTTCCTGCTTCAAGATTTGCCGCACCAATAGCCAGAATTGGACCTAAAAAGGTAAAACTTGTGCCTTGTAAACTGAGTAATCCAGAACCAATCGGCCCAATTCTTTTAGACTGAATAAACGTCGCAATCCCCGAAATAAACAGGGACATACTAATAATAAAACTGGTGTCGGCAGCCTCTAAACCAAGGGCGTTACAAATGATCAACGGTGGGGTGATAATACCGACAAAAGAAGCCATCACGTGCTGAAAAGCAACTAATAACGCTTCAGGAGGATGGGGTCTATCATTAAGTCCATAAACTAAATCCGCATACACTTTTGGAACGGATGGTACGGGAGATTTTGGAGTTACTTCAGGGGTTTCTAAAATTAAATCAGAATTGGTTTGTTCCATGTTTTTAGGTCAATGAAAATGACAATAATTAAGAATTAATTAACAGTCGAATCGCAAATATTTAGTGCATAGGACCGGCTAAGATAACTTTAGCGATCGCTTCTCTGACTTCGTGAGGATCTTCAACGGCTAATTGGTCGTACCATCTTTGGGTAACCGTTGGATCTTTTCCATGGATTTGTTCTGCCCGTTTTCGTGCTTTTTGGACGACAGCACCGGTTCTTTCTTTGCGTTCCTTTTCATAACGCTTTAGGGCGTCTTCAATCCCCAGATTAGTGGTCAACAAGTAGTGAGTAAGCACCACTCCATCTTCCATGGCTTGACATCCTCCTTGACCGAGGTCTGGGCAGGTAGCATGACCAGAATCGCCAATAAGAGCAACTTTACCTCGTACAAGACTTTTCAAGGGGCCAACGTCGTGAATTTCAGGGCGTGCAACCTGATAAGGGTCAATTTGTTCAATTAAATTTTGAACCGGTTTTGCCCACCCAGCAAAGTGTTCTTTAAGTTGAGCTTGATAATTTTCAGGTTCGGCGGCTGTTCCTTTGGGCAGAGGAACGTCAAAAAAGAAATAAAATCGATCTCGTGCCACGGGCATCAGCGATGCTCTTTGATGATCCCCTACATAAATTACCCAGCTATTTTTGGGAGCTAAATCCTCATGGGCGGGTACCAGTCCATTCCAGTTGGTGTAACCGCCATATTTAGGCGAAACTTCCTCTCCTAAGACATAGGTTCGCAAAATTGAGTGAATTCCATCAGCCGCTATTATCAGATCCCCTGTTGATTGGTGTCCATTTTCAAAGGTTGCCGTTACGTCTTTTTCGTTTTCCTCAACACCCATACATTTATGGTTTAAATGAATGTTAACGCCATAGGATTCTAAATGCGTTTGTAACATAGATTGTAAGTCTGCCCTAGCAACGGGATAGGGACGTTGACCGACGGTACTAATGAGGGGATAGAGGTCAATCTGACTAAGCAATTGACCGCTCGCATTGCGATATTCCATGTAGTCCATGATTCCGCCAATTTTAGCCATTTTTTCGCCTAAACCAAGACGATTAAGCACTTTGACGCCGTTTGACCATAGGGAAATCCCTGCGCCGACGGGACGTAATTCCTTAACGCGATCATAAATCTCGATCTCGAATCCTGCTTGTTTTAGGGCAATTCCGGCGGTTAATCCCCCAATCCCTGCACCAATAATGACGATTTTTAATCCATTCATTCGGTTGGTTGAACCTCCTTAGAACCCATCGTTGTAAAATGTATAATTAGTCACCGAAAAGCGACGAAGACTCTTCTTGGTTATTGCTGTTTTTGGGCTTAGACTCGTCAGGAATCCTGTTAAGCATTCGGTACCCGATCCAGTCCAAAACTTTTGTATACTGTATACGGATAACCTTTAAAGAAATGTATTGAGTCATACCATTTTTGGACGCCCGAAGGAGAATTTTCGCTCTGCTTTTTGAGATTCATAAAAGCCGCTAATTAGGAAGCATTTAAGCATAAAGGTTTAAAGGAGAACAATTTTGTCCCTATCTTCTTATATTGTGCAACGTAATCAATCTTTACAGGAGCAAGCGTACCAAGCACTTCGTACAGCTATTTTATCTGGAGAATTAGCACCTGCCGAACGCTTAATTGAAACTCAACTCTCGAAAAAATTGCAGATGAGTCGAACACCGATTCGGGAGGCGTTACGCCAGTTACAGCAGGAAGATTTGGTGGTTTGTGGGGACAATAACGTCTTACAGGTGGTTCAGTTTTCGAGCAATGATGCCATCCAATTATATGACTGTCGCTTAGCCTTAGAACAGTTAGCGGTTACCCAAGGGTGTCAGCAGATTACGCCCGCCCAATTGGAGCGTCTTCAGCAAATGTTAGCGCAATCGAAAAAACTCAGTCAAGTTCCTCCGACTTCTCAATTAACGGATTTTCAAATGTTGGATCTAGATTATCGTTTTCATCGTTTATTAGCAGAAAGTTCGGGGAATTTGTGGTTGCGATCGCTTCTTGATCAAGTCTTTGATAAAATGATGGTCATTCGAGTACATACTTTGCAGAAAAATCGTCAAGTTTTGAATATTTATAGCGAGCATCAACGGATTTATGAGGCCATTGCTGAAGGAAACGTAGAAAAAGCCATTATGACGATTACAGAGCATTTAACAACCGCGAAAGCGCGTGTGGTTGCTGAAATGGCAAAAATCACCGATTAATTCAAAACGGAGAGGGTGGGATTTGAACCCACGGACTGTTGCCAGTCACTCGATTTCAAGTCGAGCGCGATCGACCACTCTGCCACCTCTCCTAGCGGATAGCAGCTTTTATTCTATCAAACGATTTCAAAAATGCGATCATTGCTCGGGGGTTTTCCGATCACCAATTCAATTTCTTAAATAAATCCGTAAACTCAGACCATCCCCCCTATTTAACTTAATAATAACCATAGACAGCACCATCTATTGTCTTTTTGTCAAAGCAAAAGTCAGGGATCAAAAGAAGAACTGCCGAAAAATCGGTTAATAGTCACAGATTAGCACTGTAAATGAGGTAAAAAATGGGAAAACCAACGGGATTTATGGAATATCTCCGAGAAGTTGCGGAAGAGATTACCCCTAGCGATCGCATTCACAACTGGGACGAATTTCACCTTCCGATGACAGAAGAAGCGATTCGTCAGCAAGGGGCGCGTTGTATGGATTGCGGGACTCCCTTTTGTCATACGGGAACAATTATCGGCGGCATGGCCAGTGGTTGTCCGATTAATAACTTAATTCCGGAATGGAATGACCTTGTTTATCGTGGATTATGGCAAGAAGCCTTAGATCGTCTTCATAAAACCAACAATTTTCCTGAATTTACTAGTCGGGTTTGTCCTGCCCCCTGTGAAGGATCTTGCGTTTTAGGCATTACCAGCCCCCCTATTACCATCAAAAATATTGAATACTCTATCAGTGAAAAAGGATGGGAATCCGGCTGGATTAAAGCAGATTCCCCTGAAAAGCGAACAGGAAAGCGAGTTGCCGTTGTGGGTTCAGGCCCAGCCGGTTTATGCGCCGCCGATCAGCTAAATACGGCTGGTCATTGGGTTACCGTGTTTGAACGGGCAGATCGCCCCGGTGGATTACTGATGTATGGGATTCCCAACATGAAATTAGATAAGCAAAAAGTCGTTTTACGACGTATTCAACTGCTAGAAGAAGAGGGGGTTCAATTTATTTGTAATACGGAGATTGGTAAAGATTTACCCGCCGAAAAGCTATTAACTGAGTTTGATGCGGTCGTCCTTTGTACAGGGGCAACTCGACCGCGAGATCTAAAGATTGAAGGGCGAGAATTGAAAGGTATTCACTTTGCCATGGAATTTTTGACTGAAAATACAAAATCGCTTTTGGATGGTAACCGTAACGGTCATTTTATCTCCGCCGAAGGTAAAGATGTGGTCATTATTGGCGGAGGAGATACGGGAACCGACTGTGTAGGAACTTCCCTGCGACAGGGTTGCCAAAGCGTCACTCAACTGGAAATCATGCCCCAACCGCCTTTAGAACGCGCCCCCAATAACCCATGGCCGGAGTGGCCGAAGATTTACCGCATGGATTACGGACAAGAGGAGGCAGCAAAGAAATTTGGTCAAGATCCTCGCGTTTATTTGACCACAGCGACTAGATTTGAAGGAGACGAACAAGGGGCAGTTACAGCAGTTCATACCGTGGTGGTTGAGTGGACAAAAGATGAACAAGGGCGATTTATCCCCAATCCTGTGGCTGGAACTGAAAAAGTGATTCCAACCCAGTTAATTCTCTTGGCTATGGGCTTTTTGGGGCCAGAACAACCCCTCCTTGAAGCATTAAGTTTAGAAACCGATGCCCGCAGTAATATCAAGGCCACCGAAGGCAAGTATCTCACGGGTTTGCCCGGTGTCTTTGCAGCAGGAGATTGTCGTCGAGGTCAAAGTTTAGTCGTCTGGGCATTTAAAGAAGGTCGAGAGGCGGCCAGAGAATGCGATCGCTATTTGATGGGTAATACCGATTTGCCTTAACTAGCATGGTCATTAAGGTGTTAGGTGTTAGGTTTTGAATGATTCAATTTAAACCTCGTCCCTTACACCTTTTATTGAATCAAATAACTTGACCACTGCGGTTCAGCTTGTATATCTTTGACTTCTCGTCGTAAAAGTCGCCATGTTTTCCCTTCTGCTTGGCGTTGCAAATAAATATCAAAGGGGTTTTGGCGTTGGGTAACTTCTTGATGGGGTAATTTCAGCTTCAGGCGATACGTTCCGGTTAGGTGATAGGCCGCTAAATCTTCAATAAAAACAGGTTCGTTTTGTTTGACCTGAATTTTACTAATTTCTAGAATGGGAACAGAGGTATTTAACTGTTGACTCAATCGTTCTTCGGTTTTAGATAATTGTAGAGCGATCGCTTTTTGGACAATTTCCCCATCTGGCGTCAATTCAGTGGGAGGGGTAGCCGTCTGGCAGGCTGTTAACCCTATCGTCAAAACTATCATTAAAAAGAACGGTATTAAACGATTGAATCTCAATTGACTGAGCACACAGGATTGATCAAAACAGGCAAAAGAAAAAGCGGATAAGTCAATTTTGACCTTCAGATTGAGGATGGACATAAATAGAACCGTTATTTAAGGAAAGTTAAAACTTCTGGTGATTTTATTACTTTTAATGTCAAAATTATTATATGGCATTGCGTTCCTTTTTCTCTCTCTTTTTTGGTCTTGTGTAAACTGTATGAATTATTAGCTTTTTCAAGGAAATTCTAAATATTATCGGATTTTAGATGCCCTTCAGAACTTAGCAGAAATGCCTTGGTTCGTTACTCGATATCGTGGGGAAGTATCCGTCGGAGATGGGGTCTTGGTGTGGTTTGCGGGGGCAGATGCTGGCATTTATGCCATTGCTGAGATCATTAAAGAACCACAGATTTTCGCTAAAATTCCTGATTTAAATTATTGGATAGATAGCCAAAACACAAAATAAGATAAACCTCGAGTCCAACTCCGTTTTAGGCGTAAATTAATCGGTCAACCTTTACATCATAATGATCTAAAAAATGACCCTATTCTTCAAGGTTTAACGATGATACGCACCCCTAATAGTACCAATTTTAAAGTTACTTTAGAACAATGACAACGGGTTCAGCAATTAAAAGAATAAAGGTTGTCTATACTGACAAATTCACCCATTTAGTCTTTTAAACCGTGCCTACTTGCTAAAAAGTGTTTACCTTGTTTTTCGCCATCTTCGATTAAACGATGAATATTAGTTGGACTGCGATCCAATTTACTTTCATAATTGAGACTTTCGGCTAATTCTTCTGACATTTTAATCAAGGGGATGTGGTAAGATTTATCAGGATCAGCAGCAAAAATTTTAGGGATTTTAATGGGTTCAAAAATGGAAGTTTCTGTCAAAAAGTCTTCTTTAAATGCTCCTCTTAAAAAAAGATCGTTGAGAAATTCAATTTGTCCTAATCCTTGTAGTAAAGATACATTTCCTTCCAGTTCATTACGACGATCTGCAATATCATCGGGTTGAACTGGAATTTTTTTACAAGTTGTCGGATTTACTTTAATGACCCAAATTTCATGGGGAATATTTTCAATTCCAACGTAATCCCGTTTAATCAACACATCAATAGGAGGATTATCAGAAAATAACCCATCCCAATAAGTCATTTCATCAATAGAAACCGCAGGAAAAATACTCGGAACACAAGCAGATGCTAAGAGGTGTTCAATCCGAATGGGTTCATGATAAGAGTCGAATTTGTGTAGTTTCCCACTCAAAATATTACAAGCTCCAATTAATAAAATCGGTGGTTCGGGCTGCGCTCCCCAATGATTTAATTCATCAAAATCAACATGGTGCTTTAGTAATACTTCAAGGTCTGTAAAACGGCGACGCAATCCCAACGTTGCCAGTTCAAACCATGCCTTAGTTAAGGGAGAGGCAGGACTAAAATTAAACTGAGGAATTAATCCTTTACTGCCCCATTCGATAGTTTTAATTGCCGCATCGTTGAAGAACTTTTCTGCTACCGTTTGCGCCGTATTATCTTCCCAAAAATCAATGAGTCTCTGCCAAACGGAATTGTCTCCTTTTTTCAAAGCGTACCATATTAAAAAAGCGCAGATTGCCCCACCAGACGTACCACTTAAACTCACAATTTCAAATTGGTCTTGAATGTTGCTGTCAAACAAGGACTTAAGTACACCCGCCGTAAATGCGGTTTGGCTTCCCCCTCCCTGACAAGCAATAGCAACTTTCGGTTTATTCATTCTTAAGCCTCCTTTGACCTAAAAAAATAGCAAGAAATAATTTAATTTTAATTGAGTTTTGTAGATTGTTACTTATATTTTATAATAAAATTGGCATGACTAATTAAGAATTGATAGATCAATAACAATGATAACATTAGCACAGATGAAAAAACGCTATCTGCAAGATTTTGCTTTTTGGATTAAAGAAACAATGAGATAGTCAAGTGAGGGGAATTTTACTCAAGTGGATTTTGGGAATTTAATTGAGAAAGTGGAATCGTTAGGAATAGTCAGCGCAAAGCAGTGGGGATTTATTTATTACACTAATAAAAAAAGAACTTTAGGGAAAATAATACTATTTTAAAAAAATAGTGTAGTATTATCGTTTTTTACCGGGGGGAATAAAGCGAATTTCTATTCTTCTTCTATTAGCATCGGCATTCCGATTCAGAGGAGACAACTCTCCAGAAGAAAGATACAATTGACCTGCTGAATAAGCTTTAAATTTAACGCTTTTTAGTTGACCCGTTTCTTCAATTTTCTGGACAACAGCTAAGGCTCTCATTAAGCCTAAGTCCGTATTTGATCCCGGCTTCAACTTGTTCACCGTTTGTTCATTTTTAGCAACCTTTTCTAAAATTACATCTAAATTTCCCATTAAGCTAATGACTTGTCCGTCAGTATGACCAATAATTTGTACAAAATCAATTTCGTGTTTTTGGATGGTTTCTTGAATGGTTGGAATAACTTGATTGATAATATATTTTTGCAGTTCTGGGGTTAGTTCTGCACTATTAGAAATGAAGCTAAATTGACCCGATTTTTCATCAATGACGATAGGAGAGGCACTTTGCAATCTTTGATTAGCTTCCTGTAAGTTCTGATTTAAGCGTTGGGATTCTAACAAAGCAAGTAGAAGAAATAAGCTTAAAATCATAAAGGCATTTGACATCAAATCTGTAAAAGCAGGATAGACATCAAGGGAGTTTGAGTTTTCAATATATCGATTTCGTCGTTTCATAAGTCAAACAAATAATCCTCTTTTGTTATTAAACTTTATAGTCTCCTCTAAGATTTGATATTGCTTTTCTAATATCTGCTTATTATTTTGACTAACTGCATCAACTAAGTTGGATAACTTAGAATTTATAATTGACAAGTCCTTTAAGTATATTTCAATAGTTTGAAGAATTTGTTGGTTTTCGTCATTTTTAATATTAATCAGATTATTAAGAGAATCAGATATATTGTTTCCTAAGTTTTGAATATCGGTACTTAAAGTCTCTTGGAAAGTTTCAAAGCTTTCAATGCTCTGAAGCAATTTGTCGCTAAAAGAGTGGAAATTATTAGTTCCACTTTCTAGTTGTTTTTGATTCAGTTGAATAAAATTAACTAAATTTTTGTTAATATCGCTTATTTGACTTTCTAAATTAACTATTTTGTAAATCGAGCTTTGTAAATCTTGTCTAAAAGATGTCATAGGCTTTATAGAGTTAGTAAGGTCTGAAATTGCTTCAGAGAATTGACCATAGGTTGTCATTAAGCCTTGAGTTGCGCTAAATAGATTATCTGCAAATTGACTTTGTTCAATTTTTTCTGATGCTTCAAGAAAAACCAAAGCACTATCTTGTATTTTAGTTGTCGAATCTTCAAAAGATAAATAAACTTGTTCAGCTAAATTATTAGTTTTTTTGTTCCCTTCAATCATTTTGCTGATATTTTTATTAAATAAAGCTGTTGATTCAGTAAATTTCTCTTGTGTCGCTGCCAAACTAGAAGTCAAATTTTCTAGATTATCTGAGAATTTACTTTGTTCTATTTTTTCAGAAGCAGCTTGAAAAATCAAGGCACTACTTTCGAGCTTTTGAGAAGTTTCTTTAACAGAATCTGTAATTTCAATTGCTCTTTGTATTTGCTGTTCTAAAATGTAAGTAGAAAGTTGAAAAGTTGTTGCACCATTGGCTAATGTACCACAGGCTTCTGTTAAACGTTCATAGACTTGTTTAGCTAATAAGGCAGATTCTTTATTTCCATCAGCTATTTGTTGAGCAACACGACCTAATGAAGACTCAACTGCTTTAGTCACATTCTCATGAAATCGAGTTAAAAACTCATTTTGTTGTTCTACCATACGATTTACTGATTTATCAAGTCTTGTGTTCCCTTCAATGGTCGGATGAAAAACGTTATCTAAATAATCTTCTAAGGAATTTACTAACTTATTTTTGGCTAATCCGGTATTATATTTAAGATTAATAAGGGTCAGAAAAGAACTAAAACTTAAGGCAATCAAGCTTGTAAAGAAAGCAATGCCCATATTTTGTAAAGGCTTTTGTAAATGACCAACTAGATTGCTATTATCAATGCTTCCTTTATGAATAATCCAACCGATATCGTTTAAGTTTAACGTAATTCCTAGAAACGTGCCTAAAAGCCCAAAGGTGAGTAATAAGTTAGGTAAAATTCTGCTAAAGTAATCCCACTGTTCACAGCGTAAAGAATAAGATAGAAAAGAAAAGGTTTCTTCACTATAGATTCCGTCTAGCAATGCTGAGGTATTCACATATTCTAAGTGAAGACTAGCTCGTCGAAATCTGTCCTCTAATTTTCTTACAATTAAGGGTTGCTGTCCATGAGGATTTCTAGTGAGTAATCTAGTAACTTTCTGACTGGCATCAGCTAGATGATGATAAAGCTTAACTCGTATTCCCCAAACAATGATGGTGGGAAAAATGACAAATACCAGAGTAAAGATAATAAGATAAGGGGGGAAAAGTTGAATTAAGTTAACCATGAGTAATATCCTCAGATAAAGTTTAAAGTCCTAATAGGTTCTTTTTCGCTACTTCAAATTCTTCTTTGCTTAGTAAGCCCTCTCTATACCCGTCCATCAATTCTTTAAGTTCAGACATTCCATTATTTTCAACTTCAAGAATTGGTTCGACTACTTGAGCATCATCTTCAATACTTGGTTCAATGATTGCTTTAGATTTAGGTAAAGATTGCTGATGATTTTTTGACGTAGGAAGAAATTGACCAGAAGAGGTATGTAAATTAGGAGGTAAAGATTTCGATTTGATTTCTTCATTAATTTTAGCTATGAAGCGACTAATGATGCCTTCTTTAGCTGTTTCTGTAGCCGTGGCAACTTCTCCCACGACTTTGGCTTTATAAGAAAAATTTACATCCTTTTCACTAAAGTTTTTAGCAATAGCAGAAAAATTAAGAATTAAGGGTAAATAGTAAGTTTTCCAACTTGGCGAATTAATTTTTATCTGCGCTACTAGCTTATTATAAATATTGTGTATGATGTCTGTTAAATCTTTTCTTGATGCTATTTGCTCTAAAGCCTCTCTCCAATTTAAACTTAATGGGATAATATGCTGTTGATTAAAAAGAGCATCTTGAAAAGGCAATTCGTATTTTTGTAATTCACTATTATATTTTATTTCTTTGCAAGCTAAACAAGGATAAAATACATATTCGAGTTCTTCTATTACCTTAGCTTCAATCGGAATAATGTCAGTAAACATTATATTATAATCATTATGAAGAACGGTATTTTGAAGATGAGTTTTATAGTGATTTCTTAGTTGAGATAAGCCAGTAATAATTCTTAAAGGAAATCCTGCATATTGTTTCAGAATAACAATTTCATCTTCTGCTTGAATAGCGGTAAAAGAATTTTCAGAAATTCCTATATCTTCGGTAAGAGTTTGTTTAAATTGTTTAACTTCTGGCTCATTTGTTTGTTTAAAACCAATGAAAAGATTACGTTTTTTGGCATCATCTTTGAAATGAGCATTAGAAAGATTTAAGTGTAAAAGAGGTTCAGAAGATTGTAAAATCTGTTCTAAGCGTTTAGAACGATCCGCAATAGCATAAGTTTCCATAAAACGCTTAATCGCAGATTGAACTTGTGTCATTCCCACAGAACCAAATTGACGTTCAACTGTCATATTAGTTTTACTTTTTAATTCTTGTTCATCGATAAGATTTCTTGTAACTAAACTAAATAAAGATTGTCCTACCCCTATCGCTTCAGTAACTTGATGGCTGACAAAAACCAGTTGTTTTGAAGAACCGTGATCGGGAATACAATCGTTTATGCTATCTTCAGGGAACATGGCCTCTCCATTCATTTCATCTAGATTAAGCTGCTTGAGTTCTTCTTCTTGTTTTTGATAAGCTATCTGAAGATTATCCAGTAATTTCTTGAATGTTTGAATTTGATTGAAGCGAAGCGTTAAATGTTGCTGTAATTCCTCAATAATTTTTAGGGATTCTTCATTAACAGCCATTTGAAAGTTATGTTCAATGAGTTTAGCAATTTTTGGAGCAGCATGACTCATTACTTCTTGAATTTTACTATATTTTTGCTTTTCAAAGAAAGGAAGACTATGTTTTTGTTGCAAATCCTCTATTTCTTGTTTTATTTCTAACCAAGCTTGCTCTATCTTGTCGAGATCATACATTTCTTGAAAATCTTGTTTTCTTTCTTCCATATCTCGTTGCTCTTGGTTAAATTGAGTTCGTAGTGCTTCTAGAAAGTTCAAAGTATTGTCAAGAGAAAAATTAGAATGATTAGGACTGAGTAATTTTTCTAAAAATAAATCAATGTCTTGTTTAAACTTGCCTAATAAATTAGGTTGAATATTTTGTAAATGAGTCAACCAAATTCCTCTAACTTTTTCACCTTCTCCGGGTTTAACTTTATAAAACTCTTTTTGAAACTTTTGTCTTAAATTTTCCTTATATTCCTCAATATCTTTTGAGGTTTTACATTCTAAATCTTGGCAAGAATTTCGCCATCTGGTTAAAGCTTGTTTAAAAGTTTTATTATTGTCTTGTGCCGTTTCTTGTAATTGGCTTCTAAAATAATCTTTAATTCTTTTATCGGCTGTCCATTTTAAAACAAATTGGTCTAATAAATCTCTGGCATCTGAACTTTGACCGATTCCCTGTAACCAAAAGTTAATTAATTTTCCTCCCAGTCGATTTAAAGACATTTGAACAAGACGATCACGGGTAAAATAAATAGCTGAAAGTCCGAAAGTTAGATAACGCTGTGACATTTTAAAAGGATGCAAATCATACCCTAAGAGAATATCAGGTTGTATAAAGTTATTTCGATGAGATTTAATAATCCCTGATAACTCACTCGAAAATGCTAAAAAGATTTTATAAGCAATTAAGTTACACAATTTGCCTTTGTCGCTAATTTTATGATCTCCTAAAGTTTGTTCGGAAACTAAATAGGTAAAATCAAAAGGAGGACGCTGTTCTTTTACATAAATTTGATTATGTTTACTATAACAGGCTTCAAAAGTTGATTCATCATTCGTATAATAATTTAACTCTTTAAGAGCAGCATAAGTATTAGCATTCATCGTAGAAGTATTACCATACAATTTAGGAGAAATAACTAAATAAGCAATTACATCAAGATTATTTTTATTTTGATAAAGATGTCTTAAACTATAGGCAACATCTAAAAAAATTCCACTTCCTGTACCACCACAGAGAGAACCTACCACAAATATGTCTAATCCTTCTTGAATATAAAATCCTTTTTTTAGCATAAACTGTTCATTTTCATTTCCTCTAGTACGATTCTCAGCTGCTTCTACTGCTTCTTGAAACTGAAGATAATTATGAAAAAAGGCTAATCTTCCTATAGGACGAATCCCTTGTGCGCCATCTTCAATTGATTTTATTTGCTCTTTGAGTCTTGGATCTAACCAACTTTCAATATGAGAATAAGGACTTTCAAATAAGGTTTTATGATCTAGTTCGTGAACTAAATCATTAACGACTTGCGAATTCATTTTAGCAACTACTTTTTCAGATTCTTGAAATAAAATATTTTCTCCATGATAAGTGTTTCCTGTTGGTAAACCACCATGATTAAATGCTCCTTTATCAGTATCAACTTGAACAAAACTAATAATTGGCATTTCGCTTAATTTCCCATATCGCTCAATAATAAACCGTCGAATTCGCATTAAAACATCTTGACCTGTTCCTCCTAAACCGATACAGATTGTTCGTTTGATAGCACGAGTTTGTTGAGTCATGATATTGCTCCAAGGTTAAGATTTAATAATGTGGATAACAAGTTCAAAATTTTGATCTTCTTTTAACTGATTAGGACAATTAATTTTAAATACAGACTGGTTAATCGGTATTTTTTTAGTGATTTTAGTTCCTTGAGTATAAAGAGGCGCACAATTAGTGGGTTTTAAATAAAGTTGGTTGCCTGTTCGTTCTAAATATCCCCTTGTTTCTTCACCCGGACAGTCAATAGTTCTCAAACCCTCTCCTCCAATAGCAATCTTTTGAAGATTTTTAAGCTTATATTTTTGCTTATCATCATCCTCATCTAAAACGACTTTAACCTCTAGTTTCCAAGGCTTTCTTAGACTTAAGCAATATTTGATGACCCATCCTCCTGCTATTATTCCTAAGAAAATAATTAATAAAGGAATCCATAGCTGTTGCCATAAATATTCATTGATTAAACAGGTTTGTTTACCGCCCGGTGCAGGAGTACAAAATTCTTGAGCGGTAGGGGGAATATCAATTACTGAAAGCTGATAAGTGTTATTATTATTCGTAATAATTTTTTGCGATCGCTGATTTAAGGGTAATGCCCTAATCCAACTTTCTCGTTCTTTGGTTTCAGCAGAATTCTTTTGTCGAAAAGGACTATTAGCTGGTGTTTCGGTCCAAATATCTGAAGAAATTCCGGCACTTATTAATAAAGGAGCATCGGTAATCCAAACAGCAGATTGAAATTTAATCGGTTTATTTTCTACTAACCGGCATTGATTCAGTTGCGCTAATCCTTGATAAACAAATAATTCAGTGCGTTGGATATCTGTATTCTGAATATTTGGATTAGATTCAGCAGGAATTACTGCAAGGATCCTATCAATCTCTTCTTTATTTCCTTTAAAAAAAATGGGTTCAGGTAAAGAATGATTTTTAGACGAAAGAGACTTAATTTCTGAAGCAAAGAGAACCACATAAACCCGATCCTGAGATTGTAAACTATCTTGAACAATCTGGCGTAATCGAGTCCGGCCTTCATCATTAAAATTAACACTTCCTGTCAAGTCAATCGCTAGGGTAACATCTCGACCTTTATGTAAACGTGCGACTAAATCAAGTCCCGTTTTTTGCCAAACTTTAAGGGGTTCACCCAGTGTTACCGATAAACAATTATCAATTTTCATTTTTTAACATAATACTTTTATGACTATTTAAGCCCAAGGATCAGGAACTTTAAAAGGATGATGAGGAAAAGATTGAGCTTCCTCTTCTGCAAAATCAATAGTAATTGTTTCTTTACTGGGATCGAGTTCCCGTTTAAGCTTATTCCAATCCCCCGGATCGTTCAGTTCTTCATAGAAACCGTCCGGAGAAGCGATTGTTTCACCATAGGCAATGGTTTTTTCAAAGAACTTAACGCCCTCAGAGGATAAAGGCGGCGAAATAGGAGCAGGAGAAGTTACTTTTAATGGGGACAAGGAAGTCGGTGACGGGGCGATAGGATATATCTCCTGTTTCAATTGGTCAAATTCGCGGGTTAATTCTGTTAATAGTTCTTCAATCGCTGTCAATCGGCGGACGAGGTTCGGCTCTCCTCCAGTCGTTGGTTTCTCTAGCGAAGGGGCTACAGCAGTTAAGTCATGACCGAAAAGTCGTTCAATTTCATCGAGAGTGGTTTCTCCTGCATAAACAAACGTCAAAGCTTGATCGAGAAGCGATGACATACCTGCTTGAGTGGCTGAGGTTAACAGTTGTTCTGCCGTTGCCTTCTGACTAATAAGGGCTTTTAAAGAAGGGTCGACGTTAAAAACTTCATAAATTCCAACTTGTCCTTGATAACCTTGGCCGTTACAGGTACGACATAAACGACCTTTCACTTGTGCTTGTTCGATGGCCGTTGGATTTAAGACGTTTGCTTTGTATAGGGAAGTCGGAGAAGGGGAAAGTCCAAATTTAGCCTTTTGTGCCGCATCGGGTTCATGAATTAAGCGGCAAGTGGGACAAAGGCGACGGATGAGGCGTTGATTAATGATACCGCTCAGGGTGTCTCCTAAGAGCGAAGCTGTCATGCCTAAATCTGCCAAATGCGTCAGGGCATGAGGAATAGATGGTACATCCAAGCTGGTTAAGATATAACGACCTCGGGCGGCTGCATCGGTCAAATGATGGGCAATTTCTGCATCTCCCAAACAGTCGACGAAAATGACATCTACATCTTGTCGAAGCAAAGATTGCAACATCTTGCCGTAGGTTCGCTCTTTCTGAGGATTAACTTGCACTTGCGTCACGTTTGGCAGGGTGCGTTCAATGGGATCTTCAAGGGATACTAAACTTAACCCTTGTTCACTTTTTTGAGACAGCAAGGTATAGAGTGTCGTCGTTTTGCCAGAATGGGCGGGGCCGATGATCAACACTAAGCCCGATGATCGTCTAATTAGCCTTTGAACTGCAGAATCTTCGAGGAAGGGGCGGATTTGGGGGATGGTACGGCAGTCATCGATGATTTTAATGATTGCTTTTTCGCCTCGCTGACTGGGGAGAATATTGATTAATAAATTCACGGATCTTCCCGCAAAATTACGCTGAATTTGCCCTTTTTGTAAGTGCTGTCGTTGATTAATATCTATTTCTGCCATCAATTTGAGTCGAGAGAGGATGGCCGGTGCGACTTGGATCGGCAAGGGATCTAAGGACGGTTGCAACAATCCATCTTGCCGAAAACGAACACTGAGTAAGTTCTCTTGGGGATCGATGTGAATTTCTGAGGCTTTGCTCGTTAAAGCTTTTTCAAGGATCTTATTGACTAATTTGATAATCGGGGCTTCGGATGCCTGATCCAGTTGGCTGATATCTTCTTCCTCCATAGCGGCCAGAATAGGGGGCATTTGCTCAAAGATTTCTGTCACGTCTACAATCGTCGGACTGACCATCTCTGTGGCTTGAGAAGCACGGGGATAAATTTGTGACCAAAGCCGTTGATAATCTTCGAGGGTAATACCAATACGCTGTAATTCGACCCCTTTCTGTTGAAGACGCTGTTTGAGGGGAGTGAGAAGATGGATTTGACTGGGATCGACCATCGCTATTCTCAAAATGGCGGGCTTTTGGTTGTTTAAACTTAACGGTAATAGTTGATGCACTCGGCAAAGTTCTGCCATTTCTAATGATTCGATGATTTTTGCGATTTTTTCGGGATGGATTTCCGTATGGCTTTTAAAATATTCGACGCCGTAGAGAATTTTCAGGCTAAAGAGATGTTGTTTTTTATGTTGATCGAGAACAGAGGAGGGCAAAGGATGACCCGTAATATTCGGTAAAATTTCCAGCAGGGAACGACCTGTTTTGCGGGATTCGATCAAGGCCTGTTGCATCTGGGGGATAGTCATATATCCCGATTGAAGCAATTCGTTCGTCAAAGAAGAGTGATCGGATTGGGACGACATAGCATAGATGAAGGATGGAGTTGACAGTCAAGCTAACCTAATGATTAGGTTTCCCAAAATAGGAATTAAAAGTAGCAGGTTACAGGAAATTTGATAAGGTAGAAGTCAGGTTTTTTGAGCGGTGATAAAACGTCCATGTCAGACCCTTGTTTGTCCACTGAAACCAAAATTCGCGATGGAGTAGCCGAAGATTTAGCTAAAATTGTCGAAATTTACAATGCCAGTATTCCCCAACGCCTTGCAACTGCCGATTTAGAGCCGATTTCCCTCGAAAGTCGCCAGCTTTGGTTTACCAATCATCATTGCGATCGTTATCCCCTTTGGGTGATGGCTAAGGGAACAGATGTGATGGGATGGTTAAGTTTACAACGGTTCTATGGTCGTCCTGCTTATCATAAAACGGCAGAAATTAGCATTTATATTGCCCCCAATTATCAGCATCAAGGGGTTGGTCGTCAATTATTACAACATGCAATTGCAGAAAGCCCGCGTTTGGGCCTTCATACCTTAATGGGGCTGATTTTTGCCCATAATCAACCCAGTTTGAAGTTATTTAAGGGGCTTGATTTCGAGCAATGGGGTTATCTCCCTGAAATTGCTGATTTTGATGATATTAAGCGAGATCTAGTGATTATGGGGCGGAAAATTGTCATATTATGAGCTCTAATGATTCATGTAAAAGAAAAGATTGAAATAGGGAGTATTCCTTTGTAATTTCTTGGGGTGATTGAGTCGGTTAGCCAAACGCTTTATATTTCTTCACAAAGTTACAGCTTAATCCTAATTAAAGAACGGGTATCTTAGAAATAATCATTGTTTTTGAGGTTTTTATTAGGGAATTATGCCACTCATAATGATCTTGACCTCTTCCGTTAATCTGATTTCCCAACTTCCGCCCCTTCCTTCTTCAACGGTTAGCTTATCCTCAGATTATTCTACAAAATCTGAAGAAAACAACCCAGAAAATTCAATAAACCTCGTCTGCTCTCCTACGACCCTCAAATTTGCGGCTCAAGACGTTCGTCTAGTTATCGAACAACAACGACAGCAAAGTTACTTATTAACCACAAAGTTGAATATTCTTTTTGTAGTAAATGGGGCATTAATGACGAGTTTAACTATCTCTCGTTTAATTATGCAACCGAGTATTTTTAGTTTTGGGGAAGTAATTGGCTTTTTGATCAATTTTACCCTATTGATTAATGCTTTTTTGCCGAGACAGGTCGCAGTGAGTCCGAACTTGGAAGATAATAAATTTTTAGAACGGTATCTCTTGCTCGCCCCAGAAGACTATCAAGTAAAAATGATGGTTAATCATGTCGCAACCTATCAAACCAATAAACAACGAATTGATGATGTTTCCCAATCGTTAAATTATGCCGCCTATGTGACTTGGGCGATCGCTTTTGTTATTATGTTGCATATAATTGCATCTTATTTTGCCCAGATCCTCTAAATATATAGAGAGTGTCTTATGATGATTTCTTCCTCTACCCCTTCTAACCCTGATAGGCAGTTAACCCCTCCCTGTCCTGATTCTATTACTCCTCACTACGCTGAAGAGGCAGAAAACGCAGTGACGTCACTACCCGAGGAAAATAACGAAATAACATTAGAGTTACCCGAACCAGATTCCGATAATATTACTGTTTTGACAGATAAATCGCCGAATAAACCAATTTTGCCTTGGAATCATTATGACTCTCCTTGGGAAGATTCAGAAATAAGGGAAGAACCTTCATCAACTAACGAAGAAAAAGAAGAGGAATAAAAAGGGACGGGACTTAATAGGGAGCATTAAGCGCAATCCAGTCATTTCACGATTAAACTATTGTCCTTTGGGAAAAAGGAGTTGGAATTGGGTGCGTAATGTCCAATCTGGCCCATTTTCAGGGGTTTCTACATTCCAGTAGGCTTGCAATGTGGCATTAATGGGTTGTGCGCCGATTTTAAATAAGCGACCGACTCCTCCCCCAATGGGAACTATCCATTTATTTCCCGAAGAAGCATTCCAATTAGCTGTAATAATGGGCGCACTGACTAAATACCAGCCATTGGGCAAGTTATAGTTAATAAAAGGTTGTAGCAAAAATTGGCTAACATCGGGACGATCGCTATCACCAGCCACTGACCAAATATTATTCGCTAATGCACCGACAACCCAAGGTGCCTCGGTTACCACAATAACTGCCGTAGGGCCAATTCCCCATTTTCCGGTGCCTAAACTTTTATCGGTTGCGGTGGGTAAGAGAAAAACAGAGCCGACTCCCCATGTTATTTTACTTTGGGTTTTCGGAACAAAAAATAGTTGCGGATTAATATCTCCTAAACCAAAATGACTATATTGAGTTTGGGTTAAAGCGGGTTGATAAACAATCGGAAAAATGGTTCGACTCACTAATAACCAGTCATCACTGAGATCAATAGGAACAACGGGTTGGATGTTGAGAATATTTTGAGTGCGATCCAGTTCCCCAACTCCAAAATTGGTATTATTTTGAAAAGGAAAACTAATTAAACTAGCGATCGGATTTTGAGCTTTTTCGGCTAAACTTTGCCCCCCAGAAGATTCACCGGTTTCAGGTTCGTTTTTTGGCTCAGCTTCTTCGGGTTCTTCTAAAATGGGTTGAGTTTCTTCGGGTTCAATTTGAGTCTGAAATTGTAAATCTGAAGCCAGTTGGCTGATATTTTTGGCGTCGGGAGCAGGAACTGCACTTTTCTGGGTATCCTCAAGAGAAGATGCTGAGGTCAATAATTCTGAATTTAAAGTATCATTTAATTGGGTTTCTGGATCAAGATTTGATAAATGTATCTCTCCAAAAGTTGAATTAATTTGATAATTAGATAAAATAAAATTCGGCTTTATTTGCAAACGATCAAGCTCATTTTTACTGATTTCAATCGTTTGAGTCAATCCTTGTTGAGCTATCCAAGGAGTCAAAATAACTGGAAAAATAATTGCTATTTTCAAAAAAAGTTTCATCATTTTCTCACACCGTAATCAATTCTTAATTAATGTTAGGATAACAGGGAGTGAAAATCAATAGTTTTAGGCTCAATAATCTTATTCTTCAAAATATGTCGTTCTCAATCAAAAAAACGAAAATTCTAACTTGTGCTTATCAATTGAAAGACATTAACCGTGAGCTTATCTAATCGTTTGTCGGTTTGGTTCAAGATATTCTCTTAAAATTTGCCAATAGAGGGAATCCAAGTGGTATCCAAAGAAGATTCCTGTGAGACAATGACCAAACCAACTCCCAAATACTGACCGTAGTTATCAAATTTATCTTGTTGCGCTGACTGATGGGGACTGGTTAAGGTATCAGTTAAGCCTAAGCTCATCAGGATGACGGTCACAGCGAGAATAGCGTAATTACGGATAGCGAGAGTGGTATAAGACATTTGTTTTAATTTCTTTTTTAGAGAAACTCGTCCTCTTAAGGATAGTCCAAGAATCTGTTGCGCTTGAGCAAAAAAACGCAAGTTTTGAAAAGAATCGAACTTTAGATAGACCTCTAGAAATTTATCGTCTAAATTTGAAAATTGATATACTGACTATCAGGTCTGAGAGGGTCTTCGTAATTAGCATTGAAGGTATTGAAGGGATTAAAGAAGCCAGTAAGGGTGGATTTATCGAGTTTATGGCGAGATCAAGCGTTTGGCGTAATAGACCTCTAACCTCATCAAAGATGATAAATTTGACTCGATGACTTAAGGACAGTGAAAACGTTGATAATTATAACCATTAATAGCAGGTAATTTCTGGATATCTTTTTGACAGTAGCTATCTAATTTCAGGGTAGAATAATAAAAATTTACTGGCCAAATCTCTAGGGGATATCGGTCAGGGTAATGACTTTTTTGTAAATAAGAGGGTAAATGATAAACCTTGGTGTTTTCTTCTTTGAGAATCATAAATGAGAGATTTTGTGAGGAATTTTGGTGAACGGCTTCCCAAGCAATTCCCATAATTTCCCCTGTTTGAGATAGGCTGATATAAGGCGCAACTACTAAAACGGGGGCGATGGATTGTTGTTCGATGACTTTGACTAGGCGATTGGGTAAATAATACTTTTGATATCCTAAATTTCCTAAAACGGTTACTGCGCCTAATAATCCTATTATCCAAATAATGCTAACCGTTAATATTGGTTGATGCTGGCTCATTTTGGGACAAGATTTCAGCCATTTTGACGGCAGTAATTGAGCAGATTTAAAATAAGGATGATCAAGAATTGTTGCTAAGATCACACCAATTAACCAGATAATGGGGGGAAAGTAAATAAAACTATATCTTGCACCTCTTGTAATGTCAATTCCTAAGCCATAGGTAATGGTAAAAGTAACGATTAATAAGCTGCCAATTAATAAAAGTAATCCTTGGATTAAAATTTGAGTTTCAGAATTCAATAAACTTAATTGAATTGCTTTTCTAGCAATGGGAATCAGCCAAAGAAAGAAGAGCAACATCGCTAACCCTGACAGAATTACAATGAACAAATCGGCAGACTCTACCGGCAATAATGTAAACATGGTAATCCAAGCCGCTAACAACTGAAAAGGCGGGTTAATCATGCCTAAAATGGGGTAATCATGGCGTTGTATCCACGCAGTCATTTCATTACCATAACCTTCAGAGAGGGCAAGATTTAACCAAAATAACCCTGTTGTTGCTGTTCCTAAGATAACCCAAATTAATCTCGTCCAAGGAGATAATTTTAGACCCTTAGTACGCCATTGATAGACAAATAAACCCAGTAAACTTAATCCTTCAGCAACAAAAATTAAACTCAGAAAATAGTGAATAGAGAGTCCAACACTATTAATAATTAACCAAAGAAAGATTAAAAAATAAGAAGGCTTTTGGTGCTGAGACAATAACTGAAATGCTTTGAGAAAACAGCCCAAAGAGGCTAAAACAAACAAAATCGCTAGCGTATAATGTCGAGCTTCTTGGGCAATAAAAATCCCATAAGAAGAGACAGCCATCATCGCCGCACAACTATCGGCAATCAGGATGGACTTGAACAATTTTCGGCTAATCAAGTAAATTAGGGGAATCGCTAAAACCCCAAAAAGAGCCGGCAGCGATCGCATTCCCCATAAACTTACATATTCACCAGCATTAGAAAACCATGTTATCCACCAATGTACTAAAATAAAATACAAAGGTGGATGATTATCTTGATCTAAAATTAAACGAATAATATCAAAAACACTGACTTGATCATTAACCCTTAGAGAGCTTAAAAATTGTTCTGCTGAAAGGACTTGATTGAAGGGAATTTTTTCAAAAGAATTTCCTAAGCTAAATGCCATGGTGGCAAATTCATCTGTCCAAGGGGGCTTAGCGGTTAGATTGATAAAACGTAAAGTTGTTCCCAATAAAATCCAAAAACCGAGGCGTAATAAATGAGCGTTTTTCACTGACGCTGACAATACCTTCTCTGATAAACAAGGTTTTAAGGCGGACATCTCACACCCCTGAAGAATAGGGTTAATCTTTATGATTATGACAATGTTGATGTTTTCAAGCAAGAAAGAAAGAGAACAGATAAAATAGGGAAAGCCGCTTTCTAAGGAGAATGTTTCAAGAACTTTTCTGAGAGAGAAAGCGTCTAAAGGGTAGGACAAAATTTGGCATAACTTGATTTTTCTCCACTCAATTGGCTAAAATCTTAGTAATTTTTGAGGTCGCTATTTCAAGCAAAATTTATGGCTAAATTAACGAAATTAACGGCAAAAATTGGGACAATCATTTTCCCGATGACCTTATTCTCTATTTATCTACCCACCTCATCGGCTTGGGCATTTAATCAATTTGACGTCTGTGTTGATCAGATGGTCGGCAGTGGAGTTACTGCTGAAAAAGCGGGAACAGCTTGCGCTGATGCTCTTATTCCCAAAGAATTAAGCAGATGTGTCGATATGATTCGCTCTCGCACAGTTATTGACCCTAATAATGCCCTAGCCGCCTGTTATCGAGTGAGACGACCCGTCGATTTAGCGAACTGTGTGGTGGACATTGATCATGAACTTCTGCAAAGTAAAGCGACATTAAGCCCAATCAAACAACCCGAATCTCTCCCCTCGTCTGAGCCACCTGTTACACCCGTTAATCCGCCCCGTGAAGGTGAAGCCCCCATTATTGAAGAAAATCCCCAATCAAAAGGAAATTATTCTATCCTAATCGCACAAGCACCGATTATTGAAGAACCTTCCCCTGATACAACCCCCATTTTGGTGGCCTTAGATAGCTGTCGGCGCAGTCTGTTGCCGGGACGCTATTCTGAATGTGTTACTGGACTCAGTCGTCGTGCCAATTTATCCCCTATCCAAGCAATGAATACCTGTCTAGATGCTCAAGCCTATCCCGAAGATATTTTTCCGGTCTATGATCAACAATAATCGTTATTTATCGAGCGGCCGCTTGGGGTTATGCAAAATTTTCCTCCATTCTTCGGCATGAGTGCTTTTTTGCCCTCTTATTCCCTGAATTTCGCAAGAAGTCTAATAATAGAGTATAGTGTTTACTGATTCGTGCCTGTTGCCGCCTATTTCGAGAAAAACAATTTTATGGATTTATTGCTGAAAAAAAATCTAGATCGTTGGATCAGTCCCCGATATTTAGAGCTTTTACAAATTTTAGTCACCCGTAACCTCAAAGGACGCTACCGAGGGTCATTTTTGGGGATATACTGGTCATTATTGCATCCTATTTTCATGACGGTGGTTTATACGGCAGTTTTTGGTGCAGCTTTTTCCCAATATTACGATAATTCAACCTTAAAATACATTCTCGCTGCTTTTACCGGCTTAACCATCATTCACTTTTTCTCTGGGGCAACTAATCAAGCGTTAGTTAGCATTGTCGCCAGTGGAGGACTGCTCAATAAAATTAAACTACCGATGAGCGTCTTTCCCCTCTCCATGATTGTGGCCAATGTATTTCAGTTCAGTATGGGGGTTCTTCCTTTTTTGGCCATTATTACCCTCATTATTTCTAGGAATCCTATAAATGTGGTGGCACTTTGTCTGCCGCTTCTGGCGTTAACGTTGGTCTGTATGGGAGTTGGCTTTTTAGTCGCTGCTTTATATGTTTTTTTTAGAGATTTACCTTATTTTTATGAATTAGTAACCTTTCTGCTCTGGATTACTTCTCCTATCTTCTACCCAGCGGAGATTGTCCCAGAAAGCGTTAGACCGTTTTTGCTCCTCAACCCCCTATCTCCCATTATCGAAAGTCTTCGTCAAATTTCGCTCTCCGGTGCTTGGCCGGATATGGCTTTGATTGGACACGCTCTCCTCAATGGCGTTATTATTTTGACGCTAGGCTGGAGTTGTTTTCGGGCTTGGCAGAACCAATTTATGGACTTGCTTTAAACTTAAATAAAAGTTAAATGACGGAAGTTATCAGACTCAATCAAGTATCCCTTTGGCGGCGCACGCAGGAAGAGTTAACCTACGACCTGAAAAAAACCATTTTTTCGCTGCTGGAAGGCAAATATCGCAAACCCTCCCGCAAACTGATTTTAGATTCCCTTGATCTCACCGTTTATGCGGGCGAAAAGGTCGGGATTATTGGTTCTAATGGTTCAGGGAAATCCACCTTACTAAAGATCATTTGTGGTATTTTACAACCCACATCGGGCAATTTATGGATAAAAGGCGATATTGCGCCCTTAATTGAACTCGGAGCAGGGTTCGATGGAGAATTACCTGTTATCGATAATATTATTCTCTACGGCGTGATGCTCGGTTTTCCTCGTAAAGCTATGCAACAGCGGATTGCCCCTATTCTGGAATTTGCCGAACTAGAAGAATACGCTCATGCCCCCGTTAAAGCCTTATCATCGGGCATGATGGCTCGTCTGGGGTTTGCCATTGCCACAGATGTCGACCCCGATATTTTGATTCTAGACGAAGTGCTGTCTGTTGGGGACGAAAGCTTCAAATACAAGAGCCAGCAACGCATGAATCGTCTCTGGGATAATAACAAAACAATTTTGGTGGTTTCCCACAGTTTAGAGTTTGTGCAGACGGCTTGCGATCGCGTCATTTGGCTAGATCGTGGTAAGATACGCTTTGTTGGAAGGGCTGATGAGGCCATTGCCCACTATTTAGGAACCGTTCAATCGGGTTCTGCCGTCGAATTACAGCCAAATATCGTATGAAAATCTTAATTACTGGAGGGGCGGGTTATATTGGCTCGGTTCTAACCCCTAAACTTCTCGCTCAGGGTTATCGCGTTACGGTGTTAGACAATTTCATGTTTCGCCAAACCAGTTTAGCGGAGTGCTGTCAATACGAAACCTTTGAGGTGGTGCGGGGTGACAGTCGCAATCAAGCGTTAATGACCGAATTGCTTAAAGATGCTGATATCATTATCCCCCTTGCGGCCTTAGTGGGTGCGCCCTTGTGCAGTCGAGATGAAATGGGTACTCGTAGTATCAATCAAGATGCAGTACAAATGCTCTGCCGCTTAGCCAGTCCGCAACAACGGATTTTAATGCCAGTGACGAATAGCGGTTATGGCATCGGTGAGATGGGAAAATACTGCACTGAGGACTCTCCTTTGCGGCCGATTTCTCTTTATGGGGTCACTAAGGTAGAAGCGGAAAAAGCAGTGCTAGAGAGAGAAAATAGCATCACCTTCCGTCTAGCAACGGTTTTTGGTATGTCTCCTCGGATGCGCGTTGATTTACTGGTTAATGATTTTGTTTATCGTGCTATCCATGACCGAGCCGTGGTAATTTTTGAGGGGCATTTTAAACGGAATTATATTCACATTCGGGATGTCGCTAAGGCTTTTCTCCATGGTATCGCCCATTTTGAAGAGATGAGAGGTAAGCCCTATAATGTAGGGTTAGAGGATGCTAATTTATCTAAGTTAGAACTTTGTGCTGAAATTCAGAAGTATTTACCTAATTTTATTTATTTAGAAGCTCCTATTGGCGAAGATCCTGACAAACGAGATTATATTGTCTCAAATCAACGGATTTTGCAAACGGGATATGAACCTGAATGGCCCCTCGGACGAGGAATTCGCGAATTAATCAAGGGTTACACAATTTTACGCAATAGTATCTACTCTAACGTTTAAATCAATCACTTTAGTCTTACTTTCTCCCCGTTCCTTTCTAAAGAGGGTGCGGGGTTTAACGTAATCGGGTTTTTGCAATAAGTAGGTCATCATCTAGTCAGTATAGAGAAAACCAAATTATTTCTGCTGTCTTTCGTCTATCATAAGAAGAATAACCCTATATATAATTTATAGAGAGTCTAACTGAGTCGTGAAAATCGGAGAAATTTTTAATAGTCTCTCAAAATTCGTGTCGGCTTTATTTGCGCTTGTCTTGCCCAATCAGTTCATGATTCAAATAGACTGACGATAGTAAGCCTGCCGAAGCACATCAGCAGTTATAATGAAAAGTCACTTTTTAAATCCGACCAATTTTTTACTCCTCATTGTTGATGATATTCCGGCTAATCTCAAGGTTTTACATCGTATTTTAGAACCCATGGGATATCAAATGACTTTTGCCAATAGTGAAAAAAAGGCATTAGAAAGAATGACCCAAATCCACCCTGATTTAATTTTAGTAGACTTAATGATGCCAGAGATAGATGGCTTAGAAGTGGCAGGTATTCTCTCGCAAAATTTGGCGTATCAAGATATTCCAATTATCATCTTTTTAACAGCGAGTCAAGAGACAGAACATTTAACAGAAGCGTTTGCTAAAGGTGCAGTTGATTATATTACGAAACCGCTACATCAAGGAGAATTATTAGCTTGCCTTAAACCCCATCTGTATCTCAAATATTGTCTGGATCTTTTAGTCCAACAAATACATCAAGAAAAACGAATTAATCAAATCACCCGAAGTATTTTAAGTTATACGTCTTTTGATATTACGGAATTAATTGCTTGCGTCGACCAGTGTTTATATTTTGCGAAACAACGAGGCCAAAATCAATGGCAGACAAAACAAAAATGATTTTCTTGTCCTCTTCTAAGGTCAATTTATCTCGTCAGCTGAACCGGCGCAGATGGAAAAGGCGATTCGTTTTTGCGTTGAGCGGTCTAATTTTAGTAGTTTTGAGTAAAATGGTCTGGAATGTAGCGGTTGTACTTCCCGCACATGCTGAACAGCCTATTGATGCGATTTTGGTGTTAGGAGGTAGTATTCGACGAGAAATTTATGCCAGTGAATTAGCAAAAAGTTACCCTCATCTTCCTATCATTATTTCCCGTGGCTCAGACGCCCCTTGTATTTTTCAGATTTTTCAAATAAAACAAGCCCCCATAGAGAATATTTTACTGGAAAATTGTGCTGACTCAACCTTTGGCAATTTCTTTTTCAATGTGCCACTGTTACGCCAAAAAAAAGTTCAAAAGGTCAAAGTCGTCACCTCACCGACTCATCTGCCAAGAGCGCAATACCTCGCCTATATTCATCTGGGCGCACAAGGCATTGCCGTGGAAATGGATATCACGGCGGAAAGGGGAAGACCGGGGAATCATGAATCCCCCTCAAAAACAGCCTTAGATGTGACCAGAAGCGTTATTTGGTCATTTTTTGCCCAAACCCTCTCGCCTCCTTGTACGGATGCTATTCCTCTCAAGGAAATTAACTGGGAAAAATGGCAAAAAAGAGGGTATCGTTGTGAACGTCAAAAATACCTCAAGCTCTAGCGACTATAGCGACTATAAAGAGGCTTGTTGATTATACATTTCCCGCAAAACAAGCGCAGGATCAACGTATTGACCATTATGCTTCAGTCCCCAATGGAGATGAGGTCCTGTCGTACGTCCTGTCATGCCCACTCGACCCATTCGCGCCCCAGCAGGGATTTCTTGTCTTTCTTGCAGGATAATGCCCCCTTCTCGGTCGACGAAGTACTTAAGGTTGCCGTTTTTCTGGACTTGTCCCATTAAATGACAGTAAATGTGAGTCCATTGCCCTGACTGAACTTGAATCATTGTACCACAGGCTGTATTGTCTGATACTTCAACAATGTAACCGCTCCACCAATTGCGAACGTAACTGCCAATCGGTGCGGCGAGATCTAGACCCCGATGAAACTGAGGTTGGCCACTAACCGGATTTACCCGATAGCCATAGGGAGAGGTATAAGCTTGGAAGTTTTCCACGGGAAAAGAGGCATATTGCCAAGGATTTGTCGTAGAAGACCTTGCCGGAACGTACTGCGCTTGAGTGGGTTGTAAAAGACTAGGGGCTAATTCAAAACCGAGTAACAGCGTCAGCAAACTCAGAAAACCATAGTGGAAACGACGGGAACGAAATCGCCACCCTTTGAGTCCAAGGACTAGAGATAGATTCATGATAGCTACTTCTCACACCTAAAATAGGCTGCCTTATCAATACGATGGCAGCTTCAATCCTAACTTGAATCATAGAATAATTTTGCCCAATGCGCTACGCCATTAAACTCTAATGCGTTACATTACGTTACGTTAACCTTAGATGAGAGAAACTTGACTCACGAGCAGGACATTTTGTTAAGATCCATAAATATTTGTACCTAAAATACTGGATAATGTTGAGCGATCTTTTGCCTTTTAGCTTTCATCTTTCTTCGGCAACCTTTGCTGGGACGTGTCTTTGGTCATTAGCCTTTTATCTCGGTTTAACCTCATTGAAAAATCTAATTATTGAGGGTTTAAATCGTTGGTTTAATTTTGCAGAACGTTCTCTTTATACTTCTCAAGCAGAGTTTGAAAGAACCCGAAAAGCGCGAGAATCGCAAAATGCTTTTTATGCGTCGGTATTTAGTATTTTTCCTTTTTTTGTGATGGGTGGACTTTGTAATTGGGGCGTGGAATGGGGACTCGGTAACAGTTGGGCGATTAGTATGGGCATGATGGCTTGTCTAATTTCAGGCGTTTATGAATTAGGACGGCAGGATAGTTTAAAACAGTAATTGTAAGCAACAAACAATTTTTTTTGATAATATCAACTGGGTTTAATGATGATTTTAAAACAGCGATTATCGAGTTTTATTTATATTATTTTAATTGGACTTCTGAGCCTTTTTTTCAGTGCTTGCGCTTCGACTCAAAGTGAAAATCAAGTGATTCAATCAGTGGTCGGAGATCCTAAAACCTTTAATGCGGTTTTGTCGGCTGAGTCTCCGAATGTTTTTGGTCTAATTTACGAAGGCTTAATTACCGAAAATCCGATTACGGGGGAAAAAGAGCCGGCTTTAGCTAAATCGTGGGAAATTTCGGAAGATAAACTCACAATTATTTTTACATTAAGGGATAACTTAAAATGGTCGGATGGTCAACCATTGACGGCTAACGATGTGGTTTTTACTTATAACGATTTGTATCTAAATCCAAAGATTCCTAATAATGTTCGAGACAGCTTATTAGTGGGAGAAAAACGGCTACCACCGACGATTACAAAGCTCGATGATCGACGTATTAAGTTCCAAATTTCTGAACCCTACGCCCCTTTTTTGGAAAGTACAGGTCTTGGCATTTTACCCTCTCATGTATTGCGAAAATATGTTGAAGAAACTGATCAAAAAGGTAATCCTAAATTTCTCTCCGTTTGGGGAACTGCAACTCCTCCTTCTAAAATTATTGGCAATGGAGCTTATCGCCTTAAAGAATATGTAACCAGTCAACGAGTTATTTTTGAAAAAAACCCTTATTATTGGAAAAAAGATGCACAGGGTAACCCTTTACCTTATATCAATGAAGTAGTCTGGGCAATTGTTGAAAATACGGATACTTCTTTGTTACAATTTCGCTCGGGAAGCTTAGATTTAATTAGCATTAATCCTGAGTATTTTTCTCTCCTTAAGCAAGAAGAAGAGCGAGGAAACTTTACGATTTATAATGGAGGTCCCGCTTATGGGGTGACCTTTATTTCGTTTAATTTAAATCAGGGAAAGCGGCAAGGCAAACCTTTAGTGAATTCCATTAAATCCGCATGGTTTAATAATGTTAATTTCCGTCGTGCGATCGCTTATGCTATTGATAGACCTCGAATTATTAATAACATTTATCGCGGCTTGGGCGAACCGCAAAAAACCCAGATTTCAATCCAATCTCCTTACTATAACCAAAATATTCAAGGGTATAATTATAATCCTCAAAAAGCAAAAGAATTACTTCAACAAGAAGGATTTAAATATAATGCTCAAGGTCAATTATTAGATCAAAAAGGAAATCTCGTCGAATTTAGTTTAATTACTAATGCAGGGAACAAAACTCGAGAAGCAATGGGGGCGCAAATTAAGGAAGATTTAGGCAAGATTGGCATCAAGGTCAATTTTACACCGATTGCTTTTAATGTCTTAGTCGATAAACTGAGTAAAAGTTTAGATTGGGAAGCTCACCTGCTGGGTTTTACGGGGGGAAATGAACCCCATTCACCTAATATTTGGTATACGGATGGACATCTTCATTCTTTTAATCAAAAGTCCTTACAAGAGCCATTGGAAGGTCGAGTGATTGCTGATTGGGAAAGGGAAATTGAACAATTATATATCGAAGGTGTTAAGGAATACAGTATTGAAAAACGCAAACTTTATTATGATCAAGCACAACAATTGGTGTCTGATTATTTACCTTTCATTTATCTGGTAAATCCTTATTCTTTATCGGCAATAAGAAACTGTTTTGATCCCATTCAATATTCAGCGTTGGGAGGTGCATTTTGGAATATCGAAAAGATTCATAATACTTGTTATCAAACGACTGAAACAGCGAATCAAAAAGATAATTATGTCTGGCAAAAATAATTTAATATGGCAGCTTTCTATAAAACCTAAATTACAATCCAAACCAAAAAAGAATCAAAATCATGTCTCAAAAAATTCTCGTGTTAATTGCTAATCCTCAAGGGACACAAAGTCTCAACCTTTTACCTGAAATTCGTCGCTTAAAAGAAGCATTACGACAGTCTGAATTGAACAGTCATTATCGAGTCGAATGGGAAATTGTTAAAACGGAAAAAGATTTCAGAAAATATATTATTAATCACAAACCTCAACTTCTCCATTTTGCAGGTCATGGCACAATGAAAGGATTATTATTAGAAGATCAAGAAGGTAATCCTAAAATACTCAATCACGTTTATATTGTTAGTCTCTTAAAAATTTACAGCGATCGCCTTAATTGCGTGATTCTTAATGCTTGTGAGACCGCCAATTTAGCAGAAGTATTAAGCCAAGAAATCAACAATGTGATTGGCATGAATCAGGAAGTAAAAGATGAGGTAGCTATTGTTTTTGCGGAAGGATTTTATGAAGCGTTAGGCGCAGGAGAAACGGTAGAGAATGCCTTTGAAGTTGGAAAAATGGCAGTATTAGAATTATCAGAAGTCAAAGATAGTCAAGGTCGAAAATTCATGATTGAGCAGGGTAAAATCTTAGATGAAAAAGGTCAAGAAATTATAAATTGCGAGCATTTAATTCCTGTTTTGAAAAAAAAAGATGATGCCAAAGCAATAGAAATTCCCTCTTCAAAATCTTCGCAAGGAAACAGAAATATAACACAAAGTCATAGCGGGAAAGGAGATAATATTGCAGGAGATAAAACGGTGACGAATACCCGCATGATTAACCTAAAAAAAGGGGATTATTTAGAATCGTGATTAAGAAGTGACTGTTCTATAATAATAAAACGAGTGATGGATTTCGATTAATTAAAATGAAGCCGGACTGGGTAAGATTACAAAAAGCACTCTCTGTCGAAGCAGAACGGGGTTATGATGACTTACAGGGCCATCAATACCGTTTTAGTGAGTTTTTGTGCCTAACCTTGGCAGAAAAACCCCCAATAGGGACACCTATCAGCGATCGCCGCAAATGGCAAGCATTAGCGGTACAATATGCTGAGTATTCCCATCTTGATAAAGGGCAACGTCAAGGCTTAATTAACCAAACTCGGCAATTTCTCCACGATTTACGCCAAACTCTTGAACAATCGACTGAACTACCCTTGCCGAAAACACCGAAAACGGCTAATATTCTCGTCGAATCAAATACTTTTATCAAAATTACGCTAGAAACCTCCTTGAGTCAGCTTCGGGAATTGGGTTATGCAAGGGGACAACAGCTTAAACGCTTAGGGTTAAACACAGTTAGGGATATTCTCTTCTATTATCCGCGAGATCATCTGGATTATGCTCGACAGGTGGCGATTGAACACTTAGTCGCCGGGGAAACTGTGACAGTGGTAGGGACGGCAAAACGCTGTAATTGCTTCACCAGTCCGAAAAATCAGAAACTTTGTATTTTTGAATTGATTATTCGCGACCATACGGGACAAATTAAGCTCAATCGCTTCTTTGCGGGGACTCGCTTTGCTAATCGAGGTTGGCAAGAAAGACAAAAACGGATGTACCCTGTGGGTTCAACGGTAGCCGCCTCTGGATTGGTTAAGCAGAATAAATTTGGGGTAACGTTAGATAATCCAGAGATTGAATTACTCGAAAGTACGACCTCTCAGATTGAATCTTTGAATATTGGGCGAGTTTTACCTGTTTATTCCTTAACAGAAGGAGTTACTGCTGATGTTGTCAGAAAAGGCGTAATTGCGGCCTTACCTGCCGTTAAACAAGTTAAAGATCCCTTACCTGCCGTTATTCGGGAACAATATGGTCTAATTAAGCTAAAAGAGGCGATTAATAAGATTCATTTTCCAGAAAACTCTGAAATACTCACTCAAGCAAGACGACGCTTAGTTTTTGATGAATTTTTCTACCTACAATTAGGATTTTTACACCGTCGCCAACAGCAAAAACAACAGGAAAAGAGCGCACCTTTTAGTCCTAAAGGTCAATTGATCGAGAATTTTCAAAAAATCTTGCCTTTTTCCTTGACAAATGCACAAGAACGTGTCATTAATGAAATTTTTGAAGATTTGAATGCCGAAACCCCGATGAATCGCCTTGTACAGGGGGATGTGGGGTCTGGTAAAACCATTGTTGCCGTTTTTGCCATTTTAGCGGCCTTACAATCAGGTTATCAGGCGGCTTTGATGGCACCGACAGAGGTCTTAGCAGAACAACATTACCGAAAATTAGTACAATGGTTTAATTTGCTGCATCTTCCCGTCGAATTACTGACAGGTTCGACCAAAACCGTTAAACGGCGTGAAATTCATGCCCAATTAGGCACAGGAGAGTTACCCTTATTAGTGGGGACGCATGCCTTAATTCAAGACCCTGTGAATTTTCAACGGTTGGGGTTAGTGGTGATTGATGAACAGCATCGTTTTGGGGTACATCAACGGGCTAAATTACTTGCTAAAGGTCAATCTCCCCACGTTTTAACGATGACGGCAACCCCCATTCCTCGAACGTTAGCGTTAACCTTACACGGGGATTTAGAGGTGAGTCAAATTGATGAATTACCCCCCGGTCGTCGGGCGATTCAAACCACTGCTTTATCCGGAAAAGAACGTCTTCAAGCTTATGATTTAATTAGACGGGAAATCGTGCAAGGTCGTCAAGCTTATATTATTTTTCCCTTAGTAGAAGAATCAGAAAAACTAGACTTAAAAGCGGCAGTAGAAGAACATCAACGGTTCTCAGAAATTATCTTTCCTGAGTTTAATGTGGGGTTACTGCATGGTCGTATGAATTCGGCGGATAAAGAGGAGACATTGACCCATTTTCGGGATAATAAAACTCAGATTATTGTTTCAACAACGGTGATAGAAGTAGGGGTAGATGTTCCTAATGCAACGGTGATGTTAATTGAACACGCTGAACGCTTTGGCTTGTCTCAATTGCATCAACTACGGGGACGAGTGGGACGGGGTTCTCATCAGTCTTACTGTATCTTAATGAGTAATAGTAAAACCCCCGATTCTCAGCAACGCTTAAAGGTTTTAGAACAGTCTCAAGATGGCTTTTTTATCTCAGAAATGGATTTGAGATTAAGGGGGCCGGGGGAAGTCTTAGGAACGCGTCAATCGGGTTTGCCTGACTTTGCGTTGGCCAGTTTAGTAGAAGACCAAGAAGTTCTAAATTTAGCAAGAGAGGCGGCGGAAAAGATATTATTATTAGATAAAAATTTACAAGGAATGCCTTCTTTAAAACGAGAATTAGACGAGCGGTATCAACGAATGTTAGGGATAGAAATTTTAACTTAATTCTCAATTTATAATGACCTCTTTTGATTCAATACTCAGACTCATTAAAACTTGAGGTCTGGGTAACAGGATTATTTTGAGTGGCACCATTTATTAGATTTTCTTATATTTTTAAATATCTATCTTGATAATTAAACCATTGCTTTTTGTGTATCTACAGGGTAGGATACCGATTATAGATCAGGGTTTTGTCTATTTTTTTACATGAACCATTGAAAAAAGACTATGTTTGAACTATTCAGCCAGTCTGTCTGGTTTGTTCCCTTATATGCTTTAATTGGCGCATTACTCGCCATTCCGTGGTCACCCGGCATTATACGAGAAACAGGTCCCCGTCCGGCAGGTTACTTCAATATTTTGATGACTTTTACGGCATTTGTGCATAGTTTAATGGCACTTGTTGGCGTTTGGCAGGAATCGCCCCATTATTTCTCTACTTCTTGGCTTCAGGCGGCAAATTTAAATATTACCTTTGATATCGTTATTTCACCCTTAACGGTTGGTGCATTAGTTCTAATCACAGGATTAAACTTACTGGCGCAAATTTATGCCGTTGGTTACCTCGAAATGGATTGGGGATGGGCGCGCTTTTTTTCGTTGATGGCACTTTTTGAAGGAGGAATGTGTACGCTTGTAATTTGCAATTCTCTCTTTTTTAGCTATGTTGTGCTAGAAATTTTAACATTAGGGACTTATCTACTGATTGGGTTTTGGTTTAATCAATCTCTTGTGGTTACTGGGGCTAGAGATGCTTTTCTGACGAAACGGGTAGGGGATTTAATTCTTTTAATGGGAGTTGTTGCTTTGTTGCCTTTGGCGGGAACATGGAATTATACTGAACTTGCACAATGGGCGCAAACTGTCAATCTTGACCCTAAAATTGCCACCTTACTTTGTTTAGCTTTAATTGCCGGACCTCTGGGTAAATGCGCTCAATTTCCCTTACATTTATGGTTAGATGAAGCCATGGAAGGGCCAATGCCAGCCACGATTTTACGGAATACTATTGTGGTGTCAACTGGGGCGTGGGTTTTAGTGAGATTAGAACCGGTTTTATCTTTATCCTCTACTGCCTTAAATACAATGATTTGGGTGGGTTCAATTACAGCTATTGGTGCTTCTTTAATTGCCATTGCTCAAATTGATGTTAAACGATCTTTGTCCTATTCTGTTAGTGCTTATATGGGCTTAGTTTTTATGGCTGTAGGAACAGGATTGACCTCAGAAGCGTTAACTTTATTATTTACTTATGCTATTGCAATGGCACTATTAGTAATGAGTATTGGAGGCATTATTTTAAATAATATTACTCAGGATCTAACTCAATACGGCGGCTTATGGTCACGTCGTCCAATTTCGGGAATTTGTTATTTAATTGGGGCAGTTTCTTTGGTGGGCTTTCCCCCCTTTGGTGGCTTTTGGGCTTTAAGTCAAATTGCTGAGAAATGGGGAGTGGTTTCTCCTCTATTAGTTGGCGTTTTATTAATTGTAAATAGCTTAACTGCCTTTGGTCTTACTCGCGAATTTTGTTTAATTTTTCTGGGGAACTCGAAACCAATGACCATTCGTTCCCCTGAAGGATTATGGGCTTTAGTATTACCCATGACTGGGTTAATGGGATTTGCTCTTCATGTGCCGATTTTATTGAGTCAATGGCAATTATTACCAAAGGGAAATGAGTTGGATTTTACAGTAATAAGTTTGCTAACTGCTTCCACCTTTGTGGGCCTTATTACAGCTTCATTTCTTTATCTCAATCAAGGCATTGCTAAACCCATTCAATTGCCGTTTCAATCCTTGCAAGATTTTTTTGCCTACGATTTATATACCGCTAAGTTTTATAAAATTACCATTGTAGGTGCCGTTGGCTTCGTCTCGAAAGCAATTGATTGGTTTGACCGTTTTATCATTGATGGTGCTGTCAATTTAGTGGGGTTAGTCGCAGTGTTTGGGGGACAAACCTTAAAATACAATGTATCTGGACAAACACAATTTTATGTGCTAACAATTATTACAGGAATTACCCTTTTGTTTGTGGCTTTATTTGTGGCTTTTTTGACTTAAACCCTCTTGTTGTTAACTCTTCTTCTTTGCTAAAATGTTAAGCATTCTTTTAATTTTACCTTTAATCGGCATAGGAATTATTGCCCTATTACCGGCTTCCGTTTCTTCGGCTCGACTCCGTAATATTACGACCTTTATCTCTGTCGTGATTTTGGGCTGGACGCTGTTGTTGCTAACCCATTTTGATCTCCATATTATTGAATTTCAAATACAGGAATATATACCTTGGGCAGAGGTCATTGGTTTAAGCTACAGTGTCGGCATAGATGGTTTATCGTTACCCTTAATTATCCTCAATGCGTTGTTAACTATTATTGCGATTTATGGAATGGGAGAAAAGCTAGAGCGACCTCGCTTTTATTATTCTCTTTTGCTACTAATTAATGCAGGAATTTCGGGAGCATTGATCGCTGAAAATTTATTACTGTTTATCATTTTTTATGAACTTGAACTCATTCCTTTTTATCTGATGATTGCCATCTGGGGAGGCGAAAAACGAGGCTATGCTTCTATTAAATTCTTACTTTATACTGCCGTTTCTGGCTTGTTAGTTTTAGCATCTTTTCTCGGCATGGCATTCTTAAGCAATTCAGCGAGTTTTGACTATCAATCTATTCATTTGGCTGAGCTTTCTCTAAATACGCGCTTAATTTTACTTACCTTACTTCTGGTTGGATTTGGCATTAAAATTCCCCTCGTCCCTCTGCATACTTGGCTACCTGATGCTTATACTGAAGCTTCTTCGGCAACCGCTATTCTCTTAGGAGGAATTCTTGCAAAACTAGGGACTTATGGCTTAATTCGCTTTGGATTACAGTTATTTCCCGAAGCATGGTCAGTCATTGCCCCTGGTTTAGCGATTATTGGCACGATTACAGTATTATATGGTGCATTAAGTGCGATCGCTCAAAAAGACATTAAACGTATGGTTGCCTATAGTTCCATCGGTCACATGGGATATATTCTCGTGGCGGCTTCGGCAGGAACTGCATTAAGCGTATTAGGTGCGGTGACACAAATGGTCAGTCATGGCTTAATCTTAGCCTTATTGTTTTATTTAGTGGGTATTGTGGAACGCAAGGCGGGAACAAGAGATTTAGACGTTCTCAATGGCTTAATGAACCCCATACGAGGTCTTCCGTTAGTGAGTGCCTTACTGATTACCGCCGGGATGGCTAGTGCTGGAATTCCGGGGTTAGTAGGGTTTGCGGCAGAATTCATCGTTTTTCAGGGCAGTTTTCCCACATTTCCTATTCCCACCCTTCTCTGTATTATTGCTTCAGGATTGACGGCGGTTTATTTCGTAATTTTGCTTAACCGTACCTGTTTTGGTAAATTAGACAATCGGCGCGCCTACTATCCCAAGGTGTTACCTTCAGAAACCATCCCAGCTTTAGTCTTAACGGCAATTATCCTTTTCTTAGGGATTCAACCCAATTATTTAGTCCGTTGGATTGAACCAAGCACTGATGCTATGGTGGCGAATTTATCAATTATTGAACGAACCCCAATTGCGGTCAATTCTCATTGGTAAATGCTTAAAAAATTTCTTTCCTTAGAAGCGTTGCCATGAGGTTTAAATGCCTGAAAATCATTGGTAACTCAAAGGTATTCTTGTTGATCTATTCTATTGATTGTTGTTAAGCTTAATTGAGCAATTTTATATCATGCCTACAACCTTATCTCAAACAAAACTTCCCCCTTCCACTCACGAATTTGCTGATATTATTCATCGCCTCGAAGCGGGAGGTTCGATGTTACCTAATACGCCAGAAAACTTGATGCAAATTATCGGTATTTATAAAGCTTACGCAGTACCGATGGACTTTTACTGGCGGGATTTACTCTATATTGCAGAACGAGTTTTTTTAGAACCGTTACCCTTTTTCAAATACTTTCTCCCTCAAGACTATTTAGACCTCAAAAATCACTATGCAGGAGATGATGCTGACTTACGAATTTGGCGAGGAAAGGCAACAGCGCATCCTGAATTACTAGAATTCATGGAGAACGGAAAAATAGGCAAAATGCCTAAACTGTTCCATCACCTTAATCATGACCGCATTAATATGGAATTTGCTGAAGCTTGTATGCGTGCTATGTTATGGCATGGGCGAGATATGGGATGGGGAAAATTTGATGCTTATTTAGATACCGAAGAATATAAAACGAATGCAGATAGGGCTATTAAAGCCTTTTTTAAAAAGAATCCTGCAATGTTAGGTTTATATAAACTTTTTCCTGATATGTTTTTAGAACAAGTGCGTCAATTGTCCTATTATTCTAATCTGGGATTATTTTGGGAAGTAATGGCACCCGTCTTTTTTGAAATGTCTGACATTTACGATGAAGGTGGCTTTAAAGGTGTTCCTGATGCCATGAATTTTCTGGTTAATGGGATTTTTGCTATGGCGGGAAGACCTATTTATCATCATGTTTATGTTGAGGGTAAATGCTACGAAATTATTCCAAAATCTCAAGGATTTACTTGGCTTTATGAAGCCGCATTACCCTATGTCGAAGCAGTATTTTATCGGACTTCTCCCTTCCGAGGCACAAAGTCTTATAACGCACAAGCAAAACAAGTTCCCGATCAGCAGAAAGACTTTCACTATGGTATTTTATACGCTGATGTTTTTCCTGTAGGAACAGCTGGAATTCCGCCGACCTTGTTAATGGATGATATGTCTCATTTTTTACCTGATTATTTAATTGAATACTACCAAAAACATTGTCGAGGTGAAGATGATATACTAATCCAATTAGGCATTACTTTTCAACGCTCGATGTATAATGTTACCTCGGCAGTAATACAAGCTTTAAGAACAGCTTTGCTCTACCCTTTAAATGACCCAAACCCAAGACATTTGTTAAAAAATCGTCAATTTTTCGAGCAACAATTAGACCGCTTTAAACGTCCGGAAGCCCGACTAAGGGATATTCAAAGACAAGATTACCGTTAAACATTTAATTATTCCTTATTTCTTCATTACAACCATGTCAGATATTGTTGATATTGCCATTAGTGCTGATAATTTCCAAACCCTTGTTACAGCCGTTAAAGCCGCTAATTTAGTAGATGCTTTGAAAAGTTCTGGCCCCTTTACTGTTTTTGCACCAACCGATGAAGCCTTTGCCAAATTACCCGATGGAACAATTACAACGCTTTTGCAAAATGTACCTCAACTTGCTCGAATCTTAACTTATCACGTCGTTTCTGGTAAGTATAAGAAGGAGGATTTAGTTAATATTAATTCTCTAATTTCTTTGGAAGGTTCACCTATAAGTATTGATCTTTCGGATGCGTTCGAGGTCAAAAATGCCACGGTTATTACAGCAGATATCGAAGCAGAAAATGGCATCATTCATGTGATTGATAATATCATTTTGATGGGGTAAACTTAAGGTGGGGTTTTTCCTCACCTCATTGATAGAAGTCAAACTATTCCATGAATTTTTTAGTCATCGATACAGAAGGGAAAGAATACTTACGAGAAATTGCGATTATTAATGACCAAGGTAAACTCGTTTATGAAGCGTTTGCAAAAGAACATATAGAAAGTGATACGATTCACCTAAATGTTAAGCCTTTAGAAGAAATTATTCAAGATTTCAGCCAAATTATAAATAATCAGTTACTTATTTTTCATTTAGCTACTCATGATCTCCAAGTCTTAAAAAATAGTTACCAAAGTGTCGGCATTGTCTGGTATCCGTTACGATATGATTGTACTTTTCGACTAGCGCAACAATATTATCCCTATTTACAAAATTACTCCTTAGAGTATCTTAGCCGTAAACGAAATCTAAAAGTTAATCATCAACATTTTAACCCCAGTCAAGCTCATTCTGCTCGCTATGATGCCGCTTTTACTTATCAATTGTATCTGGATATTCAGAAGACAAAGGAAAATATGAACACAACAACAATAGCCAATCCTTTTAGTAGCAACAGAGTCGATAATCCCTTTCAAGATCATGTTGATTTTAAAACTCTTTACCAAACCGAATTTAATTATTTAAAGTCTATCATTGCAGACATTAAAGCCGATCCTAATCACCAAAGTCAAGGAGTAATTATTATTGGAGAAGCAGGAAGCGGCAAAACTCATCTAATTATGCGTTTAGCTAAAGAATTACTTAAAGTAAATCGTTTGCTCTTTATTCGCCATCCTAATAATTTAAACACAATTCTTTATCATATTTATAGCCGAATTTTAGATTCTTTTATTAAAGAAGTTCCTGAAACAGGCTATACTCAATTAGAACACCTATTATCTCATAGTTTTGTAAAATTAATTAGTCAAAGTACGTTTATTAGATTAACCCAGAAAGATAGTGATATTCAAACTATTGCTAAGAATGAGCCTTTAGAACTTTATGAAAAGTTAGGCAAAGAAGATACTCAAAGAAAACGGGATTATTGGCAACATATTGAGAAAAGAGCGAGTGAATGGTGGATGGATGAATATGGAATCGGAGGATATGCGCCTAAGATTTTGAAAGGAATTATTAAGTTTTGTAGTTATACTCGTCGTAAAGAAAAAAGTTTAGTTTCTCGATGGTTATCGGCTGAAGAACTAACTGAAGAAGATATTAGCTCGATTGGTTTGAATAATTGGGATCAAGAAATGAGCAAAGAGGAATTTTCCTTAGAAGCTATCTCTGTTTTTAGTAAACTATCTTTGCTGGATGAACCTCTAATTATTGTTTTTGATCAATTAGAATCTTTAGGATTACCGCATAATGAAGCCCTACTTTTAAGCTTTGGTGAGGCTGTCAAAGAGATATTTACTCATGTTCCTCATAGTTTAATTATTTTAAATCTATTTCCAGAGCGGTGGCAACAATTTCAAACCCTTTTCAACCCTGCTGTCATTGATAGAGCATCCCAACATAAAATTGCCCTAAATCGTCCATCCAATGAACAATTATTATCAATTTTAAATTTAAAAACACAACCGTTTAATCTTAACTTAGCCAGCCTTTTTACCTCTCAAGAACTGACAGAAATTTTGCAAGGTACTTCAATTCGTGAGGTTATTAATAATGCAAATCGATATTTTTATCAAAAGCGATTACCTACCGTTGATTCTGCCGTCATCATATCCTCTAAAATAACAACGGAAAGCCGACTTAGTACGTTAGAAAAAGAAGTGACTCAATTGCGAAATTTATTACAAACTATTGGTCAAAGCATTACGGATTTGTTAATAACAATTCCTTCAGCAACCACACCGATAGAGCATAACCATTCTATTGAAAGTAGTATAACCCCCCATCCTGTTTCTAATCTTATCAAACACTATTTACAAGAAAATCGTCAGTTGCTTGAACAAGATTACCAACAATTACAAATTATTACTGATTCCGATGATTTAGGCAAACTAATAACGATTGCTGAAAGTTTTAAAATGTTATATCCTTATCCTTTTGAAATTGATCATCTCAGATTAGGAAGAAAGAAATTACCTGACCATCTCTTAATACAAAAATCTCCTCAAAGTTTGGTTATTGGATTTTTGCACGCAGATGGAAGTACATTTAGCTCTCGAATTAAAAACTTTAACGAATTAGTCATCATTTACAAAAATCATCAATTTCAACTTTGGAGAGATGAAAGAAAATCGGACATTACAGGAAAAGTCGGACAAGAAAATATGATGATGTTAAATAATGCGCCTAATGGACAATTTCAACTGATGGAAAAAGAGCAAAGAATCGAATTTGAACTCATCTATAAAATGATTATAGATATTCAAAATCAAGATTTAAACTTACCAATGGAAGAAGCCTTAAAAGCGTTAATTTTAGCAGTGCCTAACAGCTGGATTATTCAGATTTTTCAGTAATTTTCAGTAGTTGAAAGACAAGATTGCATCCCCCAAAAAATTAAATGTTCGTCGTAACGAAATGCCAAGGTTAATATCTCATCGTACACTTGTAAATAAGACAAAAGATGTTGACCATCCCCTCCTGTAAAGAGGATAACACTATCGGGAAATTTTTCTAACCAATTGACAATAAATTCCCGAATTCCAGCTATCAGTGTATAAATAATTCCACTTTCAATCGCCGTATCCGTATTCATCCCCCATCGAGACGGTAAATGCTGAGGTAAAGTTAAATGGGGCAAAACCGCAGTAGAATTAGATAATGCGACAAATTGCTGAGACAGTCCTGCCAAAATAGCCCCTCCAACTAAATTTCGTTGTTTATCAACCCCTGTCAACGTCAAAGCCGTTCCTCCATCAATTACTAAGCAGGGAAACCCATATTTCTCGCCTGCGCCGCAGACAGCTAATGCCCGGTCAATGCCTAAGCTAGGATATCGTTTTTTTAAGGGAATATCCGCTAATGTCATCAATTTTGACGGCTGATAGTTTTGCCAAAGAAGGGTTTGAGAGGGTACAACTGAGGCAAAATATAAAGGGAGCGGAAAATTATTTTTAAGATTAAACGGCAGTGAGACAGTGTAATTTTTAGTATGTTCGCTTTTCCAAACAGATTTTAATCGTTCATGTTTAAAATAAGCCCAATGAAGCCGAGAATTGCCGATCATCAAACCTAACCAATGGGAAGAAAAAATCATCATTAAATTGATTAAATTGCCATTATCGCAACGTAAATCCCTTTTCTGACGGTTAAGGATTAAACGTAACCGCTAGGGAGATTAACTTTATTATGAGTTAGTTATGTTATTCGGCTCAAATGCTGTTTTAAGCAGTTCAGGGATAACCGCTAACCTGTCACAATAAAGGTGTGTTAAATTTGACTACGTTTATATAAACCTATTCTAAAATAATAAGGATAAAATAAGACCCATTATCAAAATATGACCCAGAAAAATACATTTTTCGATACTGTTATTATAGGTGCAGGGTTAGCAGGACTCATGTGCGCTCAATTATTACAGAACAAAGGATATTCTGTCTTAATTTTAGAAAAATCGAGGAGATTGGGAGGAAGATTAGCCACTCGACGCATTGGTAAAACCACCGTTGATCATGGTTTATCTTACTTTTTAAAACAAGGAAACTATAGTCAGCAACTACTAGAGAAATTGAAGCTTCACAATATTCTTGAAGTCAAAAATCCTCAATATTATCAAGTAGAAAACACCTTAGAAAAAATTACTGTTCAACCTCAATATTTTGCTTCTAAAGGAATTAACATTATCGCTAAGTATTTAGCTGAAGATATAACCATCTGGCGTAGCTGTCGAGTCACGAACATTCTGCCCATCCTTCAACAATATTGGTATATTAATTATGAATCCTCTCCCGATGAAAGTACCCATTTTGTGCAAGCCAAAATCGTAGTAAGTGCGATTCCTGCACCTCAACTCTTATTAATCTTACAAACCTCTCATTTAGATAATTTTTCTGATCACTTTTTGTCAAATATTCAAAAAGTTACTTATCACCCTTGCTTGTCAATAATAGCAGGATATAGCCAATTTTCGCCGACAGATATCCCTTGGGAGCAAGTCAAAATCTTGACCGATTCCGATTTAGCATGGGTAGGGATTGAAAGTGTGAAACGAGAAACTCCCTCAGAAACCGCCGTTGTTTTCCATAGTACCCCCGATTATGCTCAACAATTTTTAGAATATACTGACTTAAAACCGGTAGGAAAAGCCTTAATTGATCGAGCCTCAGACCTCCTTTTTTCCCCCTTCAAATCTCCAAATTGGTATCAAGTCCATCGCTGGCGATACGCAATTCCTGAACAATCGGTAGAAACGGCTTATCTAGAGACACAAACCCCTTTACCTCTAGTCGCTTGTGGCGATTGGTGTTTAGGTAATATTAACCCCGAAAAATCGTGGCATCTCGAAAAAGCAATGGCTTCAGGAATAGCGGCGGCTAAGCAAATTCTTAGTTATTGATGCCGTTAATTGTAATTATTCTATGTCCCTTCCAGCATTTTGACCCTTTCTAGCGTTACGCCATTTCCTAAATCCTTTACAAAAAATTCTACCTCTTTAGCGATCGCTCAATGACCCTCTGTAAATCCCGTATTTCCCCATCGAGATTCAAGAAACTGCCTCAGAATCCAGAAATTTTTTAGATTCAGTAGGAGCGCGTCTAACCTCTAATCGACGGCACTTAACGCTATCATCATAAATTATTACGAAAAACGGGACTGGCCGGAATCGAACCGGCGACCGAGTGCTTCAGATTTGTGTGAGTTTCCCCACTCTCTGGACTATTCCTTCACCGTAGGTTAATCCCCCGTAGGTGGTGGCCGTTATGTTATCGGTGTATTTTAAGTTTGAGATTCCCTTAACCGATAACCAGTCTCTGCACCTTCTCTATGCGAGAATAACATAGAGCTTGGCTCAAGATTACCCTATCTAGATTGAGACAACATAGACTTAGGCTTCCTTGAGTTTGACCACATTCATCACTGACGTTTCCGTACAGGATGCCCGATGTTTCAGGAGGCACTTGCTCTATCCTACTGAGCTACAGCCCCAAATTGGTAATAATACCAAACTAACCTTAGTTTAAGTCTTATTTTTGCATTGTCTAGTCGTAATTTTACGGATATATCAGTATTTTGTGTTCAAGCTCCTCGGTAATCGTAGCGATCGCGCGTAATCTTTTACAATAAATTCAGTCACGTTAGGAGTCCTCAGCAGAATGGATGCAATGACCTTTTTTGAGAAAAGCGCGGGTAAATGGCGATCGCAACGTACAACCCATCATTTAGCCTTCAGACGGGCAGAATTAGGCAGTTCTGAGATTTTTGTAGAAGCATTAGCAGCCGATCATCCCAAAGTCATTGAAATCTGCCAAATACATGATGTTGATCCCGCTCTCACGGTAGGAGGTGCGTTCGTGAGTTGGGATGGAGCGATGGCATGGGATAAGGAGAATGAAAACCATGAAGGCTCAACGGTTTTTGCCTTAATTCCTGACCCTGCTGATCCCCAGAAAGGAACGCTTCTTAGAGAACGGGGTTATGCTGAAATTGTTCCCATTTCCGGACAGTATGTTATCGATGAAGATGAAGCCCTCGCGTTAACCACAGAATATGAAACCATGAGTACCGTCGAACGATTCTGGTTTGCCGCACCCAATGTTCGGATGAGAACCAGTACAGTGCAACGGTTTGGCGGTTTTAATAGTGCCACCTTTTGTACAGAAATTCGGGTTGAATCCCTAAAAGCACCTGAAAAGAACGATAACCTTCCCAAAAATTCGGTGTATTCTGTCAGTGGATGGTAGTCTCGGATACCTTGTTCGGCGATCGCTAAGTTAACATTTGTAAGAATTTTTAACATTTCTCAGCGTAGCGGCCCCGACTCCTTTATGATCAGGATGATTTACTGTACAAACCTGTGAAGACCACGGAGGTTAACCCTTGGCTATTCCCCTTTTAGAATATGCTCCAAAGAGCCAAAACGTTCGCGTTGCTGGCTATGAAGTTCCAGGAGACGAAAAACCCACTATTTACTGTACCGAAAATATTCTCTCTTCCGGTGACATGGGAAATCTGATTGAGGCGGCTTATCGTCAAATCTTCTTCCATGCCTTTAAATGGGATCGGGAAGTAACGCTGGAATCTCAATTGCGTAATGGTCAAATTACGGTGCGGGACTTCATTCGCGGCTTATTACTCTCTAAAACCTATATCAATAGCTTTTATGAAAAGAACAGTAACTATCGTTTTGTCGAACAGACTGTTCAACGGGTTTTAGGTCGGGATGTGTATAGCGAACGGGAAAAAATCGCTTGGTCGATTGTTATTGCGACCAAAGGGTATCAAGGTTTCGTTAATGCTTTGTTAGAAAGTGAAGAATACCTCTCTAGCTTTGGTTATGATACCGTTCCCTATCAACGCCGTCGGATTTTACCCGGACGCACTCAAGGGGAAACTCCCTTTAATATTAAATCGCCCCGTTATGACGGTTACTATCGCGCCGTTTTGGGCTTCCCTCAAGTTGTTTGGCAAAATCAAGTCCGTCGTTATGTTCCTCAAGAACAGAAACCCAAAGAGGGCGATCCTTCTCGCTATTTACAGATGGCGCAAAGCCTCTCCAGCGCAAGAGGGTCAGTCACCCCCACCATATCTGCGATGAACATTGACTATAATAATCTTGTTCCTCGTCGTTAATATCTTTTGTTGACCAATAATAGCCATTGGCTAACTTCAGAGGGAAAGTTGCAGATAAGCAAGATGATTTTCGGTTGAGTTATTTTGTTGATCGGTGACTTTCCCTTAATTAATCATCACTTGAATTAGAAAGATTAAGATCAAACCTGTCTATTTTTGAGTGAAAATCCTGAACGATCTTCTCCTCATTTTATTACTAATATAGGAAAAGGGATCTCTTTAATCTATTCAGCACAAGAGATACTGCTCAAACTTCAGACAATCAAGCAACTAAAACTGAGTAAACTCTTGAAAAAAGGAATTTTAGCTAGTCTCGGTAAGAAAACGTGATTTAGTAGCATTGAGAAAATAATTCTGTGAGAAATCGAGGATTTTTACATTGGGGAAGTCATTATAAGGACTCAGTAAAAACTCTAATCTGTATCCGTTATTTTACGGATATAAATCTCAAATTTGAGGAAAAAATCGCCATAATTACATAGTCCGAAAAATGGCATAGAAGGGAACGCTGGGGAAAGAAATCCAGATAAAAGTTGACGTTTTCCCTTTATGGTTGCTGTTCTATCCTATCAAACTAAAGACTGTAGCGAGATTATTGGACAATTGGGTTATCTTTAACAGTCCCCCTAAGTAATGCCTAAATTCTGTTTTCTGCGCTTTAGTTTTGAAGCAATCATCAAATCGTTTGCACCCTTTCTTGAAGCATGGGGGCATAGCCGCAGGAGTCGTTTCTCTCATGATAGTCAATCTAGCGTAAAACGCTTATGCAATAACTATTATACCCCTATCTCGTTTAAGTCCCATTAACTCACACTTTTAGGAAAATCAGTGATATCGTAGCTTATTATCTAGAATAAGCAATTCATTTTCTTTATCGAACTAATGTACTTTCTAGATCCTTAAATTTCGGCAAAGTGTTATCCGACTTTGAACATCGCCTCCCCTTACACTTAAATAGGAGTTCATTTCAATGATCACAGGTGAGATTAAAGCCAAGGTAGATAAGCTTTGGACAACATTTTGGAATAACGGCATCAGTAATCCCCTCTCTGTGATCGAACAAATATCCTATTTACTGTTTATTAAAAGGCTCGACGATCTGGAGTTAGCCAAGGAAAGGAAAGCCCAGCGATTAGGGCAGCCAGTTAAGAATCCTATCTTTTCAGCAGAACAACAACGAATTCCCTACGGAAACGCTTCGCGAGCGCGCTGGTCGCATTTTAAGAACCTCACCGATGCCGAGGAAATGCTCAAGATTGTCCGCGATGAAGCTTTTCCTTTTATTAAGAACCTGGGTGGTACGGCAGCCGAAACAGCATACGCCCGACATATGAAGGATGCGGTGTTTTTAATTGCCAGTCCTGCCCTATTGACCAATGTGGTGACGCAAATTGAGCAGATTCCGATGGAAGATCGGGATACCAAGGGCGACCTTTATGAGTATATGCTTTCCAAGCTGACTACCGCAGCTCTACAGTTGTAGATAGAAATTAGGGGGCTTGGGCACGTTTGCAGTAGTGATAATAGCGAGCTACAGCCTGATGGGTTCTGCGCCAAAATGACCAATGCAAGATCGACTCTAAAGACCAGATGCGGGGAAACAGTAA
>JBGTGT010000013.1:0-12489 GCA_041746575.1 Microcystaceae cyanobacterium
TCAAGGGTAATCTTGGGGGTTCCCTATGAAGATTCCCGATTTAATCGAGCAAATTAAGCTTATTTATCCGTGGAAATAACGATTTATTTAGATTTTGAAGAGATTTTATGTCCTTGTAAATACGTCCTGAAAATTACGGGGAATGAAGAGTGAACTTAAGGTCTCTTGCCCCTTTGCGTCGTGATCATTATTGCCGTGAATAACGAGTCATCACTGATTTAATTGGTAAAGTTTAGTAAAGTAACCACCGACGTTTATCGTAGTGCTTTTATTAAAAGTGATAGTAACTTTAATCTTTAATTAATTTTACAACCTTAAATTTTGGCGTCGCTCAGTAAGTCGTTAATCATAACCATTAACGCTTACAAATTTGCGGTAGATCAACGCTAGAATCAGCAACGCCGTTTATTCAACTGAGGTCGTTTTGCCCTGCCTTACCCTTGAGCGCCGGTTAAGCTCAAAACTTGGCTGGTAATCTCCATAGTTTCGCAATAAAGTACATCTTGTCCCCAGCGTTGCAGTTGACGACCGAGAAGAATTTCGGTTTTTTGGTCATCTAAGGGGGTAACCTGCTGAATTCGGCAAGCCTGCGCTCCACCACTGGCTTCCATGCGCATACAGCCCGTTGTTCCCGAACAAATGACCGTACAGCAATCGGCTTGTAAATTGGTCGAGCTTAATTTAATACTAATTAAATCCCCCAAAATTTCACCCCAGTCAGCCATGGGAATTCCGGCCAATTCTGCTTTAACCTGCCGTTGGTCGTGGGTATCAAAAGTAATATGACGAATATCATAGTCTCCTCCTTCGTAGCTATAGCTAATAGGTTTCCACTGTAAGCGACTAGCCACCCACCCCAAAAACATCAACGCTTGAGTGACATTCCCTTTCTCGTAGTCAATCGTAATTCCATCAATTTCAGGAATGGCATTCCGACGCTCAGGAGGATCGAAGGCTTCGGCGGTGAGTTCTTGCCATGGGGCAAGTCTGCCCCAATTTAAGTCAGCAATAGGGATATTTTGCATCAATAAACGACTGATACGGTATAAATCCGCTTCAGGTTCTCTAAAAGTGCTTGAATCGATAATTAGGCTGTCACAGTAATCGGCTAAACGAGTAAATAGTCCGTATTCTGGTTCAGGACTGGCTTTCCACCAAATAAACTTTGGCAATTCAGGGATAACAAGTTCGAGAATTACCCCGCTAATGCGTTCCAAAGCGGCGGCAGTCCCCCGTAGGGTGACATATTCACAACAAATTAAGGTATTCTGACTGCGTTTTTGGATGGGACAATAAGCTGAAACTTGGGCTTCTACCCCTTCATCTTCGCCAACCGTCGGACAGAGGGTAATAATGCGACAGGGATTGGCCGCCGCGATCGCATCGGCTAATCCGGCTCCTTCTAAATCGGGGGTGTAACCTTGAACGATTTTTTCGGCTTTATTAGTTAATTTACCTTCTTCTTTGGCTTTTTCAAATTCTTCTTGCAATTTTTGCAAAAGTTTCTCGTTTGATTTACCCGTTGCCTCTAAATGATAGGCTTTTTGGGCGGCTTTGATAGCGGCCATGGTACGGGGGCCGGCAATACCATCAATGGGGCCGGTATAAAACCCTAGAGCCGTTAGCAAAGACTGGGTGGGTTCTGGTTCATACACGAGGAAACTAAAGGTAGTAGCCCGAGTTGCTGATAGTCCGTCTTCACCAGTGGCATAAGATAGCCAAATTTGGCGTAATTCAGACTCAATTACCTCAATAGAGACATCCTTTGGAGCTTGCAAAGAGACAATGGGGGGGGTTTGAGTAGCCATAATCTAGTTAATCGTTGATCGTTAATAGTTGATAATTAATTAATGGTTGATAGTTAATGTCATTGAACAAGTTTCTAGATTATTATGGGCTAAATGCCGATTTTACTGTCCGTCATTAACTATTCGCCCTTCACTGTTCACTATTCAATGTTTAAAGTCTGCGCCAACGACGGCCATCTCGGTTGAGCAAAAATTCGGCTTCAGGGGATCCCCACGTTCCGGCTTCATATTGGGAAACGCTATCGGGATTTCCGGCTTCATTCCAAGCGGCTAAGGCAGGCGTCACGACTCGCCAAGCTTCTTCCACTTCATCAGCACGAGTGAAAAGGGTTTGATCTCCCATCATGGCGTCTAAAAGTAGGCGTTGATAGGCATCGGCGGTGGTTACCCCGAAAGATGAACCATAGCTGAAATCCATCTCCACTGTTCGAGTACGCAAAGCCGCACCGGGCATTTTTGCTTCAAAACGCAAGGCAATTCCTTCATTCGGTTGAATTCGCAGACTTAAGATATTAGGATTAGTTTGATGGGCAACGGATTGAAAAATCAAGAGGGGAACTTCTTTAAACTGAATGGCAATTTCCGAGACTTTTTTCGGTAAGCGTTTGCCCGTTCGGAGATAGAAAGGAACACCCTTCCATCGCCAGTTATCAATCATCAACTTCATGGCGACATAAGTGGGAGTGGTTGAAAGTGGATTCACGCCCGGTTCTTCGCGGTATCCCGTTACTGATTTTCCTTTCATCCATCCTGCTTTATATTGCCCACGAATGGCGGATTTTTCGAGATTATTAACATCTGCAAGACGCATAGCCTGTAAGACTTTGACCTTTTCGTTGCGAATACTATCGGCATTCAAGGCATTGGGGGCTTCCATCGCCGTTAAACCGAGTAACTGTAAAAGGTGATTTTGCACCATATCCCGCAATGCGCCAGAGGTATCGTAATATCCCGCCCGTTCTTCCACGCCTACGGTTTCAGCGACGGTGATTTGCACATGATCGACAAATTGGCGATTCCAGAGGGGTTCAAAAATGGCATTGGCAAACCGAAAAACTAAAAGATTTTGAACGGTTTCCTTGCCTAAATAGTGGTCAATTCGATAGATTTGCTCCTCTTTACAGACGTTTTGTACCACCTTATTGAGAATTTGCGCTGAACTTAGATCTTTACCAAAGGGTTTCTCGATCACAACCCGTTGCTTGATCGGATCGTTAATCATTCCCGCCGCCCCAAGATTCTTGATACCGGGGGGAAAGAAATTGGGAGAAACAGAGAGATAAAACACACGGTTCCCCCTTGTTCCCCGTTTTCTATCTAAATCTTCTAATAGTTCCTTGAGTTTTTGGTAACTTTCAGGATCGTCCATATTACCTGAACAGTAATAGAGTCCTTCAGCGAAGTCTTGCCATAATTCTTCATTACCAATCCCGTCAGAAAATTCTTCGACGCCTTGGCGCATTTGTTCTCTAAAATAATCATCGCTCCAATCTCGCCGCGCTACTCCCACGATGGTCATTTCGGGCGATAGCCGTCTTTCTCTTTTGAGGTTATAAATGGCGGGAACAAGCTTACGTTGGGTTAAGTCACCTGATGCCCCAAAAATGACTAATATAAGGGGTTCTGGGGTTCTCTCTTGCTGGAGTCCGACGCGAAACGGATTTTCTAATACAGTTACCATAAACTTTTGATTACTCGGTCATTAAATCTTAGTTTAGCCTTAACTTCTAGGTGAGCTAGGAAGTCGTTACAGAAAATTAAGCTTTTGATCAGGGATTTATCAGAAAGAAATATGATGAAATGATGATATTTCAGAAAGCGAAATTAGAGATGGAAAAATGAGGGCATTTTAAAGGTCAGCCCTTTGGCAAGTTCCCACTTATATCAATTATTCGTTGCGTCTGAGGATTACTGGCATTTGATAAACTTTATGATACTAGAATTGATCTTGGGATATCTGTAAAAAATCAATTTTGTTGAGGAGAGTTTTCACCGCATCTACGATCAGATCGGGCTGATCAATCCAAACAAAATGTCCGCTTTGACTGGCATCAATTTCGAGATAATCCCTCGATAAACTCTTTAACGATGCGTGCATTGTTTTTCGCAATTGGTTCGCACTTTCAAGCGGAATAAAAAAACTCCAAAAAGACGGTTTAAAAAATGAACTTGCTTTGATACTAATGATCGGAACTGTACCCAAATCTTTAGCGATACTCACTTGATGTGCGCTTTGATCTAAATTAACCATCTCTCGACCCATTGTTAACCAGTGTTTTGGACGACAAAAAGAACGTTTTATACAACTCAGGGAGTCTTCAGAAAAGGAGCGTAACTCTGGTTTTAATAGCTCAAATACTCCCACCCTACTAAGTAGTCGAATAATTCCCAATATTGAGCCGAGTATAGATATTCCAAATCCAGAGATGAAAAAGAGTTTCAATGCTTTTAACGAGAGGGACATCTTGAGCATTCCTGCTTCGTGTAGCCCATCCGTAAGAACAATTCCAACGACTTTTTGAGGAAACAGATGGGTATAAAGTCGAACATTATAACTCCCAAAAGAATTCCCGACAAGAATGTAAGGAGGATAAATATTTGCCTTGGTTAATAGGGTATCTAATTCTTTGACAATTTGTTGGCTATTTCTCGGATGGGGACTAGAATCACTCCAGCCATATCCAGCCCGATCATAAATACATACCTGTGCTAGTTTTGATAATTTTTCCTTTAAAAAATATCCTTCAACGCCTCCCAAACTATGATCTATGATGATGGTTGGACTCCCTTTTCCGACAACGTACAAATGAAGCTTATATTGACCTAAATCAATCATTTGTCCGGGGGGCAATTGTCGATCTTCTAACCCAGTAGCGATCGCTTGATAAAAGGTCGAAATTAATAGCAGAAGTATCCTAATTGATATGAGCATTTGACCTCTCAACTATTAACTGAATGGCGTCAGTAAATCCTAAGAAAGTGATAACGCTTACAACAGATAAGTTAAGCTGAAAGTAAATTGATAGATTAATTTCGCTATCAATCTTTATGCAACCTTATCCTACATCAACGTCTAAATCGTTTCATTATTAACGTATTGTTCTAAACAAGATTTAAGTGTTTTGGGATCGAAAATAATGGGTAGAAAATGAATACTTTTTACTTCTTTAAAATAAAAAAGAATCGGAATAGGTTGCCAAAAAATCCGCCAATTTTGCCACTCTTGATAGGGAAAACGACGAATCACTTCTCCTGAACGATAAATCACCAAATCGGTTGGCGTAAATTGTAGGCGAATAGTCACCGTCTGAAACAGTAAAAAGAGTCCAAAAACGGCTAGAATTAAACTCGCAATTGGTTGCCAAAAAATGAGAGGAATTGCAATTAAAATTAAAGCAATGGGAATCTTATAACTGGGTGAAAGCTCAACAGGGGTCGAAGTATTTAAAGGGGTAGTCGTCATCGCAATTTTAGATTTTAAATCATTACTTTTATTTATAGCGTTTCTGAAAGGATTAAGATCCACTTAATTGGAATTTTCAACTCCCGACTTTCTAAAAAGGTCTATCAACGAATGTTTCAAGCTCTACCTCAGAAATCTTCATCTCCTTCGCTAATTCCCTTAAAACCTGCCATTCTGTTGGACAAATTGTTTGATCTGCTTTTGCCACTACCAATGCCATCCGCAATAATAACAGGGCTAGTTCTCGATCTTCTGCTAAAGGATGACTTAATTTCAGGATTTCTTTTCGTGCTTTTTTAGGATTTTCTGTTAATTTTTCGCCATAAATCCGAAATAACTCCACCGCTTCACCCACATCAAACCCCTGAAGTTGGCCAATTCTCTCAATCACGTCATCTCTTGCCATTAATTCTGCAAAACTGACACTCCCATCAGCGATCGCTAATAAAGCCGTTGAAGCCATTGCCGCTTCTAAAAACTGTTGATTACGGTAGTCTCGGTCATAGTGGCTCAGAAAAGCATTAAAAGCATCTAGAATTCCCAAAAAGTTCTCCTTATTCGTTTCATTTTAAGAGACGACTTCCTTTAAACCCTCTATTAACGGTTGCATCATCCAATTTAACCCAACGGTGACTTGATGGCTGAAAGTGGGTAAACGATAGAGATAAATCAAGCGTCTGGCTAAATAAGCGGGTAAACCCGATACTTTTAAGCCTAAACCGCTCAGTGTAGCATCATCAACCCCCAAGGTTAGCATTTCTCCTAAGGGTTGATATTTAAAAGATAATAGGGGTTTTCCCGACAAACTTGCCCAAATATTCCACGCACAATAATCAGACTGTTGAAAGGCGACTTGTGCCGTTGCAGGTAAGGAATTTCCCTCTTGATCGTAGCAGTCTGCCACATCCCCTAAAGCATAAATTTCGGGATGCTCGGGGATTTGTAAATAAGAATTAAGGGTTAATTGACCTTTTTTAGAGTGCGCTAAGGACAAATTTTGAATCATGGGTGAAACTTGCGTCCCTACCGTCCAGATAACAATATCTACAGGAATTGGGTCTATTTTACCTTTATATTGCAGAAAAAGGGTATCCGCCGTCATTTCCGTGACTTCCGTTTCTAAATCTATCCAGATCTGACGGTCTTCCAAGGCGGATTTTGCGGTTTCTCGGTTAAAGTTAGGAGAAGTAGATAAAATTTGGTTTCCCCTTTCAATGATGCGAATCCTACCTCTATCTCCGAGTCTATCTGCTAATTTACAGCCTAATTCAACCCCACTATAACCCCCTCCCACAATCGCAATTCGTATTTTCTCTTGATTTGATTGTTCAAGTAATCGTAATCTATCCCCCAAACGATAGGCATCTTCTAAGGTTTTAAAGGGAATAGCATGCTCTTTTGCCCCAGAAACGATATTTAAAGGAGTGTCTCCTCCCATGGCAATGACTAAGCAATCATAGTTAACGGTATCACCCGATTGTACTTGTACGGTGCGAGACTTAACATCAATCCCCGTTACTTGATCTTGCTGAAAGCGAATTGAAGTATTAGCAAGTATTTGGCTAAAGGGAGGCGCAATTTCCCAAGTTTGTATCTCTCCTGTCATCAATTCATATAATAAGGGCGTAAATAAAAAGCGATCGCTTTTGTCAATCAAGGTAATCTGGGGCATTTGTTCGGATTGCCAAGGAAATTGACTGAGGCGTAAGGCGGTATAAAGTCCACCAAAACCACCCCCTAAAATGCCAATGCGGGTTGCTGATTCACTCATAATTAAAAGGTTGGAGGAGGATAACGATTCTATATTATGACGTAAATCTGAGAATTTCACAGACTGGCGGAAAAGTGTTCCTTGTTATATCAACCTCGTTTATTGGTAAATAAGCTCATTAGGGCGTATATTAGGGATTATTCAATTTCAGTCGTGCTAATTTACCGCGCCGATTGATAACAGAGACATTTATCCCTAAAAAAGGAACAGAGATCGCTTTAGAATCTATCTTTTAGATAGAACAAGATCTAATCATTGTATTCGCTAAATCTTAAACCATGAATCAACTCTATCAGAGAATATTTGGCTTTATCACTACAACATTTTGCAGTTTTATGCTGATTTTATCGGCAAATCGAGTCCTTGCAGTTGCAGAGGAAAGCAATTTAAGCCATGGTGATCCAATTGCTAATTTTAACTGGTTTCAAGCTATTATTTTGGGAATGGTGCAAGGATTAACGGAATTTCTACCAATTAGTAGCACAGCCCACCTCAAGGTCATTCCAGTGGCGTTAGGATGGGGCGATCCCGGTGTCACCTTTACGGCAGTCATTCAACTCGGCAGTATTGTGGCAGTAATTTGGTATTTTTGGCAAGATTTAAGTCAAATTGTGAGGGGAATGTTCAAGGCAATTCAAACATCTGACTATTCCTCTCAAGCGTTTCGCCTAGCGATGGGAATCGGACTGGGAACTATCCCTATTATTATCTTGGGTTTAGCGTTAAAAGTCTTTGTTCCCGATTTGGATAATTCTCCGCTTCGCAGTTTAACAGCGATCGCCCTTGCTTCGATTATTATGGCTTTACTGTTAGCCTTAGCCGAAAAAGTTGGCGTTCATAAACGGGGATTTGAACAACTATCTTGGCAAGATGGGGTATTAATGGGATTTGCTCAGTCTTTGGCCTTAATTCCGGGGGTCTCTCGCTCTGGATCAACCATTACCGCCGGATTATTTATGAATTTAGAACGATCTACGGCGGCACGATTTTCGTTTCTACTCGGAATTCCAGCGATTACCCTAGCAGGATTAGTGGAAGCCAAAGACGTCTTGGATGCGGGCTTAGAAAAAAGTATCGTATTTCCTCTCATTATCGGGATTATTTCCTCAGCGATTTTCTCTTATCTTGCGATCGCTTGGTTAATTGACTATTTAAAAAAGCAAGATACTTGGTTATTTGTCTGGTATCGTCTCATTTTTGGAGTTGCCATTTTAGGATCAATTATTTTTTAGACCTAATAGGGGGAAATATTGACGATTGAGAGCGATATCAAGCTTTTGTCTGTTTCTGCATTTTACCCCACGCCTTAAAAACCAAAATCTAACTCGTGGGAAGACTGAACTGTATCTTCCTGCGCTAGAGAAAGATTAGACCAATGATAATAATCTTGCAAGAGTTGAGTCAATAAACGTTGCTTAATACGCCCTAAAACCCCTTTCATAAGTCTATTGGCTGTCATTTCTAAGATCGGTCTAGGCGTTAACCAGAGGGGAGGGGGTAATTCCACCTTCACTTCTAAGTTTGCCTTTCCTTTCAGATACGTTTGCCCTTGGCGTTGATAAGGAAAGAGCTTTCCAGCTACATTTAGAGAAAAGCGGTGATTAATATAGTCAATCCCGATAATTTCACAGGATTCCGATTGAAGATAAACTGTTCCGTTAGCCACTGCCCAGACTTTTAGCACAACAGTCGGTTGAAAGTGGTAAAGATCCAGAAAACTTAAAGGACGCATTTTTAGGCGAAAATGTTGAGGGGATAGCTGTTCCATTAAGGAAGGGTCAGCAATTGCCTTGACTAATCGCTGAGGTTGGCGCAGGTAATGCTGAATCGGAATTTTTTCTTCATTAACGGCGATTTCTAAGGTTTCAGAAGCGGTAAAACGGACTGTCATGGCAAGGAGTATCCACTGGTTCAGATTAGGAGCTTATCTTCATTTTACTTAACAGTTCTTAATAATTCAAACCGTTCAGTTTAATTATCATACTGCTTTAGGGGGAATGATGGGAAGTCGCCAAGAAATTCATCCTAAATACTAAATTATCGGTTAAACGAATCTCTATTTACGGTCAGAAAGGAATTTTTCTATTTTTTCCTCTAAACAAATTTCTAAATATTTTTCTAAATAAACATATAAGTATTTATCTAAATAACGATTCACATGATTTTCAATATCTTTTTGTCGCACCGATAACGCCCCTTTTTCTAAGGTTTCACCCACATCGGTATCGATGTACAATTCCATTAATTCCAATAAAATGGCTGTTGCATTTGAGCCATTATTGCGACATTTGATTTTAAAAGCTTGCCACAACTCCGGATCACAATTAAAGGTTGCTAAAATTTTGTTTTTGCCCGTATTACTCATGAGTTTGCCAAACAGTATTTTACATTAAACATTAAATAAAGAATTTATTCTGGTGTTCCTTAAAGGCGATCGCTGAACGAAAAGAAGTATTAACGAGTAACCCCTTGGATCACAGGACGAACTCCTGTTCCTTCAAAAGGACCCGGATTTCCGCTCCAATTAAAGTCACTAATCCGTAGATTAATCGAGCCAATTTCTAGAGCAGGATTATAGCGAACTAAAACATTATAAGTACGACGACTGTATTCAATAAAATAATCGGTAGTAATTTCAGAATTTAACTCTAAATTTCGCACTGTTTGGATGCCAATTCTAACCGGCCCATAAACCTGTTGCGTCAGCCCAAGGGTTAAGGTTTGCGTATCCACAAATCGATCAAAGAAAAAAGGAGATTCGTCGCCGCGCAACGATTGGCTAAAAACGATATTAAATCCCGTATAATCCAGAAAAGGTCGAGAAAAATGACCAAATTGCCCTAAAAGAGAGATACTACCCGATAAAGAGGGTTGATTATCCCCACTACTATAATAACTAGCAACCCCCGTTAGACTTGTGCCGAATTGAATATAGGGAACGACGGGAAAAGGCGTGTACTTTAATCCCTCCTCCGGCGTTGGGGGTAAAGCTTGGCCTCTCCACAGGGTAAAATAGCGATTGATTGAGGCCGCCCCCTGATATCGCATCAAACTGACTCGATTATTAATTAAACGACCATTGACGAACTTAGATTGATCAACCAATAAGTCAAAGCGATCGGTTGCTGAGTTAATATATTGAGCAGATGCTTGATAAGTGAGGCTAATCCCTGTATTGCCTATACTGTAATAGGGAGAAACCAAAATTGCGCCAATGCTACTTTGAACCGTCTGAAACCCTAATGATCCATTGAATAAACGTTCTCGGAAATTGTATTCAAAGCGAAGATCGTGAGGACGACTGAGATCTCCGATATAATGCTGAATGCCTAATTGAGTTCGTAGGTAGTCTTCCGCCTCTCCTAGATTCAGACTGGCTAAGGAAAAGCGATTATACAGATTAGTCCGTTGACTGAACGTTGCGTCAAATTTCCAAGTAAGGCCAAAGACAGAGGGGGTTAAGGGGCCGACATCATCATCACTGGGATTCGCTTCTGGAAAAGAATCGGGCAGAAAAGCTTTTTGAATAAGATATTGGGGTTTAACTTCCCAGCGCACCCATTCATTATCAATAATATTAAATCCCCGTTGAATGTATAACCCGCCCCGTTCCTCTCCATCAAATCCCAAGGATAATACCTCTGGCTCACGCTCGCGGCGATCAAAGACTAAGCGGTTTTGCGTGGGAATCGCCACCGTTTGATCCAAAACAAGACGAGAATTACTTAAACGCAGTTCGTCAACTAAGGGTGCAACGGGTCGAAAAGTAGCTGTCTCTGCCCTAACTTCTAATTCGGGTGGAGAAAAGGGATCATTGGTTAAGCGGACTTTTTGAGCATCCCATCCTTGAGAATTAAATTCAATTTGTTCGGCTTGAAAACGAACTCGATTGATTTGTCCTCCCTGTTGGTTGGAGGAGAAAGGAGAGGAAAACCGCGTAGCAGGTTGTGCATTGGCCGGATCGAGACTGGTGCCAATTCCCGTTTGAAATCCCGGCTCGGGTTTAATATTTTGGACGGGTTGATTAACGCTTAACCGCTCACTTAAGGTTGCCCCCGAAAATCCTGCTAAATCGGTCGGTAAGGTCGGTGCAAAGTCTCTAGCGGTTGTTTTTTGGTAAATTTCTCCATAGGCATTAAAAACGACTCCGCGATCTTGCACAAAATAATACTCGAATTTTTCCCCTCTGAGGGTTTGATCTCCCCTTTGAAGCACCACTTCTCCTTCTGCTACGGCAAGACGATCAGGGATATTTACCCGCAAGCGATCGGCTAATAAGACGGCGTTGGCTAGGCGCATCACCACATTTCCTTTGGCGATGACAATTTGGTTTTCTGCGTCGTATTCTTGTTGATCGGCAATCAGTTCGATGACACCACTTACACGGCTAGGGACGGTTTCTCCTTCGTCTGAGGTTTCAGAGGAGCTATTTTGCGACAAATAGGGTTGATTCTGGGAAAATTGATAAGTTTTGCTCTCGCCATTCCTTCGGGTTGCAACGAGACGCTTTTCGGTTAATTCAATGATTTTTCCGGTAATATTATCTAATTCCTCGACTTCTCTATCTGCGGTTTGTTCGGTTGTACCTACCGAAATCGGTGTGCCGAGGTCATCCGCTTGTTGCTCTGTCGTTGGTAGGGGGTTTGTGGGGATATTTTGAGGAATTTTTTGAGGATCAGCGTAATAAAATTCAATAACTTCAACGCTCGTCGGTTGAATCGCTTTTTCGGCTATAGGGAGAGAATTTGAAGGGATATCTTGAGGAATTTTTTGAGGATTAATTTCCTGAAATTCGATGACTTCAACGGTTGCCGGTTGAATCGGTTTTTCTGCCTCTAAAGGGGGTAATTGACTGATTAAAACCGTATTTTCTTTGGTTGCCGGTTGAATCAGTTTTTCTGCCTCTAAAGGGGGTAATTGACTGATTAAAACCGTATTTTCTTTATTCTCCTTAGAATTTGCCACAATTTCCATCGCTTCTGTCGAGACGATAGCAAAGGACAACGATGCAGCCATAAAGGAAGAAATCATGCACAAGTACCCAGAAAAGCAAAATGGTCTTTAGTTATGATAAATGACAAAGACTGATTTTATTAGGTATAATGTTTCTCAGTGACCATAAAAGGGATGTTGAAGCAAAAAATGAGCAGATTTGACAGCGAATTCGATACATAATGCGGTCTAGCTCCCTTTTTCTTAAAAACCGTTGAAGATGAGCTATCTCATGATAACAGCTACGGGGATGGATCGCCTGAATCTGATAGCCTAAATTTTGAACGTGTTTGAATGGGGTAATTTGGGTAGCGACATTCGTGACAACTTAAGAGAATAAAGTAGATGTCAAGAACAGTTTTCCAGTGATTGGAGGCGGATGGGAAAGAAAGGACTCGCTTTATCCTAAAATAAATCAGAATAAACTATGATTAACTTTCAATGAGTCGAAAAAC
>JBGTGT010000014.1:0-4281 GCA_041746575.1 Microcystaceae cyanobacterium
AATGAGTGTCTTCTGCCTTGCCTGCGACGATAATCGGGCATTCCCTCAAAGGCTTGAACAATTGCTATGTCAGACATTTATTTAGTTTGATTCTATGTTACCACATCCATTCTACAGAGTAGAATGAAATAGCCCTGCTAATATTTTGAGGAGTAGGATTATTAAGTTTCAAGCAGAAGAAGAGATGAAGTTTATATATTTGCTCATTTTTAAGCAGATACTAAGCTTTTAGCTTGATTTAAAGTTTTGGGTTGAGTAGTTTGATTTTCGATTCTTAAATTGATTGACATAGCGAGTTCAGCGACTTCTAAAAGTTCTGGATTAATTTCATGACCTTGTTGGGCAAACCAATTTAAAACGCTTTTTAAGTGCCAGATGGTTTGTGACCCTTTATAGACGGGGTTAGGAAAGGTAGGTTTACTGGCAAACTTCTGGATATTTTGCCGTGAACATTGAAAAATATCGGTTAATTCCTTGACTCCTACTAAATCAGGAGAGACGTGAATTAGTTCAGCTTCCGTTAACACTGATTTAACGTTGCTAATCCCACTAGAAATGGCTTCAAAGGCAGAATTAGATTCACGAATGAAATTAAGGGATAGATAACCCCGTTTGCCAGTACCAATCAAAGCATCATCACAACCTGCTTCATAAAATGCTTCGACGTAAATTTCTGGATTGACATCGGGTTCAGTGAGTTGAAAAATTAAAGTAAAATCGTACTCTTTCATGTCAATTATCTTCTAGGTTGTCAGGGTTTTCTTGATTAAAATAAATACATCTCTCTACGACTCGTTTAATCTGCCTAGCATGATTTGAGGGGTTTCTAGGAGTCGTCCAAATGCTAGTAATACAAAATTCACCACATCGGCAATTAGAATCACGATACGGGCAATAAATTTGTCCCCATGAATGAGAACGAGAACTCGCTTCTTTAACTGTCCATCCTTGTTTAACAGCGTAGGATATTGCCTCACGGATTTCTTTCGATGGATGTTTTTTCATGACCTCTATCCTAGTCTGGGAGAGATTAGGTTGTCAAGTGACAACCTAGACCCGAAGAGGACATCTAGGGGTTAATATGCGAAAGTTAGCGGGGGTTAGGATATTCTAAGTCTTCACTCTAAAGGGATCTAAGTCTTATTAAGCAAGTTTCAAATGGTCTTAGATGGACTCAATTTGACTTTGACGTTTTTGTTCAAAGCTCCTAAGAGAAATCAACGTCTTGCTCCTTCAAATTCTAGTCTTCCTCCATCCTCAAACCGAAAAAATGAATTAGACCATCTATTCTTGTTTTTGCTAAAATTAAAGAAAAACTTAGACAAGTTAATTATAGTTAAAGCTAATTATAAAACATATTAAGACAGTCTTGGATCTCAACTTCGAGAGATTCTAATCTTTTCCAGACTGAGTAAAGCATTAAGAATTCAGTAGATAGCAAAGCTATATTAAGATGATGAATCTCAACTAATTCGACCATTTTAAGAAAGCTATCATCTTCTAACAAAGTAATGACATTAAGCAAGTCTTGATAATTAATCTTTTTACTTTGAGCATTTTCGTTGATGGGTCTAACTGTCGTTGTTTGATGATTAGATAAAATTGCTCTAACAGTATAATCAACTATTTTGCTTCTAGCTTCTGTCGTCTGTTTAATATAGTCAGCTTTTCTTAATTCTGATTTTTTCTGCTCAATAGCTTCTTTCTGTGTTAACAATCGTTGATTATCACTATTTATCTCATCTTCTATCGTCTTCATCTCATTCATTATCCGAAATTTTGTAGAACTGTTAAAAGTTAAAGATAATTGTTCAGAGAGTTCTTTGAGTTTAGCTTGTAAAGGCTTATGCTTTTCTTTAGCTTGAGAATAAGCCTTAAAATAATCATATTCCATTGTTTCGAGATGAGAGTAATTCATAAGACAACTTAGATAAGTAAAATAGATAAAGCTAAACACTAAAATTCTGTCTAATCTGTTCTAAAGTTGACTCTAAGCCTTGATTATGAATCCAGCCGACATAACCACCGAAAAGCATCTCTCCTTTTTTATTAGTTACAAAGATATGAGTCACTTTGAGAGGGTTTTGATATATCTTGATCACCATTTTCTCTTTAAGCATAAAAATTGGTGTTGCTTTAAGGAAGTAAGTAAGTTGAGCCTGTGTCATTCCTTCAACTTGCCATAATCTATCTACTATCTCTTGTTCTAATGATGAAAGATGAGAGGCGATTTTAATCTCATTGGTAGGTTGATTAACAGGATTAACAATGGCATCTAATCCTTGGAAGCCTTGATGGAATGTTTTTACTATTTTGGAGAAGTTCATAATGGCTTTACTGTATAAATTAAAAAATATCTAACTAGGCTAAAATTTCCCACTTCTCATCAATATCTGCATTGTTTAGTTGCCATTTACCCAAGAGATATTTTGCGCCACGCATAACCCCATAGCCGGCTATTCCAGTAGCAACTGGGATAGTAGCGGCAACAGTAACACCAGCAACCCAGCAACCCAGCAACCATCCCCCCTCCCATAATTGATCCTAAAGTCGCTAGTCCTGAAGTAACCCCAGAAGCTGACAAACCCGTAACCCCCAAGGTACTGATAGCGGTACTAATTGAACTAAAACCTAAGACACCACCTCCCACAGTACCGATCATTTCTGAAATTTTTTCTTTTTGTGACTTTGAGAGTTTGACATAAGTAGGAAACCCCAGTTCAATCATGATAGCCACCTGTTTTAACATTCGTTCAGTGGGTAAGGTTTCCTCAGTTAAAATGCGATTAATTGTAGCGACTGAGCAGGTAATCGCTGAGGCAACTTGACTTTTCTTGAGTTTGTTTTCTCTCAAAAAAATATCAAGAAAAATACAACAATTTTCACAAGTGATTTGCTTCATTGTGTAAAGTTAAGTATCCCTACTTAGGTGGGTGGGTTTCTTTCAATTAGGATTATCGTATTTCAGAGGCAGATCGTAAGTGATTTATGTCACTTCACTTATAAAACATAAATACTGTTTTTTTTATTATGAAAAATATCTCTTATGATAGTAACGCCGATGCCGCCTATATTCGTCTCCAAGATTCTAAAATCGTTGACTCAGAGACGGTGGCAGATGGTGTGATTTGTGACTATGATGAGAATGATCAAGTCGTAGGGATTGAAATGTATAATGTACCCTGAAAACTAGACAAGGAGTTAAGATAGAAAAGCTGCTCCTAAACTAACAAAAATAAGAGGGAAAAATGCAGCGAAAGAAATATAGTGCAGAGTTCAAAGCTAAAATTGCGTTGGAAGCTGTAAAAGGGCTTAAAACCGTCAACGAAATCGCTGGGGAATCGGGAGTCCATCCCACTCAAATCCAACAATGGAAAAAGCAACTTTTAGAAGGATTACCCAACATCTTCAGTCAGAAACAAGACCGACTCAAAAAACAAGATGAAGAGCTAACAGCCCAGTTATATCAACAGATTGGCCAACTCAAAGTAGAGCTTGACTGGGTGAAAAAAAAGCTGGAATTTTCGGTGGTTGATAAGCGTAAATTGATTGAGCCAGAGCATCAACAGATCAACTTGTCTCGTCAATGCGAATTACTAGGATTAGCCCGTTCTAGCTACTATTACCAATCAACAGGAGAAAGTGACCTCAACTTAGAGCTAATGAGACTAATCGACCAGCAATACACAGAAACGCCCTTTTACGGCATCAGACGCATGACCGCTTGGCTTCAAAAGCAAGGTTATCCAGTCAATCATAAACGAGTGGCTCGTTTAATGAGAAAAATGGGTTTAGAAACTATTTATCCACGCCCCAAGTTGAGCCAGTCCGATGACAATCATCGTCGCTATCCTTATCTACTCAAAGATCTGACTATTGATCAACCTAATCAAGTTGGGTGTAGCGACATTACCTATATCCGAATGCAATCAGGATTCGTTTACTTGGCGCCATCATGGATTGGTATTCTCGCTTTGTACTGGCTTGGCAATTATCTAATACCCTTGAGGTCAGCTTTTGTTTAGAAGCATTGGCGATCGCTTCTCAATGGGGAAAGCCGGAAATTTTCAATTCGGATCAAGGTTCCCAATATACCAGTCATGAATTTATCGACTCCTTAGAAAATCGAGGAATTCAAGTCAGCCAAGATGGAAGAGGTCGGGTCTTTGATAATATTTTCATCGAGCGTTTATGGCGTTCTCTCAAGTATGAGGAAGTTTATCTCAAGGATTATTCAACTGTAGCGATCGCTCTTGAGAACCTAACCCATTACTTTGAGTT
>JBGTGT010000015.1:0-20778 GCA_041746575.1 Microcystaceae cyanobacterium
TTTCTAGTCCCACTACTTTGGCTATCTCAGGTAAACTCTTTCTTTTTATATCACTTATTAGCCCTACATGAAGATATTTAAAACACTCATAGGCTCTGACTTCTACAAATAAGTCTTGGTACAATTTACGAAGTCAGAGGAGGCCCTGTCGTTTCACGGCAGGGTCTCTCTGACAGTATGTATCAATGAATTTAACGGTTGGGGCGGGGGGTCTAGGCTTAACCATTGTCTCTATCTGGGTTTCCATCTCTTTTCTTCATTTTACTCTCCCCAGTCTGATGAAAGAGAGTTAGCTTAAATGAATTGCGCAATCAAATTATGCACCCTCAGCGTTCCTTAGTTAATAACAAAACTACTTTACAACAATTATGGCAAAGAATTGATCGTTTACAGGATGCCCTCTTTCGACTACGACAGTTACAATTCGTTTCCCTTAAATAACCTAAATTATAGAGAAGGGCAAGCCGGAAAATCGAGAGTTTTAGGTGCATTTCCCTCTGCTTTCAAAACAACTGTGCCGTCTTCCTTAAGACTCCATGCTTGTGCTTCAATAATCGGTTTTGGAAGCGGTAAAGGCGAAAAAGATGGGTTGAAACGAGAATCCTCTTGTGTTAATGTTGGCGTTCGTAAATCTACTAATCCTTGTATTGAATCGATTGAAGTGAGCGGATTAAGGGATAATCCACTACGTCCTACGATGACAAATCGTCCCCCTGCATATTCACCGACCGTACCGCATTGCTGAACAATGATATTCTGGGGATCAATTACATCAGCCGGCAGCGTTGCAAAACTACTTTGAGGATCAAGATCAAGACGACTGATATTAATAATTCCCGAAACTCCGAACTGAGAACTAGCATTAATATCGCTAAATTCACTAAATTCCCGCTCTTCTAAGCCAAAAATAGCAAAAGTTCGCAGTTCAATACTGCCACCGTTCCCTGCTTCTGCATTAGCTACAATATCCGTATTTTCAAGAGCCACTGCCTCAATAAACGGCGTTTGAATGAGAATATTTCCTCCATTCCCCCCAACCGCTTGAGCAGAGATATAAGGATTATTCAAGGGTGTACCCTCAATATTATTGCGCAATACAATAAAATCACTAGCATTAATTTGAATATTGCCCCCTTCCCCTGAATTACTCTCTGCACTAATTAACGCTTGATTATTAATCACAATACTTTCTGCTTCAATGGCAATATTACCCGCATTCCCTAAACTTGTCCCACTGGTGGTAATTGTGCCTCGAAAGTCTGTCATTGCTTGGTTTTGTAGGATTAATTGACCTGTTTTGAGATCAATATTGCCCCCGTCGCCTGAACCTTGAGTTGTCGCAACAATACGACTCGGAATGGTTGTAATGCGATTTATTTCTGCTATGTCATCAAATTCTCGAAAGAGTCCAGTTCCCTCTAAATTTACGATTTCAGTTGCATTAATATTGATTAATCCTCCATCTCCGAAATCTTTGCTCGGTAGAGGAACACCCACAAGCGGGAAGGTCGATGCCCGAATTTCTGCACCATCCCGCATGACGAGCCGTTTCGTCGTAATATCAATCATCCCTGCATCACCGGCTGTCCGAGTGGCAACGGCGATGGAACTATTACCCACTTCTGAATTACTACCGCTCATTTCAATCGATTCTGAGGCTAAAATCCTCAAATTTCCGCTATTACCCTCGATATCAGAACCATTCATTGACGAAAAAGTATCAGAAAAAATACCCGCACCGTCTTGAATACTGAAGTGTTTTGTGATGACTTCAATATTTCCTGCATTGCCATTATTAAACGTTCGAGTGAATAATCCACTGGACAAGTCGTCTCGAAATCCGATGAGCTTCAGGGTATCAGAAGCTTGAACGACAATGTTGCCAGCAGATTTTTCTCCGAATACAAAAGAAATAAGCGCACTTCCCTCGCTCAAGGTAATATTGCGGCCAACCATTTGGATACTACCACTACCCAGTTCAAGTTGAGATAAGTCTGCTATTACACGTTCTGACTCTGATACATCTACCGTCGTCAAATCAGAGAGGGTAATATCTTGGAACTGCTGGACTTTGTCATAGCTGAATTGCCACCCCAAGGGATCCGGCACTAAATTAACAAAACTTCCTGCCGCTACACTTCCAATATCAATTCTGCCAGCAGGGGCTTTAAGATGAGCCGAATCTATATTGGGTAAAGGACTCCCAATCGTCTCAATATCTCCCCCTAATAAAGCAAGGGTTTGTAGAGGCTTTACCACCAAGCGATCAGCCAACGTTTGTACTTGTATTGATTGCGCTTGTTGACCAAATTGTAAACCCATCGGAAGATTGATAGATAGTAAAGGAGAAGATTGTCCGATAACGCTACTAAAAATCTTGCCATCTTGAAAAACAAGGCTTTCTGCGGTAGTTGCCACGAAAGATCCTCCAATATTTAGAGAAGCGTTCGCCCCAAAGAGAATTCCATGGGGATTGAGCAGAAATAAACTGGCATTTCCTTGATTCTGGATTAGACCATCAATTTGGGAAGGATTTTGACCCGTGACTCGACTAAAAATATTAGTGATATCCGTCGGATTCAAGAATTGAGCAGATCCGTTCATTGGAACGGAAAAAGAATCAAAACTGTGATAAAGGTTACTGCCTACTCTTGCACCTCCTGTGATCTGAAAATCTTGGTTGTTTTCTGTCTGCACTGTAGTAACAGTGCTTAACGTATGATCAGGAGCAACTTGCGCGGTGGCGGGGGGACCTAGAACATTAAAACTAATTGCGATTAAGAGATAAGCATTTAACCAAGTGGACATCTGCTGGAACAGAACGCATTTAATGCTATCTTAATACACAATTCGTCTCTTTCTCTATTAAAAAACCCCATATGAGTATCTTAGCAAGATTAATTAGGGGTTATATGTTTTTCTTCTCAGCCTTGATTGTGAATTAACAACCTCGGCGGCACGCTTGAGGCTGGGTACTATTTTGGACTTGCTCTTGAGCAGAAGCCGATTGATTTCCATATTCGTTTTCAGCATTCACTCTTTTCACGAAACCGAAAGAAGCGGTCAGGGTGAGGGCAACGAGGGTGATAGTGGTTAGGGATTTCATGGCTGACTCCTTAAATTTCATCTTTTGATTTATGCTTACATCATAGACGAAGAGTTAAAGATCGAATAACCGAAAAACTCTTTAAATCTAAATATATTTTATTTTTAACTTGTGGTGAATATACGGAATAGTTAAGAGGTTATTCATATATAACTGTAAAAATGAATCAGTTGTCTATCTTAATGGCCTGAAATTTTGATGGACCTAAAAAGGAGTGACGGAAATCACAAGCCCAGGTTGATCTTAGACACACAATGACCGGCTCATCTCAAGCCCCTCAAGTCGGTCAAGAATCTATCATATAAATAAGCCTTTGTCTTTCTGGTTAAGTTTTGGCTTTGTTTAACTCAAGTTCTTTTTAGTCTGACCTTCCCCTTCCCTTAACTAGACTGCCGTAGTAACTCCGTTGCCACCTCTTTCGAGAGGGGTTTAGCAAAGAAATAGCCTTGTCCGTATTCACATTCTAAATCTTGGAGAATCTGTACTTGGTCGCTAGTTTCAATCCCTTCGGCGATGACGTCTAGCTCTAGATTATGCCCCAGCGCAATAATTGTTCGTACGATTTGACTATATTTTCCCTCATCTTCTGAGAGATCCATACGACTGACAAAAGAGCGATCAATTTTTAAAGTATCTATCGGAAAACGATGAAGATAACTTAAAGAAGAATAGCCCGTCCCAAAGTCATCAATGCTTAACCGCAGTCCCAACGCTTTCAAGCGTTTCAATAATTCAATAGCCGCTTCCACGTCATTCATCATCATACTTTCCGTAATTTCTAGCTTCAACATCTCCCCCGATAAGCCAATTTGCTCTAAAGTCAAGGCAATTTGAGAGACAAGATTGGGTTGACTAAATTGACGACTTGAAAGATTGACACTCATAATTACCGATTGATGTTGGGGAAACATTTGTTGCCATGTCCGCATTTGACGACAGGCTTCTTTTAAAATCCATTGGCCGAGTTCCACAATTAATCCTGTTTCTTCAGCGATGGGAATAAAAGCACTGGGAGAAACAAAGCCCCGTTTAGAGGATTGCCAGCGAACTAAAGCCTCAAATCCAGCAATTTTACGGTTTTTTAGCGATATAATCGGCTGATAATAAAGTCGAAACTCTTGGTTCTTTAAGGCATTCCAGAGATCTATTTCTAATTCCCAGCGTTGAGTTGCTTCTAAATCCATGCCTGCCAAATAGAGATCATGACGATCCTTACCTGCCTCTTTAGCTCGATTCATCGCAATATCTGCATATCTCAGCAGTTCTCGGGCTTGAAATTCTCGACCCAGCGTGCCATGGGCAATACCCACACTGGCTGTGCTACGAATTTCTGTTCCTTGCCAAATAAAAATTTCTGCCAGTTCTTGGTGAATTAACGCCACAATCGTGTCAATTTTTGAGTTGTCCACGGCGGATTTTAAACAGATGGCAAATTCATCCCCACCGACTCGGCCCAGAAAAGCCTGATCCTGAAATAATTGCTTCAGTTTTAAGGCGATCGCTTTAAGCAAGCAATCTCCGGCTTCGGGGCCTAGGGCAGCGTTAATCTTATTGAAACCATCAATATCCAAGAAAAATAGGGTCACTTGGTCATGGGAAGGATCTATGCCTACACGATTGAATTTCTGGAGATTTTGCAGAAATAAACGACGATTCGGCAACTCTGTTAACGGATCATGATAAGTTCGATAAAGGACTTTATAAGCGAGTAGAGACGCCCCGGTCAGTGCCAGACCGAGAAGGGCAGGAACAAAAGGAATCCAAAACCCTTGCAGGTAAAAAAGCAAACTGAGGCTCCAAATTCCTCCCACTGCCAGCAATACCCCGCTTAAAAGTGGAACGAGGCGATTTGTCCGCCAAACTAAGATGCCTCCGACCCAACTCCAGCCCCAAATCCAAATCCATTCTTGCTGATTTGACCAAGACGTTAAGGACGGTTGATCTTCCAAAACGCTTTTGATAATTTGACTGACCATCAAGCCATGAATTTTGACGCCCGGCATCTCAAAATTAGTCGTGTTGGCCGCACTATAAGGCGTTGGAAACGTATCTTTCTTACTCGGTGCAACATAACCCACGAGAATTATCTTATTTTCAAGCCAGTTTGGCTCAAAATCTCCAGTCAAAAGCTGTTCTAAGCTAATTTGGCGAGCTACTTGCGGAGAGTCATATTTCAATAATACCTGCCAACCTTGGGCTTCCGAAGCCGGCAACTGATATCCCCCCGACGTAGATGATAAACGGGGAAAAACCGTGGAACTTATCTGCAAATCGTCAGGAAAAACCTTAAATACCTTCTTATTTCGAGATTCTAGATATTTGAGTGCAATTTGAAGAGCAAAAGCATAAGCTTTGACTTGACCATTGGGGGATTGTCCATAAAGAAAATAGCGACGTACCACATTATCGGGATCAATAATGAGATCCACAAACCCCACTCTTGACGCAGGTATACCTAACGGCGGGGGAACACCTTGGCTCTCACTATTAGGCAACTGGGTTGGAACAATAATATTTTCGGCTTTTAGGGCTTGAGCTAATGCTTCCTCGCCAGGGGGATGGGGAACATCCCGAAAGATATCCAGTCCAATCACCGCCGGACGATGTTGCTGTAACGCTCTTAGGAGTTTGGCAATCACCGCATCCGAAAGTTCTCCTTGTTGTTGTTTTTGGAGGTCTTTTTCATTAATGCCAATAATCAGTAGGCGATCATCTAAGCCTTGATGAGAGGTTAAACGAACCAGATGATCGTAAGCAGTCAGTTCCAAAAATTGTAAATACCCTTTTTGACGAATGCCTCCCAAAGTGACGGTTACCACTAAAGAAGAAAAAAGGATTGGCAAAAATAACAGTGTCAAGCAACGCTTACGGAACGACGAATTAATAGCAGGCAAGGGTTGATTGGCAGCACCGAATCGTTTTTGTCGCTTTCGAGAAAAGGGAGAACTCACAGCTCGCTATGACCCATCGAAAATAATCAATATTAGCATAATTCAATCTAAAAATAGGTTAAAGACTGGTTTAGTCGTCCATGGGCTGTTTCAATAATCCATCTTCTCCCATGATAATCTGAATCTTTCTGGGATAACACGGAGTCGAGCCAATATTTTAATGATGATTCCTTATTTTCTAAGGACATTTTCCGATATTCTTTTCCGTTAGGAATAGGGTATATTGTAGATAGTGAATCTTTATTCATCATCTTAAGCAACGATTGAGAGAATTTCAATTGCGCTAAATAAATTGAATGGTTTTTATACTTTTGAGCCAGTTTGGTTAGGGACATTGATATGATAACTAAAATCTTCATAAATCGAGCAATCGGATTCACCAGTGTCTCCTCTCTTCTGATAGGGACGTTTTTGCTGTTTGCCAGCCCGTCTTTAGCTCTATCTGGCGGAGATTCTAACACCGTTAGTACTCCATCTCGTCGTAAGCCTGGAGCTAGTCGTTTTGACTCTTCTGCGTTATCAGAAGTCAGCAGTCCGTCTCGTCGTAAGCCTGGCAGTACCCGTGAAGCTGGACTGGCTAGTCCACTCCGTCGTAAACCGGGCAGTACCCGCGAAGAGGTGATTGTGAGTCCTCTCCGTCGTAAGCCTGGCAGTACTCGTTCTGATATTGCGCTGCTGTTGCAAGATCAGAAGAGCAAACAAGGTTCTTATCACTGTAATTCTGATATTTATCAGCTGACAGCATTAATTCCTGAAAATCTTCAATTAAAGACGACTCAAGCGACCCCGACCCTCTATTTCAAGATGCCGTCTTTGCCAACTCCGACCGAAATGGAATTTGTCCTACAAGATGAACAGCGACAGGTTGTCTATGCGGCAACGCTACGGGGTAATCCTCAAGCAGGGATCATGGCTTTAACCCTTCCTCCCTCTCAAGAATTGCAAGTTAATCAAAATTATCGCTGGTATTTATCGGTGATTTGTGATGCGAATCGTCGGGAACGAGATTTGGTCGTGGAAGGATTAATCCAACGGGTTGAACTCGATGCCACGACGCGCCAAAGTTTGAGCCACGCCTCACGCCAAGAACAAATTCGTCTGTATCAAGCGCAAGGATTATGGCAAGATGCGCTACAAACGGTGGTCACTGCTTATCAAGAGAGTCACGAAGCGGCACTGATTCCGGTATGGCAATCTCTATTAATAGAGATTAATTTAGGCGGGCTGGAGGATGCGATGACGAAAAAAAGCTTTTTTGCCCTTGATTTGCAACCCCTCAGTCTGAATGTCCCCGCCCCAATTAATTCTGATTAAAAGAATAGAGACCGAATAAAAAACTGAGGCAAAACCAGCATCCTGCGCCAACGCCAAGGCTCTTGGTACAAACGATATAACCATTCTAGATGATTCTCGCGTAACCATTTTGGTGCGCGATTTTTCATGCCCGACCAAATATCAAAACTGCCCCCCACCCCTATCCAAGTGGCATTCGGACAGAGATGACGGTGTTGTTGAATCCAAAATTCTTGACGAGGAACGCCCAAACCCACCAAAATTAAGCGAGGTTGGGTAGATTCGAGCTTTGTCAACCATTTTTCTTGCTCTTCTGGGGAAAGATAGCCATGGTTGGCAATAATCACCATATTTGGGACTTTTTTTTGCCAGTTTTGCACGGCAGTTGCCATCACATCGGGTTTTCCACCATAAAAAGCAACCAGGTTGCCCTGTTGTCCTACTTTTTCAATCACCGAAGCGGCCAATTCGATTCCGGGACAACGTTTCTGTTGATATCCTCGCAAGCGTAAATAAATAACTACTCCTGCACCATCAGGGACAACTAACTCCGCTTTTCTGATGATTTCAGCAATTTTTGGTTCTTTCTCTGCTAAAGTCGCCATTTCTGCATTAAGAGTCACCACATGAGTTCCTTGGTGATGGTCAATCCGTTCCTTTAACCAATCGGTATAATTGGGCAAGAGATGAAGCGGTAGCTTTAAAACAGAGGCAATTTTGGGCGAGTTTAGCATCATAGGGTCTTATCAATTAATTTTAGAGTTGAAAATGCTAAGTGTCATGATAAATCCTGCTCGCTGGTTACTGATATAACCGCAATACAGTCAATTTCCACTAAAACATCCTTGGGAAGACGGGAAACTTCCACACAGGCTCTTGCTGGAGCAGTTTCTTCTGGGAAATATTGGGCATAGACTTGATTCATAGGAGTGAAATTAGTTAAATCACTGAGAAAAACAGTTGTTTTGACGACACTTTCCCAGTCAACATTTGCCTCTTTTAAAATTGCGTTTAAATTCTCCATTACTTGCTTAGTTTGGGCGGTGATATCCCCGTGTCCGACGATTTCACCCGTTTGAGAATTGAGCGGAATTTGTCCTGCCACAAATAAAAATTGTCCCTTTGCCAAAATTGCTTGATTATAAGGTCCAACTGGAGCAGGGGCGTTATCAGTGCGAATAACGTGCTTAGAAACCATCGAATTTACACTCCATTAAGGTGAATCACAAGTTCTCGTCGCTGACTTCGTTGTCGATGTTCCCAAAGATAAATTCCTTGCCATGTTCCCAAAACTAAGCGACCCTGAGAAACAGGGATGAGTAAGCTGGTTTGGGTGAGAACCGAACGAATATGAGCCGGCATATCGTCTGCGCCTTCGGTACGATGAAGATATAAACTAGAATTTTCTGGCACCAGTTGGGCAAAAAAATGGCTTAAGTCTTGTAAAACATCTGGATCAGCATTTTCTTGAATAATTAAGGATGCAGAAGTATGACGAATAAAAACTGTACATAAACCTATTTCGATTCCCGATTCTGTCACAATAGATTCGACTTTGCCAGTAACATTCTGAAAATTTTTGCCTGTCGTTGAAATGACTAAAGTACGCTGGTAATGCTGACTCATTATTTCTCTAACGATAAGGACAAACTTTATTATAGATGATGAACGGAGATCAGTAACCGATAAACTGTTATTTATCCAATTCTTAAAATTTATAGAAAAAGGAGTCAAATACCTTGATATCTTCTCAACAAGATCTTCATATTAAACAAGCTCAAGCCAGTTTGCAACAAGCATTATCTTGGTACGCGAGTTTTCGCCGCCATTGGAATTATCCGCCTAATCCTGAATTACAGGCGGCCGTTCGGGAGGATATTCAAAGCCTCAAATCTGCCTTAGAAAAACTAGAACAAAATGAAATAAAAATTGCTACTTTTGGCTTAGTCAGTCGAGGAAAATCAGCAGTAATTAATGGATTATTAGGACAAAAAATATTACCCACTGGGCCGCTTCATGGGGTGACAAAATGGCCGAAATCGGTGGGTTGGATGCCGCCGAGTGGCAAGATAAAAATTGAGTTTATCGACACACCTGGATTAGATGAAATTGGAGGTCAAGCGCGAGAGGAAATGGCGCAAGAAGTGGCAAAAACCGCCGATTTGATTTTATTTGTGGTGACGGGAGATATCACTCAAACGGAATATCAAGCATTAGTCGAATTGAGACAGCATCAGAAACCGTTAGTCTTAGTTTTTAATAAAATTGATCTCTATCCTGAGCAAGATAAAGCAACAATTTATCAGCAACTTCAAGCTTTAGGGCAAAGAACAAATCTACGCTTTGCTCCCGATGAAATTGTTCGTGTGGCGGCAGAGCCTCAACCGATTCCTATTCGCACTGAATATCCAGAAGGAAGGGTGGAGGAAAACTGGGAAACGTTACCGCCCCAAATTCATGAACTTCAGGAGATTATTCTAAAAATTTTAAACCGAGAGGGGAAATCTTTATTAGCTATTAATAGTTTATTGCAGGCAAAAAAAGCAGAAGTAAATATTGCTAAAACGACACTTCAAGTGCGAGCAGAGGAAGCTGAAGCAGTGATCTGGAATTATGCTAAATATAAAGCGTTAGCCGTCGCTTTAAATCCCATTGCTATTATTGATATTGTAGGGGGATTTATGGCAGATTTGTCTTTGATTCGCTCTTTAGCTCGTTTATATGGATTACCAATTACTAGTTTTGAGGCGGGGACATTATGGCGTAAAATTTTAATCAGTTCAGGAGGATTATTATTAGGAGAAATGTTGACCGCTTTTGTATTAGGATTCGGCAAAACCTCTAGTATGGCTTTTAGTATTTTTGAAAGTCCGACCGCTTTAAGTTCTTACGCCAGTTTAACGCTATTACAGGGTTCAATTGCAGGATATAGTGCTTATATTATTGGCAAAGCGGCACAACAATATTTAGAAAAAGGGTGCAGTTGGGGTCCTTTAGGGGCAAGTACCGTTATTCAAACGATTTTAAATGAGGTTGATTCTGATACAATTATTAGTCGATTACAAAATCCCTTATCTCCTTACTGATGACTTAAGTTTTGAAAATAAAAGTTTTGTTGATTTTTTGCTAAAATTGTTGAACAAATAAGGATAATTAATAATGATTCATAAAGTTTTAATTTTATTTTTGGCGTTATTTTTCTGGCTTCATTCTTCGATTCTACCTGTATCTGCCAGTCCAGATGTACCCAAACTGTTTGAGGTCAATTGTGCTGGATGTCATCCCCATGGAGGGAATATTATTCGACGGGGAAAAACATTAAAACAGAAAGCCCTTAAACGTTATAATATGGATTCTCAAGAAGCTATTATGGCGATTATTGCTCAGGGCAAAAATAATATGTCTGCTTTTGGCGATCGCTTGACGGAATCTGAAATATCTGCTATTGCTAGTTATGTCTTAGAGAAGGCAGAAACAAACTGGCGATAATTATTAATTTATTAACCCTTATTGAGGTGTGTTTTTGATGTCTGCTTATTCCTATTCAAGTTTAGTCACTGTCGTTGCTTTGCTCACTTATCTTATTTTAACGATCAATGTGGGAATTGCGCGGAGAAAATATAAAGTTTCTGTGCCTCAAATGGCAGGAGAGCCAAATTTTGAGAGAGTTTTAAGAGTTCAACAAAATACCTTAGAGCAATTAATTTTATTTCTACCTTCGCTTTGGTTATTCTCTTTTTATATTAACCCTATGTGGGGTGCAATCATTGGTAGCGTTTGGATTCTTGGCCGTATTGTTTATGCGTGGGGATATTATCAAGCCGTAGAGAAAAGAGGCATCGGTTTTGCTGTTAGTTCTTTGAGCAGTTCTGTGTTATTGTTGGGAGCATTATTTGGTATTATTCGTCCTTTTTTTTAAATAAAAATTATTAACTTTAATTTTTTTGAATCACTGAGCTATGATAATCCCAATAAAACAAACTTTTAAACAGAGTATCACCTCCTTATTAGATAGTAATTATGCTATGTCTATGGCGTGGCGAGCTTATTTAATTGAAAGACTACTTGATCGTTGCCTTTTTATTGTTTATTCTGATGGTAAAGTCGGCTCAACGACATTAACTGTTTCTCTTAAAAAAAATTATCCTAATCAATTTGTTTTTCACATTCATCGTTTAACTGAAGCGTCAATCGCTGAAATTGAGAATTATTATCAACAAAATAAGACAAAGCCTAGTCAAATTCCTGATAATGTAGTTCAAAGTAAATTTCTTCATCAAAACTTAGCAACGCTTTTTAACACCCATAAGCTGTGCTTTTTTTCTTTAGTTCGTGATCCCATTGCCGCTCTTGTTTCTGAGTATTGTGAGAATTATCCTTACGCTCAAAAAAGCTTAGTGAAGTCGGAAGATGAAATTGCAACCGAAATGATCCAAACCCTCTTTGATCTTTTCAAATCTGATAAAATACAATCGAGATTAAACTGGTTTGATTGGGAATTAAAACAAGCGTTAGACTTTGATATTTATACAGAAACCTTTGAGAAAGAGAAAGGATATCATATTTATTCAGTTAAAAATCTTTTAATCTTGAAACTGGAAATGTTAAATACTCAGATAACCTCCGCGATGAAAGTGTTCTTAGGTTGTCATGAGTTTTTTTTAGAAAAGGGCAATCAAGCGGAAGTATCGAGTTATCATCATATTTATCAAAAAGTAAAGCAGGCGATTAAACTTCCTGCCGAAACATTGGATAAAATTTACACTTCAAAGTATGTACAGTATTTTTATCAAGATGACGAAATTCAAATTTTTAGACAGCGATGGCAACAATAACGTTTGTATTCTGTCTTTCACCCATTCATTCCTAACGACTTTTTGGAAAGTACCGCTTCGAGTAAAACGCCTTTTATTTATCTGACGAATAGAGGAACAGCCTTTTTATCTCAAGCGTCACTCAGAGGTGATAAGGTGATAAACAAATTCTTCACGAGTGACTCAATGATGGTGTGGCGATACCTCATTCCTTTCTATGATCCCGATGCCTCAACGTGGACGGCAGAAGCTCGCTTATTGCGTTGGTTGACCTTTGTTTGGCTTTGTATTGGCTTAATTACCTTATTTTCTGCCTCTTATCCTGTAGCAGATGTCGAACAAGGCGACGGACTCTATTATTTTAAGCGACAATTAATTTGGTTAATCTTGGGCTTTTTAGGCTTTAATGTTATTGTGCGATCGCCCCTTAAAACCTTTCTTAAACTGGCACCTTGGGGCTTATTCGGCTCTTTTTTCCTGATTTTAGCGACTCATCTTCCCGGATTAGGCACAGAAGTCAATGGAGCGACTCGTTGGATTGGTATTGGACCTTTATTATTACAACCGTCGGAAATCCTTAAACCCTTTCTAATATTACAAAGTGCGCAGGTTTTTGGGGATTGGGATCGCTATAATTGGAATTTTCGCTTAACGTGGGTAGGTATTTTTGCTGTTGTTTTAGTGAGTATCCTCCTTCAACCGAATTTAAGTACCACTGCTCTTTGTGGCATGAGCTTATGGTTAATTGCCCTCGCTTCAGGGTTACCCTTACGTTATCTCAGTTTAACGGCGATCGCTGGGGTGGGAACTGCCGTTTTAAGTATTAGTATCAAAGAATATCAACGCTTACGGATTATTTCCTTTCTTGATCCTTGGGCAGATCCGATGGGTAATGGTTATCAATTGGTGCAAAGTCTCTTGGCAATTGGTTCTGGGGGATTATGGGGGACAGGTTACGGTTTATCGCAACAAAAACTATTTTACCTACCGATTCAATATACAGACTTCATCTTTTCGGTTTATGCTGAAGAATTTGGCTTAATTGGTAGTCTGCTTTTGCTAATTTTACTCTTCTGTTATGCCACCCTAGCGTTAAGAGTGGCGATGCGGTGTCGTCATCGGGTAAAACGATTAGTAGCCATTGGCGTAATGGTCGTTTTGGTGGGACAATCGTTACTAAATATTGGTGTGGCGACAGGCTCGTTACCTACCACCGGATTACCTCTTCCTTTCTTTAGTTATGGTGGCAGTTCAACCTTAGCCAGTTTAGCACTCGCCGCTTTACTGATTCGGGTAGCACGGGAAAAATCAGACGAAAATATCGTTCCTATGGCAAAATATCAGCATTGAAGAAGGCAGATACAGTGTTTTTGGTTTCCGAATATGAGTTTAAAATTGAAACTTTACGACATGACACTCAGTAGTGACATACCCGCCGCTAAATCGGGAGACTTCTCACCGAAGGGGGTTAAAGTCAAGACGTTTTGCTCTCTTTTTTGATTGCCGACTTCAGAAAACCGAATTGACATCAGAGACAATTATGAGATAATAATGAAATATGAAACAATTGTGAAAAGCAGTTGGCGATTTCCCAATGATCCCACAATTCGATCTCACAAATTTAGTATTAGCGATCGCTATCATCGGAGGAATAGGATTAACCGGTTGCACGTCAACCAAAGTTAGATCCCCTTCTTCATTGGATTTAACAGCTAATCAGCCAGAAAATGCCAAAGAAAAGAAAAAAGTATTGACAACCTTTACCGTTTTAGCAGATATGGCTCAAAAGGTAGCCGGTGATAAGCTGAGGGTAGAGTCTATTACCCGTGTTGGGGCAGAAATTCATGGTTATGAACCCACTCCTAGCGATATCGTTAAAGGACAGGATGCTGATTTGATTTTGTATAATGGCTTGAATTTGGAAAGCTGGTTTGAACCGTTTTTAGGAAATGTCAAAAATGTGCCTTCTGTCTTGTTAACTAAGGGAATTGAACCCATCTCCATTACTGAAGGTGTTTATCGTAATAAACCCAATCCTCACGCTTGGATGTCGCCCCAGAATGCTTTAATCTATGTTGAGAATATTCGTCAAGCCTTTATCAAACTTGATCCTCAAAATGCAGAAACGTACAATGCCAATGCAAAAGCTTACAGTGAGAAATTAAAAGCCATCGATCAAAAACTAAGAAAAGATATGCAGAAAATACCTGAAAAAAAACGTTATTTAGTCAGTTGTGAAGGGGCGTTTTCCTATCTGGTGCGAGATTATGGCATGAAAGAGATTTATTTATGGCCGATTAATGCAGAACAGCAATTTACACCAAAACAGCTTAAAATCGTCATTGATAAGGTAAAAACGCAAAATATTCCCACTATTTTCTGCGAAAGTACCGTCAGCGATAAAGGGCAAAAAGAAGTCGCCAAGACCACAGGAGCGCAATTTGGCGGAAATCTTTATGTAGATTCGCTTTCTACGGCAGAAGGAGCCGTTCCCACCTATTTAGATCTACTAGAATACGACATTCGCACAATTACGAAGGGTTTATTATCTGTAAACCATTAAATGTAGAAAGGCAAGATTTGCACCAAAACCCATTACGTTACCCTTATTGATCATTACTCACGACTATGGAAACTATTACTCAATCGTTCAATATTACCGTCAATAACCTAAGCGTTACCTATAATAATGCCCGATTAGCTCTTTATAATGCCAGTTGTATCGTGAAATCAGGAAAAATTACTGCTTTAGTTGGTCCTAATGGGGGAGGCAAATCCACTTTATTTAAGTCGATGATGGGTTTTTTAAAGCCCAGTGAGGGAAAAATCGCTATTGGTAACTTTTCGGTGCAAAAAGCGCAAAAAAACCAACTGATGGCTTATGTTCCTCAGTCAGACGACGTAGATTGGAACTTTCCTGTTAGTGTCTTCGATGTAGTGATGATGGGGCGTTACGGTTACATGAATCTGTTACGGATTCCCTCAGCGAAAGATCGTCGTCTAGTGATGGAAAGCTTAGAAAGAGTGGGGATGAGTGACTATCGCCATCGACAAATTGGAGAACTCTCAGGAGGACAAAAAAAACGGGCATTTTTAGCGCGCGCTTTGGCACAAGAAGGCAAAGTAATTTTACTTGATGAACCTTTTACAGGGGTAGATGTAAAGACGGAAAAAGGCATGATTGACTTATTAATGCAGTTACGGGATGAAAAAAACACGATTTTGCTTTCTACCCACGATTTAGCGTCTATTTCAACTTTTTGCGATCGCATTATTCTCCTTAATCGTACCATTCTCGCTGAAGGAACAACCGCAGAAACCTTTACGGAGGAAAACCTCACAATGACGTTTGGGGGGTTACCGATTAACCGTCTTCGTGGGAATTCGATTTATAAAAAGACCTATTAATGAAAGTGTATTATAGGGGCGCGTATGTTTTTGTTTATTATAAAGAAATAAGAAGGAAAAGTTGAAAAATGAAAGCCCTGTATCTTAGTGCAACGATTTCGCTATGGAATTGGTTTATTGAACCGTTACAATATGAGTTTTTAGTCAAAGCGATTGGAGTAAGTGCCTTTGTTGGCTTAGTTTGTGCGGTTTTATCCTGTTATATTACTCTCAAAGGATGGTCATTAATGGGGGATGCCGTTTCCCATGCGGTTGTACCGGGGGTGGTGGTATCTTATGCTTTAAATATTCCCTTTGCGATTGGGGCATTTATTTTTGGCTTTGGAGCAACGGTTGCCATTGGATTTATAAAAGCAAAAACCCGTTTGAAGGAGGATACGGTAATTGGAGTAGTATTTACAGGATTTTTTGCCTTGGGTTTAGTCTTAGTCACTAAAATTCCCAGTAATATCGATTTATTTCATATTCTTTTTGGCAATGTGCTAGGTATTTCTCAATCGGATATGATTCAAACGTTGATAGCAGGAACAATTACCCTTGTAGTGATTCTCTTACGGCGGAAAGACCTATTATTATTTTGTTTTGACCCAAATCACGCTAAAGCGATCGGTTTAAGTACCGCTTTTATGTATTATACTTTGCTTTCTGTTCTTGCTCTTACTATTGTTACGGCATTACAAACAGCAGGAATTATTTTGGTGATTGCCATGTTAGTCACCCCCGGTGCCATTGCCTATCTCTTAACGGATCGTTTTGATTATATGCTGTTAATTTCAGTCATCAGTAGCGTTTTTTCAAGTATTTTTGGCACTTATCTTAGCTATCATTTAGATGTCTCCACAGGAGGCTGTATTGTCCTGTCGCTTACCTTTTTGTTTATCATTGTCATGTTTTTTGCCCCTAAATACGGTATTTTGATACAACAGTCTCACAAAGATTTGAATACAATTAACGATCATCAGTTATAAAAAGATGTGAGGTTTATTTGAATTAAAAAGATAAAATGTATAGCGTTATTATCCTAAATTCATCTATTAACTATTAACGATATGACCTCTCCTGTTTTTAAGAATTTTTCTCTGTCTGATTTATTTTTTAGAAATGAAAATTTATTTTATGTAATCCAACGTATATTACAGGGATTTTTCACTCTCTTTTTGGCCTCTATTTTGAGTTTTATTATTATTCAGCTTGCCCCAGGAGATTTTCTAGATACGTTACGACAAAATCCCAATATTCCCCCAGAAACCTTAAATGACTATATTAGACTCTATGGACTTGATCAACCGTGGTATATTCAATATTGGCGATGGTTGATCGGTGTCATCACTCGTTTTGATTTTGGCGTGAGTTTACTTTATACTAATCGTCCCGTCACAGGATTACTATTAGAACGCATTCCAGCCACTCTATTACTCGCCATTGCCTCCATTATTATTACTTGGTTAATGGCATTACCTTTAGGCATTATTAGTGCTGTAAAAAAAGAGAGCTTATTAGATAAAGTCTTAAGAGTGGTCAGTTATTTAGGGCAGGGTTTCCCAAGTTTTATTACTGCTTTGATATTGTTATTACTTGCCCAATATTTAACCCCTTTATTCCCTGTTGGTGATATGACCAGTTTGAACTTTGCCGATTTTTCTTTACCTCATAAAATAGGCGATATTTTGTGGCACATGATTCTACCAACAATTGCCTTAAGTATTACCAGTTTTGCCGGATTACAACGTTTAATGAGGGGACAAATGTTAGACGTAATGCGTCAAGATTATATTCAGACAGCGAGGGCAAAAGGACTACCTGAAAATCAGGTAATTATTGTTCATGCGTTACGCAATGCGATTAACCCTTTAATTACGATTTTAGGCTTTGAATTTGCGAGCTTATTGAGTGGTTCGTTTATCGCAGAATTTTTCTTTAATTGGCCGGGTTTAGGACGCTTAACATTACAGGCAGTTCAAGGACAGGATCTTTATCTCGTAATGGGAAGTTTAATCATGGGAGCAGCCCTCCTAATTCTAGGCAATTTATTGGCAGATTTACTTTTAAAATTGGTAGATCCTCGTATTACCTTAAATAATTAAAAATCTCGTATAAAATATGTTTGCTCAAATTCATTATCTCATTCGTTCTAAAACTGATGGTCGTTACTTATTAGCTCGTCTTCGAGGAGAAGAAGGAGAAGAAATGAACTATATTTTAGTATTTAAAGAAGATTACGAAGCTCTCAGCTATTTAAATACCCATGCCCCCGATTTGGTTCGTCAATTTGGGGTAGAATCCATTACAGGAACACAATTAAGAGGAATCTTAAAAAGATGGGGTTATCAAGGAATTGGCGTGGTTGATGAACCGATTGAACCCCGTATTCAGTTTTTACAACAGCAACAATTTTAACTTTTGAGCGATTTTGTTAGTTTAATAAGAACCCCCTAATCTAATACAGAAAAGAGCATTTCTGCTTGAACTGTTAACTGTCCATCTACCTTTCCTTCTCCTTGCATTTTAGCAATTCGACCCATCTTAAAGGTCAATAATTCTACTGACATGATTAATTGATCCCCTGGTATAACTGGACGACGAAACCGGGCTTTATCAATCCCTGCAAAGGCAAAAAATTTCCCTTTCATTCCCGGCATTTGTGTTAGAACAACCCCACCCACTTGTGCCATCGCTTCAACAATTAAAACCCCCGGCATTAATGGACGTTTGGGAATATGACCTTGGAAAAAAGGCTCATTAATAGTGACATTTTTTAAGCCAACTGCTTTTTGCCCCGGTACATAATCAATAATACGATCTACCAAAGCAAAAGGATAACGGTGGGGTAGAAATTCTCGAATTTCTTCGACGGTAAACGTCGTTTTAAGAGCGGTTTCTTCTTCTGTTGAATCAATAGTAATCGAGTGATTTCCAGCAGGGGTCATAATAAAAATTATGAATAATAAATTATAAACGAGGATAATTATAGGATATAAGTCTTACGCCTAGCAAACCATCAATTTAGTTACTGGTTATCGACTGTAAATCGCTTTTGCCAGTTGAACATGAAGTTTATGACTCGCTTTGTAGGCTAAATAATGGGCTTGTGGGATCGAACCCAAAAGACTTAAATCTCCTACTAAATCTAATAGTTTATGACGAACGGGTTCATTTGCAAAGCGAAGCGGTGGATTTAACCACTTTTCATGGTCACAAACGAGGGCATTTTCTAAGTTTCCCCCCTGAATTAAGCCTGATTTTTGTAATTGTTCAATTTGATCGGCAAATCCAAACGTTCTGGCTGGGGCGATCGCTTCGACAAAGCTTTCTTGTTGGGGATTCCAGCTATACCATTGATTGCCAATGACAGGATAAGGAAAGTCAATGCCGTAGGTAAATCGTAACTCTGATGAAGGTAAGGCGGCCACAAAGGCATCGCCGTCACAACACCAAATCGCTTCGGTGATCAAAGTATCGGTAGACAAAGAACGGTTTTGATTCATTCCTGCTTGAGCGATCGCTTCAACCCACCCCTTAGCAGAACCGTCTAAGAGGGGAATTTCTGGGCCATTTACTTCAATTTGAGCATCTTCAACCCCACACGCCACTAGAGAGGCTAAAAGATGTTCTACCGTGCGAATGTTTGCGTTATTGTGTTTTAATTCTGTAGAGAGGAGGGTTTGAGCCACTGAGGCTAAAGTCGCTGGAATGATGGGATTTTCGGGTAAGTCCGTGCGAACAAAATAACGCCCTTTGCCTTTTTCAGCAGAAATTAAGCGAACTGTGGATAAGCGTCCCGAATGAAGGCCAATTCCCGATAATTCAATCATTGTTTCTCAATAAAACTAAATACACCTAGAATCAGCATAAGGTTTAAGTTAACCGATTTTAAACTGAATAACTGAATCCCCTAGTAGAATCTGACTTTTCTTGCCTAAGCTTCTTAATAGATTATTTTAAATGAGAAACGCAAAATGACGAAAATTGTGATTATCGGCGGAGGAATTATTGGAGCGGCGATCGCTTACGAGTTAAGTCAGGTGGCAGGATGGGATATTCATCTGATTGAACAACATACTCCCGCCTCGGGTGCTACAGGAGCCGCGTTAGGAGTATTAATGGGAATTATTAGCCTCAAAACCAAGGGGAGAAGCTGGAAATTAAGACAAAAAAGCATGGAACGCTTTGAAACGCTCATTCCTGAATTAGAAAAACGGACAGGTGACAAGATTCCTTATAACCGTCAAGGGATTTTAACGTTACAATTCGAGGGCGAAGACTTAGAGAAGTGGCGAAAGTTGGCTCAAATTAGAAATTCTCAAGGTTATACTCTAGAAATATGGGATAGGTCTCAATTAAACGCCCGTTGTCCTCAAATTCAAAACGAAAGAGTGACGGGTGCGCTGTATTCTCCCAGCGATCGCCAAGTTGATCCGACAAAATTAACCCATGCTCTTCTTAAAGGATCGTCTCAAAGCGGCGTTAATTGTCAATTTGACTTGAAAGTTCAAAATTTACTTTATGAAGTAGTCAATGAAAAAAATAATCAGCAATGCACCGCTATTAAAACTGAAAATGGAATTTTCAACCTTGATTACCTCGTGATTGCCGCCGGGATAGGCTCATCTCTGTTGAGTGAACAATTGCATCACTCTATTCCGATTCGGGCGGTGTTGGGGCAAGCAATGCGCTTAAAATTGGAGCATTCTTTAGAAGATTCGGCTTTTCAGCCGGTGATTACGGGTAATGATCTGCATATTGTTCCTTTAGGGCAGGGAGAATACTGGATAGGGGCAACCGTAGAATTTCCCAATGAACAAGGGGACGTTCAGCCTGAGCCAACATTGTTAGAAAAGATGAGAGAAGAAGCGATCGCTTTTTATCCTGATCTAGCCAAAGCAAAAATAATACAAACATGGCAAGGAAAACGACCTCGTCCTTTTGGACAACCTGCCCCCGTTATCCAAGCTTTAGTGGGTTTTAATAATGTTTTACTAGCAACCGGACATTACCGTAATGGGGTACTGCTTGCTCCTGCTACTGCCCTAGAAATTCGAGAGATGATTCTTAGCAATATCAATCAATAAGAAAAGCTGATGACAAGGATAAGTTAAGAAAAATGAAAAAGGTTTACAAAGCTTAAAGAAATAGGTAAGATAAGAGCAGTCAAACGACATCATCGTACCTTGACAAATACATAAAGGAATTATAAAACCATGACCAC
>JBGTGT010000016.1:0-52292 GCA_041746575.1 Microcystaceae cyanobacterium
TATTCCTCAGAAATGAATCTGATTGAAGCAGAATGGCATCAAATAAAAACACATGAACTGGCTGGTCGGATTTTTGAAGACGAATATGATTTGGCGATCACTGTAATCGAGAGTGTAGAAACTCGCGCACAACGATCGCAACATACTACAGAACGTTTTCTATTTAATTCTGCCTAGCTACTTAGCTCTTCTCCTGTCATATACTTTGTTTCATTAGCAAAAGCGTAATATTCGGGTTTTTCTTCAATAAACACCTGAAGATCGAAAACAAGACCTTCATCGTTATCAAAAATTCCCACCGGTATGTAGTAGTGGTTATTGTTTTTTAATCTATAAAATAAATGGCTACCACACTTATTACAAAATCCACGCTCTGCCCATTCTGAAGAGGCGTAAACACTGATATTTTCTTCACCCTCAAAATTGACCTCGCTATCACACTCAACCGCCAACAAAGCTCCTCCGCCCCACTTACGACACATATTACAATGACACGCCCCCAGATGACGATTCATACTAGCTGTGGAAAGGCTTACCGCTCCGCAGAGACATTTACCTTTGGCAACGTTGGCTTCAGACATCTTCTTTGTTCCTCTAATCGGTTGAGATTGTTATCTGTCTTGATTGAGTAATAAATCAATAAGCTTTGCTAAACACTAAATCCATTCTAATATCTTAATCCGGATCTCCCAACATAATGGGGACAACTATATCGTAGATTGCCCTTTGGGTTAACGTCGTTAACCCCTACATTATCTAATCAATCATTTTTGGTAGGGGCGAATGCCGCTCGCCCATTAATCACTATAACCAAGCACTTACATCAATCTTTAAAGTCTGTCCTAAGCCTAAGATAGGTAGAACTTGAGAAGGTGTCCAACGACAATCCTTAGCATTTTCATCGCTCTTTTCTAAGTGATCAGGAATAATTTGCTGCTTTATCTCGAAATAATAGAATTCCTGCATCCGATCTAAGCATAACCCTAGGTTCAACTGTTGAGCGACTTGAATCAATTGCTGGATTTGTTGAATCTCTTTTTCTAAAGATTCTGGACTAATAACATCTAGAAGATGTTTTAACTTAGAAAAAACAAGATTTTCTAAGGTAGGTTTCGCTTCAGGTACAGTTAACTCACATTTAAAAGCACTGGCTTCTGTGGCGATCGCTTCTAACTCGGCCATCTGAGACGCTAAATCATTCTTGTTATCTACCAAAGTTTCAATTGCCCCTGCTAAACGGTGAGAAATGGCAATTTCTGCGGCCACCTGTAGCTCTTTTGGCACGGGTAACTCATCCCGTTGAAAAGCAGCTAGAATACCGTAATTATCCCGATACACTTGGGTATAAAGCTGATCTAACCGTTGCTTAGTGGTATGGGTGACCTGTTGCATAATACGGTGGCGTTCTTCCGCAAATAGGTGTTGCAAGTCGAAAGAACGACGATCAAAGACCTCAGTGAGCGTCACAATTATTTGGGCGATACTGGCCTGCTTTAACGCCGCAAATAGCTGCTCTTTAAGTTGACCATAATGTCCTCGTCCTTGATACATTTGAAGACAACAATGGAAGTCCCATCCCCCAATATGAAGAACGCCGAAGACGTAGTGAACTTCTTCCCATGTAATCGTCGAAACAAGTCGAACTTGACCCACTGCCAAGGTCAACGACCCCATTTGTTGTTTCTGGTAATCCAATTGTTCGGCTTCATAACAGTACACCCGTTGCTGAGGTTCATAGGTGATAAATAAGGAATTAAGGGCATAATGGGCGGCTACCTGTTCAAAACCAATTTGGGCGGGAATGACCAACTTTTGAAACACCTGTTCTCCATCTTTAAATTCCAGCACATTGCTAGGAGCAAAGGCAAGACGGTCAATAAATTCCCGTTGAAGCTGAACGCCTGCAATTTCTCCTGCTAATTCAACGGCACGCGCCGCGTAGCGCAGAATTTGTGTTCCTTCTGGTCGCGAGAGTTCTTCAAAAAACCAACCGCAACTGGTAAACATCAATAAACTGTGACGCTGCATTTCCAGCAAACGTAACGCATCGATTTGTTCGGCAGGGGAAAGGGGATGACGTTGATGACGGGTCAAAAATTCAGTCACATTTTCCACTGAACGGTCTAAAATCACGCTAATGTACTGATCTCGCGCTAACCAAGGATCAGTAAAAAGGGGTGTGGCCGCCGTTTCATAAACCTCAATCAAGGCATCTCTGAGCCAATTCAAGCTATCCCGTAGGGGTTTACGCCATTTTTGATGCCATTCTCCTCCCCCGCCGCAACCACAGTCATATTGCCAACGATCAACCCCGTGGGCGCAACTCCAAGCAGTGACGGGTTTTAACTCTACTTCCCATTTTGGCGGAAATAAACTGAGATAATGGGCGTAATTTGTCACTGTCCAACCATTTTGGGGAAAAGTATGCGTAAAGGCGTAAGCCAGACATTTTTCCGTCCCTCCTTTGTGGTGGCCGAAGGTTTCCCCATCAGTAGCCACGCTGATTAACTGGGAAGGACGATGATCCCCTTTCACGGCCTGTCCTAAACGTCCTACAAAGTGATCCACATGGCTTAACACTTCTCCAAAGCCCATATCCCGCGAAATTGGACCATCGTAAATAAAAATATCAATATAACGCCCATCTTCGCTAAAACAGCGATAGGGACGGGTGGGATCGATCTGTCCGCCGCCGACTTCTAACCATTTGGGATCGGGATCTTGCTTATTCGCAAAGGGACGACAGCGTTCTACTTGAGACGGGGCTAAGATAATAAACTTAATTTCTTCATCAATTAAGGCGTCAATCGTTGCTTGATCGACTGCCGTTTCTGCTAGCCACATTCCTTCAGGTTTCCGACCAAAACGGCTTTGAAAATCGGCTTTTCCCCAACGAATTTGGGTGTACTTATCCTGTTGATTGGCTAGGGGTAAAATAATGTGGTTATATACTTGAGCGATCGCATTGCCATGACCATTTAAGCGTTGACAACTGAGGCGATCAGCTTCAATTATTCGTTGATAAACATCGAGGTCATAATGGGCCAACCATGACATTAAAGTGGGGCCAATATTAAAGCTTAAGTATTCAAAATTATTGACAATTTTGATGACTTCATTATCTCCATTGACAATACGGGCAAAGGCATTCGGGCGATAACACTCCGTGTAGATTCTTTCGTTCCAGTCATGGGCAGGATAGGCGCTGGGCTGACGTTCAATTGTGTCCAAATAGGGGTTTTCTCTTGGCGGTTGATAGAAATGCCCATGAACCGTTACATAAATCCCTGTGGCACGGTGGGGCGCAAAATCAGGGCTTTGGATAGGAGTTTCTGTGAAATTTTGAGTCGGCTCAATGGTATAAGTCATTAGGCAATTACGTTAGTTGGCATACATTTGAACATTTTGCGTAACGGCTAAACCGCTAATTCCTAAAAGTCGCTGGAATTCTTTAAAAATAACTAAGCTTTTAAATCGTTAAGGATTTGATAAGTTATTCTTTAGGATGGTTTAATTGATCGTTATCAATAAGTAATATTTTTTTCCTTTTTATTATATAGCATAATTTTTGTCAAGTTTTGCATATATTTGATTCATTCTCGTTAAGAAACGTTAAATGTCAGGAAATTTTTATATAAGTCTTGACCCGTCAATTTCGTCCACCTTATCATTAAATAAGCATGCTTAAACCCCAAGGAATAAGACTAAATTACTAAGTTACAATAGAAGGTGTCCTGAGCCAAGCAATGATTAATGATGATTGCTAATTCTGATAATATTTAGCTAAATTCTGATGAATATTTGAGTTTTGAAGAAAAAAGCGATATTAAACACGAATATCGTCAGCGAGCAGTCTATGCCATGGCTAGTGTAAGCAATAATCATGTCTTAATTGCCCTAAATATGGCAACCCTTTTAAGAACTTATTTACGAGGCAAAGGGTGTTTAACCTATATTTCTGATACCAAAGTAAAAATTGAATCGCTTCAAACTTATTACTATCCTGATGTAGCAGTTAGTTATGATGAAAAAGATCGCAATTTAACTCAATATATTTGTCATTTCTGTCTAAATTATTGAAGTTTTGTCTGACAGTACAGAAGCATTCGATAGAGGGGATAAATTTTACGTTCTAATCAGTCAAAAGACTAAGCGGCTCGATAATTTTTATAAAAATGAACAAGGGCAATGCGTACTATCTTTTTATAATGAGAACGATCAGTTAATCTTAAATACTTTTGAATTTTCCTGCTTAGTTGCAGATATTTACGAAGACGTTACCCTGATGCCTACAACAAGGGATTGAAGTTAATTTAACATTGAATTAATGAGGGTCAATCAACTTAAAAAAGATAACTTATCTCTTAAATTCTCGCTCAAGGTCACTTAACCTAGTGAGCGATCGCTAATGACCTTTATACTGAATCCTAAAAAATTTTCTTAAAAATCATTCTGAAGTCGTAAAACAGATTAAGTCATTAGGCAGATCATATCAAAGAAACATTAAGATTCTTTACAAATGCTAAAGAAAAAAAAATATTTTTAAAAGTTATGTTAATTATTAAGATGTTCCCTTACCCTATAATAGTGAAAGATGAACTTAAAAGACTTAATACTACATATTTCTCAATATTCTCTTTTTGCTTTAACCGGATTAGTATTTTGTCAGGGGAGAATGGCGCAGGCGGCGACTTTGATTGACACCTTTGAGGACGTTTTGGGGACTCAACAAGCCATTCAACGAGGGGGCGGTGGTAAAGTGGCGATTGTTGAACAACCCGGTACAACGGCCAGCAGTTTTAGTAACGTAATCGGTGGACATCGGGATCTATGGTTACAAGCTGTTTCTGGAACGACAAACTCTGTAACTCGGACGGCACCGCCGCTGTCGATAACGGAATCTTGAGTTTTTCCAACGGAACAGGGGTTCGGTCTTGGGTTAACGTGACTTGGGATGGCAATGATCCTTATGCGGCGAATAGTGCTAACCCCTCTTCTTTGGGTACACCCACCAGTCCGGGCAATTTTGCCAATACAGCCAATGACCTCAGAAGGGTTCAACGGAGTGGGTTAGGGACTCAAGACTTGACCAATAGCGGACAATTTAACTCGTTGGCGATTGAAGTTTTGATGGCGGATTTGGGTCTGGACATTCAAATGACGGTCTATGACACAAATGGTACAGGGATTTCGACAGCGACCTATAATATTTCATCTGCAGGAATTAGTGAACCTACCATTATCTACTTTCCCTTTGATGCTCTTGCCGCTAGTTTGTTACCTGCAGCTCGTCCTAGGGCTATTTTTAGCGGAAATGCTCGGTTTACCAACGTGGGTGCTATTAACTTAACGCTCAAAGCGACTCGCACTGACGTAGATGCCCAAATTGAGCTTCTTAGACCTGCCAATACCCAAGAAACAATCCCAGAGCCATCGGTTTCTTTATTCACCTTTTTAGGCGTGGCGGGTTTCGCTTGGTTGTCCCACAATCATGCTCGCTTTACGAAAAAATAAAGTCGAAATTTTAGGTCACGTTCTCGTCAGGGCTGAACAATGTTCAGTCTTTTTTAGAATTTCATAACGTTTAAATATCTTTTTCGATTCTTCACTCTCGAAAATCTAGATTATTTTGTAATGTTATATTCAGTAGGCGAAGAACAACTTATGACTGATTACTGTGAATTGTCGCTTGAATTTGAGCAACAAATGATTCATGGTCGACCACTGGCTTAGAGATATAACCATCTGCGCCACTAGCCTTCAAAAATCGCTCTTTATCTCCTTCCATTGCGTGCGCTGTTACTAAGATAATGGGGAGTTGCTGGGTTTCGGGCTTAGACTTTAGGATTTGGGTAATCTTAATACCATCTACTGACTTTCCTTCATACAGACTATTCCCTAAGGAAACATCCATTAAAATAATGTCAATTTCTTTTGCTTGAGCCAATCTTATTACTTCTTCCACATCCTCTGTTCTTTTAACGTCCATTCCTCCCCGTTTAGTCAGAATTTTTGCAAAAACTCGATAATTCATGGGATCATCTTCCACAATTAATACCCTTTTCATCCAAAGAACTCCTATTGCTTGTCCGTTAAGTTTTGAGAGATAGCAATTATCCGTGAGCCGTCAACAGTAATCAAGATTTATTATTCATCATTTATAATTAATAACTTACCATTTTATTGATCAGCTTCATGTCCCAGACGATTATTGAAATTTTGTCTTCCGAAGAAATCCGCCGTACCCTCACCCGTTTAGCCTCTCAAGTCATTGAAAAGTCGGGTGATTTGTCCCATTTAGTTTTACTAGGAATCTATACCAGAGGTGTCCCCTTAGCAGAATTGTTAGCCAACCAAATTGAAATTTTAGAAAATATTCCGATTCCTGTCGGTGCGATCGATGTAACCTTTTATCGAGATGATTTGGATCGGATTAAAACTCGTACTCCAGCCAAATCTAAAATTCCCCTTGATTTAACGGGAAAGACAGTCATCCTAGTCGATGATGTGATCTACAAAGGCCGAACCATTAGAGCGGCTTTAAACGCCGTTACAGAGTATGGCCGTCCTCAAGTGATTCGTTTACTGGTTTTAGTAGATAGAGGTCACCGAGAATTACCCATTCATCCTGATTTTATCGGAAAAACGCTACCCACTGCTTCTGAAGAACAGGTGAAAGTCTATTTAGACACTACGGATGGACGGGATGCCGTAGAATTAATTAAGTCCAGCTAAAATTGACCATTTGTCCTCATTTTTTACGCCTGTACCATGTCTTCTCAAAAACCTTCAAACACCCTTGGTTTATCAGATTTACATCGTCATTTAGATGCCTTAGAAAAAGAACATCAATGGTTACTCAAACAAATTAAAAGAAAACAAACTGAACTGAATAATTTTGTTGAACAGATGCGTTCTTTGGCAACGGAAGTTTTTCAGAAAGGTTCACCGTTGTTTAACAAAATGACCACCTTAAACGAAGAAATTCATGGATTATTTGTCGAGGTATTAAGTCGTCCTAAATTAGGTAAAAAAGCTCGCAAAGATATCGAGAAAATTTACCAAAACTTACAAATGACAGGAATTATTAGTCCTATTCTTTCCGAGGAAGAGGAAACAGCAGACGAAGACTTAGATGATTTATTTGAAGAGCATGAACAAGAAGAAAGATCAGATTATTTTAGCTCGGATTATGACGAAAATGAAGCCCCTTACCCCCGCACTCGAGAAGAAACAAGGCAAATTCGCAAAACATTTTTAAAACTCGCAGAAATTTTTCATCCTGATAAAGTGACTGACGCTGAAACGCAAATGCGCCACGAAGAAGTAATGAAGGAAATTAATAAAGCTTATCAAGATGGCGATATGGCTAAATTACTAGAAATCGAGCAAAAATATCAAGCAGGACAGGTTATTGATATTAACAGCACCGATGATTTGACCCGTCATTGTGAACAGCTTAATCAACATAATGTATTATTAAAAAACCAATATGATACCTTATTAGATGAATTAAAATGGGTAAAACGGAGTCCAGAAGGAGCGATGGTATCTGACTATCGTAAAGCGAAAAAAGAAGGGGGGAATTTAATTGAACAAATGCTAGAAGAGACTGAAGAAGAAATTAAAGTAGTTGAAGAAATTCGAGATTTTGTTAAGAATTTTCGAGACAAAAAAATTACCCTAAAAGCGTTTCTCAAAGGTCCAGAATCTATCGAAGATGAGGCAGAAGATTTGATGGATATATTACTCTCGGAATATTTTGATGCTCCTATCAGGGTGATTCGATTTTAAACAAATTAACGACTTAAAAATTGATTTTATCGGTCAATTTCTCTAATTTTTTTGCGCCAATTCCTGATACTCGTTGTAAGTCTTCGGGAGACGTAAAGGGTTGTTTTTGTCGTTCAATGATGATAGCTTGAGCGAGTTTTTTGCCAACGCCGGGTAAGCTTTCTAGTTGTTCTAGAGAAGCTGTATTAATATTAATCTTTTCAGTGCCTTTCAGCGATTTTGGTGAGGCAATTAGGTTACATTTTTGGCTCTGTTCTGTGATTTTTTTTTGTAAATAATTCGGTAATCCTAAATGCGCTGTTTTATATAACTGCTCAAATTCGCTTAGGTAATGTTTCGCGATTAAAGGACTATCAATAATTAGGAGCGTTTCATCATTGTTAAAATTTGCCGCATTTGACCAATTATGGGAGCCTGTAATCACTATTTTTTGATCAATAATACCAAATTTATGATGGAGTTTATCCCCTTTCGGTAAATCGGGAATTCCGACTGTTATTAAAGGAGTTTCCCACGGATGATTATCGATTTCATAGCGACAATTATCAGGCAAAGCAACGCCTAACATATCCAATCCTTCACTATAAAAACGAAAGGCAAATTCAGGATCAATTAATGTGCGAATTTTAACGTTTTTTTGTGACTCTAACCTTAAACTATCAGCTAACTTTTGCTCACTAAAAACAAATAATGCTAAATCAATAAAATTTTTCGCTTTATTTAACTGTTGATCAATTAAACCATTACTGGTCATTTCCCAAGGCGTTATCGAGGAACTAGGTGAAAACTTGACGGTAATAGGAATGTGATTGATGATCACCGTTTTAGCCGGTCTTTCGGGTTTATGAATACCAAAGCGACTATCAGGATTTTGACCCACACCATCCCCCCACATAATCTCAAATTCTTCTGTAAATAATTGGGCAAATTCTGGCGATTTTATACGTAAAACATTATTAGTATTTCCCCTTGTATTAAGATTGGTGAAATCACCATGAATACCACTTTGCGTTAGATTGGCAGAACCTGTAATTACGGTTTTATGATCAATAATCATAAATTTATGGTGCATTAATCCTGTACCTCTGGTTCTATCTTCTGTATCGTCGATCAGAGGAACATTAGCATTTTTCAGAATAACTAAAGCATCCCGATCTTGTAACTCTTTAGGACTTAGGTTGCCATTATTATTGACATCAACAAATTTTTTATAATCCTCGTAAGCACTTCGATCCCTTTCACTCAACTGAGAGATATCTAAATTTTGTTTTTCTCCCCATGTTTGATTATAAATATTTTCCAGAATGATTCTAACTGTAACCCCTGATTGCTGTTTTTTGACTAACGCTTTGGCAATATTGGGTAACCGTAATTCTTGAACTGCCAAATCAATGGAAAATTGAGCAGATTGAATTCCTTCTAGATAAATTTGCTCTAAATTATCCCCTGAGCGGGTAAGATGACGATAGGGTTCTTTATATTTTGACCCCCTAGCAGTGGGATGATTAAAATAAACTTGAACGGCTTCATCTTGGGGGAACACTTTTTGTGAAGGGGTTGTTCCTTTTCCTAAATAAAAAACGCTCAAAAAAATGAGAATCAATAATAGTAAAAAGAACAAAATTATCTTTTTCGTCATATAGCTCAAATAAAATCTTTATCTTTTTATTTTAATCCTTTACTCTTATTTATCCCTCTTTTCTTTTATATTTATTTACCTTCCTTACAAATCACGGTAAACTGAAGACATGGGTTAATCATTTTAGGATTTATATTCAAGATTATGCCGACTTTTCTCCTCGAAATTGGGACAGAAGAATTACCTGCCGATTTTATTGATAGCGCGATCGCTCAATGGCAACAGCGCATCCCTCAAACCCTGAGCGAACAATTCCTTTTTCCCAATCATATCAACGTATATGGCACGCCGCGACGCTTAGCCGTTGTGATTGACGGTTTACCCCCCCAACAGGAAGATCGAGAAGAGGAGATAAAAGGACCACCCGTTAAAGCGGCTTTTCAAAATGGCAAACCGACCGCCGCCGCCCAAGGATTTGCTAAAAAACAAGGAATTAGCCTCGAAGATTTTGAAATTCGGGATACCGATAAAGGTGAATTTATCTTTATTCACAAAAAAATGGCAGGTCGCAAAATAGAAGATATTTTAATTGAATTGAGTTTTATTTGGTTGAATGGCTTAGAAGGGCAGCGTTTTATGCGTTGGGGTGACGGAGATTTACGTTTTCCTCGTCCTATCCGTTGGTTAGTGGCGTTACTTGATAATGCTGTTTTACCACTAACATGGGTAAATGGCTCAACGTCTTTACAAAGCGATCGCACGTCTTATGGTCATCGTATCTTATCCCCTGCTCCGATCACCCTTACCACTGCCGCCGATTACCGTGCCACCTTAAAATCAGCCTATGTAATGGTCGATCCGATTGAGCGAAAACAAATAATTCAAGAACAAATTCAATTATTACCCGAAATTTTTCAAGGAATTACTGAAATAAACCCTGCTTTACTGGCAGAAGTAACTAACTTAGTTGAGTATCCTACCGCCATCGTGGGTAAATTTGATGAAGACTTTCTCAAGCTACCGATGGAAGTCATCACCACTGTGATGGTAAAACATCAGCGATATTTTCCGATAAAAAACTCAAATAAAGAATTATTACCTAGCTTTATCACAATATCTAACGGCGATCCTGCTAAATCTTCGATTATCTCTGCAGGAAATGAACGAGTGATCCGTGCGCGCCTAGCCGATGGTCAATTTTTCTACCAAGCTGATTGTGATCAATCCCTCGAAAGTTACCTTCCTCAGCTAGAAACCGTCACATTCCAAGAAGAATTAGGAACAATGCGGGATAAGGTTGATCGTTTGATGGAAATTGCCCTCCAGATAGCCGAGCAGTTGGATCTCGATGACCAAAATCGTAGCGATATTGAAAGTACAGCCATGTTGTGTAAAGCCGATCTCGTCACGCAAATGGTCTATGAATTTCCTGAATTACAGGGCATTATGGGACAAAAATACGCCTTAGTAAGCGGAGAATCTCCCCAAGTCGCTAAGGGTATCTTTGACCACTATTTACCTCGTACTGCGGATGATCGGCTTCCTGATTCTTTAACGGGGCAAGTGGTAGGGATTGCTGACCGCCTTGATACATTAGTTTCAATTTTTGGTTTGGGGCTGATTCCTTCTGGTTCATCTGATCCCTTCGCTTTACGTCGCGCGGCCAATGCGGTTATTAGCATTACTTGGTACGCTCAATTAAGCTTAAATTTAGGGCAATTATTAGAACAAAGTAGCAAAGATTTCGTAACGGCTCACCCTGATCAAGCATCTCCCTTAGGAGCATTGAATTCTTTCTTTATTCAACGGATGCAAACCCTTTTGCAAGAGGATTTAAACATTGATTATGATTTAGTGAATGCCGTCTTAGGGGATAATGATCCCGATTACAGCCAACGCGCCTTAGACGATTTATTAGATGTGCGAGATCGCGCCCAATTTTTGCAAGAAACTCGTCAAAATGGTCAATTAAACCAAATTTATGAAACCGTCAATCGCTCAGCGCGGTTAAGTCTTAAGGGGAATTTGGATACGCAAATTTTAGACCCCAGCATTGTAATTGAGCCAAATTTATTTGAAAAACCCTCAGAAAATGCTTTTTATGAAGCCTTACTAAAGCTATTTCCTCAAACCGAAGCCGCACAAACAGAGAGAAACTATCAATTATTGGTGGATGGGTTAACAGCGATCGCACCGACAGTGAGTCAATTCTTTGACGGAGAAGACAGCGTTTTAGTGATGGCAGATGACGAAAAAGTGCGGCAAAATCGCCTAAATCTACTGGGATTACTACGAAATCATGCCCGTACATTAGCAGACTTTGGGGAAATTGTAAAAGCTTAGAAAATCTTAGTAAAAGTAAAAGCGTTAAAAAGCTTCTATGTTCTGTTCCTTCCTCTCAATGGTATAATCAGTTTAATTTAACGACAATCAGAGAAAACTGCTGTGGTTCAAGTCCCCATTGCCTCTCAATCTTTCACCTTGCCAAAAGATACCGAATCCCTACATCATTGGCTGAATTCCCTCGCAAATCGTATTATTTCGGGTTATATCCTCAATCGCTCAGAAGCCCTGATTCTCAGCGCAATTGAAGGACAGGATAATATCTTAGCCCTTTGTGAAGCCGCCGACCAAATTCGTCAAGCTTGTTGCGGTAATGTGGTGGACTTATGCAGTATTGGCAATATTAAATCAGGAAATTGTTCGGAAAACTGTGGTTTTTGCGCCCAATCAGCCCATCATCCCGGAGAAGATTCTCCTGTCTACTCATTACAATCCTCTGAATCCATTCTCGCCCAAGCCAAAGCCGCCGAATCAGCCGGAGCAAGACGATTTTGTATGGTAAGTCAAGGGAGAGGCATCAAATATAATAGCCCCAAATCCCAAGAATTCGAGCAAATTCTCGAAACCGTTCGCCTAATCATCCAAGAAACCCAAATTAAACCTTGTTGTGCTTTGGGAGAAATCACCCTCGAACAAGCCCAAGCCTTGAAAGAAGCAGGCGTAACCCGTTATAATCATAACCTAGAATCCTCAGAAGCCTTTTATGCTCACATTGTCAGTACCCACAGTTGGCAAGATCGGGTAAAAACCGTTAAAAACCTTAAATCCGTCGGTATTCAAGCCTGTACAGGTGGAATTATCGGGATGGGGGAAAGTTGGGCAGATCGGATTGACTTAGCCCTTGCATTGCGGGAATTAGACGTAGAATCCGTCCCGATTAACCTTTTAAACCCCAGAGAAGGCACTCCTTTAGAAAATCGCCCTCGATTAAACCCCTATGAAGCCTTAAAAGCGATCGCTATCTTTCGTTTTATTCTACCGCACCCAATTCTTCGTTATGCGGGGGGTAGAGAGGCAGTAATGGGAGAATTACAGGCATTAGGGCTAAAATCTGGCATCAATGCCCTGTTAATTGGCCACTATCTCACCACTTTAGGTCAACCACCCGCACAAGATCACGCTATGCTTGAATCGTTAGGATTAAAAGGCGGAGAAACCCCCATCAATCGTGAGTACCCATCGCAGACGCACTAAACCCCAAGATCAAGATTCATCCTTGAAGATATCACCCCCTGCCCTCTTTCTTTGGGCAGTCATCGGTTTGCTTTTAACCATCATCGCCACCTTTATTGAGGTATTTATGACGAATTCCCCTTGGCAATGGGCAGAAAAAGGGATTCACTCCCAATCATTGGGCATTACCTATCAAATTGGGGCGGTTTTATTAACAGGTTGTATGGGGGGGAAAAATGCGGGGGCATTATCCCAAATTGCTTATGTAATGTTAGGTTTATTTTGGTTGCCCGTTTTTGCGCAAGGCGGCGGCATAGATTATCTCTATGAACCCAGTTTTGGTTATTTGTTAGGCTTTATTCCGGGGGCATGGTTATGCGGTTGGTTAGCCTTTCGTCAGCGTCCAAAAATCGAATGGTTTGCCTTCAGTTCTTTAGGGGGTTTGTTGGTGATTCATATTTGTGGATTAGGCTATTTACTCAGTTTATTTCTCTTAAAATCGGAGAATTCTCCCGTCGCTAGTATGGGAAATTTAAGAGATTTAATTTATCATTACTCTATCAGTCCTTTTTTAGGTCAATTAATTATTGTTTGCGTCATTTCAGTGCTAGCTTTTCTGTTGAGAAAATTGTTATTTTATTAAAATTTTATGCAGAAAAATAAATACTTTTGGCTCATGGGTATTGTTGGTTTATTTTTAGACCAAATTACTAAATTCTGGGTAGTTCAAACCTTTAAAAAAGTGGGGGACTCTTTGCCCCTTCTACCCAATATTTTTCATTTTACTTATGTTATTAATACAGGGGCGGCCTTTAGTTTTTTTCAAGGGGGAGTCGGTTGGCTAAAATGGCTATCCTTAGCAGTAAGTATTCTCTTAATGGTGTGGGCATGGCGAGGCGCGAAAATGAGCGTTATAGAACAATGGGGTTATGGTTTTATCTTAGCTGGAGCATTGGGTAATGGTATTGATCGTTTTTTATTTGGCTATGTGGTGGATTTTCTGGATTTCCGTTTGATTAATTTCCCAGTATTTAATTTAGCCGATACTTTTATCAATATGGGCATTATTTGTTTACTGATATTTAGCTTTCCCCTTCCCAAAAATAGAACACAAAAAATCGAAGACTAAAAACTTTTCAATATAACCAAGTTTGCGCCCAGAAGTGTACGATATTAACGCGCAATGTGCTGTCTGATTAGTCATCCCCGGTTAACCAGAGACTTTCATAGGGAGCTAAGTATAATCTAGCTTCTGCAATATTAAGAGAACTCCCTTCCGCCAGTAAATTTTTAACTTCGCCAACAACTCCCACCGAAGATAATAAATGATAGCTAACAGACTGCCAATGATCGTCAAAATTTGCTAGGATCATCACCGTTCTTTCTGGCCGTTTTCGCGTTAGAGCAAACACATGATCGTTGTCTGTCCATGTTGGGTGCATGAAGGCAAAACTGTGTAAAAGAGAGGTCGATTGACGTACCTTAATTAAGTGAAGAATTCCTTGATAAATTCGCCCTTCAATGGTATCTAAATCATGGCGTCTAGCGACTTTTTGCCAATCCATAGACGGTCGATGTAACCAGCGACTATCTTTGGCCTTGATGGGGTCATTTTGGTAAGTATAATCGTTCAATAAGCCGATTTCATCCCCCATATAAATTAGAGGAATTCCGCCGCGAAACATAATGACGCTATACAGTAAAAGAATGCGTCGAATCGCTAAATCGATGGCGGGTTGATCTTGATTTTCGATGGCTAATTCTAACCCTGCTAAGGCGGCCGTTGTGCCGCTAATTCGAGCATCTTGAGTGAGAGGATTAAAGCTAAACAGCGATCCTTTAGAAAAAGAACCTGAAAAGTTACCAGAATAAAAGTTAATCAAAAATTGACGGTGTAAGAAAGGATTTTCGCCAATTTCTGCTAAATCATCATCAGCCATCGCCCAACCAATATCGTCATGATTGCGGACGTAGGTGACTGTACTTGCGCCAATAAAGAGGGGAGGGGTACGCTTATGAAAAACATAAGAAAGAAGGGTTGCTTTGTGGGTAGCCAAGCTACTCCAGAGATTCACCATTAATTGATTGTTATAAGCCAATTCACATTGTTTGCCCGTGGTTTTTTTGACACCAATATATTGTTGGAGTTGATTGGGTGGCACAATGGCTTCTGCTTTAAAAATAACCGCCGGGGCAACGATCCGCATTAATCCTCGAAATGCTTGGACTAATTTGAATACTTCGGGTTGATTTTGGCAGTCTGTTCCCAGTTTCTTCCAAATAAAGGGAACGGCATCTAATCTCAAGATATCCACCCCCTGATTGACTAAGAAGAACATGATATCAATCATTTCTCGAAAAACGGCGGGATTGGTGTAATTCAAATCCCATTGATAATTCATAAACGTCGTCCACACCCAACGGCCATTGCCTGTCATGTCGGGATACCATGTAAAACTACCGGGGGCTTCATCGGGGAAAATCTCAGGAAGGGTTCTCTCGAAGACATCAGGTAAGGTGCGATCGCTAAAGGTGTAGTAATATTCAAGGTATTTTTCTTCACCAGTTAACGCTTTTTGCGCCCATTCGTGTTCTTTTGCCGTATGGTTCATTACTAAATCCACACAGAGAGAAATACCCCGTTTGCGTAAATCCGTCGCTAAGGCTTTGAGGTCATCTATTGTCCCTAATTCGGGCTTAATGGTGCGATAATCCATCACTGCATACCCCCCATCATTGGGGGCAGGACGAGCCTGAAGAATGGGCATCAAATGCAGGTAGGTAATGCCTAATTCTTTGAGATAGGGGATTTTTTCGCGTACTCCCCTTAAATTTCCGGCAAATAAGTCGGGATAGCACACATAACCAATCATTCTTGAGCGTTCAAACCAATCAGGGGTGAACTGTCGTTCTAAGTCGAGCGTGCGTAAAATTTCCGATCTTTCAGAATAAGCGGCAATAATTTGCACAAATAAGGCTTCAATCTGTTCATTGTAATCAGCGCGAGCGCCATAGAGCTCTTGTAGGGGATAATAAATATCTTCAAAATATCTTTCACAGCGCAACCAGAAGATATCGGCATCTCTTGCCGTGCAATGCCCTGCTAATTTAGCAAAATAACGCTTTTTTAGCCACAAAAACAGTGTTCGGGTTTCGTCGGACATTTGAAGGACATTGTGCATAATTCAGGCGTTAAAAAAAGAATGATTCGGACTGATGACGATTGACTGCATTAATCTTGCCAAAAAACGATGGATTCGCTGAGGGGTTGAATCGTTGTCCCCGGATAGTAAAAAGCGAGAATTTGGGCGGCACTCCAGCCTAAATTAGCCAAATTATAAGAACCAAATTGACTTAAACCGACGCCATGTCCAAATCCACCTCCGACAAAGATGTAGGCAGTGAGCTTTTGCTTTTCGTCGTAAATAGGTTCTAGGTAAAATAAAGTGCTACGAGGGGGCGCAAATGCACTTCGAGCTTCGTTTTTGTGTAATTCTAACACGCCTTTATCGGTATAGACAGTCAGGGTGAGAATTCGGCCAGAAGGCGATCGCTCTGTGACGTCCATTTCTAAAATCGTGGCGAAATCCGCTAAAGGATGGTTTCGATTGGTCAAATATTGCTTTAAATCTTTATTTAAGTCTTCAAGACTGCTTTTCATTTTCCAACGAAAGACTTTGCGCCCTGTTTCATTAAACCCTTGATTTAAGCCGATAAACTCTCGAAAGGCGTTCTCATTGGCTAAGGATTTTTGCGATAAATTCCAAAGATTGCCTTGAGGCGAATCAATAATCGCTTTGAGATAGGGACGTTCTTCCCCATTCCAAACATCATTAAAACGGGCAGTTACCCCCCCTGTCGTGGACGAATAGAGGGCATCCACCAGTTCATTATGATAGGTTAAGACAAGTCCTGCTGTTGCGGCGATCGCACTATCGGCTTGAGGACTTACCTCACTGAGACCATAGTAAACTTGACAGTGGATAGTAGCGCATAATTCGTAATTATCAGCTTTAAATCGTCTCAAGTTTCGTAGAGCATAGGTTCTCGCAATAATTGTTTGAGCTTTTGCCGCATTGATGGGTGCAGATGCCCCAATTTCGTGGGGGACGACACCCCGTAAATAGGTTTCGAGGGGAACTTGATTGACAAGGGTATAATTAAGGTAAGAATTGGGCTGTAATTTGAGGCTTCCTCCAAAAATAAGCGGTTTGTTTTTATTTTCTTGCACTTGAACCCGATTTTGTCCTGACGTGATGTCGAGGGATTCCGTCATGTAGTTGACGCCGTTAACGGTTAAGGTCGCTTGATATTTACTGGATACCGCAGAAGAATCGAGATAAGGGGTTTTAAATCCTTTTTCCCGCAGACTTTGTAGGAGTAAGCGACGCAGTAAGGGGGTTTGATAGACATCCCGTTTTGCCCACACCTGCCAGCGATCGGGTTGGGTGATTTCTACAGGAATTCCCCGTTTTTTCCATTGATTAGCACTATCTTCAGCCGTTTCAAAGGTAGAATGATCGCTTAACACGACTTTTTCGGCAATAACAGGGATAGGATAAGCAATGGGATGAATAGTGACGGTTGCTTGAGAGGTTTGCAGCGTTTGAGGGCGACCTTTACTATCAGTAAATTTTAGCGTTAATATATCTCCTTTCAAACTACTGAGGTTCAAAATGTCCTGTTTTTCGTCACCGAATCGCTGGACAATGCCCACTTTAATCTCTATGTCTTTTGCAGAAACAGGTTGATTATGTCCATAACTCCACCAAATCGGGAACAATAAGGCAATTTTTAGCAGAAATTTTTGATTAAAAGCAATAAAACTCAACATTTTTATTGATTTGAGGTTTTAGAGAGTCCATCTTGATAACGGGTTGATCTTTTCTAATTTACCATTCTTAATTTACAATTCCTCATCCTGTCGACTGCCAAATAAATGGGCATAAACGTAAGTAAATTCACATCCCAAGAAAAAGATTTGAAAGGTGAGATAAATCCATAACATCAAGACCATAACACCGCCTAAGACCCCATAAGCTCGAAATTGTTCCCCGATGCCAACGATGCCGCTTCCGACTAATTTTTGCAGTAACATATACAAACCCACGGCAATCATCGAACCCAGCCAAATATCGCCCCATTTAATCTTTATCGTGGGTAAAATTTTGTATAAACTCATCACGACTGCTGTCAGCAAGAAAAACGTAATCCCCGTTTGTAATCCTCTGACTAATAGCACCAAATCCACATTAAACCAATTGACTGCCTCTTCAAATCGTTTTAGGATTTCTAAAATCACCCGAACAGCAATATTGGAAATCAAAGAGATAAATAAAAGAGCAGAAGTTCCTAAAATGAGGGCAAAAGCTAATATTTTTCCGGAAACGAAGTCCTTAACCAGATGAATCATACCTTGATTTTCTCTTTTGGGGCTAGCGGCGTGCCAGATTTTATCCACTGAGCGGTCAAGGACATCGAAAATTCGACTTGCAGTAAACAATAATAAGCCAAATCCCACTAATCCTGCCCCTAAACTACTACGATTGAGGTCTAAGAGAGTATTTCTTACAATTAGATAGGCTTCCTCGGGCAAACTGTCTTGGGCAATACGAATAAGTTGCAGATAAGCGTCATCATTCGTGCCTAAAATTGAGCCAAAAATACTCAAAATAATGATTAATAGCGGAAATAAAGAAAATAAGGCATAATAAGCCAAGGCCGCACCCATTTCTGCGCAGTTATCTTGCTGCCACTTCATGACGGTTTTAATAATCAATTGCGCCCATTTAGCCGGTAAAATTTGATTTTTGATGAACTGAATGACGTTATCCACGTTACCTTAGTCTGAAAAAATTGAAGGAAGAATGACGTTAATTTAACACGATTGTCGATCAAGGATTAAGCGTAAAAGCATGGGGGAGCAAATCCGAGATTGCAAAAGTCTGATCGAGTCCGACGATAATAATTTCAGCATTGGGGGCTAATTCAGCAATCCACTGACGACAGGCTCCACAAGGCATTAAACTATTTCCCTGATGGGATTGTTGCATCTGTCCGTCTAGGCAAGCAATGGCAATGGCTTTGATGTTTTGTTCCCCTTGAGCGATCGCAACGGCAAAAGCTGATCTCTCAGCACACAGGGTTAAGCCGTAACTTGCATTTTCAATATTTGTGCCTGTATAAATTCCTTTTTCCCCTAAAATCGCCGCGCCGACCCTAAAATGGGAATAAGGGGCATAAGCCAATTGGGCTACTTTTTGAGCCGCCTGACTCAGTTGAGACCGTTTTTGAGAAGATAACATCAGCAAAGACCTTTTGAATAAACCCAAAAAAAAGACACTAAAGATATTTTACTGAGTTCAGCTAAACCCGTTATAGTAACGATGGACGAGATTTATGATTCACTGCTATGATTCGCATTGGGAATGGTTACGATATTCACTGTTTAGCAGAAGGACGACCGTTAATTTTAGGAGGAGTGAACATTCCTCATCGGTTAGGATTATGGGGACATAGTGATGCAGACGTACTAACTCATGCCATGATGGATGCGATGTTAGGGGCATTGAGTTTAGGGGATATTGGGCATTATTTTCCCCCTTCAGACTCCAAATGGGCAGGTGCAGATAGTCTGGTTTTACTAAAACAGGTTAATGAACTTATTCTCGAAAAGGGTTGGCAAATTGGGAATATCGACTCTGTCATTGTCGCAGAGCAACCGAAGTTAAAACCTCATCTCAAAGCGATGCAGGAGAAATTAAGTCAGATTTTAGGGTTAGAATGCGATCAAGTGAGTATAAAAGCAACCACCAATGAAAAACTCGGTCCCACAGGACGAGAAGAGGGAATTGCCGCCTATGCAGTGATTTTATTGATTAAGCAGGGGACGTGATACTCCACCTTAATACCATTTAAGGGCATTTAACCTTTCAATGAGTTACTCGCAATATAAAGTACAAAGTCATGGAAAACAACTTAATATTGCTTATCGGGGGCATTTTTTCGGGCTTATTAGCAGGATTGATGGGAATTGGTGGGGGTACCGTTTTAGTCCCCCTATTAGTTGGGTTGCAGTACACTCCTGTAGAGGCGGTTGCTACCAGTAGTTTAGCCATTGTGATGACCTCTTTATCAGGAAGTATTCAAAATTGGCGCATGGGTTATTTAGCAATGGACAAAGTCGTTGCAATGGGCATTCCAGCCCTTTTAACGGCTCAAATTGGGGTTAAACTAGCGAATCTATTACCCCCTTATCTATTATTAAATGCGTTTGGTTTATTTCTATTAATTAATATTACTCTAAGCCGCTTTCGTCGCCAATTAGCGCAGGGAGAAAAAGACGATGAGAAAGTGAATCAAAATCCCCTGCTAGCTCGTTTATTCACGGGAGGGAGTGCCGGAATTTTAGCAGGATTATTTGGTGTCGGTGGGGGGGTTATTATGGTGCCATTACAACTATTATGGTTAAATGAAGGGGTTAAAGTAGCTATTCAAACCAGTTTAGGGGTGATTGTGATAACGGCAGTGTCGGCTTGTTTTGGACACGCTTTAAACCATAACGTTTTGTGGATTCAAGGCCTATTATTAGGGATAGGAGGGTTAATGGGTGCGCAACTCAGTACCCGTTTCTTGCCTAGGTTATCCGATAAAGTCGTTATTACTTGTTTCAATACGCTCTTGATTTTATTGGCGATTTTTACGTTTTGGCAAGCAAGAAAGCTAGGCTAAATTAGTTTTCTCAAACAGGATGAAAATAAAAAGCAAGTCCTAGTACAATATAAGTCGCTAATAATAAAGTTCCTTCCAACCAATTAGAACGACCATCAGAACTAATTGAATTGGCTAATAAAACGGATACCATGACAGCCACTAATTCAAAGGGATTAAAATCTAAATCCATCGGTTGACCGATTATCCAACCCACAATGACTAAAACGGGAGCCACAAATAAAGCAATTTGTAAACTTGAACCCACCGCAACAGACACAGACAAATCCATCTTATTTTTAATGGCAACCGTAACGGCAGTAATGTGTTCTGCGGCATTACCAATAATCGGAATTAAGATAACACCTGTAAAGAGAAAGGTTAAGCCCAAACTTTCTGTTGCAGCCTCTAAAGAAGAAACTAAAAATTCAGATTCAATAGCAACACCCAAAGTAACAACTAATAAAATAAAAACCCAAAATCCTAAATTAATTTGATGGTCTTCATCTTTTATTAAAATATCCATCGCCTCTCCTTCTGCCTCTGCAATGCCAACTTCGTAAAGATAGGCGTGGGTTTTCATCGAAAATAATAAACTAAGACCGTAGACCACAATTAACACAACAGCAACAGCAACGGACAAGTTTTGCAATGTTTTTTCTTCAATCCCTGTTGAAGTGTATTGTACAGCAGTCGGAAGTAAGATGGCAACAACGGCTAAATTCATAGAAGAAGCATTCAATCGGGCGGCGAGGGGTTGGAATTCTTGCTCTTTATACTTTAATCCTCCCAATAGCATGGAAAAACCCATCACAAGCAGTAAATTACTAATAATTGAACCTGTAATCGTCGCTTTAACCACTTCGATTAATCCGGCATTGAGGGCAATTAAAGCTAAAATAAGTTCAGTCGCATTGCCGAAAGTAGCATTAAGTAATCCCCCTAAATTAGGGCCAACCACGACAGCAATTTCTTCAGTGGCTATTCCCATAAAAGCGGCAAGGGGAATAATTGCCAAAGCAGAGGTAATAAAAATCATCACAGCATCCCAATGAAGAAAATGACCTGTCACTGAGACGGGGATAAAAATCAACATTAAAAAGAAAAAAGTATCTTTGTTGGACATAAATTTCAAGACGTTAAGAGAAAAAAAATATATATATTTATTTTAGGTTAAAATCTGCTTTAATTCATTGAATCACTATAAAGTCTTACTTTAGATAAATTAATAAATTTAAGCCCGGAATTGTGCGGGAAAGTGTCCAGAATAACAAGGCTATATACAGGAGTCCTAAACTCCATTGATACCAAGCAAATAGAGAGACGACATTGGGCAAAAATTGATCCCGCAAGCGAATATCATTAAAGCCAATTTTCAGAAAATTGTTACAACTAAAATCATAGTAATTTAACCAGTTCCAATGTTTTTCCCAAAGGAGGGGAGAATAGCGATCGCGAAAGAAAGCAAATTCGGGTAAAATGGGCAAGCGGACGATCAGTAAACGCAGTTCTCGCAAACTTCCATCCATCAGTAGATAAGAGGTTTTTAGTAAGTTATGATATCTTCCTCGAATATATAAAATACTAAGACCCATAATACTAATGGGTAATAATAATACCGCTAAGAGACTTAACGTTGCCCAAGGCCGTTGCGAACAGCGAAAAACATTAAATATTCCTAAGATAATTAAAAATGAAACACTGCTCGTCATACAGATAATGTCATAGCGATTGGGTAAAATCGGATAAGGAATCCATTTACGCCATCGGTCAATGAACCAAAAAATACAGCCAAAAAAAGCAATAATAATGACACCATTCCCTAAAACTAAGCCAAAACTTGTGCCGTAGTTACTAGAGAACAAGAGCAAACTTAATAAAATCCAAGACCAAAATGTTTCTATCCATCGAAAAGAAAATAATTGTTTAAAAGGGACTTGCCAAACTTGATCGGTCAACTCTTTAAGTTTAAGTTGCTTTGCTTTATATTCCACTAAATTTGCGTCAGCAATTTGTTCAGAATAACGAAAATTACGGACAAGATTCCGAATAACAGCTTCGTTTCCTTTTAATTTCGTCAAATAAATAGCCCGACCTAAAATGCCTGTATCTCCTGAGAGTTCTGCTGAATCAGAATCAAAAGCCAATCCGGCCACATTTAAGCTAGAATCTTGTTCAAATGTGGCATTGCCAAAATCAATTTTGTCTAATAATTTGATATCTTGAAAATTGACGCCCTGTTTAAAACGACAAGAGCGAAAAGAGCCGCCTTTTTCAAAGGTTGTATTGCTAAAAGAAACAGTACTGAAAAAACGAGATTTGGTAAATAACACTCGATCATACCAATAGACTTGACTAAAATCAGCCGTGTCTAACCATTGACTACGACTCAAATCTACTAATTTCTTAAATTCTGCTTCTCTAAAGTTAGCATTTTTTTGAAATGTCGCACTGTTAAAGCGAGCATGAGTGGAAAATTGACTTTGATTGAATTCTGTATTGTCCCAAAAGGTACTGTAAGAAAAATTAACATCTTGACTAAATTTTACTTTACTAAAAATGCTTTTTTTGCCAAAGCGAGTTTCATTAAAGTTAGCTGTCTGTAGAATTTTGCTCTCTGTCATCTCCACTCGTTGTAGAAAAAAGGTATTACTAAAATCAAGTTCGTTGGTAATAAGAGTGGTGTTTAAGTTCAAAATCCCTCGAAAAATCGTGATAGAAGGAATAGCCGTTTTACTATCTGCGACAAAATGTTTATCTTGACGCAATTGTTCTTTTTCGGCGGGAGATAAAGTTTGAGGCAAGGCGGCTTCTGATAGAGGCGTTGATAATCCTAGCGATTGAATATTGAAGTTTCCTCTAATGAGAGAATTGCTGAAATCTAAACCAATTGGTTGCGTAGAGCGATTGATTTTATTTTGCAGTTGTTGATAAAATAAAATTCTGAAGTCAGCATTACTATCAGATAGATCAATCTGTAACGAACTTAAATCAATCGTCAAATTGCCTTGGGATAAAACGGGATGATTAATCCTTTCTTGTAATAAGGTTTCGGTTAAGGGTAGTTTATCCGTGTTGGCGATTGTAGGGGAAAGGGTTAAAATCCACCAGCCAATAATTAAAATTAACAATCGACGGAGTTTTCTCAGCGTAAATTTGGTTATCATACACCTTGTTTGAAGACAGAGAAAGCAAAAGGGAAAATAAATAAGGGCGTTTTGATAGTCAAATTTTATTTATTAAAAAACAAAAAACGTTTGCTCAAATATTTATTTATGTAAAATCTTTTGAATCATATTTTCTAACGTTATTTGACTCAATGGCGTAACGATAAAGACCTCTTGGACGGTTTTTCCCTGTCGTGCAATAACTTTATATCCGCCTCGAATCGGAACAGATACGCGCAATTTTAAATGAGGACAATGCCCTCTAGAACGACTAATCACTCCCGGTGTAATAGTATTAATTCCCTCTTGTTGGCTTAACTTTTCGAGGATAGGAATAAGGCCTTGAAGATGAGTGGAGTGATTCCAAACGAGTCGGCCATGATTGGGTGATTTCATAAGATTATGTCGCCTCCAAAGGAGCCATTGTTAAGCCTTCTCGACGGAGTTGTTGATGATAGAGTTCAGCTTGTTCTTGGGGACCTGTCCATACAATTGCTTGTCCTTCATAATGAACTTGATTGGTTAATTCCCATGCTCTATCACTGGTCATGTTAGGAATATGCTTTATTAGGCAATCCACAACGTGCTGAAAGGTATTGAAATCGTCGTTAAGAACAATGACTTTATAATTAGGATAGAGCTTACGAACGACCGTTGTAGAACGTTCTGCGGTTACGGTGGGAGAAGTGGACATTATTTGCTGACTCATCACAAAAAGAAACGCTTTTTCTTAGTCAATTAGCTTCAATTTACTACTCTTCTACTATATCATTAGGCGTTCCCGATTGATTTAAAGTCTGAAATTCATTACCTAAAATTGTGAATAAGACAAAGCGATTGCGTCTCTGGACAGGGATACTAAAGAAAAGCAAGCTAAATAGGGGCGTCTTTAGACCGATTGACCTGATTTTATGAATTAGAGTCACTAAATTACCCCAGAATTAAAACATCATTAACCCAGTTTTTGATAATTATCGGTAGAAAGCACGAAAAAAAATTGAATACAAAAATAAACGATTTGCCGACTTAAACTTTCTCCATTAGGCATTGAAGAACTTCTCTAAAAAATGATTTGACAACTTACTCTAAAATGAGAATATTGTCTATTGCTATTTTGGGGAGTATTAAGTTGATTCTCGTTATCGACAATTATGACAGTTTTACTTACAATCTAGTGCAGTATTTAGGGGAATTGGCCAGCGAATTGCCCGTTGCGTCTCAAATTGAAGTTTATCGCAACGATAAAATTAATCTCGAAACCATTGAGCAACTAAACCCCGATGGCATTGTCATTTCTCCCGGCCCAGGTCGTCCCGAAAATGCAGGTATTTCTCTAGAAATTATCAAAAAATTAGGTAAAACAAAACCTATTTTAGGCGTTTGCTTAGGTCATCAAGGCATTGGTCACGTTTTCGGCGGACAAGTTGTCTCTGCACCCGTTCTGATGCACGGTAAAACCTCAGAAATTCATCATAAAGGGGTCGGTGTATTTGCCGGATTAGACAATCCAATGACCGCCACCCGTTATCATAGTTTAGTGATTGACCGAGATAGCTTGCCGACGGTGTTAGAAATGACGGCTTGGGTAGAAGACGGTACAATTATGGGGGTGCGTCATCGAGATTATCCTCATATTCAAGGAGTACAGTTCCATCCTGAGAGTATTTTGACCCCATCGGGTAAGTCCTTGTTACGCAATTTTTTGGTGTCTTTGGGGAGTTAGTGCAGAAAATCATGCAACGGCGACAATTCATTCGTTATACGAGTATCGGTGTCCTTAGTTTTGTGAGCATGGGAAAGCCTTCCCGTGTTTTAGCTCAAAAAATTAGTAATAGTGGAATTTTAATTCAATATTTGGGTCATACCTGCTTTTTACTGACAGGAGGAGGTATGCGGATTCTGATCAACCCCTTCCGTGCTATTGGTTGTACACAAGGATATATCTTGCCTAAAGTAGAAGCAGACTTAGTCCTTATTAGTAGTCAGTTATGGGACGAAGGTGCGGCCGAAAATTTACCCGGAAACCCTAAAATATTGTATCAACCCGGTGTATATGAAATTAACGGCTTTCAACTGCAAGGTATTAGCGTTCCCCACGATCGCAAAGGGGGAGTACAATTTGGCACAAATGTCGTCTGGCGATGGAATCAAGCAGGATTAAAAATTCTTCATTTAGGAGGAGCAGCTGCTCCCATTGAGCTTGAACAGAAGATTTTAATGGGAACACCTGATGTGGCTTTTATTCCCGTCGGAGGAGGCCTAAAAGCTTATAATCCTGAAGAAGCGAAGCAAGCGATGGAAGTGTTAAACCCTAGAATTATGATTCCCACGCAATACTTAACGGCGGCGGCGGATAAAAAGGCCTGTGATATTGTGGGGGTAGATCAATTTTTAGCCTTAGTTGAAGGGATGAATATTCGCAAAATAAACAATAATCAGTTGCGAGTCCAAGCCCAAGATTTACCTCAAAAAGGAACGTTGATTCGAGTGCTAGATAGTCAAAAAGTCATTAAATCTTAAAGAATTTGCTTTTTCTCAAAACCGGCTATCGGTGAAGTCAACGGAACGAAAAAAAAGAATCAAAAATCGTGAAACATAACCGTGAATTTCTAACAATTGACGGCTTAAATTCTGATGATTGACCGCTAAATACTAGAGAGTTTCAGGAATTTCCTGAAACTCTCTAGTATTTTGTATCCTAGATAACAATTTTTCTGAAGAGGGTTCCCTAAGATAGAGACTTTGTATCTCTTAAGATAAATACCGCTCCTCAACCTTAAATAACAGCACAATGACACTAAACCAATCATTATCTAGATAATTATGACAAGAAGAATCGGAAGACGAAAATTTATCATTTACAGTTCTGCAACACTGGGAACAAGCCTATTACTGAAAGCCTGCGGACAAAGTGGAGAACAAGCCACCGAGAATACCTCCGTTACTCCTGTCGCCAGTGGAGATGCCATCAAAGTGGGTATCTTGCATTCTCTCAGTGGCACAATGGCCATTAGTGAAACCACGGTGGTTGAAGCCGAAAAGTTAGCCATTGAAGAAATCAATGCGGCTGGCGGCGTTCTGGGTAAACAGATTGAAATTGTTGAAGAAGATGGACAATCAGATTGGCCGACTTTTGCTGAAAAAGCGACTAAATTAATTGACCAAGATAAGGTGGCGACTGTTTTTGGTTGTTGGACATCCGCCAGTCGTAAAGCGGTTTTACCTGTTTTTGAATCCAAAAATCATTTGTTATGGTATCCCGTTCAATACGAAGGTCAAGAATGTTCTAAGAATATTTTCTACACAGGTGCAGCACCTAATCAACAAATTGAACCTGCCGTTGATTGGTTATTAGAAAACAAAGGCAAAGAATTTTTCTTAGTGGGTTCTGATTATGTTTTTCCTCGGACAGCTAATACCATTATTAAAGAACAATTAAGTGCCAAAGGAGCTAAAACGGTAGGTGAGGATTATTTACCTTTGGGAAATACCGAAGTGACGCCGATTATTACTAAGATTAAAGCCGCTTTACCGAATGGAGGCGTTATCTTTAATACCCTCAATGGCGATAGTAATGTTGCCTTCTTTAAACAAATGCAAGGAGCGGGTTTAACCCCCGATAAATACCCCGTCATGTCGGTCAGTATTGCCGAAGAAGAAGTGCGTCAAATTGGGGTGGAATACCTTAAAGATCATTACGCTTCTTGGAATTATTTCCAAACGGTAGATACTCCTGCCAATCAGAAATTTGTAGAAGCCTTTAAAGCTAAATATGGCCAAGATAGAGTCCTAAATGACCCGATGGAAGCCGCCTATATTATGGTTTATTTGTGGAAACAAGCCGTCGAAAAAGCGGGAACTGCCGATGATTTAGAAAAGGTCAAAATGGCCGCCGTTGGGCAAGAATTTGATGCCCCAGAAGGCAAAGTAAAAATGTATCCTAATCACCATATTTCTAAGACTGTTCGGATTGGTCAAGTGCGAGAAGATGGCTTATTTGATATTGTTTGGTCATCCGATGGCCCAGTAGAACCGATTCCTTGGAATCAATACGTTCCTGATACTAAAGGTTACGCTTGCGACTGGACTGACCCCAATAAAGGAGGTAAGTATAAAATTTAAGGAACTTAATCCCCGTTAGACGTATCAGTAGTCAGTTGACCTAACTAGGTAAATAACTGATTACTGAGGGATTATAAACAAATATACATCCAAAACTCCCTATTGTTCACGGATAATTATGTCACCATTATTTGAAGCAATATTCAATGGAATTAGTATTGGTTCAGTTCTTCTTATCGCCGCTTTAGGACTAGCCATCGTGTTTGGACTGATGGGGGTTATTAACCTCGCCCACGGTGAATTGATGATGTTAGGAGCTTACACAACTTTCGTGGTGCAAAATGTGTTTAAAGGATGGGGCGAACCCTTTTTTAGCATCTACATTTTATTTGCTATTCCTATCTCTTTTGTAATCGCAGGTTTAGTCGGATTACTATTAGAGAGAGGCGTGATTCGGTTTCTTTATGGTCGCCCGTTAGAAACGCTTTTGGCCACTTGGGGCGTCAGCTTAATTTTACGGCAATTCGTGCGCAGTGTAAATGGCACATTGATGATCGGGATTGTCCTTTTCAGTTTACTCTTTTTTGGGGCATTATGGTTACTGAAAAAGCAAGCCAATTGGTTAGAAATTCGCAATAAAGCGATCGCCCTTATTTTGGCTTTATCTTTAGCGATTGCTACAGGGGTTGGTATTCTTATTAATAATAGCAAAAATCCCACCTTAACGAAAGCATGGTTTAGTGCCAGAAATGTAGATGTCACTGCCCCCGCATGGTTACGGGGAGGGCTACCCGTAATGGGTTTTCAGATACCCTATGCCCGCTTATTTATTATTGTCTTAACGATACTTTGTTTACTGGGAACGTATTGGTTTTTAAACCGTTCTAATTGGGGATTACGCATTCGTTCAGTGACTCAAAATCGAACAATGAGTGCTTGCCTAGGTATCCCCACAGATAAAATTGATGCCCTCACGTTTGCCATTGGTTCAGGGTTAGCAGGAATTGCCGGCTGTGCGATTAGTTTACTCGGTTCTGTCGGCCCCAATACGGGACAAAATTACATTGTAGATACCTTCATGGTTGTTGTCGTTGGAGGAGTGGGAAATTTGGTAGGAACAATTATTGCGGCAATGGGAATTGGTATCTTGAATTATTTAATCGGCTCAGGGACATTAGCCTTAATGTCAGGCACAATAGAAGGATTAAGACCTTTAACTGATATCTTCACCTTTTTCGCAACCACCAGCATGGCAAAGGTTCTGATTTTTGTCTTAATTATTGCCTTTTTACAAATTAAACCGGCTGGACTTTTTCCCCCGAAAGGAAGAACCGCAGAGTTATAGATGAATGCTGAATCTTAAGTCAAGCAATCGAACAGTTACCAGTAGTAGAAAAATATTTTTGGCGTTCAGAATTCACCGAATCCAAACCCTATCTTCCTTAACCTTATTTATCATTGAAGTATCATGATTGATCAACCCTGTATACCGAATCGGACAAACACCAAAAATCGAAAATTCTTGATAGAATTAGGACTCTTAATCGGTTTAGCCGTTCTTGTTGGCATTTTTATGCCTTTGATTTTACCGGCTTTTCGCTTACAAGTTTTGGGACGCACCTTTGCTTTAGCGATTGTAGCATTAGGAATTGATTTAATTTGGGGTTATACGGGTTTATTGAGCTTAGGTCATGGTATTTTCTTCGCATTGGGCGGTTATGCTATTGCCATGCACTTGAACTTGAAACTGCCAGACGGCCAACTTCCCGAATTTTTTGGACTGTATGGGGTTAAGGAATTACCGATATTTTGGCAACCTTTTTATTCTTTTCCTTTAACCTTGATTTTGATGTTAATTGTTCCTGCCTTAATTGCTGGCTTTTTAGGGTATTTAGTCTTTCGGAATCGCATTAAAGGGGTTTATTTTTCGATTCTAACGCAGGCAGCTTTATTAGTTTTTTATAACTTCTTCAACGGACAACAAAAGTTAATTAATGGCACCAATGGATTAAAAACCGACACCCAAGAAATCTTTGGCGTGTTAGCCGGTTCGCCTCAAGCGCAGGTAGCCTTTTTTGAAGTAACGCTGGTTGCCTTAGTATTAGTTTATCTATTGTGTCGCTGGTTGACCAGTGGTCGTTTTGGTCGCCTTTTAACTGCCATCCGAGATGATGAAGTTCGCGTTAGATTTTCGGGTTATGATCCTACTTGGTTTAAGGTATTTGTCTTTGCAATTTCTGGGGCAATTGCAGGGATTTCGGGTGCCTTATATACGGTACAAACAGGCATTATCAACCCCAGTTTTATGGATGTCGCTTTCTCCATTGAAATGGTAATTTGGGTGGCGGTAGGTGGACGCGCCACTCTAGTAGGAGCTATCTTAGGTACGTTATTAGTGCGCCTCGGACAAACGGCATTAAGCGAACAATTTCCGGCGATTTGGCTCTTTTTCCAAGGGGCGTTATTTTTAATTGTTGTGACGGTTTTACCTAATGGAATTTTAGGGTGGTTAAAAGAAAATGGAATCAATCAAGTTCGTTCTTTATTTGGGCTACAAAAGCGGTTAATTACCTATCCTGAAATTGATGTAAATCCTGACATTCAGCAAGAACGGGAGGAGGTTGAACACCGATAATTTACAACTGGTACTGTTCGGGATAATTTTGAAGTCCGATACTAGGGTATTCGCTGACGATTTTCTGATTGTTAATCGCATAAAAGCTTTGTGTTACTTTTGCTATATACTCTAGTTCGGAATGACACGATTGTCGCCTCTCATTATTGACTAATCTATAAATTAAGCCCCCTGCACTCAGAATGTATTTATTGTTAGTTTTAACAATCATTTTTATCTTATTAATTGCTCTTGTCCTTTTCAATTTATCGCCGTCAAATTTTACATTAACTTTTTCAGATAATAAGTGACTTTCAGCATTTGTAATTTTATCTTTTAATATATTTTCTAATTCTTTAATAACCGCTTGTGGGTCTTGGCAAAGATGCTCGTACAAGAAGACATGAACGTTAGAAAAGTGATCCTTATAAATTTTAATAAGTTCGTAATAATATAAATCAATTAAATGAATATGAGAGGATAGAAAATTATAGTATCTAGTATTTTTGTTCCATCTAAACTGATTAGTCGCGAGGTCTTTTTGATAGTTATTGTAAGTGTATTCTTTTTGAGGGTACCAAATATATTGTTGAATCGTTTCAGCATAGCCCATTTTAACCGCCTGATTATAGGCAGAAGCCAATAGTGATTCTTGCCCCCTTAAAAAAAGGATAATCTCTGCATTAGGAAATATTTCTTGAAATCTTCTAGCAATTAGAGATCGATTGACCACACTTTTTCCCAGAACACTTAAACCACATAGTCCTTCATCAGAAATTAGGATATTAGAGGCTGATAGCTCAGCGATTTCTTGCTTGATTGTCTCTGAGTTGTAGTAACAATCATCAGCATATTGTAGCTGATTAAACGCCTTATTTTGTTGGGTATAAGGTCTGCTCAATAATACTGTATTACTAAAATAGGGAAAAATCTTTGTTTGTAAAAAAGTTGTTGCCGTCTTGGGCAAACCGATATGAATAAACATTTTTTTCATCTTTTTATTCCTAAACGCTTAGGGGTCTGTTATTATACCAGACTTAGTATTCTCTTAAAATAAAGCGTCGAGAAGAATTACTTAGATGAAACTGAAAGCCTTATCTTCTTAAAAATCTAATCGCTTTCATCATAGATTTCCCCAACCAATTCCTCTAAAATGTCCTCCAGGGTGACTAATCCCACCGTTCCCCCATATTCATCCACTACGATCGCTAAATGGATACGTTTTTGCAGCATTTCCTTGAGTAAATTGCTCACTTTTTGCGTTTCCGGCACATAAAATGGAGCGTCCATCGCTTCAGTTACTAAGATTTGCGATCGCTCTATTTTGGAGTAAGATTTTAGGAGACGTAACCCTTGTTTAAGATGAACAATACCGACAATCTGATCTTTAGAATCTTCTTGAACAGGAATACGAGAATAACCTGTTTCAAGGCATAAATCTACTAATTTTTGTAAACTAGATTCGTGGGAAATAGTTTGCATATCAATGCGAGGTTTGACGACATCTTTCGCCATCAAATGATCTAACATTAACGCTTTATTGAGTAACTGATGACGATGTAAATCTAATTTTCCTTTACCCCCTAATAATTCAATCATTAATTTCAAATCCAAAAGGGATTCAGTCGATTGTAACGTCTTGTCAATTTTTCTTCCTTGAACAAACTCAATCGTTTTACGGGTGATCGTTTCAAAAATATAAATAATTCCCAACCAAGATAACAGTCGAGATAACCAATAAACAGGGGGAATCGCAAAACGAAAAAGGGTTTTTGTATTGCCGATCGCTAAGGTTTTTGGGGTGATTTCACCGAAGATTAAAATTAAAACGGTTACAACTGCTGTGGCAACCCCTAACCCTGCATTACCTAACCAAATAGCAAACAGATTACTGGTTAAAACTGCACTAAAATTATTGACCAAATTGTTGCCAATTAATAAAGTCGTAATAAAACGACCCCGATTTTCTAACGCTAAACGAAATATCCCTTTGCGATCGCCTTCTTGCTTAATCAAACCGCGTAATTTAAAATTATCAAAGGCGGTAACAGCTGTTTCTGAGGCAGAAAAAAAAGCAGACAACCCTAACATAAACAATACAACCATCACGTCTAACCAAACCTGTCCCAGTAAGGGACGGGGTTCGACAGCAGCAAAGAAAAAAGGTTCTACCGTTAACAAAATTGAGTTTAAAAAAACAATAAATTATTAAAAAAATAAAAGCTCAATCACAAGTTAACATACGGTTAATCGCGTATCTAATTACCCATGATTGAGATGTCCTTAGAGAAATTTAGTGAACAGCATAAGCCGTGCGTAATGCCCAGATAATTAGAGCAACAATTGCCCCAATGACGATAACCGCCGAAATCGCAACAACAGAAGGTTTATCGGCTCCGTCAAATTTCATAATGCCACGATTCAGGTCTGACATAATCTTGAGTTCCTTTATACTAAAAAACAGACCAATTTAAACAATTACTGATTATAGGTTAGCGAAGATTGAGCCACTTGGACGATGTAAGTCTAATTTTAGATTTTGGAGTTGGGATGTTGAAGATAGGGGTAAGGTTCTCGGTCGAAGTCTAAATAACGTTGACAAAGTCTAGCAGACGATGGGCTAATTCTAGCTTACTGCAAGGCTCAATTTCCTCTCTTTTGCCCGTTTTATTGAGAAAAATTCCCTGATTTGTGGTACTGCCGAACCCTGCCTTGTCTTGATCAATAGGGTTAGCGGCGATCGCATCTAGTCCTTTGCGTTGCAGTTTCTCCCAAGCAGGGATAGCAATATCTCCAGTTTGTGCGGCAAATCCAATTAATTTTTGATGATTTTGTTTGATTTCACTAAGTTTTTTGATAATATCTTCTACAGGCTCAATTTTTAAGCTATTCGGTAAATCTTTTTTCGCCAATTTTTGCGAAGATAAAAAGACGGGTTTGACATCTGCCACAGCCGCCGCCATAATCGTCCAATCAGCGTTAGGAAAAGCCATAATCAGGGCTTTTTGCATTTGGTCAGCATTTTCCACGGCAATACGTTCACAGGGCGGCAAATTTGCTAATAATTCTTCGGCAATAGGAGCATGAACAAAGGTAACCGAAGCCCCACGATGGTAGGACGCTTGAGCCAGTGCAATTCCCATCTTTCCCGTTGAAGGATTGCCAATAAAGCGAACTGCATCAAAATATTCCCTTGTTCCGCCTGCACTGATCAAAATCCGTTTTCCCGTTAAATCCCGTTGTCCTTGGGTATAGAAAAGAGACTGGAGATAATGTAAAATGGCTTCAGGCTCAGCCATTCGTCCTGCGCCAACTCTGTCACAAGCCAATAAACCTTTATTAGGATTTATTTTAAAATAACGAGAATCTTCGTCAATTTTTTGCCAATTGCGCTGAACCGATATCTGCTCCCACATCTCTGTATTCATGGCAGGGGTGAGAAGAATAGGACAGCGAGAGGCTAAGACTGTATTGGTTAAAAGGTTATCTGCTAAACCATGGGTTAATTTTGCTAGTGTATTTGCCGTCAAAGGGGCGATTAGAAAGAGTTCTGCCCATTCTCCCAATTCAATATGGAGCGGACGGGAATGGAGAGCATCCCAGAATTGATCATCGGTGTAGGCAGGTTGGCGACTAAGGGTAGAAAGGGTTAGGGGGGTAATGAATTGTTGTGCGGTTGCTGTTAGGATGACCTTAATCTCAGCCCCTAATTGAAAAGCCGAGGAAATCACCTGACAAACCTTATAAGCGGCAATACCGCCCCCAATGCCGACTAAAAGGCGACGCTGAGTTAACATGACAGTTTAAGCTTCGTCGTAAGCTTCAATATCTAGAAGATAAAGATAGGGTTCAGCCAAATCTTGACGTTGAAAAGCGACCGCTCGCAATAAATGCCAATCTTTGAGGGCTTCAAAAGGATTTACATAGTCATCCTCTTCCAAACGAATGGCTAGGGCTTCTATCTCTTGGGCAGTGACATGGGAAACATCTGGGTGGGTTACACTGAATGCGGTCATGTTGACACCTCCCTCTTAGGGTATTGGTCTGGCTTCTTTTATTGTAACCTGATTGATTCGTGCAAAAAAGCCCACGGTAAGCTTCAGTGATGAATCTTAAACTCTTTTTTCCTGATCTGCTTACGCACCTAAGCTCATTCTAACCCCTACCGTATAGAGGGATGGGGTATTCTGAGACATCAGGATAAAATATTGTCCCTCTCCCTGTACAATCGAATCAACTGATTTCAGGATTATCATTCATTGAGCCAGATGTTATCACCGAAAATTGCGGCCATTATTTGTACTCATAACCGAGATTCTTACTTAGGGGCGGCGATTGATAGTCTTTTAGCCCAAAATTACCCTGATTTTGAGGTGCTAATCGTCGATAATGGCTCAACAGATACGACGCGTCAAATTGTTGCATCAAGACAGTCCCATTCTCGTTTAAGCTACGTCTATGAACCCACTTTAGGCTTATCTGTTGCCCGTAACCGAGGTGCAGAAGAAACGACCGCACCTATCCTCGCTTATCTTGATGATGATGCGGTGGCTAGTCCGCAATGGTTAGGAATTTTAGTCAAAGCGTTTGCCAAAAATAAAAACTTAGCGATCGCAGGGGGTAAAGTGACGTTAATCTGGCCAGAGGGAATTTCTCGTCCCAATTGGTTATCTGATCACTTAGCAGGGGCATTAGGGGACTATGACTTAGGAGATGAAGTCGTCACGATTACCGATCCCAATTTAACCCCTAGAGGCTTAAATTATGCGATTCGACGCATTTTTCTCGCTCAAGTCGGGGGATTTGATATTAAGTTAGGTAGAGTCGGTAAAAATTTGCTATCGAATGAAGAATTAATGATGACAGAATTAGCTTTGAAAAAGGGATGGCAAGTAGCTTATTTGCCCGACGCCTTAGCGGCACACAACGTCTCCTTAGAACGGACAAAACAAGATTGGTTTATTCGTCGCAGTTGGTGGCAAGGAATAAGTGAATGTTATCGTGAACAAGTGTCAGGAAGGGTCGGAATTAAACAATTGGCAAGAGGGGGAGAACGTTTTATGCGAGGGGCCTATAAGTCTCTAAAATATATTAATCGTCCTGCTTTACGTTTTGAGAATTTATTATATGCTTACGCTCAATTGGGCTACCTTAAAGAGGTCATTATCTATGCGATTAAAAAAGACTGACCATTTTTGGGGTAATTTGTAATGAGTTAAAAACAAAAAAAAGAGGATATTCAGCAAAAATCTGCATCCCCTAAGCATTTTTAATAAATGAATCACCTACTTTCCGCCTTCGACAGCTGGACTCACTTTATCAATCACCGCTAACGTGCCATTATCCTTGACTTTCCACACATCATAGCTACCGATCACATCTCCCTGCTCATCAATATCTACATTGCCACTCGCCCCTTGATAGTTAATATCCTCGCCTTTTCGCACTAATTCCAGGGCTTCGCAGGGGTCAGAAACCTCTGTACCGGGCGCATTGGCTACATCTCGCAATTTACTTTGAATTCCTTCACCTGTATTTGTTTTGGCCGCTTCTGCCGCTAACATCAAAAGAATAGTGGCATCCCAACTATGGGGAACGTAGGCGGTAAGGTCACCCCCTGTTTTATCTTTCCATTTCGTCGTAAAAGCGTCTAAAGAGACACCATTTGCGCCTGGAACTGTGCCTAAAGCCCCAGCAAGAATAGATTTGCCATCAGTTCCCTGACCGACTTGTTTGACAAAATCTTCAGAATAAACCCCATCGGTGAGAAGAATAGTCACTCCCCGACTTAACCCTTGTTTATAGGCAGATTGAAGTAAAATACTACCCGTTTCAGCATAAAGAACGGCGGCCACGGCTTCCGGTTGATTGGCAAAAGCAGAGGCGGCTTCCGTATCCAAGGTGGCGGCTTTGGGGTCATAACGCACGGGTTTATCAGCATTAATGATTGTTCCCCCTGCACCCGTGAAAGCGTTGACAAATTGTCGTTCAAAGCCAATCCCATAGTCGTTATTAATGGCAACTGTTGACACTTTCTTAAAGCCTTGTTTATTGGCTAAGGCCGCTAAAGCTTGGGCTTGATAGGTATCAGGCGGGGCAGTTCTCGCCCAATATCCCTGAAAATCACCCTTCTTTGCCCTTTCTGTAAAAACGGGGCTGGTACTACCAGGAGAAATTAACATCACTTTATTACGAACAGCCACATCTACAGCTGCACTGGACACACTACTCGCAAATGCACCAACAACGCCGGCCACTTTGTCCACTTCTGTTAATTTGGTCATGGCAGAAGCCCCTGCCGCTGGATCGGTTTGACTATCTTCGCTCACCAGTGTTACAGACTTGCCGTTAACTCCTCCACAGGCATTGATTTCATCTACCGCTAATTTAACGGCGGCGGGCATATTTTGACCGATAGAGGCTAAATCTCCTGTAACGGGTAATAACGCTCCCAATTTGAGTCCGTCTCCCCCAGTCGCACTAGAGCTTGCATTATCGGTATTGGGTGTTTTGGCTTGATCACATCCACTCAGAAGACTTGCACTGAAAAAAGTCAGCGTTAAACTCAAAGATAATAGGTTTTTGCCTTTAAATTGATTAAAATAATGATTCATAATTAGCGGGTTGTCCTCACCTTATTGCGATTAGGTCTATGATCTTAACCTGACCTTTAAGAAGATGGAAAGCAACCCCTAACAGTTCCAATTTGTCGAAATACGATTATTCGAGCAAATCGGTTAAATTCCACCGTATCTTTCTTCTAACCACGGATCTCCCCGGCGATGATAACCGTTTTTTTCCCAAAAACCCGCTTCTTCGTGGTCTAAAAATTCGATACCGTTAATCCATTTAGCACTTTTCCACGCATATAAGTGAGGAACAATTAAACGTAAAGGTCCGCCATGCTCGGGGGGAACGGGTTCGCCTTCTAATTCAAAAGCAAAAAAGTTATCTTCGTGGCAGAATTCCGCTAAGGTCAAATTCGTGGTATATCCCCCATAACAATGTTCCATAATATGGGTGGCTTTAGTATCAATCTCAAGCTGATTTATCCAGTCTGAAACTTTAATTCCTGTCCATGAAACCTCTAATTTTGACCAACGGGTGACGCAATGAAAATCATCGGTGAATCGATGATGGGGAAGTGCCATAAAATCCGACCAAGTAAAGGTTTGTGGCGTGACTAATCCCCATACCCGAAAATTCCACTGGTCGGTCTGAATTTGAGGGGTATCACCGTAAGTCAACACTGGGAATCCTTTCGTTAAATACTGGCCGGGAGGAACGCGATCGCTTTGCTCACTATCCGGTTTTTGAAAGAATTTGCCTAACATAATGCTCATTTCCCCTAAAATAACATAAGGACGAAAGCGGGAATCTTTTTCTCATGATACCTGAGATTTGACCCGACCTTCGCCCTATCGTAGGGTTGAAAAAATGATTTATTCTTCGTCGTCCTCCTCCGCTTCTTCTTGAGGATAGACGAAACTATTAGACCGACCCGAAAGGATAGATTTGCCCAAAGATAAGGCTTTTTGAGCTTCTGAAGCCGCTTGACGCTTCCAATAGGCTTTGCGTTGATCTCGCTTTGCGTTAGAGGTTTTCTTCTTAGGAACAGCCATTTTTTAATATAAGAAAATTTCTTGACAACCTTTCTATTATAAACGGTTGGGCTATGGATTGAATACTTTGGAAAATCTTAGCTAAAAATGAGAGATTAGGAGCGTTTTGTAGTCCTATCTCTCCCATTTCCCTAATTAGCGACGACGAGAACGCTGTCTTCTTCGGGTAGCCTCTTTACGCTTTTTCTTTTCTTGCGGCGTTTCAAAAAACTGGTGCTTTTTATAATCAGTGTAGATGCCAGCTTTAGCAACTTGACGCTTAAATCGACGTAAGGCGGATTCGATAGGTTCGTTTTGACCGACAACAACTTGGGTCATAATCTAGGGCTTTTCACCTCCTTGTTACGCTTATAAACTTAACTTAATCCATAATAGCGGTTTTGGTCACGGGACGAGGTAAAGATCGCCAAAACCGTCAAAGGAAAAGATTAATCTTTATGTTACATTGAGAAAAAAGAAATTAAAGAGAATTATCAAGGGAAAATGCTAAAAATTTTATGTTTATCTACACCTGTTGGCGCCTTAGGGTCGGGAATAGGCGGTGGTGTTGAATTATCTATTTATACGATGGCGAAATCTCTCATGCTGAGAGGTCATGCTTTAACCATTGTGGCACCGATGGGGTCAAAGTTACCCCCGATAAATGTGGTGGAAATTGCGGGAAATTATCAAATTTCAGCCCAAAATCAGAAAAGAGATGCCTTGATTAACTTACCCGCCAATTCGACGTTAGAAAATATGTGGGAATATGCCCGTTCTGTGGAAAATAATTATGATATTATCTTAAATTTCGCTTATGATTGGCTTCCACTTTATCTAACGTCATTTTTTACCACGCCTGTTGCTCATGTTCTTTCGATGGGGTCTTTAAACGATGCCATGGATACAATTATCCACAAAGTATTTGCCCAAAATCCGCTTCGTTTGGCTTTTCGGAGTTTTGCCCAAGCTGAAACCTTTAGGTTGAAAGAAGACGTAATCTGTCTTAAAGAGGGAATTGATTTAGATAATTACGAATTTTCCCCGACTCATCAGGGATATTTAGCTTGGGTTGGTCGAATTTCTCCTGAAAAAGCCTTAGAAGATGGGTTGGCGGTTGCCCAAGGAACGCAAATTCCCTTAAAAATCTTTGGTAAAATTCAAAATCCTGACTATTGGCAACAAATTCAAGCAAATTACCCCGATAGTCCTTTCAAATATGAGGGATTCTTGTCAACACAGGACTTACAGACCGAAATCCGCCAAAGTTGTGCCTTATTAATGACCCCTCGTTGGGTTGAAGCGTTTGGCAATGTAGTGATTGAAGCCTTAGCCTGTGGTGTTCCTGTCATTGCCTATAATCGAGGGGGGCCTAAAGAGATTATTCAGGACGGAAAAACGGGATTTCTTGTCGAACCTGATAATGTGCAAGCCTTAATTCAAGCAGTCCATAAAATTGAAGAAATTGATCGTTTTCGGTGTCGTCAACGGGTAGAAAAAGACTATTCTTTAGAAGCAATGGGGGCAAGAATTGAAGCATGGTGTCAAAACATTTTGGAGCAATGATTCTTCAAGTAAATTTTCTATTTTGGTAACGGTTGTCTGTGGTCAAACAACGGCGTCGGTATTGGGTATTTACAGCGTTTTGCGCTCAAAGGCCTATGATATTAACTTGTCATTTACTGTTACTGTAGAATATCGTTGAAAAAGCGTGAATGAGACTTAAGAGGGTTCTTCTTTAACGACTAAAACCACATTAGAACGAGCTTCAACGGTATAAGTATTTTCTTTAACAAGGGTAGCATGATCAAGATCGCAAACGGCCTCCATTAAAGGTAACGCCGTATCTACAACGCGATGCCAATGATAACCTATTGGTAAGGGGGGTAATTGAAAGTCTAAAGCTTCCCAATAAGCACTTAAAATGACGTGTAAATATTCTTTAGCTTGGGGATGTTGTAAAGAAAAGGCTAAGGTATGGGAATCATAAGACCAATCGGGTTGCCCTAATTCGATGCCATGCCAGCAAATGTGAGGATGAGGACTGGTGGCACTAACCTCTAAAAGGGTTTCTTGTTGAAATAACGCCAACCCTTGAGAAAAAGCAATTAATCGGCGAACAAAACACCATAAGTCATAATTTTTATCTACTAAATCCCAATTGAACCAGCTTAATTCATTATTTTGGCAGTAAGCGTTATTATTCCCTTTTTGAGTTCGTTGGACTTCATCTCCCATTAAAATCATTGGCGTTCCTTGAGACATGAATAAAACGGTAAAAAGATTCTTAATTTGCTGTAATCTTAAGGCTTCGATGGTGGAATCGTTGTTTTCTCCTTCTTGTCCACAATTCCAGCTAAAATTGTCGTTTGAACCGTCTCTATTTTGCTCATCATTGGCCTCATTGTGCTTTTCGTTATAAGACACTAAATCTCGTATCGTGAAGCCGTCATGACAGGTAATAAAGTTAATGCTACGATTGACATCCGTCTCGGGACGATGGTAAATGTCGGGACTACCCAGAATCCGCGCCGCTAAGGTGGGAACTGTATCCTGATCACTTTTGATAAATTGACGGATATCATCCCGAAAAGGGCCATTCCACTCGGCAAACCAATCACCTAATTCGACAAATTTGCCCACATCGTACAATCCTGCGGCATCCCACGCCTCTGCAATCAGTTTTGTTCCGGCTAGTACCGGATCTGATTCAATTGCCCATAAAATATCCGTGGTATGATCTACTTCTCGCATTAAGGGAAACCCTTTGACATCTCTGCCTAACACCGATGCTAAATCAAAACGAAACCCATCGACGTGCATTTCTGACACCCAATAACGTAGGCAATTCAGGATTAATCCGCCTGCAATAGGATGATTGCCTCGAAATGTGTTACCACAACCGCTATAATTCTGATAGTATTGTCTATCTTCTTCTAGGATATAATAGGTCGTGTTATCTATTCCTCGAAACGATAAGGTTGGCCCCTCTTCATTTCCCTCTGCGGTATGATTAAAAACGACATCCAGAATAACTTCAATTCCTGCTCTGTGCAAGGCTTTCACCATATCTCGAAATTCATCTAGAGGGCCAAGAACATCCTTACGGGAACTATAGCCGCGATAGGGGGCAAAAAAACCAATGGTACTATATCCCCAATAATTGGTTAATCCCGGCCGGGCATCTTCGGGGTCAAAATAATGAATCGGCAATAATTCAACAGCAGTAATGCCTAAATTTTTTAAGTAAGGAATTTTTTCCGTTAATCCTGCGAATTTACCTCTTTTTTCGGGAGTAATACCTGAATTCGGATGACGGGTGAAGCCTTCTACATGAAGTTCATAGATCACACTCTCGGAGTAAGGAATTCTGAGCGGTTTATCCCCTTGCCAATCGTAGCTACTATAGTCAATTACTGCCCCTCTTAAAGCTTTTGCGCAGTTATCCCCCGGCTTAATAGCAGCTTGACGGTCATAGATTTCTTCGCCGACAATATCCTTAGCATAAGGGTCTAGTAGCACTTTACTGCCATCAAAACGCCATCCCTGCTTAGGAATAAAAGGGCCGTGGACGCGGTAGGCATAAATTTGACCTGCTTTGAGGTTTTGTACAAAAATATGCCAATAATGGAAGGTTTTATTCTGTTTTAAATCAAGAGAAATCGTCCGAGATGGTTTAGGAGCAAGGGCATCATCAAATAAGAGTAATTCAACGTTTTGGGCGTATTTTGAGTAAAGACAAAAATTAACGCCATCAGGATAAACGGTAGCCCCTAGCGGATAAGTTTGTCCCTGACGAATATCTGCATTCATAAAGTAGGGAGACTGGGTGAGGAATTGAATCCTTTATATTACCAATATAAGGGGAATCATCTTTAAAAATCCATAAATATTTAGCAAAGCCAAGTAAATAATGAAAAAGTAGAGGCGACGAGACTTTTACTCAAGGACGTGAGATGATTGAGGGATCGAACCTCAAGCTACTATAGCAGTTCTCTTAATAGATGAGGTACCGCGTCTTTAATTTTCGGGAATGGGAAGTTATACCCAATTCGATTTAAAAAAATGAAGTCATTTGGTTTAATATATAAAAAGCTTATTTATCGCTAAATTTGTCAACTGATTGATTCAAATTATGACCCAATTTGATGACCGGCTGGAAAGTTTTATAGCGCGCGATCGCACTGCTTGGCGAATATGGTTAGAAAACAACCATCGAAGCTCACCGGGGATATGGTTAATTTACCATAAAGTTAAGAGCAATCAACCGAGTATTCGCTACAGTGACGCTGTTAAAGAAGCCCTCTGTTTTGGCTGGATTGATAGTAAGGTAAAATCGCTAGACGATGATCGCTATCAACAAATTTTTACCCCTCGAAAACCCAAAAGTGTATGGTCAAAACTCAACAAGCAGTATATTGAAGAATTAAAAAAATTAGGATTGATGGCTGAGGCAGGTTTGGAGAAAATTCAAATAGCTCAACAAGATGGTTCTTGGCATGCACTGGACGCCATCGAAGCACTTATTATTCCACCTGATTTAACGATAGCTTTGCAAAATGATGAGAAAGCAAAGCAAAATTTTGAAGCTTTCAGCAACTCATCAAAAAAAAATTTTTTATTTTGGATTGAGAGTGCTAAACGTCCTGAGACAAGGCTTAAGAGAGTAAATCAGACAGTCAGTATGGCATCAGAAAACAAAAAAACTTTTTAAACTAATATTCTTTTGCTTAATTTATTTCTTTGAATTCTTCATTTTTTTATAAATATCCTTCAATCAAAATATCATATTCTCCTTCATCTTTTTTAATTTGATGTAAGGTAATTTCTTTGAGCGTTAAAGCATCCGTCATTTGAGTTAAGTTTAAGTCACCAATCGGAGAAGGGGCTGTTTGTCCGCCAATAATTTTAGGAGCAATAAACGCCATGATTTTTTGAATCGTTCCTTCCGCGATCGCTTGTGCGGCTAATATTCCTCCACATTCCCACAACACAGAAGATAATCCCCTATTATATAAATTTTCCATTACTTTTGTTGGCGTTAGTAAGTCAAATTCAACGATTTCAATTTCTTTATCTTCTAAGTGTTTTTTTAAGACCGAATTATTAATAACTTTGGTGAAAATTATTGTCTTTGCCTCTTTTGTATCCCATAAATTTGCCTCTTTCGGTAAATCAAACGATTGCGTCATTACCACTCGAAGCGGATTATGAACACTGATTTGATGGGTGGTTAAATAAGGATTATCTAAACGAACCGTATTTCCGCCAATAATTACGGCATCACAGGCAGAACGAACTTGATGAACCCAATACCGTGCATTTTTACCCGTTATCCAAGCACTGTGACCCGTTTTGCTCGCTATTTTACCATCTAAGGTCATGGCATATTTGAGAATACCAAAGGGTTTCTGTTGGGTAATACGATGGATAAACGCTTCATTCAAACGACGACAATCCGCTTCTTCAACCCCAATAATAACCTCAATTCCTGCTTGCTGTAACCGTTTAATTCCCTCTCCGGCGACGAGAGGATTTGGATCAACCATTCCTACCACAACTTTCGCTACTTTTGCCTGAATTAAGGCTTCTGTGCAGGGAGGTGTTCGTCCATAATGGTTACAGGGTTCTAAATTCACATAAACTGTTGTTCCTTCTGTCTGTCCTTTTGCAGATTTTAAGGCAAAAACCTCTGCATGGGGTTCTCCTGCTTTGGGATGGAAACCTTCTCCAATAATTTTATCATTTTTGACAATAACTGAACCGACAAGAGGATTAGGGCTGGTTTTTCCCAAGGCGCGACGGGCAAGGTCTAAACAGCGTTGCATCATTTTATGATCAAGGGGACTGCTATCATTAAATTTCATAATTCATAATTAATAATTCGTTAATGTCTCCCCGTTTATTGGCATTACTGTTAATGCTACGACCTGCTTTAATTCTCTGTATATTATAGCCTTGATAAGCTTCTTCAAAGAAATTATTATTATTATCTTCATTTTTAGGATCAGAATTACTTAACATGAGTTTTGCGCCTATTTTATCTAATTTGACAAAAAATTCTCGTAATCTCAATTGTTCTGAATCATCAAAAAAATGTTGAGAATAAGCGGTAAAAGAGGCTGTTTGACTAATCGGTTTATAAGGCGGATCAAAATAGACGAAACTTTCAGAATTTATCCATTTTTCACAGTCCGAAAAGTCTCCCAGTTGAATGTTTGTTTGTTGCAGAATTTTACTCAAAGCAATTAAATTTTCAGCATGACAAATCAACGGTTTTTTATATCTTCCCATTGGGACATTAAATTTCCCTTGAGAATTGACTCGAAATAATCCATTAAAGCACGTTTTATTAAGAAAAATTAAAGAAGCAGTTCTTTCTATCCATGCGAGACTGTAGGTATTGAAATCAACGTTTTTTTGAGTATTATTAATAGTCTCTCGAATACGATAATAATATCTTTTTTTATTTTCTTCATCTAAAGCTAAATAGGTTTTTTGAATTTCTGTTAACAAATTAATTAAACTATCAACATCTTTTTGAATCGTTTTATAGGCTAAAATCAATTCTGGATTAACATCAAAAATGTACAATTCTTCTATCTGATAACGTTGCGCTAAATCAATAAAAACTGCCCCACCACCAATAAATGGTTCTATATAACGTTGAATTTGTCCTTCCTTTAATTCTGTAGGAAGAAAACCTCTCATTTTTTCTAAAAGCTTCCCTTTACCTCCTGCCCATTTTAAAAAAGGTTTTGCTCGACTGCTCGATTGTTGAATCATTATTATTCTACTGTCCAAAAATTAAGAGTGAGTTGAAACCCACCCTCGTTTAACGTTATTCAACCTTAACCGAACTGTTCTTCAATTTCTAAATCAAACAACATTTGTAACGATTGAAGACATCGTTTTCGTGCTTCAATATCTTGTTGCGCCCGCAATTGCACCATCGGTTCATGGAGAATCTTATTAACAATTCCTCTTGTTAACGCTTCTATCACCTCTTGATGTTTTTCGGCGAATTCTGTTCCTAAACGAGAAAGGGCTTTTTCTAACTCTTGTTCCCGAATATCCTCGATTTTCACGCGTAAAGAACTAATTGTCGGTACGGTTTCAAGGGAACGCCACCATAACTCAAAGGCTTCCACTTCTTCTTCGAGGAGAACTTCCGCTTCCTGTGCCATTTGCCGGCGACTTTCGTAGTTTTGCGCCACAACGGCTTTTAAATCATCCACATTATATGCTTCCACCTTATCCATCCCACTGATGTCTGCATCCACGTTACGCGGCACAGAAATATCAAATAACATCAATGTTCGGGTTAAGATCGCTGTTAGCTTTTCTCGGTTGAGAATCGGCTCAGTTGCCCCTGTACTGGTAAAAACCAGATCACAACATTGCACCACATTCATCATCTCTGGCAGTAGTTGAATATTCAGGGAAACTTGCGGGAATTGAATGGCTAACTCCTCCGCGCGCCGAGGAGAACGGTTGACAATCGTGATTTTGGTGACCCCTTTTGCCGCTAAATGTTGCACCAACAGACGGGACATTTTGCCTGCACCGATAATGGCAATGCGATGACTGCATAGGGTATCCACTTTCATGGCCGCCAATTCTACTGCCGCCGAACTGATGGAAACTGCCCCTGTGCCGATATTTGTTTCTGTTCTAACCCGTTTTCCTGCAGTAATTGCCTGTTTAAAGAGTCTATCGAGTAAACGGCCGATGCCTTTGTATTTTTGCGCCAGTTTATGTGTGGTTTTCACTTGGGCGAGAATTTGACCTTCTCCTAACACTAAACTTTCTAAACCTGCCGCTACCCGCAGGAGATGACGCACGGCATCTTGATGGAGCAGGATAAAGAGATAGCGTCTCAGTTGATAGAGGGGAATATGACCTGTTTCAGCTAAAAATTGTGTAATTTCAATGATTCCTTTCTCCGTTTCCGTTACCACAGCATAGATTTCCAATCGGTTGCAAGTGCTGATAATAGCGACCTCTTGGATGTGCGGATAACCCTGTAGATGTTTAAGGGCAGCTTCGAGCTTTTCTTCTTGAATACTCAATTTTTCACGGATTTCAACAGGGGCTGTTTTATGGCTTAAGCCCACAACGGCAATATTCATAGGTAAGTTCTCTTGTTTAAGGATGGTCAAAACAAAGAAGCATAATGATAAGTGTCTCTAACCTTTGCAATGTAAATCGAGTTTGACCCTAAAACCAAGTCTTTGAAAACAAATCTTTACGTCCGGTAAGGTGCGAGGTTTGATGACAAATTCGCTTAAATTTTCCCAATTAGGGTTTAGAGGCGACAGAAAGCAGAGGAAAGCAGTAAATTTTAATATAGCATTAATTTTTACAAAATTTACGAGAATTTTCCCTCTTCTTTGGATTCAACAGAGCCTTCTCTTAACGCTTTTTCTTCTCTGCCTCAATATTTTTAATATCCTTAATTGACACAAGGCGATTGGCGGCAGAATCCCACAGAATAAATTGTGAGCAGTACAGCATATCTGTAAGCCGAAGGGTTTTTGAGTTTGACAGAAGATGAACATTGGCGTTATGACAAGCTTCGAGATGGTAGTTAGGAATTCTTTCAGAAAGATGGTGAACGTTATGATAGCCAATATTGGCAGAAAACCACTGAAGAATCTTTGGCAATTTTAGGTAACTACTGCCTTCAATAGCACCTAGTAGGTAATCCCAATCTTCGGTCTTATGAGCATAAGATCCTTCAAAATTATGCTGTACAAAAAAAACATAAATAAATATTGCGGCAGAAAAAGTCAAGATAATTGAGTAAATCGTTAAAAAGAAGGCTGCGCCTAGTAGATAGCTGAAAAAAATCCAGCTTCCAACCACACAAATATTGTTGAAGAGTAAATCCCAAAACTCTGTTGCTGTGTACCAATTTCTAGACTTATGAGAAGATATAACTGCCGATAGACTGATTCCCGAATCTTTCTTAAAACAAGTGAATAGGTGAACTATAAAATCATAAATCCCAGCAATGAGGGCAAGTCTTGGCTTAATAGCGAGGTAGAAAAAGCCTCCGGGTAAGAGCATTAATGGATGCCTTAGCAATTGATACCTTTCCTGAGCTGATGGTGTAAGTTTGGCAAATTCCTCTGTAGAAATCAAGGCCGATGGACCTCGATATCGCTCCCAATCTCCATTCGTTTTATGATGATAAGCATGACCTCTTGACCAAGGATATTGGGGAATCGCATTAATAACCCCCAACATAAAACCCACTATCCGATTTGCCCTTTTCGAACGGAAGAGTGAATAATGCCCACAATCGTGCATTAGAGCAAAACAACGTCCTGAAAAAAGGATCATAAAAACGATGATGGGTGGAAGAAACCAAAGAGAGATGGGCGCAACCTTAACCGCTAGAAACCATAAAAGGAAGTAAGGAACAACTGTATTTAGAATTTGATATATTGCCCGAAAGTTACTACTCTTCATATAGGGCTTAAGGACAAAATCTGACTTTCGAATTGCCCTCGTTTTTGAAATTTCTGGAGAGTAGATCATAAAATTTTTCTACATTATCTGTTTTTTTAAGCGTACAAAGCTAGTATAGTAGATTCTGTCACCGAAAATGTCAGCCCTTGGGTAGTGGAAAGAATTCGTTTTGGGTAAGGGAACAAACAAGGGTCAAGATTAGACTAAATGCTAATTTGGGTGAAATTTTTTAACCAAAGGTCTATTTCTCCTTAACCTATTTTAATGAAAACGAGCGATATGATTGGGGAGTGCTAATATTTCATTTTGCATAGGGGTAAAGCCCCAAAAATTATTATTTTTCATATTTACTGAACTTTTTTTGAGGAACAGTTTATTAATGAATGTACAAGCTTTTCGTCTCATGACAACGTCAGGCCTCCTTCTCATTGCGGTTAGTCTTTCTAGCTGTAATTTAGACCAATCGTCCCCCAATGAGGCGACGGGAAACGCTCCCCCTATCAAACTTCCCTTTCAAAATACCATGAGGGTTAACGGGGCAGGTGCTTCATTTCCGGCTCCTTTATATCAAAATTGGTTTGTGCAGTTAAATCGGGAAGTTCCCCAACTTCAGTTTAACTTCCAGTCAGTAGGCAGTGGCGCAGGGATTGAACGAATTATTCAAGGGGTAGTCGATTTTTCTGCCAGCGATGTAGCGATGACGGATGAACAAATTGCCCAAGTGAGGAGAGGGGGTCTTTTACTACCGATGACTGCTGGCAGTATTGTCCTAGCTTATAATCTACCGGGGGTAGAAGACTTAAAACTGCCCCGATCAGTTTATGTTGATATTTTCTTAGGTAATATTACTAATTGGAACGATCCCAAAATTGCAGAAGCGAATACTAATAGTGATCTACCCGCTCAACCGATTACAGTAGTACATCGTGCAGATGGAAGTGGTACAACATCTATTTTTACCCAGCATCTGAGCGCCATTAGTCCTCAATGGAAAGATAGAGTCGGTGCAGGAACAGCCGTACAATGGCCATCAGGTAGGGGAATATTTGTGGGCGCAAGAGGAAATGAAGGGGTAACTTCGGTCATTAACCAAACCAGAGGAGCGATTGGCTTTATTGAATATGGTTTTGCCCGCAAAAGTAACTTAACCACTGCCTCCCTTGAAAATCAAGCAGGTAAATTTGTCGCACCCAGCAATGAATCCGGTTCTCAAACCCTTGCTCAAGTCGAATTACCCGAAAATTTAAGGGCTTTTATTACCGATCCTTCCGGTGAGACGTCTTACCCCATTGTGACCTATACTTGGATGTTATTGTATAAGACCTATGATGATCCCAATAAAGCGATCGCGATGGAAGCCATGATTCAGTACGGCCTTAATCAAGGACAAGCCACTGCCGCCCAATTAGGTTACATTGCATTACCGCTTAATGTCAGACAAAGTGTAGCCGCCGCCGCCGATGAAATCACCCCAGACTTTACCATTCAGGTAGCTGAAGTAGCTGAATAAAGTTTTTTTACAAATATTTGCCCCGATAAAATCGCTCAATCCAATTCTTCCATTAAGTTTTTATTAAACATTGCTATCCCACTGAGTACCCTGAACGAAGATTAGCGTTCGATCATTGACCCTTTACCCTAAAATCATGACAGCCTTAACTGTTGGAAAATTCAATGATGAATGAGCAGAATGATCAATCCGTTTCTTCTTCCCTTTCTCGCCGTAGACTTATCCAGTACGGGGGAGGGATGATTGGAACTGCCTTAATGACGACCATTCTAGGCTCAAAATTAGCGCATCCTGCCTCAGGGATGACTCCTCACAACCTTTCACCCGATCAAGCCTTAGCGCAATTGATGGAGGGAAATCAGCGATTTGTCAAACAAAAGCAAGAGAATCCCCATCAGACCATTATCCGTCTTCAAGAAGTCGCCGCCGGACAAACTCCTTTTGCGGCAGTCCTAAGTTGTGCAGATTCTCGAATTCCCGTTGAAATCATTTTTGACCGAGGTATCGGCGACATTTTCGTGGTTCGCTCGGCGGGCAACATCGCTATGGAGGAAGCCATTGGTAGCCTCGAATTTGGTACTTTAGTATTAGGTGCAACCCTCTTAATGGTCATCGGGCATCAAGATTGCGGGGCGGTTATTTCCACCATGAAGGGGATAGACGTGCCAGGTCGCATTGGGGTTATCCTCGATAGTATTAAACCTGCCATTGGCAATTATCTGGGACAAGCAGAGAATCCCGTCGCTATTAACCAAGCCACTGAAGCCAATGTATTATATCAAGTCGCTCAACTCAATCAATCGCCTGTTATCTCCGAACTGAAAGCGGCCAATAAACTCAAGGTTGTGGGTGCTTATGCTAACTTAGCAACCGGACAAATTAAACTGATCAATTAGGGGATAAAATAAGCTTAATCTTGCTTCCTTGGGAGTATCTTAGGGAAGCTGAAAGATTTTTGTTGTCACGATATCTCGGTTAATCTCTGTTTTTAGGCTGAGCCACACGGCGTGATGCCGAAAGTTAAATTCCTACAAACCGAGAATCTAGACTCATAGTCAATCGTTTGTTCGCCCCCTAACTCGAAAAGCTTGAGGGCTGATCATTTTTGCTACGATAGTAAGTTGACGTTTATTAACCCTTTATTTTGGGCTTAACCATGACCCCTGATTCCTTGCGCCGTTATCACATCACTACCTTTGGCTGTCAGATGAATAAAGCTGATTCAGAACGGATGGCGGGTATTTTAGACGAAATGGGGTTAAAATGGTCTGAAGATCCCTACGAAGCAGACCTTATTCTTTACAATACTTGTACGATTCGCGATAATGCCGAACAAAAAGTTTACTCTTACCTCGGACGTCAAGCCAAACGAAAACACGAAAAACCCGATTTAACCCTCATCGTTGCTGGTTGTGTCGCTCAACAGGAAGGAGAAAAATTATTACGCCGTGTTCCTGAAATTGACCTTATTATGGGGCCACAACACGCTAATCGTCTGCAAGACCTCTTAGAACAAGTTTTTGAGGGAAATCAAGTCGTTGCCACTGAACCGATTCACATTGTTGAAGATATCACTAAACCTCGTCGGGATAGTCAAGTGACCGCTTGGGTAAACATCATTTATGGGTGTAATGAACGCTGTACCTACTGTGTTGTTCCTAATGTGCGAGGAGTAGAGCAATCCCGTACCCCTGCATCCATTCGGGCAGAAATGGCAGAATTGGGACAAAAAGGTTATAAAGAAATTACGCTTCTCGGTCAAAATATCGATGCCTACGGTCGTGATTTGCCCGGTGTTACTCCGGAAGGACGACACTTATATACGTTAACAGATTTACTCTATTTTGTGCATGATGTAGCAGGAATTGAGCGAATTCGCTTTGCTACCTCCCACCCCCGCTATTTCACAGAACGTCTCATCCGTGCATGTGCTGAGTTACCCAAAGTCTGCGAACATTTCCACATTCCTTTTCAGTCAGGAGACAACGAAATCCTGAAAGCCATGAAGCGCGGTTACACCCATGAGCGTTATCGCCAGATCATTGCAAACATTCGGGAGTATATGCCTGATGCCTCTATTAGTGCCGATGCTATCGTCGGATTTCCGGGAGAAACCGAAGAACAGTTTGAAAATACACTGAAATTGGTCGAAGATATCGGCTTTGATCAGCTTAACACGGCGGCTTATTCTCCTAGACCCGGTACACCTGCCGCTTTATGGGATAATCAACTGAGTGAAGAAGTCAAAAGCGATCGCTTACAACGCTTAAATCATTTAGTCAGTATTAAAGCGGCTGAACGTTCTCAACGTTACTTTAACCGCATTGAAGCGGTTTTAGTCGAAGATATTAATCCTAAAGATCCGACGCAAGTGATGGGACGAACCAGTGGCAATCGGTTAGCCTTTTTTAGAGGAGATATTCAGGCTCTTAAAGGGCAATTAATTGAGATCAAAATTACAGAAGTGCGTCCCTTTAGTTTAACCGGAATCCCTTTAAAAACACCTGTTTGTGTTTAGTTCTAGCGTTAAAAGAATAAGGAGAATATATTTTAGCTAGATGCGCCCTAATAACTCCTTTTTCTTCGCTTGAAATTCTTCTTCTGATAAGATACCTTGTTCTTTAAGTCGGCCTAACTTTTCTAGTGCTTGATAAACATCTGCCGCTTGTTCTTCTTGATTTTCTAAGTCAGAGACGTACCCTTTTCCCGCTTCATAAGCTTGTTCATAGACTTTTTTTATCTGTTCTGTATCAAAGCCACTAAAGCCACCTGTAGTAGAAAACAGGTTGATGGCGACTTGTCCGACGGCGTACGTTGAGGCTCCCGACATAACCGACATAGACGCTCCACCAATAATACTACCAACACCCAGAATCGCTTTTAGCATACTTGCGCCAATTCGAGTAATAGTCGTGCCAGTGAGAGCCGAAACAAAGGCTTTGGCGGTACTTTGATTATAGTTGACGCGATAGAGATTCGCCAGTTGTTGTAACACATCTCTAATTGAATGGCAGTCACTGCCGCAAAGTCCACCAACGGAATCGGGATTAAGCCTCCTCCCATTGCCCAAAGCACATGAGAACGAATAATTTTTTCAGCTTCCAAACGACAATTCAGCCTAATACCATTTTTCTAAATTCCTGAGAGAGATAGAGCGTTGAGAATAAAATCCCAACTCGTCAAAGACTGAATTGTCTCTCGACTGAAACTTTCCAAAATTTGACTAACTTCATCTCTTAATTTATCTAGATGTTCAAAGTTT
>JBGTGT010000017.1:0-3698 GCA_041746575.1 Microcystaceae cyanobacterium
AATCCTTATGGAACATTTCGTCTAGATTTAACCGAACGCCTTCCTTTAGATTGGGTAGCTTGATAATCGCCTCTAACCTTTACCAGTTAAGGATTTCATTTCCAGATTGCCCCTGGCCGCAGCGTTGTTAACTCTACCCCATAAAACAATGTTTAACGGTGAATTGAACGATGACCTTATGACAATGACAGTAACTAACCTATGCCTAAAGCCTTGATTTACCTTCCCTAGAGGGCTTTTTCAAGGAGCAAGCGAGGGTTACAGACAAGGACAACATACTTAGGTTTAGCCCTTGGCTATTTGCCGTCAGCTAGAACTGATTGCTAATAGCTGACCGCTATTAACTGTCTATTGCCTCTTAGTAAGAAATCTGAGATGAGGACTATGTGTAGAAAAATTTAACCAACCAACCTCACGTTAGCAGAACACCTCGATTTTGTCAATGTGCTTTTCGGGGTTGCGTCTAATCGTCTTCTTCAAATAATTTTCTTAAATCTCGATAGCCACTGACCACTCGGATAATTTCAATTCCTTCTGGGATAAGACGATAGAAAATTACATAAACATCAACGGGCAAACTTCTAAGCGAGGGATATAACTCATCCCGTCTTTTCCCCATCTTAGGAAACTTAGCTAAGTTACGACATTTTTGAGCTAGTTTTTCTAAAAATTCTGCCGATTTTAAAAGTCCTTGATAATCAGCAATATTGTCAAGAATTTCTTCTATGTCTTGACTAGCTGGCTGAGTAAAACGACAAATATTAGACATTTTCTGCTTGATTTCGACGGGCTTCTAGTTTATCTTTTAAATGTTTAAATAAAGCCTCTCCATCAATGACTTCCCCTCTTTGTGATGCCTTAGCTCCTATCATAATTTTCCGTTGTAATTCCTCGAATCTGCCCTGATAAACTTCTTCTTGACACTTTAAAAGTTCAATCCCTTGATTAATCGCCTCATCTAATGTTTGATAAACACCACTTTTCAACTTCTCTTGCAAGAACTGTTCTAATTCAGGCTTCAACTGGATTTCCATTGACTTTTCTCCTTACAAAGATTTTCCCTACCCATTATATTTGTTTTTTTGCTACAATCCCCTCGACCTTACCCAGTACCTTACTCAGTCCCTGACTCTAAATAAGCTTCTTCCCCAATCCAAATATCAATCGCACGAAGATTCATGGCCACGTCCCCCCAATAATGGCTTTCTTCGAGGGCGGGATCAATAATTTGCACGAAACCGATGGGATACCCTTCAATTTCTGCCATTAGTTGCTCTCTCCAATTAGGTTGACGATAGAGTTCTGTTTCCCATTGCCAATCGTCGTTAGGATCACAGGCAATTACATGGGGTTGCTGATCCCAATATCGTAATAAATCCAGATTATTAGGAGTAGCAGGGCGTAGATTAATCTTCATGGTTTATCCTGAGTTTTGTTCATTAAAAGCCTACCGTTTTTTCTCTAACCAAAACCCTTTTTCTTCTTAGAGATTTTGGGACTTTTAGGAGGTTTTAGTAAAGGATTTAATTTCATCTGCGCTGCTGCTTTTGGCCATACTTCCACCACTTTCTCAAATGGCGAAAAACTTGACTGAACTAATAATCCTTTGCCCGAAAATTCTAGTTGAAGCCCCATGAAATCCCCATTATCCCCAGTGTATCTTTCAATTGACATTGATTCTAGCCTTCTTCCTTTTATGTCTTTTTTCGATTTAGCTACATCTTCAAGCTCTAATCCTTCACCACAGCAACTACACAGCAAAGGGAATTGGTAACCATTTTCAAAAATATAGTAATAGATTCCCCCTTCCTCGATCAGATCCACTACCTTTTTTTGTCCCACACGCTCATCGATGTACTCAGCTACACATTCTAATTGACCGTTGATTTTTACCTTGGGAAATCTATCTTTTTGACAAAGGGGATAACCGTGATCTAATTCTTCGATAAAGTCTTGCATTAACTAACAATCCTCCTTTTTTTTCCTACTATCAATTAATCTTTCGACTAACTCTTACTCAGATTTTAACGAAGAATCTTTCTTAGTCAACTTCTTCCATCTTTTTCATGGCTTCTCGTTGATGATCTTGTTCAAAACGTTCTTTGAGAGCCGAAAAAGATTCTATCATCTCTACCCTTGGCATTTTTTTGCGATCAAATTCCTGACTCTCTCCAAAAAAGACAATGGCATGGGTTTGGTCATCATCAAGGTCGAATTGAACGATTCAATCCCGATTATCTACCCTGATACAACTAGGAAACACCTCTCTGCCATAGAGAGGATGATCTTCATCTATTTTCTCATTGAGATACTCGATATATCCATCGGCTACTGACATAGGTAACATTGTCCAAGGATACTTAATTTCTAGCGTGGGATTTTGACCAGTTGTTTCTTGATGATCCGATAAATTGTCCATATAAATTAGACTGCATTTAGCTTTTTTGGACTATTATACCGCAAACTAAAGAGCAAGATGCAGTCTAATGGCTGACTCAACTAACTTCATCAAATCTTCTTTTAGCCTCCCTTGATATTGGCCACTTATCCGCTTTTTAGAAATTGTTCTAATTTGCTGTGCTTGTACCTTAGAAGGTTTTGATAAACCACTATCTGATGGTTTTAAGAAAACCTCAAATGGATACACTTTGGTCACATTGGAGGTAATCGGCACAATGGTTACTGTTGTGGCCGCTTGGTTGTTAATATCATTGCTAACAATCAAAACAGGACGGCGTTTAGCCATTTCCGAACCAATGGACGGCTCAAGGGTGGCATAGTAAATTTCACCACGTTTCATCACTTAACCCGTCCCCTGCTGTTATTTCCCAAACTTCATCCACTTCAGTTGAAGCTTCTTGATAAGCTTTCTCCAATTCCTTCAACTTTAATAGTAAGAGAGCTTCAAAAATAACCTGAGAACGAGATTGACATCCTTTTTCCTTCTGATAATGCTCGATAAACATCATCATCTCTGGTGGTAAAGAAATTGAAATTTTTTGCGACTGCATAGTGTTCTTTGAGAAGAAAAATAGCTATCTATATTCTACCCTAATTGGTAAGATATTTTAGTCATACCTGAATGTCTTGATTAAAGCGATTACTAAAAGCATTAATGACCCCTTGCCTCATCAAAGTAAATCCCTTCGATACACCCTAAAATCCTTTCTTCAACGTTGTCAAGCCATGTTTTCTTACTTAGAGTAGCTAAGACTGCCTTCACCGTATTATTAATCCCTTCTACTTGGATTAACCGATGACACCGCTCACAGATTTTCATCACCGATTCCCGTTGATCAAGGGGCAAGGTTAACTCTTTTAAATTCTCCGTTCTGATCTGAATCGTACCATCCCAGACTTTAACCACGCAGGAATGCTCCAAAACTTCATTAATGATCGCCCATTGACCGAAAGTGTCAGGACTGAGTACATAAATTTTGATTCTCAACAATATTGAGAAAATTCTCATTAACTTGAACGAGAGAATAAGAGTTTTAGCAAAAGACGGGCAGGCAAATTCTCAATAAGAAATAGTGAGTAATCAGTTCTGACACTTTCCAAGAAGCCCGAATCGACTCCCATCCAGTGAGGACTCGACCCCCTGGGTGGATACACAAACTAGTTGAGCCTTGCCACCAAAGACGACTCATCTCGCCAAGATCCCTTTGAGAGAAGGCACGGTAAAAAGCGTTGTTAGC
>JBGTGT010000018.1:0-9190 GCA_041746575.1 Microcystaceae cyanobacterium
TTACATTCCCATCGTTGTTTTCCATCTTGATGACCGTCTTTGCGAACATTAGAAGAGTAGCATTTTGGACAATCCATAGCAATTTATCTCCTTTCTTTACTCCTTACATTATAGCTAATCCACTGAGTATTCAGCAACGCCATTCTTTTTGGGTCGCAGGGGCGGTAAGATATCTCCATCGGTGTAAAACCATTGGCCTTTTTCTTGGATAAAGTGGGATCTTTCATGGAGTTGGGCGACAGATTTTTCTTGTTGATATAATGCGATAAACTCAACAATCCCTGTTTGATCTTCGGGTTGTCCTGCTTCGGTAGCAAGTACCGTTAAACCGAGCCATGTCACACTGTTAGCAGTCGCCGTGATCTGTTGTCGGCTATTGGGTTTGCGACGACTGGGATGTTCGGTATGGAATAAGTAATCTATATTTTTAAGGCAGTAGGCACAATAGCGAGAGCGCATCAGTTCGAGGGCGGTGGGAGCAGGTAACTGTCCTTGAAGATACACACCGCAACATTGGTTTAATAACTTTTGATTTCCACAGGGGCAAGGGATCAAGGAAGAAAGATTATCACAGATGAGCATGATTAAACTTCAATCTACAATTTGCTTAGAATAAGAATATATCTTCAAGATTCGAGTTTTCCCGTTGATTGAAAAATCTTTGCTCATCGTCAAATCGGTGAGACGACTATTTTAAAAAAAACGAATATTTGCAATCAAATAGATTAAGTGGTTTCATGAATTTAAGAATTGAGAGCTAAAAAGATTCAAAGTCAGTGGTAAATCCAAGAAACTGGCAACAATCTTCCTGAAAAGTTTCGACTTCATCAATATTTTCAAATTTGTAAGCCATGAGGCGTGTTCCATCTGACATTTTTTTTGAGGCAATTAATTCGGCAGAATAGTTTTCAGTCAGGGCTTTAAAGTTCGCTCCAAACTGTTTCCAGGCTTCAGCATTACATTGAATATTAACTCGCCACATTTGCACTTAATTTAATTAATAATGGGTCTTTATTTTACCACTTTGAGGTAATCTTGATAATTTTTAATTGTTTCGGTGTGTATCAAGCTAAGCATATTAGCCCGAATATTGTTAGGTGTGAGCCGATTGGCTATCCCCGCTTGAGATCGCCCTATAATCAACGGAAAGAAGAGATCATGTTCTTAGCGGCATGATTAATTTGTCGTGCCAATTCAATATGAGGTTCATCGGGTTCAACAGGGATAATGTTCGCTTTTTGTCCCTGATGAAATTGTTCAATCACTAAATTCGCTGCTTCTAAACCCGTGACGTAGGCTTTTTCCTGTGACCAAGAACCGTGATGGGTGATGACCCAATCACCACTTAAATACAGGTTAGGAATGGGGGTTTGGGCTTTGAGTAAATATTGATAACTTCCCGGCGAAAAATGGGTGACTCCTTGAGGGATTCTGACCACACTGTAATCGATGATGGTGGCTTGTTGGAATTTCGGAAGGCAGACACTTAAATCACGATGAACTTTCTGGATAATTTCTGAATCCTTCATCGGTAATAATTGATTAGCATGATAAAAATCGACTTCTACCACTGATCCCGATTCTTGTTCATATTCATCTTGGAGCGCATTGAGGTCAAAAAATGTCCAGCCCGTGGTGGGGTCAAAGCCAAAACAAGCGTTAGAAGGGAAAGGAATCTCAACCTTTTCATCGAACCATAAACGAGTCGCTAAAACATCAATTCCTCCTAAATTTCTTAAGTTCCGAAACGCTGGATATTGACTCAGGGTTGGGCTACTTTCTACGATTTTTTTGATGCCATTGACACTCACGCCTAAAATTACGGCATCGGCTTCAAAGGTTTCTGAACCGCAAATGACTCCCCTAGCTTGCCCTTTGTCATCTAAAAGAATATCACTCACCCGTTTCTGGGTTAATACTTTTCCTCCTAATTGTTGAATTTTTTCGACCCAAGGCTGAAAGATTTTTTCCCCGACAGTTCCTCGACACCAAACCACATCAAAATCGGGTTGATGTGCCAAGATAAAATAATAAAGCATTCCTAAAGTAGCGGCGGCACTACATTGTTCACCGGGGGCAAATAAACCGACTAATAACATTGGTTCAAACGCTTCTTTATAAAGACGAGAAGACACCCCAAACTGTCGAAATAATTCTCTAGCAGTGATTTTATCGTAGCGTTCCCATGCGTCTTCAGAATTATCAAAGTCAATGACTGCATAAAGTAAAGGTAAAGCAGATAAACGATCTATTAACGGTAGGCGTTGAAATTGGGTGTAAAAAAATGTTCCCAAAGGAGCAGGAAGACGGGGTTTCTCTTGAAAAATTGGAGATTGAACTTCTAAACCTAAAGGGGAATATTGAGAAGAACGAGTAAAAGAGGTAAAGGGTTTAAGCTTTAATTGGTCAACTACTTTGAAAATATTGCGATAAGGATACCAAAACCCATGAATGCCCGCTTCAACGGAACAACCTCCTTGTGTTTTCCAGCCAGCCACTAAACCGCCAATATTCGATGAAGCTTCTAGGAGAGTAACATCATATCCCTGCTGAACGAGATGATAAGTTGCGCCTAACCCTGCCCATCCTGCACCCACAATAACAACTCGTTTAGGTTCTGTCATGGAAAATTCCTGTGGTCAACAAGAGAATTTTAACGGATATTTTCCGTTGTTTGGGTAGATTGAAGACTAACCGAGGCTTCTGCCTCGGTAATTAAACGTTCTTTTTTTAATGTATGAAGTTTCATCATTTATTCATTCCCCTTGCACTCATTGCTGTTGCGGCCTTAGCCATTGGTGTCTATCAAGCCAACAGTGCGCCCCTGCCGGATGGATTTCCGCCACACACTGCGCCCAATCAGATAGAAGTAAAGCAATATCCTCCTTATCGGGCTGCTACTTACCCGACGCAAGGAAACTTAGCTCAAGCAGCGAATCAAGCCTTTTATCCGTTTTTTCAGCATATTAGCTCGAACAATATCTCAATGACTGCCCCAGTCGAAAACCGTTATCCTGTCAGTACCTTAGAAGGGAATGTGTCAGGACAAGCAGAAGTATCATTTTTGTACCGTACTCCTGAGATTAATCCCAATGAAATTAACAGTCAAATTGAGGTAGAAGATATTCCTGCAATGACGGTGGTGAGTTTGGGGTTAAAAGGAGCGTATAGTTACGAAAGTTATCAAAATGGATTAAAACGGTTAACTCAATGGCTTAATAACCATCCTGAGTATGAACGGGTGGGAAATCCTCGTCGTTTCTTTTATGATGGCCCCTACGTTCCTGATCCCCTCAAACGCAGTGAAATTCAGATTCCCATTCAGAAGCAGTAAAGGTTAAACAGGCTTCTCAAATACAAAAAAATTTGGGTTACTTTACTTGGATTGATGCTTTTACAAATGGGATGCGCTCAGACAGATTCTAATTACCAGTGATGCTATTAAATATTTCCTGAAAATAGAGGGAGTTCCGCTAAACTGTCATCAATGTCATTTTGTCGTTTTAGTGAACTCTTATTAAAAGCAAGAAATGTAAACTCAGGATACTGTTTAATCGCTGTTTGTAGTTCATCGAAAATGGGATTATCTAATCCAGTCGCTACGCACCAAACACGAGAACGAGTTAATGCAACAAAAGCTTCATTTCTCTTGTGTAACTCTTGTTCTTGTTTCCATGAAAGGGGGTGAGTAGCATATTGAAAACGAGAAGCATATACTTTCCATGATTCATTACCTTTTGCTCGATAAATACCTGAAATTGTTACGCAGTTGTCAATCCGAAATATATGAGGATCTCCATCGACACCAGCAATGTATCCCTTAATTCCTTTAGATTCTAAAGCTCTTTTCATCTTAATAAAATAATCTTTCTCATAATCACCAGATAAAGCAGTAATAAATATATCCCAAGGATCAAAACCTAAAGCTATATCGTTTGCTATTTGTTCAGCAATCCACTTCTGTTCCTCTGGCTCTGTTTGAAAAGTATGATAGGTTAAAATTGATCCAAGAGCATTAGTTAATTCAAAATTGGGTTGATCAATTGGATGAGGACTTTCAGTATCAGGGCGTGTAATTGTTACTGGTTTGCCTACACTTTGAAAACTTCCCGATAATATGTCATATCCTAAAGCATTCCAGTCACCTTTTGTTGTAACGCCTTGTAAAGCACCATCTTCTCGAAATAAACCCATATTAATAGCATGAGCCGTCATCAATAAAAGACGAGGCGTTCGATAACATTTTTTCATACGGTGACCTTTCGAGATTCCTCCTTCATAACTACCACGAAGATCGACTACTAAACTACCATCAGTATTTCTTCCAAAAATCTCACTAGCTTCAGGAACAGTTAGAGAACCAATCCCTTGCGCTTCATCATAAGCCCAATATAGTCTTCTTGGGTCTGACAAAGATTCATACGCTAACTGATAAAATACAGGCGGTAAATCTTGGCCTTCATCAATCAGTAAGGCATCATAAATCACAGGAATCTTATCAGATTCATTCTGTAACTGATTACACACATATTCAAAAGCCTCGCCGGGGGAAGTTTTGCCTTTTTCATGCTTAACGTCATTTACGTTTCTTGGTCGAAGCCCACATTTTTGACTTAAATCATAGTAAAATCCTTGTTGGTTTTTTCCTCCCCAAGCGTGTAAGACTTTTAATTGTCTCCAATTTGGCTCTTGATGCTCTGGGTGCATTTCCCTGTGATATAAAGCAATTAACTCCAAAATTTGATCGTATAAAGAACGAGTAAAAAACACAAAGCCAATTGTCCAATCAGGGTATTTTATATGAATTTTAGCGGCTCTTTTAGCCAACAGAACAGTTTTTCCTGTTCCAGCTAAACCTCTAAGTCGTTGGGATCCGTCTGGCACTTCAAAAGCAATTTTCTGCTGTGTTTCATCTAAAATTTTTAGTTGAGATTCGATATGTTGAATTACTCTTAAAGGATTATCGGGTGATGTGCCTGTAGGAATATTTCGAGGTTCTCGTGCTGGAAGTGTTCCTCCTAATACTCCTTTGACTAATTGCCAATCAGGATCACTTAATTGGCGTTTCTGAGCATTATCTTCAATATGCTTTCTTAAAGCAGTAGGAGTTAAGTCATCATAAAGTAAAACACATCCAACAGTAGGTAGTTGATCAAAATCTTTTTCTTTCCATTCTTTTTTCTTAACATTGGGTAAAGCAACTCTAAAATTACAATTTACTTTCCCTCGACTTTCTCGTTTTTCGTCTAACTTAGTTTTTATTGCATACATTTGATCTTCAGCTTGAGCAACTGGTGTTATAGATTCGTCATACCAATTATTCATTTGCCACTGTTGTCCTTGAATTCCTTGAATATTATCAATAGAACAACCTTTACATTCAAATACCCATAATCCCAGTTCTCGATGAAGCATTAAAATATCGGGTTCTCGATTTAATTTTCCTTGTTTTGAAAATATTGGAAAACGATAATAAGCTACGCCGTCATCTTCTTTAAATGCTTCTTTTAACCAATCCCATAGTTTATTTTGAGATTGATTATTATCAAGTCGTTCATAAGGATAAAAATCCATATATTAGTTTCCTTGGGTGTAATAATGCGTAGCTGTAGCTAGTAGTCTCAAAACTCCATGCTGGGGTTTAGAACTAACATCAAGTCCTTTTCAATCTGTGACTCTTATCTTCTATTGTTGTAGTAAGTGATTCTTATGACAATGACGCAGATCACAAGTAGTAAAGTATTTTGTAGGTAATAACATTGATGAGGATTTGTGGTTCTACCGAACTTAGGGGGGTAGATATTGGAATCTTAAAACTCTTAAAACCTTACTGTGTAAGGGATAGGAGTTTAGCGATCGCCATTAAGCAGGGACATCAACAAGAGCGTTATACGAGGTTAAAAGAGCGATTGAGTCAAAAAACGATTGATTAAGGCAAAGATTCACAGGCTATCCCATCATGGTCACCGTTCAAACGATGGGGATCTCCTGGGGTTAAATGGTTAACTCCCGTAGCGTCTAGTTTTAATAATCCTACAGCTACTCGCTACTCGCTACTCGGTTGACAAATTATTGAAGATTGCTCTACACTTTTTAGACGTTTACAGTAACTAAAATGAAAAAAAATATTTTTAGTTTTCCTCTAGCTTTTTGTTTAGCATCAGGTAGTATGATCTTTTCGGCTAGTTCTTCTTACGCAGTTCGGCTAAGTGTAGACACAATATGGACAGGGACTGATACTTTATTAGGTAGGCGATTTATCTTTAAAGGGATTGATAATCGAAGTATTAATATTATTGATACTCAATCTTCTTCTTTTCCTAATGCTCAAATTTTTAATAATAATACTTCTGAAGCAAGTCTATTATTTACTGGTAATCCTGTACCCCCTGGGGAGCCGACTGATTTTCAATGGGAAATTGAGGATTATCCAGATGGAACTTTTGGTTATGATATTGAAAGTACAGTCGTTTTAAGTACGCCAAATGGTGTAGAAGAAGTAGGAAGCGGTGGATTTACCGTTACAAGCACAACTTCATCACAATCTCTCTCTCCCTTTTCTGCCGTTTTACTTCAAACAGTTTTTGAGGGGGTTGAGCGGAACATTTTCTATCAAGTTCCGGGTGATACTTTTACTATTTCCCCACTTCCATCTGCTGGAACGATAACAGGTAATCTTAGTATTTTACCGATCTCAAACTATATATCTTCGGAAGAAGTTAGACAATTAGAATTCCCTCCCACACAATCATTTACTGTTTCTCCTGGAGAGACTGTAACAATCATAGTAGAACCTGAACCTGTGGCTGTCGTTCCTGAACCTTCGACTGTTATTGGTTTACTTTCAGTTACCAGTTTAGGCACTTTATTGAAAAGAAAACGGAGAGTCTAACCTCATTTTCAAGGGTAAAACTTGGGTTAGAAGGAAATATTTATGACAATAGAAGCTTCCAATATCTTATTGGGACTCAAACAAATTTCAAGCCCAAATAAATCCAAAACTGGCTTTGTAAGCGGCGAAGACATTTTGATTTCGGGTTAACCAATCAAAGAAACGAAAAGACATGGCTGTACGAAACGCCTCCAAAGCATCGGTGAACGTCTCCAAAGTTTGGTAGTGTCACAAAGGTGTTGAAATGGACTAAATTTCTCCCTGAAATTTAGCACCTTCAACACTTTTGTGACACTACCGATCGCTCCTCAATCAAAATTAATCTCACGGCAACCGACAAATTGGGTCGCACCGTCGCAGAAGTTTACACGAGAGATAAGGTACTGATGAATTTATTTATATTACTAGGAGGTGATATAGATCACTGACAATCAAAACTTTGCAACCTAAGATCGAAAAGGAAGTAAATTTTTTTTCCAAAAATTAATATTACTTGTTTATGCTAGATCCAATGGAGTTGAGCAGAAAGGAACGCAAAAAATTGATTGCCAAGATTAGTAAGGCTTCTGGTGTTGCTCAATATGCTTTGGAGGCTAAGATGACTGATCTTGAAGTTGTCGAAGCAGCCAACAATCTAAAGATATTTCTCCTAGTCAAAGCAGCTAATAATTATAACCGCTACTGTCAAGGGCAAATGACGGCTGAAGCTAATGCTAAATTGAAACAGTTTCTTGATCTTAAAAATTCAGAAATTTTTCAGGCCGGACAGTGGCTAATTAGTAATTTATCAAAAAAAGGAAGAGAGCGGAGAGAAAATTTATTAGAAAAAGACTTAGTTCACAAAGAAAATTATAATGAAACATTAATTGATCTTCGAGAAACTATTAAAGAACTACAGCAAGGAAATCAGCAGATTAGAGAAGAAGCAAGTAACACAATCAGAGAACTTGAAAGAACTATTGATGCACGAAAAAAAGAATTAGCCTCTATTAAGAATTACATTATTTCTAATAAGGGAATCAAAGAATGGAAAAATATCGTGAAATATTTTTCATTACAATCCTTAGAAAAGAAGGAGAATGATAAAAATGAAAGTGCTTGAAGGAATGAATTATCGTCAATGGCAAAAAAGAAATACTGAAAATTTTAATTCTCTAACTAAGAAGCAACAAAAAAAAGTGCGTCAACAAGGCTACTATAATTTAGGCTGGTCTAACGTAAAAAAATCTTGGAAAATTCTTAATCAACTTTTTGAAAAAGATAATATAGTTAGTCTATTCGATTATCGGCTTAATCAAGGAGATGTAATAGGAGCAATTGATTTAGCTATTCTTGATTCAGAAAGGGTTAAGCTAATTGCTCAAAAAGGACAAAATAGCTTGAACCAAATTCAAAGTCAACTAGACGATATAGCTAATAAAACTCTACTTCAATATCCTTTGTTATAATTAATTGATTAAAATGTCTAACCAAGCTAGAAAAAAACTCTTTAACTTAGCTCAATTATATCAAGCACATGAAGTTCAAGATACTTGGAATGCTGCTAAAGGAGAAAGTGTTATTGAGCATCCTGACAAAGGATTAATTAGCCCGAATCAGTACAGACAAATGGGAAGTCGCTTAGGAAAACGATGTCCATATTGTGGACAAAAAATGACTTATGGTGATAGTTATAAAGCGAGTTCACGAGAAGAAGCAATCAAAAAAGGCTTTGAATATATTAATAAACAGGGTCAAAAAACTATTAATAAAGCACAGAGTATCTTCTTTGATAGAAAGTATTTAACTTTAGACCATAAGCTGACTAAAGCTCGATGTCCAGAGAGAATGTTTGATTTCGATAACTTGCAATTTGTTTGCTGGGAATGTAATCAAGAAAAAGGAAGCAATAATGCGTTTGATGTACAATATATTTTCGATTATCTTGATAGTTTGGCAACAGAAGCATTAAACCGTTACAAACCTCTTTAGTGTTAAGAAGTTAACTCATATCCTTGCCAAACCCAAAATACGGTGGTTGAAAATGCTAAAATTACAGTGAGCCAAATTCGCCCGTTGAGCCGTTAGTTCAAGGGTAAGATTGATTTCGAGAAAGTCAAGCCAATGTTTTCCGTGTGGGCCATGACTGATTCATCAGATAAAGAAGCGGTTTTAGCCGCTAACAACGCTTTTTACCGTGCCTTCTCTCAAAGGGATCTTGGCGAGATGAGTCGTCTTTGGTGGCAAGGCTCAACTAGTTTGTGTATCCACCCAGGGGGTCGAGTCCTCACTGGATGGGAGTCGATTCGGGCTTCTTGG
>JBGTGT010000019.1:0-11230 GCA_041746575.1 Microcystaceae cyanobacterium
CCCCGTAATTTTCAGGACGTATTTACAAGGACATAAAATCTCTTCAAAATCTAAATAAATCGTTATTTCCACGGATAAATAAGCTTAATTTGCTCGATTAAATCGGGAATCTTCATAGGGAACCCCCAAGATTACCCTTGAGTCCTATGAATTTTGAATTTTCTGATTCTGAGCCAATTTCTCTGCTTTCGTCCACCCCGTTGATGGCTAGTCAGCTGGAGTTAACCCCAACCCCCTCTTCTTCCCTCGAAAACCCTACTATTCTAGAAGAAGGGACAATCGCACAGTTTAATGCCATGTTGGCTAATGAGCAAGACACTGACCTGTTGATTGCCAATCACTCCCTAGACCCCCTCACTGGCGTAGCGAGCGCCCCTAATCCTTCTGTGTTCAGCCTCGGATTAATGAATGCCGTAAGCGATCAATGGGTACCCGGCTTTGAAAATTTAGGGGCTAACAACACAATTAACCTTAATGGCTTAAATCTGACCCAATATAATATTGTGGCTTTGGTTAACCCAGACCACGTTAACGCCGGAGCGGTATCTAGCATCCGCTTTGAGTCGAGTCTCGGTAACAAAATAGAGAATGTCGCCCCCTACGCTCTGTTCGGTGACAATGGCAAGGGCGACTATTATGGTAAAGCGGTTAATCTAGGCAATTATTCCTTTAAAGCCACCGCTTATAGTGGCAAAACCGCTAGCGGTAACCTGCTAGACACGGTCAATTTGAATGTTAATTTTGTTAATAATATTGACAATCCTCCCCCAGAACCGTCACTGCTTTCAATTGCGGATATCAGCGTTGATGAAAACAGTGGGACTGCTACCTTTAGCGTCAATCTTTCCAAAACGAGCAATACCCCCGTCACGGTTAATTATGCGACGGCTAATGGCAGCGCGCTCGCCGGTAGTGATTATGTCGCTACTAATGGTACCTTAACCTTTGCCCCTGGAGAAACCACCCAAGAAATTACTGTCTCTGTGATTGATAATGTGATTTCTGAAGCTGAAGAAACCTTTACCCTCAACCTGTCTAATGCAGTGGGGGCTAAGATTGCTGCTGGAGTAGGAAAGGCAACTATTCGAGATAATGATTTTGTGCTTTATCGGGTTAATGCCGGAGGAGAATCCGTCGCCGCCGCCGATGGAGGGCTAAGCTGGAGTGGGGATACTGCCACCAATCCCTCGTCTTATCTCGTCACCAGTGAAAATAAATTGGTCACCTCAAGCCAAACGGTTAACTTGTCTCACCCTACCTTGCCCCACGAGGGCGAAGTGGCAACTCTTTTCCAAAGTCACCGCCATGATGGTGCCTCAAATCCCCAAATGACTTGGGCTTTCCCTGTTGCTACGGGTAGTGAGGTCGAAGTGCGTTTCTATTTTGCGGAATGGTGGAATAATAATACGCTGGGCGCACGGGTATTTGATATAGCCGTAGAGGGTTCAGTTCCAGCCGCTTTCGACAATATTGACCCGGTGGCGAGTGCTGGACAGTGGAAAACGGGTTTTATGCGTTCTCATAAGGTCACGGTGCAAGATGGGATCTTGAATCTTGATTTTGTTAATCATATTGGCAATCCTGCCGTCGCTGCTTTTGAGATTCTCAAGGTCGCTAATACGCCTAAAAATCCGGATGTTCCGAGTAATCCGCCTTCTCTGACGATGGGAGATGTGACGGTTAATGAGAACGATGGTCAAGCGACTTTTACGGTTAATCTTTCTCAGGCGTCTAGTGTCCCCATCACGGTTAATTATGCTACGGCTAATGGCAGTGCGCTCGCTGGTAGTGATTATCTGGCGACTAATGGCTCTTTGACCTTTGCGGCTGGGGAAACCCGTCGCACCTTCTCGGTGAATCTCAAAGATGATACTCAATTTGAAGAAAGTGAAACTTTTACGGTCAATTTGAGTAATGTCACTGGCGGTGCCACGATTACAAAAGGCATGGCAACTGCGACCATTCTTGATAATGATACCCCTGTTGTTCCGGGAACGAAAAGCAGTTTAGACCGCAAAGTAGAAACAAAGGATTTGACTGCTCTGCAAGAAATTTATAACGTAACTTTTGATAAGCGAGGTAAACCTGACGTTCACATCAGTTTAGCGTCGAGTAACACGATTTTGCTTAAAGTTCAGCAAAATGAGTATATTAATGATGCCCGCACCAAGGAAGATTTTGTCCCAGAGATTTTTAACAATAATCTTACCGTCGATAATGTGAATATTGTGTTACCGAATGGAAACGTGATTAAACCGCTGGCAGTGCATCGCAAAACCAAGATCGCTGACTCCCTCAAACAGGTTAACAATAATTTCATCTTAGATCACTTTTTTCACATCGAATTGCCTCAATCCCTGAGTGTGAACGGGAATTACACCGTTCGGTTTACAGGAGGCAATCTGGAGAATATTAGCTTTAGCCCCCAAAATTCCGTCTCTTTAGCCATTCATCACGCGCGTGCTTACGATATTGATGATCCCGTTAAACACGCTAAGTTATCGAGTTGGGATGGGGTATCTGGGGTGAACTATCAAGAGGGAACAGTGTTCCGCATCCGCAATGAAGCAACAGGATCGGTCGTTCACACGGGTACGATCACACTGGACACTGCAAATGACGTTTTTGCAGGCACTAATGTATATAATCTTGATTTTAGCGCAGTTAAACAAGCCGGATCTTATCGAATCGAAGTCGACGGCATCGGTCAATCCTTAGCTTTTGATGTTCGTCAGGGCGTGTGGGAATCGCTGTTAGATTTATCGATGGAAGGGTTATATGTTCACCGCGCTTTTGCCAAAATGGAGCAACCCTATACCAGTTACGAACGACCGGGTAATCCTAATATCGTCTTTTATCAAAGTAGCGTCTCAGAAGCGGATCTGACTTTTTCTCTCAAAAATCTAGACGCAAGATTCGACCTTCTACCAGCTAGTGCTGATTATAGCAATCCCATCAAACTGACGGGTGGCTGGTTTGATGCCGGAGATTATGATACACAGACACGACATATACCCATTATTGCGTCCCTCGTTGATCTCTACAACAGCAATCCTGATTATTATCGCAACTTCAACCCGAATATCCCTGAATCCGGTGATAATATTCCTGATGTTCTTAATGAAGCCCTATGGGGAATGCAACTCTACACCAGCCTTCAGCGAGCCGATGGTGGCGTATCGGGCGGATTTGAGTTCGATAGTCATCCTAATGGAACCACAAGTTGGGAAGAAGTTAAAGCCTTTATTTACGCCCCCGATTATTATGCGAGCTATCAATTTGCAAATTCGGCAGCTAAGCTAGCGACTGCTTTGGAACCTTATGATGCGTCTCAATCGGCTGATCTGCGGGAACGGGCGATTCGAGCGATGAACTGGGCAGAAAATGAATATGCTCGGTTACCTGTTGAAATACAAACCAATTGGAATGTGAAACGAGCCCGACAGTTAGCGGCGGTTGAAGTTTATCGTATTACTAACACGAAACAATACCACGATATCTTTATATCCGTCAATGACCGACTAAATTATGATGCTACTTTTGTCTATGCAAAGCTAGATAGCAGTATCTATCGGGATGTCAACACCTCTTTGCAACAAACTCTAAAAACGAAGCTGATTGAATATGGCGATACTTTAGTTAATTTTGGTCAGAAAAATGGCTTTGATACGATTAATGATCCCAGTTCGGGTCAGTATTGGGGCAATAATACCGTGATTACTACCCAAAATGGTCACTATCTTGCCATGGCACATCAGCTAACGGGGGAGGCTAAATACTTGAACGCTCTTGCGGCCAGTATGCAATTTGGAATAGGTATAAATCCTGACAATACAGCCTATACCACGGGGACAGTTAAACGAGGACTGGCCTATGATGAACCGGATGATGTGCTTAATGCCGATGGACACCGTCTAGATGACATTCCCGATGGTATTACCATTTATGGATTTTACTCTGCAGGTTGGTTCTCTTGGTCAACCGTCAATAATGCCACCAATAATATCTTTTTTAACGATACCACTAAGCAGTTGCAAGTGCCTCTACTGGAATCGTTTAATGACTATCACAATTTAGTGCCACTTATGGAATACACCGTACACCAAACGATTGAAGATCAAATCTTTGCTTTTGGCTATCTGGCACAGCTCGCTCATACACCGTCTTCGCCTAATCCTGATCCTACCCCCGTTCCTCCTACCCTGTCTATTGCAGATCTAAGCGTCAATGAAGGTGCAGGCGCGGCTACCTTTACCGTCAATTTATCCAAAGCCAGTACCCAGAAGATTACCGTAGATTACGGAACCGTAGATAATACTGCCCTTGCAGGTCAAGATTATAATACTGCGAATGGAACGCTGACCTTTGCGGCAGGTCAAACAAGCCAAACCTTGACGGTCAACATTAAGGAGGATACGTTGGTAGAAGGAAATGAGTTCTTTACGGTTAAACTCAACCGAGCCACGGGTGCAACGATTGCGGATGGTACGGCAATGGGAACTATTCTTGATAATGATACTGCCCCTCCCTCAGGGAGTGGAGAGCGAGTCATTTTACACGCCATGGATTATCGGAGTCCCAATGATGATCCCTATGAAGTTCCTATTACGGATGCAAAAGGAACGTTATCCAACGAAGGCACTCAGTATAATGCCAGCACTGGAAAGTGGGTTACCCCTCAAAATCAAATCTTCTGGGGCGATATTCAAATCAGTGGCATTGCCGCCGATGGACAACGGGGAATTGTCAAATCCACTCATGATCTGATCGGTGTTAAAAGCTACACCTATGCAACGGGGAACTATAACAAAGCCAACTTGGATAATGCCATCAACTATATGGCAGATGAAGGCGGCACAGAGACCCTTATTCTCAATTTCCCCTACGTTGCGCAAGATATTACCTTGACTTTAACCTTGTTAGATAATCCTAGTGAACAAGTTCGTTGGCAAGGATTTAACGCGCAGGGTTCACGGGTTAAGGAAGGTGTATTGACGACCGCCGATGGCATTAAAGTCCCAGCCCTTGATGCAGATGAATTAAACATGGGTAAAGATAAAACCTACGCGTTTGATTTGCCCCTCGCAGGGATCACTCGCCTTGAATTAAGTGCGTTACCCAATACGGGTTATGCCTTAGCGGGGATTGCTTATACCAAGCTATAGGGCGGCTACACCTCAGTCAAACATTTACCGCAACTGAGTGTTCGCTTGGGATCTATTCCACTTGTTTTATGAGATAAAGTCCTGAATAAGGGGATAAAGCTTGATTTTTCATTCTTTTCCCCTTTTTACATCTGCTCTAACGTTTTCCCCTTCGTTTCTTTAACAAAAAACCAGACAAAGAAAATGGAAATTGCCGCCATCAATGTATAAAGTCCATAGGCGGCTCCTAGTCCTACACCGGTGAGTAAAATGGGAAAGGTCGTAGAAATCAGAAAGTTAGAAATCCACTGTACCGAAGCGGCTACCGATAAAGCCATGCTTCGAATTTTGTTGTTAAACATTTCACCGAGTAACACCCAAACAATTGGCCCCCAAGAAAAACCAAAGCAAAAAACATACAAATTAGCGGCAAATAGGGTAATTAGCCCCGATGTACCGGTTAAAGTTGGTTGGCCGTTAACGATTGTTGCATTAGAAAAGACCATTGCCAACGTTCCCAAGGTTACCGTCATGCCGATTGAGCCTAACAAAAGAAGGGGTTTGCGACCAAATTGATCTACCGTGGCGATCGCAATAAGAGTGGTAATAATATTGACTAACCCCGTAATCATCGTCACCCATAAGGCACTTTGTTCGGTGAAGCCCACGGCTTGCCACAATACGCTACTGTAATAAAAAATGACGTTGATGCCGACAAACTGTTGCAAAATGGACAAACCGATGCCAACCCACACAATCGGCAAAATTCGCCCGCTCTGTCCCACTAAATCTGATAATCGGGGTTTTCGCTCCCGCATTACGGTTTTTTTAATCTCAACAATTATGGGTAAAATGTGGATTTCTTCGAGGAATTGGCATAAAATATCTTCGGCTGAGGAGATTCAGGAATAAATAAAGCGGCCACACCATAAAGAACGGCGGGAATAATTTCTGTCCAAAACATCCATCGCCACGCTTCAATGCCGAATAACCAAGGATTTTGGGCTGAGCCACCCGCCGCCGTTGCGATCGCAAAATTTAGCAATAAAGCGACAAAGATTCCCGAGACAATCGCCAACTGTTGTAGCGAACCCATACGTCCTCGAAACTGAGCAGGTGCAATTTCAGCAATATAAGCAGGAGCAATCACACTAGCCGCACCAACACCAATTCCTCCTAAAATTCGCCAGAAAATAAAGTCATAAATGGTAAAAGGTATCCCCGAACCGATAGCACTCAGGGTAAATAAAGTGGCGGCAATCATCATACTTTTTGTACGTCCACTACGGTCGGCGATCGGGCCGGCGACAAATGCGCCAATGGCAGAACCAATCAATGCGAGGGAGACAGCTAAACCAATTGTCACACTATCGGCATTAAAATGCGCTTGAATCGCTGAAACTGCCCCGTTAATAATGGCAGTATCAAAACCAAATAAAAATCCGCCTAAGGCGGCAGTACTGGCAATGAGAAGTACGAAGGGCAAATTGATTACTTTGGGGGACTGGGTAACATCGCTGTTCATAAATCAAGTTTCCTTAAAGTCGAAATGTAAAAATGAAAACCCTGCTTTAAAGTTGACTGGCGCAAATGGCCGCCCCCATCAGTCCTACTTTGGGATTGACAATAACATGAACAGGAATTTGTTTGAGAAGGGACTGCATTCGTCCTTTTGCTAGAAATGCCTTCATAAACCCCCCTCTTTTGATTAAGGCAATGTTTTTGGTGGCTATTCCTCCGGCAACATAAAGACCGCCATAGGGCAGTAGTTTGATGGCTAAATTACCCGCCTCTGCACCATAGGCTTCGATAAATAACTTCATGGTTTGTTGACAGAGGTAATCCTCATTTTGACTGCCTTGGGCAATTTCTGCCGAGAGATCAACGGTTTTTTCTTCTTTGCCCACTTCTGCTTTCCAACGTTGAAATTTTTCGGCCATCGCAATTGACTCTAAACGAGGTTCTTTTTGACGCAAAAATTGATAAATAGCGGCAATACCCAAACCTGATACGACCCTTTCCACGGATACCCGCTCCAAGCCAAATTCTTCCTGTAGATAAGTCAATAATTGAAACTCTAACGGAGAACGAGGCGCAAAGTCGGCATGACCGCCTTCACTGTTAAAAACGCGGTAGCGATGAGGGGTTGCGGGGATTAAAAAACCTTGTCCTAAGCCCGTTCCTGCGCCAATCACTGCAATGGGGGCATCGGCGTAGATTTCTGCTTCCTGTAACGTTAGTAAATCTGCTTTTTCTAGCCCTAGAATGCCATAACCAATGGCCGCAAAATCGTTAATTAAGCTTACCTTGGCAAGGGATAAGGATTTGGCTAATTGTTCTCCCGACAAAGACCAACGGAGATTGGTTAGTTCCGAAGTATTATTGATCACTGGACCAGCAATGCCAAAACAGGCTTGGCCTACGATGATGGGTTTTTTGAGGGCATTTTGCGCCGTATTCAGAAATTCAACCACCATTGGCACAAGGTCAATGTAGGCTTGGCTGGGATAGGTTTTCTCGTAAATCGGCGTTAAAATCAGTTTTTGAGGCGTTTGGACGACTGAATCCGTTTCTACTAATCTGAGAATCGTTTTAGTGCCGCCAATGTCCCCAGCCAGTAAAGTCTTCATAGCAAAGGAAATCCGTTGGGAAAAGGGGAGACGTTAATTTTCACTTTACCAAGGCGATCGCTGTTCACTATGAACGTCTTTGCATAAATTAATCTAGGGCATTATTTCTTTTCTGAAGACAACCGCTCATCCTAATGGTTATTAACTGAAAAAAGACCAGCTTAATGCCAGTCTTACTGCTAAAAATTCCCTTTTTGATGTTTATATGAAATGAAATTCTATCCTAAAGGATGAAATAATAAATCCGGATAGAAACGATTGATTTCAATTAAAAGTCCCGCCGTGAAAACCATTAAAGCAGTTAATAGGACGGGGGCGGTTGCTAAAAATTTGAACAAACCTTCCATTGATGATTCTCCCAAGGATTAATGTGACAGAATGGAAATGATTGGATGACAAAGCTTAACGAGGAGCGACAGGAATTTCAGTGTCTTTTCTCGTTAAATCACCAGAAAGATACTCTTGAACAGCTGCTAACGGCCATAAACCGCCTAAAAGCATTTTGCTGAAGGCTAAAGGAACATCGATAATTACTTCCTTCATTTCAGTATCTTTGCTATCGCGGATGGCGATCAGGTAAGAACGGCCAGCCCAACCGATCCATCCTGCGATATACAGGAAGAGTAAAGATGGAATCAGGAAGTCTCCCATGTGGCTTAGACGACCATCTACAATTAAGTGAGGATAGCCTTCGGGTCCACAGAGAGCTTCTGCGTAACGTTCTGCCCGTTTTTGTCCTGATCGAGGATCATCCGTCGTATTACGGAATGTTTTAGCATTGGACAGATAAGCAGAAGATTCACTACAAGGTGTTAAATGAGCAAAATCGGCATGAGCGGCCGGTGCAAAATTGAACCAGAGAGTGACAATGAGAATAAACGCCAACAATCGTTTCATAGAATTGTTTCCTTTTGTTACAAAAGACTAAGTTTTTCCTAAGCAACTGACAAAAACTAGCATAGGGACACGAACAAAATCTTAATCTGATTTAGACATTTCAGTCCAGCAAAGATTAAACTACAAAAAGTCGTCTTTCGTATCAACTTATCAGACAATGGCTACTATTATCGCAATTGAAACAAGTTGTGACGAAACTGCCGTTGCAATTGTAAAAAATCGTAATATTCTAAGCAGTGTGGTGGCGTCTCAAATCGACCTTCATCGGAGGTTTGGTGGGGTTGTTCCTGAAATGGCCTCCCGTCAACATTTAACAACAATTAATGTTTGTTTAGAAGAAGCATTAACCCAATCCCATCTTTCATGGACAGAGATTGATGCTGTGGCGGCTACAGTTGCGCCCGGTTTAGTGGGAGCGTTAATGGTTGGATTAACAACCGCTAAAACCCTCTGTATTTTGCATCAAAAACCCTTTATTGGAGTTCATCATCTCGAAGGACATATCTATGCGACTTATCTCAGCAAACCGTCTTGGCAACCACCCTTTCTGTGTTTATTAGTATCAGGAGGTCATACCAGTCTCATTCGAGTCAATGAATGCGGTGATTATCAACAATTAGGGGTGACGCACGACGATGCGGCAGGGGAGGCTTTTGATAAAGTAGCGCGTTTACTTAAATTAAGCTATCCGGGGGGGCCTGCCATCGATAAATTAGCAAAAATGGGTAACGCTGAGGCTTTTAGCCTACCTGAAGGACGAATTTCTTTACCCAATGGGGGTTTTCATCCCTACGATTTTAGTTTCAGTGGCTTAAAAACGGCGGTTTTGCGCTTGACACAACAGTTAGAGCAGGAAAATCCTGAATTACCGACAGCTGACTTAGCCGCCAGTTTTCAAGCAACGGTTGCCCGTTCTCTCACGAAAAAAACCCTAACCTGTGCCTTAGATTACGGTATCTCTAAAATTGCGGTGGGGGGAGGCGTTGCCGCTAATAGCGAGTTAAGACGACAGTTACAAGCGGCCGCCCAAGAAGCTGGATTAACCGTTCATTTTCCGCCTTTAAGCCTTTGTACAGATAATGCCGCCATGATTGCTTGTGCTGCTGGTGATCATTTTGAGCAAGGTCATGTTTCTTCTCTTAATTTAGGAGTACAATCCCGTTTAGAAATTACAAAAGTTATGGAGTTATACCACTGAATTAAAGTTAATTTCAGAGAATTTTTTGACGAAGGGTAACTCATTATTTTGTACGTTTTCTCTCTTATTATAACTGGGTTTTATAAATCGGATTCAGTATCATTACTTATTGTCTAAACTGAGCTTTGCCTCAATCTTCCTAAACCGAACTTAGGTCACATTCAAGGGGTTATTTAAAATGTACAACAGCTTTGCTATTATCATAAGATTGAGAACCGAATTTACTGATTTTTGTCTTGTACCGAGCCTTATTAAAAATCGAAATATCGAAATAATGTTTAGGCTTTTGATCTATTGACAGCTATAATGATAGGAAGAGTTTAAGTTAGAATTGATATAGTTATTGAGGTAACTAATATCATCAATACTCAAATAGTCCGTAAAGCCTCCCACAACTCCCCTACGAATTTTGCAACTATCTTTTTCATTGTTTTCCTGCACACCAAACCTTCCATTCATTCTTAATTTTCCGCTTCGTTCTAGATTTTTCATATTTTCAAAAGATACAAACTTATCTGTTTTCTTAACAGCTTCCAAGTTTATAGGAATATCAACAAACTCGATAATTTTTAAGAGTTCTTCCTCCGGATTTTGACGCATATCTTCATAACAAATAATTAAAAAGGATCGAGGAATATGACGTTGAGCATGCCAAATATTTAAAAATTCTACTGCCTTTTTGATCCCAAAATGCTCATCTCTAATAAAATTACTTATACTGCCATTGTAAACATTATCGCGCTTTGTACAATGCATATAATGGGAAACCATCACATCCCGTAAATCCCTAATTAATAAAATTACCTTTTTTCCTCTATACATCTTACTCTTATCTTTTGGTAATTCTTCTGCTGTAAAGTTTTTATTTTGCGTATATGCTGATCCATCATGTACGAAAGCAATATAAGGGATTTTCGACATCCTCTGACTAATATCGCTAATATCCTTATTTAAATTAAATTCATAATTGTATACATAAGAGCAATATTTGCTTAACATAAATCTGAGCCAACTTCTTCCTGACTTGGGGTAAGAGATCACATAAATTTCTGCTAACAAGTTCATTCGTAACTCAGGAATGCCTTGACAATAAGAGTGTTTTATGGAGTGTCTTAAATAAGAAATCACATTAGAAAGTTTAGCCATTTGCAATAGATCTCTCCATAATACTATAAAATTCCAAAAATAGAGTATAATTAAAGTAAAATTCAATTAAGTAACATCGATAAAATGGACAATTACACTTGGGAATATATTCAGAAACATCCTAAAGAAACAAAAAGATTATTGGGAATTAATCATGAACAATTAAGACAATTGATAGAACAAGGAAAACTTCTCCATCCAAGAAAACAAGAAGA
>JBGTGT010000020.1:0-7751 GCA_041746575.1 Microcystaceae cyanobacterium
ACAACTGATACTGTTGGTTGTGCATCTCTAGCCAAATGTTTGAGAATTTGTAATTCTATATCCATTGTCCCCTCTGCTTTCTAGCCGTTTGTAGCTCTCTTTATTTTACTTTGATTTTCGGAGAGTGACAGAAGAGGGTTAAGACTCTTGAATAAGCAATTATGCAGAATTTCAATTCTGTAATTTCCGTCATTATTCCGAGTTTTTTCTAATTTTGTTACATCTAACTTAAACAAATATGATCTAGTTCTTCATAATCAGGTAAGGTCGTATCTATCATTTTACCTTGACTTAAGACAAGGCGATCGCTCTGATTTCTTGACAATAATTCACTATAATAACGCGCTCTAAAAATAATTAAATCCGCCGGCATTCCCACTTTAATCATACCAAGATGAGGTAACCCCATGATCTGGGCAGGTGTCTGAGTAACACTTTTAATCCAATCATCGTAATTGATATCGAGATGAGCAATTTTAACCGCTTGACTAAATACTTCTAAGCCGTCATGATCACCAAAAGCATAGAACGGATCACGGCAATTATCACTGGCAAAGGCCACTGAAATCCCCGCTTTTTTTAACTCTTGAACTCTCGTTACGCCGCGCCAAAAGGGCGTAAATCCTACGGGTTTTCTATCTTGGAGATAAAGGTTACACATCGGTAAACTGACAATGTCAATATTCGCTTCTTTTACTAACTGAATGGTTTTACTTGCTTGTTCTTCGTCTTGAACTGCTAAACTACAACAATGTCCACATAAAATTGGTTGATTAAAATCATATTTTAAGGCAGTTTCTGCCACTTTCTGTAGACACATTGAAGTCGGATCACCATTTTCATCTACGTGAAGATCAAGAGATAGCTGACGTTCTTTTGCTAAACTAAATAAATGATCAAGCTGTAAATTCAATTGAGGATTCATCACTGCAAATCCTCCTAAAATTCCTTCTGTGTCTGCTACTTTATCCGCTAACTTAACCCCTTCTTTTGTTAAAAAATGTGCCAAAGGAACTAAGGCAACTGCTTGCAAAAATAAGCGATCACACCATTGTTTTTTTAAGGTTTCAAAGACGGTATAACTGGCCTTTGCTTGTTCTCCTAAAGCATCTAAATGGGTACGAATTGCCCTGGTTCCGTGGGCGTAGCTACACTTTAAGCTAAATTCCATTCGTTGATAAATATCCTCCGCTTTCCAATACTTTTGAGCATCGGCTTCAACCGTTTCAATAGCAGTCTTAAATGTACCCTCCAAATTCGGCGATCGCTGCCAAATATGTCCTTTATCAAGATGGGTATGAACATCAATAAATTTAGGTAGAATAATGCTTTTTTTTAAATCAATACTCGGGATATTTTGAACTTGACTACTAGCCTTGTTAATACTTTTAATAAAGCCGTTTTCAATTTCTAGATTTACGAGACAAAATCCCTCTTCAGTATCTGCTATTTCTGTCGGCTCAACCCATAACAAACGGGGAATATGAGCGTTAAGTAACTGATAATGAGTGGTTTTTAAGATCTGAAAGTAATGAGTTGCCATTATTAGTTAAATTAGTAAAATTAAAGAGTAATCAATAATAAATTCACTTTTTATAGACTATTTTTTATACTAGCAATCGACTGAAATTCCATAACGAGGTAATAACTCATGAGCCACAAAAAAACGATGTTTTTCTAAAGCATCATGAAATAACTTCCAATGACTGGCTAAAAATTGAGAAGAATAGGGAAAAATTTCGCTACCACTATCTCTTTCTTTTTCTGTTCCTAAAGCGTCATATTTCCAAGAACCCTTACCTTTAGGGATGTACTTGACCTCAGATGCCCCAAAACTAAATTTTCCCGCCTTAATCGCTTCTAACCATTGCTGATGTCGGACTTTTCCTCGTTTATCCCTTAAATTTTCTAATAAATTAGCAATTACTGCCTTATCTTCCGATGGCAAACGAGGTACGACTGCGTCAACATTCCCCAGACGATAACGTTGTAACCATTGATACATAAAATCAGCCGCTTCCAGAAAATCCTTAGCATTATTACGTTGAATGACCTGATTTAAGCCATTAATATAACCCCATTTGAGGTAAGGTTGATCAGGATGACTCAAAACCGCACCATGGCCGATTGGCATCGTTTCACTCATCACCGTATTAGCGATACGCGTCATTAAATTTTTATTTTTATGGAAATATTGTCGAACTCGACTGGTTGCTTGATTATCCGGCCTTCCCACGCCATCTAAAATTAATTTTGCTTCATTGACGGGATGATTAACCCCAGCAAACCCTTGATGCGCCCAAGTATCAGCATAAACGTGCAGAGCAATACCCAACCAGTGTAAGCTATACGGAGCATAACGCTGATAAATACATTCTTTTAGTAAATCTTGAGCGACATAGCTATTGGGTAAACAAATTAACTTATAAATCGGTTCTTGGTCTAATCCTTGCCCAAGGGGAAACCCTCCATTACCGGGCAAAAAATGAAAAGGAATCCAAACTTTATGCTGAGCTAATTGCCGAAAATTACGATAATTAAGCATTTTGTGAGCGGAACTTAGACGTTTAAAGACAAAACCATTATCAAAGTGTATAATGCCCTCATTTGTGGCATCATCTACATATTGAGCGCAATAAGCCATCACTTCTGCTGAAATTGCATCAAATCCTGCTAAACGGCTAACGACATAAGTCACTCCGTGATGAAAATCAATTTGCATAGAGAAAATCCCTGAACTCCCCGATTTGTGGGACAATAATAAGAATTAGGTCAACCCTCTACATAGGGATAACACGATAATCCCTTAAACCACCCTATTCGTCAAAACGCATGATGCAGCCCCTCCCCTTTCCCCGTAAAACGAAAATTGTCGCCACAATCGGCCCTGCCACCCAAAATAAAGCTGTCTTACGCCAACTCATTCAAGCAGGCGCAACTACTTTTCGTCTAAACTTTTCCCATGGGGATCATGATTATCATCACCATAGCATTCGTTTAATTCGGGAGACTGCTTTTGAACTGAATCAACCCGTCGCTATTTTACAAGATTTACAAGGGCCGAAAATTCGTTTAGGAAAATTTCCTCAACAATCTATTACCCTCAAACCGGGGGATACCTACACGATTACCAGTCGTTTTGTGGAATGTAATCAAGAAATTGGCTACGTTAGCTATGATTGTTTAGCCGAAGAGGTCCCCGAAAACGCCCGTATTTTGCTGGATGATGGCAAAGTCGAAATGGTAGTCGAACGAATTGACCCCTTGCAGAAAGATTTATATTGTAGAGTGATTGTTGGGGGTGTTTTGTCGAGTAATAAGGGAGTTAATTTTCCCAATGTCTATCTGTCAGTGAAAGCGTTAACGGATAAAGATAAAGCCGATTTAATGTTTGGTCTTGACCAAGGGGTGGACTGGGTTGCCTTAAGTTTTGTCAGGAATCCCCAAGATATTCTAGAAATTAAAGATTTAATTGCTAGTCACCATAAAGATGTCCCCGTCATCGCCAAAATTGAGAAATTTGAAGCCATTAAAGAAATGGAAGAAATCCTCTCTCTGTGTAATGGGGTTATGGTGGCTAGAGGGGATTTAGGGGTGGAGTTACCCCCTGAAGATGTGCCGATTTTGCAGAAAAGACTGATTAATACGGCGAATCGCTTGGGAATTCCAGTCATCACAGCCACGCAAATGCTCGATAGTATGGTTAATTGTCCTCGTCCTACCCGTGCTGAGGTTTCTGATGTGGCCAATGCCATTCTTGATGGCACAGATGCGGTGATGCTTTCTAACGAAACCGCCGTGGGCAAATATCCTGTTGAAGCAGTGGCTACCATGGCCACCATCGCCGAACGAATCGAAAAGGAGCAAATTAACATCACCGATAGTAAACCCATCCGTCAATCTATTCCCAATGCGATTTCGGCGGCAGTCAATCATATTGCCTCTCAATTGAATGCGGCAGCTATTTTAACCCTGACGAAAACGGGCTCAACTGCGCGCAATGTCTCTAAATTTCGTCCTTCTAACCCGATTATTGCCGTTACGCCTCAAGTTAAGGTGGCTCGACAGTTACAACTGGTTTGGGGCGTTAAACCGTTGATTATGTTGGACTTAGCCACCAATTCTCAAACCTTTCAATCGGCTATTAATTTGGCGCAGGAACAACGTCTCTTAGGAGATGGGGATTTGGTGGTGATGACGGCCGGAACGTTACAGGGTGTCGCCGGGTCAACGGATTTAATCAAGGTGGAAATTGTCAAAGCTATCCTCGGTCAAGGGACGGGGGTGGGTCAAGGAATTGCGAGTGGTCGGGCGAGAGTTGCTCAAAATAGCAAAGAACTGACCCATTTTAGTCAAGGGGATATTTTGGTAGTTCCCAGTACCAATGTGGACTTTATTGATAGTATGCGTAAAGCCGCAGCGATTATTACCGAAGAAGCGAGTTTAAAAAGCCACGCCGCAGAGATTGGACTAAGATTAGGTGTTCCGGTTGTTCTCGATTTTAAGAATGCCACACAAATTATCCGAGAAGGTTCATTTTTAACCGTCGATGCTCAAAAAGGATTGGTCTATTCTGGGTCAGTTAATCAGCGTTCGGTAGAAAACGACGAATTTTAGCACAAACAGGTTAGAGATGCTAAGTGAGGGGATGTTCTAGTCTTTTACGATTATCTCCTCAAGAGCCACTTATTTCTGATTAGTCATCATGAATAATCTCGAAATCGGATGCCTCTAAAGAGAGAATAACAGGGGTTTTCGTTCTTTCTAAAGGATTCTCCTCTACTCTGACCAACCAACGGCCGGGGGCTTCTTGGGCTTGAATTCGCCCTTTCCGGCCGGCTACATACTCTGGATAGCGAATTCGGACACGGGTGCCGATGGGAATCATGTTTTTAAGGGACGCTTACAATACGAAGGTTAAGAGAAGATTAAGCTTTTGTTAAAACGCTATCATTAAGAATAGCAGACTAGGTGAACAATGATTCAACGATGGCAGACACAGACGGGAACAACAAAATGGATTTTCTCTTTGCCCAATCCTCTTATCATGGGGAATTTCGACCACAAACCCTTGTTTTTAACGCCAATTTACAAGAATTTGCTCAACGAGTTAGTTACACAGCCGGATTACACGGCAATGGAAAAATATCGAGTGAAGAAGCCTATTGTAAAATTAAAGAAAGCTGGAAAGCTCTCCAAGCCAGTTATCGGCAGATAGAATCAAGATAACCTTAAGAATTAATTCAAAACCAGCAATAAAAGACATTTATGTTCTATTTTGTTCTGCTGTTCTCGGTATTTTTTATCTTGTGATATAATAAAATGTTTACAGTCCTTAAAAAGCGATCGCTTAATCCTTACTTATTGCCAGCGTTTCTTTGTCACATTCCACTCACGATCATACATGAAGAACACAGTAGAGCCACGATTCGACTACGTTAAAATTGCGATTGCCTCCCCAGAACGCATTCGTCAATGGGGCGAAAGAAGTTTACCGAATGGGGTGGTAGTGGGGGAAGTCACCAAACCCGAAACCATCAATTATCGTACCCTCAAACCCGAAATGGATGGTTTATTTTGCGAACGCATTTTCGGACCGTCTAAGGATTGGGAATGCTGGTGTGGCAAGTATAAACGAGTACGCCATCGAGGGATTGTTTGCGAACGGTGTGGGGTGGAAGTAACAGAATCCCGTGTCCGTCGTCACCGGATGGGTTTTATTAAATTAGCCGCCCCTGTTACCCATGTTTGGTATCTCAAAGGGATTCCCAGTTATCTTAGCATTATTTTGGATATGCCCCTGCGAGATGTGGAGCAAATCGTCTATTTTAATGCCTATGTGGTGCTAGATCCCGGAAATGCCAGCAATTTGCAGTACAAGCAACTCCTCAACGAAGATCAATGGTTAGAAATCGAAGAACAAATTTATGCTGAAGATTCTGAATTAGAAGGCATCGAGGTCGGTATTGGCGCAGAAGCGATTCAAAGACTTTTGCAGGAAATTAACCTCGAAGAAGAAGCCGAAAAACTCAGAGAAGGTATTATCGACAGTAAAGGACAAAAACGGGCAAAACTGATTAAACGCTTGCGGGTGATTGATAATTTTATTGCGACGGGTTCTTTGCCAGCGTGGATGATTTTGGATGCAATTCCGGTGATTCCGCCTGATTTACGTCCGATGGTTCAGTTAGATGGAGGACGCTTTGCCACTTCCGACTTAAATGACCTCTATCGCCGTGTTATTAACCGAAATAACCGTTTAGCGCGTCTCCAAGAAATTCTAGCTCCAGAAATCATTGTCCGTAATGAAAAACGGATGTTACAGGAAGCCGTTGATGCCTTGATTGATAACGGTCGTCGGGGTCGAACGGTGGTGGGGGCGAATAATCGGGCATTAAAGTCTTTATCCGATATTATCGAAGGGAAACAAGGACGTTTTCGTCAAAACCTTTTAGGAAAACGGGTGGACTATTCAGGACGTTCTGTCATTGTGGTAGGGCCGAAACTGAAGATTTATCAGTGTGGCTTACCGCGAGAAATGGCGATTGAATTGTTTCAACCCTTTGTCATTCATCGTCTGATTCGCTTAGGCTTTGTTAATAACATTAAAGCGGCGAAAAAGCTAATTCAACGGGGAGATCCTCAAGTTTTGGTCGTTTTGGAAGAAGTTATTACAGGTCACCCTGTTTTACTCAACCGCGCCCCCACCTTACATCGTTTGGGGATTCAAGCCTTCGAACCCATTTTAGTGGAAGGTCGCGCCATCCAACTGCACCCTCTTGTCTGTCCGGCCTTTAATGCGGACTTTGACGGTGACCAAATGGCGGTTCACGTTCCCCTGTCTTTGGAGGCTCAATCAGAAGCTCGTCTACTTATGCTAGCTTGCCATAACGTTCTCTCTCCGGCGACCGGTCGTCCCATTGTTGCCCCGTCTCAAGATATGGTCTTAGGATGCTATTATCTAACGGCGGATAATCCCAATGCCAAGAAAGGGGAAGGACTCTATTTTGGCAGTATGGATGATGCCATTAAAGCTTATGAGCAAGGAGTCGTGAAGGTACACAGCCTAGTGTGGTTACGCATTGATCCCCATGAGGAAGTCAAAACGAATAATCCTGCCGATGACGAAATCATCGAGGCGAAAACCTTGGAAGATGGCAGTGTAATGAAACGTTATCCTCATCGTAAGGTCAGAGAGTCTGCCACAGGGGAGGTCTTATCTCAAATGGTAGAAACCACCCCCGGCCGCATTATCTACAACAAAACCATTAAAGAAGCGTTAGCGGTTTAGTTTCGTATTGATTAAAAGAACAAAAAAGGAATTATCCCCCAATGGGGGATTTTTTGTATTTTGATTACATTTTGGCTTCTCCGTTTTTAGGAGTAATCGTTTGTGTATTTAAAACGTTTATTTAAAATTTTAGGACAAACGCTTTAAACTTTCTCCCCACTTCCCTAATGGGACTTACAGCAATTTGAGACCAGTTAAGCCACAATTATAGTTCATCGAATTGACTCAGCAAAGAGACCACAATGGTGAAACCAATTGATAGCATCATCCTCAGAAATAGCATTAATAGCATTAGTAATAGCTTCATTAAGAGCATCTAAGCTCTACAGTTGTAGATAGAAATTAGGGGGCTTGGGCACGTTTGCAGTAGTGATAATAGCGAGCTACAGCCTGATGGGTTCTGCGCCAAAATGACCAATGCAAGATCGACTCTAAAGACCAGATGCGGGGAAACAGTAAT
>JBGTGT010000021.1:0-2659 GCA_041746575.1 Microcystaceae cyanobacterium
ATTCCCTCAATTTTCTGGAATTCGAGCAGTTCTCTATCTTCAGTTTCACTCAAATGCACTTTTAAGGGGGCTGGCAAAATCTAAATCTTCCTCCTTATACTCCACTACGCTATTTTACAACTATTTTTGCCCACCTACTTAGTAATCAGTTAATCATTTAACTTTATATCTAAAATCCAAATTCTCAAAAATCATGAAAACCAACTTGTCTCTCCGTTTCCGCCGTTTTTCTAGCCAAATTAAAGAGGTATTCCAGCATTTTATTGTCTTTTCTTTAAATCACAACTGGTTTGCTTTTCCTATTGATATTGTTGTTAAAGTAATAGCCTCAGACAAAGTATATGCGCACTCTCAAGGAATTGGTTTAACGACCTACCAAAATCAAGAAATCTTGGTAATTAATTTGGCTGAACTATTAGAGGAAATAGACCTCACTTCAGCATTTTCTTCTTGTCAAGTGCCATATTTAATAATTATTCAACTTGAAGAAACGATTGTAGGCTTATCTCTTAATTGCTCACCCAAAGTGTATCGAGTCGCTGAATCCAATTTAATAAGTCTTCCTAGTATTTATCTTTCTACTCGGAATCTAAGCTATTTAAGGGGTCAAGTTATCAAAATTCCAGATCATGATCCTATCCTAATTTTAGAGGCACAAAACTTGGTGTCTACTTCTAACGCTTTTATTTGAAACGTGCCTGTAATGTAAGACAATAGATGAAATAACCATCAGTCAAAGCCGAGAAATAAGGCTGGAAGCATTAATATATTTTAAAAAATTAAATGGGCGGTACTGGACTCGAACCAGTGACATCCTGCTTGTAAGGCAGGCGCTCTACCAACTGAGCTAACCGCCCAAATTTTTGACACTTTCCCATTATAACATTGCTGTTCCCAAAAGCAATAATTTATCGGAGAAAAAAATGATCGTTGATTTAGTCCTTCAACAAGATGAACGGTATCACGCTGAGTGCAATACAATAAAAGACACTATCAGGTCAAATTTAGGCGATCGCTATGAAAATTCTCTTCCTCAGCAATGGTCATGGAGAAGATATTATTGCCACCCGTATTGCAGAACAGTTTCAGCGATTGTCTCCTTCTCTTTATTTAGCCGCTTTGCCTATTGTCGGGGAAGGCCATGCCTACCAAAAAATTGACATCCCGATTATTTCTCAGGTACAGCAAATGCCGTCCGGTGGCTTTATTTACCAAGATAGACGAGAATTGTGGCGAGATATTCAAGGGGGATTACTAAGTCTCACCTTATCCCAGCTTCGGGCGGTGCGTCAATGGGGACAACAAGGCGGAAAAATCGTAGCGGTTGGAGATATTGTTCCCCTTTTTTTTGCCAGAATCAGTAGTTCGGATTATGCTTTTGTCGGAACGGCGAAATCAGAATATTATATAAAAGACGAAAAGCGATGGTTTCACCGCACATTTTCGCTCGAAAATCTCTTAGGTTCAATTTATTTCCCTTGGGAACGATGGTTGATGTGTCACTCTCGCTGTTATGCTGTATTTCCGAGGGATCAATTAACCGCTCACGTGTTGGAACGAAAGGGCGTCCGCAGTTATGATTTAGGGAATCCAATGATGGATGGCATCGAAAAAATTCCGTCAACCGATTTTCTTTTCCTAGACAATAAAATAACGGTGTTACTGTTGCCCGGTTCGAGATGTCCGGAAGCGCAACGAAACTGGAAACATATCTTACAAAGTGTTAAAGCAATTTTAAGTCAATTTCCGGATAAATCTTGGTTTTTTTTGGCTGCAATTACTCCCAGTTTGTCCCTTTTTTCTTTTGAAGAAGCCTTAAAATCTCAACAATGGCAACCTGACTCTTTGGATAATTTAAAAATACCGTTAAATAAAACCAATACCTTACTATTCAAGCAAAATAATGCTAAACTCATGCTATCTCAATCTAATTTCGCCTCTTGCTTACACTTATCTCAAATTGGTATTGCTATGGCCGGTACAGCGACAGAACAATTTGTCGGATTGGGAAAACCAGTCATTACGCTTCCGGGGGAAGGTCCTCAATTTATCTATCGTTTTGCAGAGGCGCAAACCCGACTTTTAGGAGAATCAGTGATCTTATTGGAAAATCCTGAGCAAGTTCCTGAAACATTGAACAATTTGCTAAATCATCCTAGTAAGTTGCAAATAATTGCCGAAAATGGGCAAAAACGCTTAGGGAATTCAGGGGGATCTCAACGAATTGCCGCTTGCCTCATAGATTTATGGGGTCAAAATTGAAGAAAGTCAATATCATACATTTTTGGACGCAAACATACGCGCCCCTACAAAAATTAGGGTTAAATAAACGGATTTGATATTATTCTTTAACCCGAAAAATTTTAAAACGTAAAAGTGGTTCTAATCGTACCGATTAAATCCGTGGCATTAAGTAGTCGAACAAAATTAATGGCACAAGTTCAACCTAATAGATTATCCTATAACGAAGCCCCAAAATCTAAAAAATATATGAGATTACTGCGAGAATTCAATCCGGAAACTAAAAAACTTTTAATCAGGATAAGTAGGCAGAGCCAATTGGTTCAAGTTAGAGAAAGAGCCAATTGTATAATATTAAGCTATCAAGGATTTTCTATCGCTCAATTAATGGAAGTTTTTAGAGTTAGTAGAAGAACCC
>JBGTGT010000022.1:0-73990 GCA_041746575.1 Microcystaceae cyanobacterium
ATTTAGTCAAAACTTATCTAAAACAACTGTAGTTGTTACGGATCAAGCTTCAATTCATACTAGCGATAGCTTGCTAGAAAAGTTACCAGAATGGGAGCAGAAGAATTTAAAAATATTTTGGCTACCCACTTACTCTCCAAACAGGGCTATTTCATGCTAGATGGTATGATAATCGTGTTAATGTAAAGACAAACCGAATAGATGACAGAACTAGCTATCATTCAAGCCTTTGAAGGAATGCCAGATTATCGGCGAAAAAAGGGGACTAGACACTCATTATCCTTATGTTTGGCTTTGTTTACCTTAGCAGTAACCGCCGGAAATCGAGGATTTTTGGACATGGGAGATTGGCTAAAGTATCATGTAAAAGAACTCAAAGCATTATTTGAGGTCAAGAGTTTGCCGTCATAGAGTGCCATCCGAAGAGTGATGTTAGATGTGGATTATCAAGATTATGCAGACAGATTAGCTAAATTCTTGAATATAATTCCATCTAAAGGCGAGACAGTGAGCTTAGACGGAAAAACACTGAGAGGATCTTATCAAGTACAGAATAATAACCCTTTATAGTAAACCTCATCCTGCCATTATATGAGTCAGCGCATATATAGCAGATAGAGGATTGATTTTACCTCCCAAACAGGTGGAAAGTGGTAGTAATGAAATAACCGCTTTACCAGAATTGATTAAGGATTTGGCAGTAAAAGGGGTAGTATTTGCCTTTGATTCCCTAAATACTCAAAAAGCGGATGCGACCCCGCGCCGTCGCACGGACGGGGCTTACAAGGTGCGGACGCAGGTTCCGCACATAGCCCCTCCGCAAGGGAACGCGCACCCAGAAAAAACGATAGAGACGATTGTAGCTACAGGAAACCCTTATATTGCTGCTGTCAAAGCCAAGCAACCCACACTTGACGACGGAATTAGTCAGATGTTTACACCAACTGAGACAGTAACTCAAGTTAACAAAGGACATGGACGACGGGAAAAACGCACAGTCAGTATTATGGCATTACCACCAGACCCATTCCCTCAATGGAAAAATGCGGCCACGGTGATTAAGGTAGAAAGAGAGAGAAAGAGAAACCTGCTACTACATTTCTGATTTATCTGAATCGGCAGCCCAGTTTGCACACAGAATTCGCATTTATTGGGGAGTGGAAAATCGAGTTCATTATGTCAGAGATGTCACCTTTGGGGAAGATAATTCTCGAACTCGAACTGGGATTTTGCCCAATCTTTGGGCAATCACCAGGAATTTAGCCATCAATCTCTACCGAGAAGCTGGGTTTACTAATATGGCACAAGCACAACGATTTTGCAGTTATGGACTTAAACATATTTTGGCTCTCTTTAGAATGAAATAGCCCTGCATTCTCCCCCAACGGAAGGGGAACGAGAAATGGTAATAAGTCTGTCTGTCTGAGAAATCAAGTGTTGAGCAACAGCCGCACCAATGCCTCGACTTCCTCCTACAATAACTATGGTACCAAAACGCATTTTGTTTTCATTATTATTATTGATTAATTTAACTTTATCATAAACCTAAAGAAATTAATCGCAATTTTTTCATCAATGCGATCACTAGCGTTTTAGAGTGTATCGACAAGGTGTTATTTAATATCTAATTGTCGAAAAGATTTAATAACTTCGAGCCTTTTCAAAGATGATTTGTGCTTTAGCAGAACCGACAAAACGCCAATGCCAAGGCTCAAAACTGACGCCTTGAAAATTATTTTCAGGAAAAGATAATTCAAAGCCATAATTACTCGCATTTTTCTCTAACCAAGTATAAGCTTCTGTATTTTGAAAAGTTAGTTTAAGATCGGTCTCAGGTTGTGTTTCATCACCAGTATCTAAAGCATATCCTGTATGATGTTCACTATATCCCGGCGGCGCACTATATTTCTTTGCCCTTTTTTCTCCTCCTTTACGTTGAATTTGTTTGTGAAAAAGTTCTCTTTGGCTGTCAATTGTCCGAAAACCTGAAATGATTTTTAATTTAATATTTAATTGTTGTGCAGAGGCTTTCATTTGCATAAATGCTTCTGCCGCTTCTTGATCTAAATACTCTTTGCGATCATAATAATTACCCACTTTAACTAAATTATTTTTATTTTCAGCATAGGCAAAATGATAAGGAGTATCAAAAGATTTAGGTTGAGATGAAACGGGAATTTTTATAATCGGTGAAATTGGAAAAGGAGAAGGAGATAACAATGGAGGGGTTAGAGGAGTAGATGTCGAATTAGGAGTAGGAATTGAGGGTTTAGCTAGCGTAGAAGTGGGTTGAGGAGACGGAAGTAAAGAAGGATTTGAAGGAGATAGATAAGGGATAGGAGAAATAGAAGAGGGAGAGGGGGATGAAGCAAGATCATTCGGAGAATTGAGACGAGAAAATAACCAGACAATACTTACAACAAAAGTAGCAATGAGAAAAGGAGCGATCGGCAAAAAATACTTGGAAAGTAAGCGCAAAAAATTCATTGTTCTTTTTCCTGATTTTAATTTTAATTCTAATCTCGACTCACCAATTGCGCTCCTATCCAACCGTCCAAACCCGACTCAGGGTAATGGATATGGTACCAAAGATATCCCCCATTATCGTACCCACTACCCATAATTTGTACACGCCGACCTGTACTAAGTTGGCCAACAACACTGTAATTTGTTCCTGCACCCGAACGAACATTTTTAACGCCAGCTGTACCGCTAATGATTGCGTTGGTGCGACTTTGGGAAACAGACTGAGAAGGGGATTGATAGGATTGTTGTCCATCTACTTTTAATAAATTACCTGCTATCCAACCTTTTGCTTGTGTTTTCGGGAAATAAATCTCATACCAAGGGAAATTATCATTATTGATTTGCTTTTGCAAGATTTTAACCCTATCATCGGGGTAGGCAATATGTCTTACGCCGTAGCTCAGTCCGGGACCTCGACGAATATTTTTAGACCCTGCTTCTCCGACAATTGTAGCATCAGTAGAAGCATCTGCCATTGAAGCGGAAAGATTAGACGAGTAGATAGAAGATATTGGGGAATTTTGCTGTTTTAATCGTTTATTTTCCTGCCTCAAGGCTTCTAATTCTTGCAAACGTTCATTTTCACTCTTTAATTGTTGGGTTGGTTGATCGATATAAGGATCCTCAAGGGGAGTCGGTGTCGTTTCAAAAGATTCTTCAATTGAGTCACTTTCATGAGTTTTTTGATTATTCCAAGCGTTAATATACAAAAATCTGCCTGCTAATGCGGTTGAAGCAACAAATACCCCTGCCATGGATAGAAGCAACGGTTTTAACCAGCGAGAAGGAGAAGAAACAACTAAAGGAGCTGAATTGACGACTTTACTGGCAGAAGATAAAGGAGGAGCCAAAGAAACCTGAGTTTCTACTGGAATTGCTGGATTTTTCAAAGCATTAGCCATTTTTTCAGCGGTCAAAAATCGTTCTTTGACATGAGAACGAATTGCACGGTTCAGAATATTAGCAAGTTCTGGATTAACATCGCTGGCGTGTTCTTGCCAAAGAATTTCTCCTGTTAAGGGATCATTTTCTAATTCTTCGGGTCTTTTGCCTGTTAACAAATAAATTCCTGTCAATCCTAACGCATAAATATCACTGGCAAAAACGGGTCGGCCAATAGATTGTTCAGGCGGCATAAATCCCGGTGTTCCAATAATAATAGAACGGGTCGTGCGACCGGATTCAGTAACCGTTGTGTTAATAGATTCTTTGATGGCGCCAAAATCAATTAAAATGGGTAAATGATCTGAGTCTCGAAGAATAATATTTTCAGGTTTAATATCTCGGTGAATAATTCTTTTTCGTTGTAAATACTCTAAAACTTCAACTAATTGGGTTAAAATATGCTCAACTCGTTCTGAAGATAATTTCCCTTGTTCGTTAACGAGTTGTTCTAAGGTTTTACCTTCGATATATTCTTCGACTAAATAAAAGTTACCCTCTTGTTCAAAGTAAGCATACAGAACGGGAATTTGAGAATGTCCTTTCCCTAATTCTTCAATAATTTGGGCTTCTTTTTTAAAGCGTTCTTTAATAATTTCGTTAGTTTCTAAATTCTCGTTAAAAGGTTTAAGTTGTTTAATAATACGGTGGCGTTCAGCAGGGAGATGGATATGCGTATCTTCTACTAAATAAGTCGTCCCGAATCCCCCTTCGCCAATGGGACGAGTGATCCGATAATGCCCAATAAATTCTTGATTGGTCATGATGAATACTCAATATTATTATTAAGGATTGTGTGCTGATCCTCACACTTCACTAATAATTTCTGGTGAGCAAAAAAAAAGGTAATCAAAAAACCCACCCTTACGGCAATCACCGTACCACAACTTCATCACGAATCAGGGAAACTTAATAAAGATTACAGAATATCATCAAAAATGGCTTAATATTTGCGACAGATGATGACGGAGGGAGTCGAGAGAAAATGATGGATTTTCTATAAAGTTCCCGAATCTGATTGTAGTCAAACTCATTAAAATTAAATGTCTAATGAGGAAAATGAATCACTAAAATCGACAATTGAGGATGAGAACGAGCGATCGCTTCTGGATCTTTGCCAACCGCCGCATTTCGTCTGAGAGGAGAGGGGAAACCACTATCCAAAATTAATAAATCCTGTGGCTGGAGATGGGAGGCTACCTGTTCCTTTAAAAGACCTTTACACTGTATGATAGGAATATCTTCTTGATCTATCAAAGCAGTAAAGGGTTTGACAGAAGGACGTTTTTTAGAAGTAATTAACACTTGCAGACGGGCTTTAAGCGCATTCGCTAACTGTTCAGCTAATTCTAAAGTCGGTTCAAAGCCAGAAGAGCGAGCTTGACGTTCTGTTACCGCTAAGAGTACCCGATCCAAATTGGCAAGCGGCTGCATAAATCGAGTAATCAAGATCGGCACTGGAGCGCGAGCAACCACCCGATCGAGTACACTGCCAAAAAAGTTTTCTTGATAGGTAGAATAGCCTTTCCAACCACAAATAATTAAGCTGGCGTTGCGCTCAAAAGCAGTTCGGACAATGCCCCCCTCGATGGTATCATCAATGCGACCAATGGGTTCTACCGCAGTGACGGCACCATGGGCTATTTGCTCCGCCACTGCCAGTAATTGTTCTTGTTCTATGCGCTCTGCCGCAGAAAGGGGTTGTCCCTTGTCCGTCAGAACATGGAGCGGCAATAAAGTTCCTTGGGCAGATTTCGCTAAAATTAAGGCTAAATTGAGTAAATTATCTTCTGTATTGGGATTAGCGACAGGCACTAATAGCCGATGTGCCAGAGGCTGAGTCTGGGACTGACCTTCACTGTTTTTTTCCATCGACGGGATCTTTCTGCCCCAACGCTCCGTAATCCAAGGAGAAAGAATGCAAGTTGCAAAAATCATCGCAATAATCCCATTCACCGTCAGCTGATCCACTAAGTCAATTTTATACGCCACCGTAATCGCCGCAAGGGTAGAAGCGGCCTGTGCCACCGATAGACCAAACATGACCATGATACTGGGCGTGGTGAACTTAAACCATTTTCCTGCCCCCCAAGCCGCTAAATATTTACTGACCATTTCTGCCCCAATCATTACCCCTGCAACTAAGAGAGAACGAGGCTCTTTCAGCAAAATTAGCGGATCGATTAACATTCCGACTGAAATCAGGAAAAACGGCACAAATAGGGTATTGCCAATAAATTGAATACGATTCATTAAGGGGCTTAATTGGGGAATTAAGGGTGTCAGGGCAATTCCCGCTAAAAATGCACCGATAATAGGTTCAATTTCAATTAAACTAGCAAGATAGGACACCACAAATAAGGCCGCCAACACAAAAATAAATTCGGCACTCTCATCATGACCAAAACGATGGAAAAACCAGCGACCTAGCTTAGGAACTCCCCATAAACTGGCAAACGTATAAATCGCTAAAGCCGGAATCAGAAACAGCCAAAAACTTAAGGTTAACTCTCCCCCATCGGCTTTGACAATGATTGCTAATACCAGTAAAGCTAAAACATTGGTAATCAGAGTCGCGCCCAAAGTCGCTGTGACTGCTTGAGTTCGCATGATCCCTAGCTTGCCTAAGACGGGTAATGCCAATAGGGTATGGGAAGCAAAACAGGAAGCCACCAATAGTGCGGCTAATAAATTATAGCCTAAGGCCAGCATGGCCCAAGTTCCCAAACCCATGGGCAACAAAAAAGTCAATAACCCGAAAATAATCGCTTTATCGGCATTTAATTTTAGATCATCAAGACTGGTTTCTAACCCAGCCATAAACATTAAAAATAATAATCCCACCGTCCCCAATAAAATAATGGTGGCATCTCGCTCCAAAATACCTAAGCCATTGGGGCCGACCACAACCCCCGCTAAAATCAGCCCGACAATACCAGGAAGATTAAATCGCTCAAAAAGAAGAGGCGCAACTAGCATAATTCCCAAAATCACCAGAAAAATGGCCACCGGATCATCAATTGGTTTGGGCAAAAATATCCAAGCCATCATAGGAGAAAAAGGGAATAAAAACATACTCGTGATGCTATCGGGTTGTTATACCGTAGTGGCTAATAATAAAGAGAATTTTAAACCCTTGTCCTAAAATATTTTTAGGATCTTGAGATAGATGTAATTATGCTCTTGATATGTTATCTAATCGTCAATTGATTAAAAAAGCGATCGCCTATTAGAATGGGCGAGTTTTCATGTCTTTTGGCAAAACGTTTTGAAAGAGTTGGTGCTGAAGTTGCTGATTAGGAACGGGTTAAAATACGAAAGTTGGTCAGCTTCACCAAAACTGAGTTAATTATCTCTCTTTTATCAGTCTAGGCAGAAGAATAAGAAAAGTCATCCCAAAGAGCAACTGAGTAATGCAAATAGTCAAAATTATTTATCTTGGCAATAAGCTTTGGAAATCTCAAAGAAAGTTGAGGAATTGGCAAAATTTTGAGCCACTTTGAAATAAAATTAAAGTAAAGGTAAGGTCGCAAGATTAACTAATATAAGTAAGATAAGAATAGTGTAGAGTGGCTAAAAAGTAGAGAGGACAGTGGATGTAGAATTACAAATTCTCAAACATTTGGCGAGAGATGCAAAACCAACAGTAGTTGTCATAGATCAATATTGTGAAGGATATAAACATCTTTTTACAGAAGTGAGAAGCTATGAATGTTTCAAATATTTACATTTAGGAATTATCTCACCCATTAAGAAAAAATCTTTACCAGAAATTGCTAAGGTAGCCGGCATAAACTCTCCCTAATCATTACACCATTTTATAGCCAATTCACTTGGGTCAGTGGCCGAAGTAAGAAAAACTCGACTCGGACAAACGCTAGAAGCCTTAAAAGGAGAAAAAATGATCGTAATAATTGATGAGACTGGAGAGAGGAGGAAAGGAAATAAAACAGATTATGTAGCCAGACAATATCTAGGAAGTATCGGAAAAATAGATAGAGGAATTGTCTCAGTGAATGCCTATGGAGTTTATGATAACATTACCTTTCCCTTAATGTTTAAGGTCTTTAAGCCCAAAGAAACATTAAAAGAAGATGACCCATATAAAACTAAAATTGAGCTGGCATCAGATATGATCACCGAATTAATTGAGTTTGGGTTTAAGACTGAATTAGTTTTGGACGATAGTGCGGAATGCACTGCCGCTTTCCAGCTTGAATTGAATTCAAGCTGGGTCGGCAGTTGATACGGAGAAAGTAGCTCATTTCTCTTGATGCGCGTTCCCTTGTACCTTACGAAGGCGCGGGGTCGCACCGCTATTAGAACTTTAGATAAATATCAACTTTCTTGGATTCTAGCTATTAGAAATAATCATGGAGTCTGGATGCCATCTGCTCAAAAAATTAGAGCTAATAAATGGTGTCAATTCAAGAGAGACTTTAGCGGTCAAACTTCAGAGATTAGATATATTCGAGAACTTATTTTTGGCAAGAGAAGTTCCAGAACTTATTAGGAAATTACTACTGATCCTGACATGATACCAGATAATTCTACTTATTCTGTCATGACTAATCTCACGGCAACAACTAGCCAGATAAAAAAATATGCTTGTAATCTTTCTGGTTTAAGAACGGAGGTTGAATATGGTTTCCGACCGTGTCAGCAAGAACTGCGGTGCGACCCCGCGTCGGCGTAAGACGCAAGGGAATGCGCACCAAGAGAGGGCTGGATAGATTATCGTTTGACTCAATTCCCCCTTATCGAAAGATGGTGGGAAATCATTATGAGTGCTTATTTGATGATTAGTTTGAATACTAACCCTTTTTATCTTTGCCCTGATCTGACGAAGCTAAAAAAGAAACTATTAACTCCCCAATTTCTCACTCTACACATCCACAATTGAATCATCAAAATGGATGGAAGAATGTTTTAAATAATCTTCGTCTAATTATTCAGTCAACTCTTTTATTAGGGTTGCTTTCTCCTTGGTTAGATATTTTTCCCAATTCATTTTTATGCTTAGGTTTCCATGATCTAATTCAGTCTGTAAACCCGCTTCAATCATTTTACTCTTCTAGATAAATTGCTTTGTTTCTTATTTCTTAAACTCGGAGAGTGACAGAAGAGCAATAAACCCCGAAAAACTTCTTAAAAACTGCTAAATATCTAATCGTTGATAAATAGTTTCTAGGTTTTTCAAATGCAATTTAGGATCAAAACACTCTGCAATTTCTGAAGGCGATAAATAATGAGTTACTTGGGGATCCTGTTCAATTAATGCCCGAAAATCTCCATTAGGCTGATTCCAAGCTTGGTGCGCACATCCTTGAACAATTTTATAAGCCTCTTCTCGACTAATCCCTTTTTCGATCAAAGTGAGTAAAACCCGTTGACTAAAAATGACCCCACCATAGACATTCATATTGCGTTGCATATTGTCAGGATAAACCAGCAAATTCTTCACTAAATCGGTGGTTTCCTTTAACATAAAATGAGTCAAAATGCAAACATCCGGAAACATCACCCGTTCAACCGAACTGTGGGAAATATCTCGTTCATGCCATAAAGCCACATTTTCTAGGGCAGAAACCGCATAACCTCGAATAATCCTCGCCATCCCTGTCAATCGCTCCGAACGAATAGGATTTCGCTTGTGGGGCATCGCAGACGATCCTTTTTGTCCTTTCGCGAAAAATTCCTCCACTTCTAGGACATCCGTGCGTTGAAGATTGCGGATTTCTACCGCGAAGCGTTCTAGAGAAGCGGCGAGTAAGGCTAACTGCTGCACATACTCAGCGTGTCTGTCGCGGGAAATGACTTGGGTTGAAGCCGTATCCGGAGCTAAGCCTAATTTTTGACAAGCGATCGCTTCAACTTGAGGATCAATATTAGCATACGTCCCCACCGCCCCCGAAATTTTGCCGATTGAAATCGAACGACGTAACTGGACTAAGCGACTGCGATTACGTAAAACCTCAGCTAACCAACCTGCCAATTTAAAGCCAAAAGTGATGGGTTCAGCGTGAATACCGTGGGATCTGCCTACCATAACTGTATTGCGATGTTGTTGTGCCTGATAGCGCAAAGCTTGGATTAAGTCTTCGAGACATTCCAAGATTAGATTTAAGCTCGCTACCAATTGCAAGGCAAGGGCAGTATCCAAGACATCCGAACTGGTTAATCCTAAATGAATGTAGCGACCAGCGTCTCCGACAGACTCATTAACATTGGTCAAAAAAGCAATCATATCATGGCGGACTTCTCTTTCAATCTCTAGCACCCGCTCAAGGTCAAACGTCGCCTTATTTTTGATTTCTGCCACCGCTTCTGCTGGAATATAGCCTAATTCGGCTTGAGCTTCACAAACCGCTATTTCTACTTGTAGCCACGTTTGCAGTTTATATTCATCCGTCCAAAGTTTCCCCATGTTGGGGAGAGTATAACGCTCAATCACCGCCAATGCTCAAAAAAAACAACTTCTCGATCATATCTTGTTTCCTCAATATTAAATTTTAAAGAATTGTTAAATTTTTCAGAAGGATTGATGGGAATAATTCTCAGATATTTTTGGAATATGCTACTATGCCTGAGATTGGTTACCAATAATTCCCCTAAGCGGATATCTATGCTATTTTATCTGTAAACTTTGTCATTCGTATATGGCCGGTTATCATAACGAGAGATTAGCTGAATCAAAAGAATTTTGTATTTTCTCAATCGTTCAGCTATTCCATTACATAAAACCCTATTAAAAGCCAGTAAAAGAGGCATAACTTAATGAAAACCCTTATTTCTCCTATTTTACTTACCAGTAGTTTAACCTTGGGTGTGACGACACTAGGCATTCCTGCCGCTCAAGGGGCAACATGGACGTACAATGCAATTCCCACCAGCAAAGCGTGTTACGCTGATTCACGAATCGACCCGAATACCGCACTCTGTAGCAATCCCAATGATCCGATTGATTTCCTCACCACGGGATATCTCAATGGTAGCAATACGGTTACGCCCCGCGGCACACAAAATATTTATGCGGCCTTCGATCTCAGTAATATTATTAGCGATTTGCAAACCTTGCAAACTAATAATCCCAACTCAGACTATCTAGTGCGGATTGTTAATGCCAACGTGACAGCCTTACAAAGCTCAGAAAATGATGCGAACCCCAACAATCCCAATGGTTCGCCCCGTCTGCAACCGAGCTTTACTCGAATTACGCAGTTTGATGCGAGATTAACAACGACAACGTGGAACGAAAGTACCTTAACCTTTGCCAATAAACCGACCGTTAATCCAGCGAGTATGCCTCTGTTTTCGGGGGCAATTTCGGCTAATGCCAATGGCACAAGATTAAATACTTATACAGGGGATGGATTAAACGGCTTTTTCGACCAAGTGTTAAATGGGGCGGTTAGCGGCACTCCAACTCCCTCGGAATTATCTTTTGGCATTCAATCTACGACGGGAAATTTTAGACCGAATTTGCCCTTTCGCGCCTTCCCTATTGATGACTTTGTGGCGGGGTCTTTCAACCTCAATTTACAATTGGAAGTCTATGAGAGGCAATTATGGACAGCGGTAAACCGTATTGGTGGAAAAAATACGTGGGAACACGCCCTCACTACTGACAACACCGGAATCGTCATTCCAACGCCTATTGATCGCACATGGGTCAGTAATCAACAGGTGCCTTTTCGACTCCTATACGACGAAGCCACCCGTCAAGTTCAGTTTATTCTCAATCCATCGAGTGCCAATCCGCAAATTACGACCTATACGGCACCCCCCTTAACCGCCAATAATAAATTAGAAGGGATTGAGATTCTGGCCAATGTTCGAACGGGTTTTTGTGCCAACGGAATTGACCAAAGCGTCAGTCCTAACACACGCTCAACCCTGCAAGTAACCAGTATTAGAGCAAGAGGCTCATCGACAAGCGTCAATATTAAACCTACGGCGGGAACAGCCAGTGCCATTGAGCCAACAATTCCGGGCTTTGAGCAGCAAAAAATGTTTATTCCCTTCAGTCAAATTTTAACCAGCGCAACCAACAAAGATGCCAGTCGCATTGATGGCTTCGTCAATATTAATTGGCCAGCCAGTGGGGTCAATCCGCAAACCTCTTGTCGAGATGGGGCAAATGCTCGAATTACCTCCCAAATTATTCCCTATTCAACGATCCCTCAAACGAGTCTCCCAACGACGACGGCATCCCCTGATATTCAATCTACGCCCGAACCGAGTTCAATCTTCGGCTTGTTGTTAATGGGAACCGCCGGAATTCGTTTACGCCGTCAATCCAACAAAGAGGATGACAAAAAATGATCAATAAGCAATAATGCGATAAACTGCCTTTTTATCCTTAAAATTGTGGAAAATATCGACTTTATGGGGGATTGGAGTCTAGCACGCTAATCCTTTCTGCTGAAAAATCTTGACGTTAAACTCAAAATAAACTGAGAAGCTATGTTACATTTTTTAATAGGTTCAGCCAATCGTCGGCTTAAACCAAAACCATGCCATCGTAAGCATAAACCGATTCTTGGAAGACTGACCCCCTCGGTTTTATACTAGATGGATCAGACTTCCTCAAGTGTAACCCTTTCATTTTTACGTTTAGCTTTAATGTTTTCCAAACAAGTCTCTGATTCTCCTGTCTTCAAATGGTTTGACGAACGCCTAGACGTTGAGGCCATTTCCGATGACATCACCAGTAAATACGTTCCTCCCCACGTCAATATCTTTTATTGTTTGGGAGGACTCACCTTAACCTGCTTTTTAATCCAGTTTGCCACTGGATTCGCCATGACCTTCTATTACAAACCAACGGTAGCAGAAGCCTTTACCTCCGTTCAATATATGATGAATGAAGTGAACTTTGGCTGGTTAATCCGTTCTGTCCATCGTTGGTCAGCGAGTATGATGGTTCTGATGATGATCCTGCACATTTTCCGCGTCTATTTAACCGGTGGTTTCAAAAAACCGAGAGAATTAACGTGGATTGTTGGCGTCACCATGGCCGTGATCACCGTATCTTTTGGCGTAACGGGTTATTCTCTGCCTTGGGATCAAGTGGGTTATTGGGCGGTTAAAATCGTATCGGGTGTACCTGCCGCTATCCCCGTCGTTGGGGATCAAATGGTGGAATTACTGCGAGGCGGTGCCAGTGTCGGACAATCAACCCTCACCCGTTTTTACAGTATCCATACCTTCGTTTTACCGTGGTTAATGGCAGTATTTATGTTACTGCACTTCCTCTTAATTCGGAAACAAGGGATTTCTGGCCCCTTGTAAAGCTTATCAATGACCTCCCGTGATCTTCGTTATGATTTAGGGAGCATTGCCACAATTCAGGACGAATCCCTCTTACCGATTCTTAGTCAAATTAAGGAGAGATCCTATCCATGTCAACCCTCAAAAAACCCGACCTCAGTGATCCCGCCCTGCGCGCCAAACTGGCTAAAGGCATGGGACACAACTACTATGGGGAAATTGCCTGGCCGAACGATATTCTTTATATGTTCCCTGTCTGTATGCTAGGGATTTTAGGTCTAGTCGTTGGTTTATCCATCTTAGATCCTGCCCTCATCGGAGAACCGGCTGATCCCTTCGCAACTCCCCTAGAAATTTTACCCGAATGGTATTTATACCCCGTTTTCCAAATTTTGCGGGTACTCCCCAATAAACTCTTAGGAATTGCTTGTCAAGGGGCGATTCCCTTGGGATTAATGCTGATTCCTTTTATTGAAAGCGTTAACAAGTTTCAAAACCCTTTCCGTCGTCCAGTGGCGATGACGGTTTTCCTATTCGGCACTTTCTTCGCTATTTATTTAGGAATTGGGGCAGCTTTGCCCATTGATAAATCGTTAACCCTAGGCTTGTTCTAACAGCCGAATTCTCTCTGCCTGCGGTTGCTTCTTGGTGTCAGTCATGAAGGGGCGATCGCAGGTCTTGTTTTGTCTCTGTATCAAGAAAATTGCTGATTATCTACCCTAAAAAAGGTTCTAAAAGAAAGGGATTATGGCGACCATTGCAGTAATCGATTATAATATGGGAAATTTGCACTCTGCCTGTAAAGGCCTAGAAAAAGCGGGCGCAACGCCAAAAGTGACCGATTCTCCCCAAGAAATTGCCCAGGCAGACGCTATTGTCTTACCCGGTGTCGGCTCATTCGATCCGGCCGTTAAACAGCTTCGTTCTCGGCACCTCGTCGAACCGCTCAAAGAGGCGATCGCCAAGGGAAAACCGTTTTTAGGCATCTGTTTAGGGTTGCAAATCCTGTTTGAAGGGTCCGAAGAAGGCAAAGAAGCTGGTTTAGGCATTATTCCGGGAATGGTGCGCCGATTCAAGTCAGAACCCAGTTTGACCATTCCCCACATGGGCTGGAATCAATTAAACTTAAAGCAGAATTCTCTTTCCCTCTGGCAAAATTTACCCCCCTCTCCCTATGTTTACTTTGTTCACTCCTATTATGTTGATCCTGTAGATTCCCAAGTGACTGCAGCCACCGTGCAGCATGGTCAGCAAGAGGTGACTGCCGCCATCGCTAAAGGTAACCTGATGGCCGTACAATTTCACCCCGAAAAGTCCTCGGAGACAGGATTACAAATTTTGTCCAATTTTGTGCAACAGCTTTAAAAACGCTTAATCATCGACAGAGATAGCTGACGGAGGGACGAGATCGTGTTTAAAAAAATTTTAGTCGCAATGGATATGTCTGACATCGGGGAAAAAGTCTTCGATGAGGCGTTAGCTTTGGCTATGGTGTATCAGGGTTCTTTATTGTTGGTTCATGTCCTTTCTTCTGAAGAAAACAACAGCCCTCTTCCTATTCCGCCTGATCTCTCCCAATTATATCCCGCCCAAGGCAATGATTTAACCTTAGAAATGTGGCGACAACAGTGGGAAGTCTTTGAACAAGAAGGTAGAGAAACGTTAATTAGAAGAACCCAAAAAGCAACGCAACAGGGATTAGACGTTAACTATCGTCAAATTTCGGGAAGTCCGGGGCGCACTATCTGTAAAATCGCTCAAGAAGAAGCTATTAACTTAATTGTCGTTGGACATCGAGGTTTATCGGGACTAGAAGAACTATTGATGGGCAGTGTCAGTAATTATGTCTTTCATCACGCCCCTTGCTCGGTCTTAATTGTTAATGGTAAATCTTGAATTTTGAACTTATTTTCTTTTTTAACAAAAAGAGGCCTTTAATTAAAATTTATCATTTATATTACATAATTGACAAAAATGAATGAAAACTGGCAAGTGTCTTTATTTGAAAGTTTAGATGAGGGTATTGCTTTAATAGAAGAAACAAGCTTTACTTTTTGCCAAGTTAATCCCTCTTTTGCTCATTTACTCAATTCTACAGTCAATCAACTCCAAGAACAACCCTTAGCGACGGTGATTCCCGATGCCGATTGGCCAATTTGGTTAGAAAACTTAACCCAATGGCGAGAGACTCAACACCCTCAATGGCGAACCCAAGAGATAAGGATTAAGGGAAATCGCTTACGGGCTAAATTGCAATATCCTTACTCTGATAAGGGACAAAATTATTACATTTTACAGTTAGCGTCTTTTGATGATGCCAATTGTCCCCAAAATCCCATCTATCAATCCGTCTTGCAAGAATTACGCAGAAGCGAAAAGCGATTTCGAGAGATCGCTGAAAATATTCGAGATGTTTTTTATATTGTTTGCCCCAATAACGGTCAAATTCTTTACCTCAGTCCTGCTTATGAGCAAATATGGGGAAAACCCTGTCAAGCTGTTTATGAGAATCCCGATGCTTGGATAAATAGAATTCATCCTCAAGATAAACCAAAAATACTAAAGCATATTGCAAAAAATGATGTTTCCTTGGAATTTAAAGAAGAATATCGCATTATTCGCCCCGATGGAGAAATACGCTGGATTTGGGATCGGGCATTTCCGGTGTACCAACAAAACGGAATTTTAGATTACTATGTGGGAATCGCAGAAGATATTACGGAGTATAAACTAGCAGAGCAGGAATTAAGACAATCAAAAGCCCAATATCAATCAATTTTGAACCTTAGTTACGAAGGATTTCTGATCATCGATACAGATGGCCACATTGTGGAAGTAAATGATGCTTATTGTCATCTGTTAGGTTATACCCGAGAAGAATTATTGCGGTTAACCATTGCGGATATAGAATCCCTTAAACACGGTAACTGTCGTTCGCTCAAGTATGAAGAAAACTTTAAGAGCGATCGCTTTGAAACCTGCCATCGGAAAAAAGACGGAACTATCCTTACAATTGAAGCTAGCGTCAATTATTTGCCTGATTGTGGCTATACGTTCAGTTTTATGCGCAATATTAGCGAACGCAGAAAAACAGAAGAAAAACTACGATTTCAAGCCCAGTTACTAGACAGTGTCAGAGAATCGGTAACCGCCGTTGATCTAGACGGAAAGATCATTTACTGGGGAAAAGGCGCAGAAATTCTGTATGGTTACACCGCCGCAGATGTGGTAGGAAAGGAGATGACGCCGTTGATTGTTTCTCCTGCCCAGCAATCGGAAGAACAAATGCGCCTTGAAACAGCTATTGAAAAAGGATACTGGAAGGGGCAGTACTGGCAAAAACGAAAAGATGGTTCTGAATTTTGGTCGGATACACTTATTTCCGTGATCAGAGACGAAGAGGGACGACCTCGTGGCTTAATTGGGATTGATCGGGACATGACTGACTGGAAACGCTATGAAATTGCCCTTCAACAAGAACGGGAATTTAAGAGTCGGGTGTTAGATAATCTCCCTATTGGTATTGCGGTTCATACCCTTGATTATACGGAACAATTATACATTAATGAGCAATTTTGTCAAATTTACGGACTTTCTCCCCATAAACAGATCACAATTACTGAATTATTCAATACTATTTTTCCCGATTCCCTTGAGTGTCAACAACAATTAGAACAATTGATGAGCGATCTTAGCAGTGGAGATCCTGAGCGAATGCATTGGGAAAATATCACCATTTATGGAGGAAAAACGAACGAAAAAACCATTAATGCCAAAAATATTCCCCTTTATGAGCAGAATTTGATGATTTCGACCGTTTGGGATGTGACTCCTCAACGCAAAGCAGAAGAGGAACTAAGGGAAAGTGAAGCGCGATTTCGGGCGATATTTGAACAAGCAGCTGTCGGTATGGCCATCGTAGCCATTTCAGGGCAATTTTTGCGTGTTAATCAGAAATTATGCGATCTAACGGGTTATAGTGAGGCAGAATTACTAGAGATGGATTGCGGAGATCTTAATCATCCGGAGGAGCAAGATCTTTGTGTAGAAATTCGGCAAAAAATGGCGAGGGGCGAACTGACAACCTTGTCTGCGGAAAGAAGACAAATGAACGCCCAACATCAAAGTATATGGTGTCATTTTACCGTTGCTATCATTAAAAATGGTCAGAATATTCCCCAATATTTTGTTGCGATTGTACAGGATATTCAAGATCGCAAAGAAACCGAACTCGAATTACAAGAAGCCAAAGAATGTGCAGAAGCAGCCAACCGAGCAAAAAGTCAATTTCTAGCAAATATGAGCCACGAACTCCGAACACCCCTTAATTCTATCCTTGGCTTTACTCAATTAATGACCCGCTCTGCTCAAACCCCTGTCAGACATCAGCAGTATCTGGAAGTAGTGAGTCGCTCAGGAGAACATTTATTGGCACTCATTAACGATATTTTAGATTTATCAAAGATCGAAGCTGGAAAAAATGAATTAGCATCCGAAAACATTTCGTTAAGTCTATTTTTAGAGAATATCCATCAAATGTTTCGCTTGAAAGCCGAAACGAAGGGATTACAGTTACAATTTGCGATCGCTGATGAGGTGCCTAACTGTGTTCAAACCGATGTCAAAAAATTACGCTCGATTTTGATCAATTTACTGAATAATGCCCTCAAATTTACAGAAACAGGCAAAGTAACCGTTAAAGTAACCTGTTTAAGCGATGATCGACTAATCCCCCATCAGTGTCGCCTCTGCTTCACCGTTGAAGACACCGGAGTTGGCATCGATGCTTCAGAATTAGACAACATTTTCGACGCGTTTGTGCAAACCTCAAAGAGCCAAAAATTACCTGAAGGAACGGGGCTAGGATTAGCTATTAGTCGCAGTTTTGTCAAAATGATGGGAGGGGACATTCAGGTAGAAAGTTACTTCGGAAAAGGCTCAATTTTCACCTTTAATGTCGTGGTTTCTGTTGTTCAGTCCAGTCAACTTCCTTCGAGTGTACTCTCCCACGAAGTGGTTTGTCTTGCAGAAGATCAACCCCATTACCGAATTTTAGTTGTGGAAGATCACCCAACCAACCAAGACCTTTTGGTTAATTTGCTTAAATCGGTAGGATTTTACGTCAAGGCGGCCGATAATGGTGAAATGGCCGTCGAGCTTTATCAAAGCTGGCAACCTCACTTGATTTGGATGGATATGCGCATGCCTGTAATGGACGGTTATCAAGCAACTCAGCGTATTCGCGAACTGGAAGGAGAAAATTCGGTGGTTATTATAGCTTTAACTGCAACGGTTCTAGAATCCCAACAAATTCAAATGTTAGCGGTCGGCTGTAATGACATTGTCGCTAAACCCTATCGTCAATCGGTGATTTTTGAAAAGATGGCCCAACATCTAGGAGTTCGTTACGGCTATAAGTAAAGAAGCTTAATTGACACTCCCATCGACGGAGTCGAGGGATTCTTGGTTCTATGAGGTTGCTTGCTTTGACAGAATTACTTCAGTTAAAGTAGAGGCATCCTCTCCCCAAGCGTTTTGACTATCAGTTAGCCAAGTTCCCGTATGCCCTGCGGTAACGGCAGTTGCTTCTCTTGGGGAGACCCCAAGACCGCACTGCCTCCTTAATCCTATCTTAAGAATATTAATCGCTGCATTTTCGTCTCTGTCTAGGCGACAACCACAAGAACAAACATGAGTTCTTGTTGATAGAGATTTTTTAACAGTTTCTCCACAATTAGAGCATTTTTGGCTTGTATATTGAGGCGGGACGGCAATAGTATGCTTGCCGTACTTAACCCCAAAATACTCCAACCAAAGACGAAACTGATACCATGCAACATCGCTTATCGACTTAGCTAGACAGTGGTTTTTAACTAGGTTCTTTATTCTCAAATCTTCGTAAGCAATCAAGTCTCTCGACCGAACTACGCAGTAAGCTATTCTTTTAGCAAACTCTTTACGTTGCCTACTTATCTTGAGGTGTCCCCTACTTAATCTAGTCCGCGCTTTCTTTCTATTGGAAGACCCTTTCTTCTTCTTAGAAACTCTTCTTTGAAGTTTCTTAAGTTTCTTTTCTCCCTTTCTTAAAAAGCGAGGGTTTTCAACTTTATTCCCCTCGTGGTCAGTATAGAAAGATTCCAAACCAACATCTAAACCGATAGCTTTACCTGTTGGTTGTGTCTCTATCTTTAGGTTAACTGAAAGAATGAATTGGCAATAATATCCACCCGCACGCCTGACCAATCTAACCCGTTTTATTGATTCAATGGGGTAGAAATGTAAGTCATATGTTCCAACCAGTCTAAGCCGTCCAATACCTTTTTTATCAGTAAAGGTAATCGCTTTACGGGTATTGTTATCAAGATTCCATCCAGTGGTTTTATACTCTACAGAATGGCAATTCTTTTTAAACTTTGGATATCCTTTCTTACCTGGATTTTTCTTCTTGCAGTTGTCGTAAAAACGAGATATGGCTGACCATGCTCTTTCAGCACTTGACTGTCTAGCTTGAGAATTTAGCTTGTTAGCGAAGTCAAAATCATGAGCCAATACACGACAATATTTATTGAGGTCATATCTTCCGACCTTTTCATTATCCATCCAATAGCGTAAACATTTATTTTGGACGAATTGAGCGGTACGGATTGCCTCGTCTATTGCTGTATATTGATGTTTTTTAGCTCTGACTTTAAATTCAAAAACTAGCATTTATGTCAAAGTGAACAACCTAGATCTAGGTTAGCATCGTTTTATTTTTATTGACCAAAATCTTTTCAAGCGTGCTACGCTGTTAATATATTGGTCAGCTTTTCATGAGGCAGTTCTGTTGGCGGGTTCCCCGACATAAAGAAACTGCCGTCCCATCGGCGGAGCCGAGGGTCTTCAATCTGACATTTTAAGATAAAATCAAAATACCAAAAAACTAAAGATAAAATAAAAGTTAAGCTATTTTTTGTAATTATATTGTTCTTTGATTGATTTTTACCACCTGATTGAGGCATTATTCAATGATGAATGGGTATCACTGTTGAGGGTAAAGATGACAGAAAACGATAAAAAAAGTTTGAAAGATTGGCACTCTTTCCCAAATCTCCTTTTATAATAAGCGGATTCATGATCAAACAGAGGTTTAACGATACAGAATGCTTAATAACCTTGATCTAAGTCTTACCCTTGACAAAGATACTTATCGTCAACAAATTGAAGCCCTGATGCGTCAATTGCGATCGCTTCAACAAGCGTGTTGGGAAGAACAATTACCCGTTATTATTGTCCTCGAGGGATGGGCAACAGCCGGCAAGGGAACTTTACTCAAGCAAATGGTAAACTATATGGATCCTCGCGGATTTGCGGTTCATCCTATTTTACCCCCCACTTCCCAAGAGCAACGTTATCCTTTTCTCTGGCGATTTTGGCATAAATTACCCGCTAAAGGCAGTCTGGGCTTCTTTTATCATAGTTGGTACACCCATGTCCTAGAAGATCGTCTTTTTGAGCGCGTAGAAGACGGAAAGGCTCCGCTTTTGATGCAGGATATTAATGCTTTTGAACGACAATTAACCGATGATGGGGTGGCGATCGCCAAATTTTGGATTCATCTCAGTCGCAAAGAATTAAAAAAACGCCTGAAAAAATACGAATCCGATGAATTAGACTCATGGCGCGTTCGTCCTGAAGATTGGCAACAAGCGAAGAATTATGAGACTTATTCGAGATTAGTCGAAGAAATGCTTATCTATACTAGCACAGGAGCGGCCCCTTGGACGTTAGTGGAAGGAGACTGCCAACGGTGGTCACGGCTTAAGGTACTCTCTCAGTTAGTGGCTACTCTTACCCAAGCCCTAGATCGCTTGAAATTACCCAAAGTCGGAACTCTGGTGATCGCACCCCAAACGGAACACTTGCCCACTGAACCAGATTTTTTAGCTAAAGTGGATTTAACCGCCAAATTAGAGAAAATTGACTATAAAATTCAACTCAGAGAAGCTCAAATCGAGTTAAATAAGCTACAAATTAAGATTTTTCAGAAAGGTGTTCCCGTGTTAGCTCTCTTTGAAGGATGGGATGCGGTGGGCAAAGGGGGCGCAATTAAGCGATTAACCGATACTTTAGACCCTCGGAGTTATAAAGTCAATACTTTTGCGGCACCTACCCAAGAAGAAGCTCGTTATCATTATCTTTGGCGATTTTGGCGGCATCTCCCCGGACAAGGAACAATTGGCATCTTTGATCGCAGTTGGTATGGACGGGTTTTAGTAGAACGCATTGAAGGATTTGCTACAGAAGCAGAGTGGCAAAGAGCTTATCAGGAAATTAATGAGTTTGAAGCGCAATTGACTAATTATGGGGTTGTTTTGCTAAAATTTTGGCTACATATCAGTCCAGAAGAACAGTTACGCCGCTTTGAAGAACGCAAAAACAATGTGTTTAAACAATATAAAATTACAGCAGAAGATTGGCGCAATCGGGAACGCTGGTCATTGTATGAGGTCGCGGTTAATCAAGCAATCGCGCGTACCAGTACCCCAGCCGCCCCTTGGACGATTGTCGCTGGCAATGATAAGTATTTTGCTAGGGTAAAGGTGTTAAATACGGTAATTGAGTCCGTCAAAGCCGAATTAAAACGGAGATAATCTTATATAAGGCGAAAGTTAAGATTATAGCGTTTCGCGACTTGCTCTTTTTGCGATCGCACGTAGGCTATTAAGCCCCGATTAATCAATAAAGTTGCCTCCAATTTGACTTTCTAAATTACGTGAGTTCGATCCTCAAAAAATCTACGAGCCTTCTTTATCTAATTTTTTTGTGCAGGGGGTTTGGGGGGCTAGTCCCCCAATCAGAATTTGTTTTTCTTTTTAGAATAGACAAAAGGATTAAGATAATTGCCCTCGTCGAACTCACGTTAAATTCGCTTTCAGGGTCGTCAAACCCCTTAAAACTGCGCTAAGATGGGTTTCTTTGGTTTTTTCTGCATTAAAGTTGTTTTGTTGATTTTAAGGAACATAAGACATCAATAACTGAATTGTTGCTCGAATTGAAGCTAAAGAGGCGGTTTCTTCGGCAGTATGATAACCTGTGGTGGGAATTTGCAGAGTTGTGCCATTAATATTACCTCCAGAGGCGACGACTAGGCGACCTAGTTCTGTTCTTCCCAAAGAAAGCGGTTTACTTCTCTCTTTATTTTGCGCTTCGATATAGGCATCCTTATAATTGTAAGTAATACCCAACTCTTGACATCTTTGGGCAATTTCTGCTGTCATTTCTTCAGCAAATCTCCCGTTGGCATCCTTGCGTCGTAAAACAAGTTGTTGCTCATCAGCCACTTCACGAGTAGGGTAAGGACTGGTATCTAATACAATTAAACGCTGTGTTGTGAGGTTATGACGCAAAAACCAAGCAAGGGCATAACGCCAACTCCGTCCTGCTTCTTCCTGCGCCGTAAAAAGAGCCGTTCCTTGAAAACCACAGCGAAAGAGATAGACTAGAATGGCCGCACTTAAAACATTATCTAACTGAGCAGAGGCATAACCGTCAGTCACTTGTAAACGGTCTAAAAAAGCGACAGGTGTACCCGGTTGCAGAAAATCAAGGCCATCCAGTTCAAAAATCAGATTTTTACGAGCAGGACAGATATAAGTCCGAATAATTTGTCCTTGTCCCAAATAAGTACCAGTATAAGGCAAATGCGCCTGTACTCTTCCTCCTTGAAAGCGATTCTCTATGAGATATAACATCTGTTCGGATACTGAATCCCCCGTCAATTCACTTTGGTTACTAGCAATGAAAGCGGCATACTGAAATTCATTGGGGCCGGTACAGAGTAAGCCATGACGGTCAATATGGGCAGAAAGAATGAGGCTTTCAGGGTTATTTCCTTCTGCAACGAGAACCCCCTGATAATAACTCACTTTTGCGCCAACTTCTTCTAATTCACGACGAAGCGTCCGAAAAAAAGCATCTTCACAGCCGACGACAGAAGGTTCACGGATCAGAGCATGAAGCAGACTGAAGAATTCTGTTAAATCTAGGTCAGTATTAAGAAAATGACCATTTTGCTTAGCAGTGACGGGCGCGACAAATTCCAGCATATCTTAACATCTATTATGATAGATAATTGAAAGAGGGATAATATTAGGTGACCATACAACTTACGTCAGCTAAAAAATGTAATCTAAAATACATTTTACAAAAAGACGAATAATTTAGAAATCTCAATTTAATCAAATTTGTGAACCTCAGAAGCGGTCTTTTCAGGTTGACCCGATAGAGGAAAAATCAAAATACCATTAATCCTATTGTTGGAAATTAATTCCTTCAAATGATGCAATTGTTGATCGGTAATTGCAATGCCTGCATAACTTTGAGCATATTTTAATTCTTCTTTAAAATTCGATTCAGCGTAGGCTTGAATAAACACTCGATCAATATTCCAATTTGCCCAATCTGCGGCAAAATAACGCTTTGCCCAATAAGGGTTATGATGACAAATATCAAAACTGACCGATGGATTCGCTTTCTTCATCGCCGTTGTCATTTGTTGCACAAATTTGCTTAAATTAGCAGTACGATCAACCTGACCCGGTAATTCAGCATGATACCCTAAATAATCGTCCCATTGAACCGCATCAATTTGGGGATATTTCTGCACAAATTCCACTAAAATATTCGTAAAGAATTGAGCAATTTCCGGCACTTCCACATCTAAGACATAATGATCAATGCCACTATAGGTTTTATCTAGCCCTGGAACGAGCCATTTGCGCTGAATCGCTAAGTTAAAAATCGGACTATTTTGATCAATTTTAATGCCTTTTTCAAAATAAGCATGGACTTCCATTCCTTGTTTATGGGCTTCATCTATTAACCAATTCAACCACTGATCTTGAAACTGATTCGGACAACTTTGATACCCCAAGGTTTTCTGCATCACTTCACTTTTATACATTGTACAACCATTCCCCCAAACCCCATGAATAATTGTATTAATCCCTTGAGAATGATAATAACGAACCCTTTCTCTGATGGTTTCTTCGCTGGCATTATTCGTGATTTGATAGCGGCTTAAATAAATGCCTCGAATGGCTTTTTTTCGCCAAGGGGTTTCAGCAATGGGAGCTTTTTTTAAGGGAAATAATGCTGTTTGTGTTTGAGAGACCTTAGTTTTAGCAGACTCAATAACCTGTTGTCCCGGCGGAGACATCACATAACCCAAAAACGCTTTAACCTGAGGTTGAATCGGTTCTCGATAAACATAGAATAAAGAATGCTGATAAGGGTAATCCGTTGCTTCAGGAATTAACCCATCAATGGGGACAATTCTAACGGTTAATTGATTCTTCACTTGAGCATAAGAGGCATAACTAATTCCCTCTTTTCCTAAAGTTTGTAAAATCGCCGGCGTTGAATCTTGATTTAAAGAATTAGACTGAGCATTATTGCCAAACTTTTCCCCTTTTAAAGCAATTTCTTGAAAAACCTGATAGGTTTCACTGAGCGGAGGGCGGTTAATAATTTTAATCGGTTGATTATCCCCTTTAAAGGCTGACCAATGAGTAATTTTTCCCGTAAAAATCTCCCTAACTTGTGTTTGAGTTAAACCTCTACGAAAAGGATTATTCACATGAACAATAACCACAATTTTGTCTTGAGTAATCGGAATTTGTTTTAAACCTTGAGCTTTTTCTGTTAAAGTTAACGGCCGAGACACTGCCGCAATATCAATTTTATTCGCTAACAATTGCTGAATTCCAATTTCTGAACCTTGGGTATTACTATTAACAGTTGTCCCTAAAAAACGTTGTTGAAAAGCTGTTTTTAATTCCTGATTAATTGAAACTAAACGAGTAGAACCCTCTAAGTTAATCACTGTTCCTGAAGAGACATTTGTCGGTAAAGGAAATGGGGGGATAACCTCATCGCTAACAGCGGAAATAGGAGCGGTAAAAATTGGCGAAAGCGTTTCTCTGGCCTGACGAGACAAAGAAAATGGCGTCAAATATTCATTTGACGCCAACCATCCATATCCAATGCCTAAAATAGCCAAAAGGATTAGAAAATTAACGCATCCGCATCCTGCTTTTTGATTTTGGGGTGACATTACAATAAAATCTTAAATTGTTTATTACTCTGTCCTAAAAATAAGGCCGCCTATTCTTCATCTCTTCACAGTCACCAATAACCTACAGATGAGAATCGTTTTCTTACTTTATGTTCTATTTTAACATACCTAAAAATACAGCGTCTTCTTGCTTTTTTTCCGTTAGCAATTCGCAGAATCCCGTAAACTCTCGGTGTCTGTCCAAAAAGAAATCGAAAAGTTTCTCTGCAAAAATACCGAATAACATTGCCTTAATAAAATTTCATGACAAATAACGAAAAAGACTGTTACTTTTTTGAGCCGTTAGGGAAGACTAAGAAAGTAGAAAAAAAGAAAGGAGTGAAATTTCAGACAATTCATCGCTCTAACGATTCCAGAATTTTGTAGAAACCACTCCCATCCCACTACCGCATTGTGAACATCATCATCAAGGGTTTGTCCCAAGATACCCGCTAAAGGCCATCTTGCTCCATGAAGTATGATCTTCTAAGTCTATATTAAACGCTACCCTCATTATCTGTCCAACTTTTATTCTGCCTTGTGATCTGCGAGGAGTCCAACGATGACTAAAATCACTGAAACTAGCCCCAATTCCCCATCAAGAGAAACTAATCAAAACCTTTCTTGGTGGAAACGCCCCGTTATGGGAGAAGGAAGTATCCTTGAAGCATTATTGGGAGGACAAGCCCAAGAAGACGTTTCCGAAAGTGCTTTAATGTTACACAATCGGGAGATGATGGATATCAAGGTCTTTGCTAAAACGGCAGAAGCGATTGATAGTGAAAAGTTTGGTAGCGAGGAATTTTTGCAATTCGTGCGTCTGAAATACGCCATTACCAGAGATTTAGATGAATATAAAGGACTCGATCAAAGTATTGAATTATTGAAAGTGGCTATTGATGCCAAAGATAGTTTTATCTCGATTGACCAAACCGAATTACGTTATCGCGGCACAAAACAGCAAGATTTCTATCAATATGTTGAAGATTTATTGAACAATGAGACAACCCGAACCGATGAAGATTTGTTTCGTGAAAGGGTAACCGCTCAATTAGACGAATTGTTGCCTCAAGTCAAAACCGAAGAAGGTCGTACGGCTCTACAAGCTTATGCTCATCATCTTGATACCTTATCGGAAAGTCGCTTAGGCTTAAAATTATTGGCGTTGTTTAAAACCTATCAACTCGCTGACTATTCCATTTTGAAAATCATCTCAGATATCATTCAAGGGTTAAACAAAAAAGATTTAATGAATTTAAAAGGAATCGAATCTTTGGTCATTATTAATTATCAAGTCTTTGAAAAGCTCAGAAAAATTATTGGGATTTCAGCCAGTCAACATAAGCCTGAAACCTATGCTCTTATCCTCCAATATATTGCCCTATCCTATCGTCATGGCTTGTCTTATCTGAAGTTTGATGAATTAATTAATATTTTGAAGAAATGGTCAAGACATTATCATGCTTTAAACGGTATTCGTTCTGCTCACCCCTCAGAGCAGTACAAACAACCCCAAGAATTTTCTGATCCTATACCAGGAATCGCTATTTACGAAAAATACAAAAAATCCTTAACGAATCCTAAGACAGGGATGGCTTACGTCGATTTCGGTGAAGGAGCGATTTAGGAGTTTAACTTGAGTTCGGGATAAGCTGAAAACCCTATTGCTTTGTAGATAGCAAAACGCAGAATTGACGCCAAATCGAGCGATTATCGGCTACTTATAATGATGATTTCTCAGACAATTATCACAATGACCACACCGAAATCGCTGAGCTTGTTCACCAAATCCAAAAGCATAGAGCAGAAATTGCCAACGACAGCTTTGTGTTCTCAAATACTTAAGCATTTCTAGCTGTTTTTGTTGCTGAGTAACATTTGCATGAACTAACGACGTTTCGCTTTGATTTTTAGTTAACTGATAGTGAAACGGATCTAACCATTCGAGTTTTTGCGCCTGAAAGAGCAACGATAAAGCCATCTCTCCGTAACGAAACTGAGCTTTAATGGTCTTGATGTCTCCTTGCGAGGGAATTTGTGCAGAAATACGTTGAGCGTGTAAATATTGTTTGTAAAGTTGATCTTGCCAAAATTTGTGCCGTTGATGATCGCTCGGATCGAGTAAACCCGTGGGTTCGCTAACAAAGGCCAATGCTTGCGTCGGTTGACCATCTCTTCCGCCTCGCCCCACTTCTTGCAGATATTCCGATAATAAAGCAGGTGCTTGAAAATGAACTACCCAGCGTACATTTGGCTTATTAATTCCCATACCAAAGGCAGACGTACAGAGAACAAAGGGATATTCCCCGCTTAACCAGCAATTTTCAATCTCTCTGCGTTGACGAGAACTTAAACCTGCATGATAGGCAGCAGTTGAATAATGGCGAGCCGTCAGCCATTGACTGAGTTTTTCGCTTTCTCGACGTGATCGTACATAAATTAAACCCGATTCTTGGGAATGAGAACGAATTAACTGTAATAATTGACGACGACGACAGAAGGGTGTCCAAGCGACTTGAATCTTTAAATTTAAATTAGGACGATAGGGGCTTTCTAAGACGATTTTTGGGGCTTTAAGTTGTAAAATCTCGCAAATTTGTGCTTGAGTTTTAGGGTCAGCCGTAGCGGTAAAGGCAGTAATGCCAAAGGGAGTAGAGGGATTAACCGCCAAGAGAGACTGACGAACGATACCTAAGCGATAATAGGCAGGGCGAAAATGCTGCCCCCATTGTACCAGACAGTGGGCTTCATCAAGGATCATGCTATTAATGCGCATATTCGGGCGTTTTAGCCTTTGCCAAACGGGTTCACTCAGTAAGGTTTCTGGGGAAAGGTACAAAAGCCGTAATTTTTGCTGTTCTAGGGCGTGTAAGGTCTGTTGACGTTGGGGACGAGACAGCTGATGATGGAGTAAGGCGGCAGGTAATTGGCGTTGTTGCAGGTCTTTAACTTGATTTTCCATTAAAGCGACCAAAGGAGATACCACTAAAGTCACCCCTTCTTCCATTAAAGCCGGTAATTGAAAACAGAGGGATTTCCCCCCTCCCGTGGGCATGATGACTAGCGCATCTCGTTTAGCTAAGATGCAGTGAATAATATCTTCTTGAGCCGGGCGAAAATCACTATACCCCCAAACTGCTTGAAAGGTTTGACGAATACGTTGCCAATCAGACGAGTAAAGATTCATAAGAGATGCGTCGATTAGATCAATGGGGAAGGGATTGCCATTTACCGTCAGCTTTTGATCATACACGAGTGTCGGCTCATCTTGAGTGTTCTTCAATTTTGGTCCATTCGGCGTGATAAGATAACAAGTCGAATACCTTTCGATTCTTTAATTAAGAATGATTGCATGACTGATTCCCAAGATGCCTATTTAGGAGCAACAGTTCCCCACTTTTGGTTACAGCAGTACGAATCTTTAGCCCAAAAAAAAGGAAAAACAAGAGAAGAATTGATTAGGGAAGCTTTGGCAGATTATTTGAGCATAAATTCTGCTTCTGATTCTCAATCTAGTCAATTAACTCAAGAAATCACGGATCTGTCCCGACGGGTTACGGTACTAGAAACCGCTCAATCTCACCTCAATCACTTAGCGGCTCAGTTTCAGCATCTAGAACAGAAATTCAAGCAGCTTTCTGGGGAAACATCAAACAGGGATAATCAACCTCAGAACCCGCCTTCTTCCTCTAATTCAGAGAAAATTAATAAGACCTCTCCCGCTGCCAATTTTTCCCTTGTTACCCCCCCAGATCAAGAAGATTATGATGAACCCGATGAAATTCTCTGGGATTTTAAGGGCGATCATTCATAGTTAAAGGGTTTACCGTGCTAAAACGCCATTTAAAAAAATATCGGCAATTCCTTCGGCCATTTCCTTTAAAGCTCTCGGTGACGTATCGGGATTAATAATCGTTTCTTCCGAAAAACCAGCGATCGCAAACATCCCTAAAAAGACCTGTGCGACGATTTTCGGGTCGAGCTGACGATAAATTCCCTTATCCATCGCTGATTGAAAGAAGACTTCTGCTACATCGGTCATTTTTCCAATCACTTCTAATTGAATTTTTTCTCGTAATTCAGGATGGAATTGCGCCTCAATAAAACAAACTCGCAATAAATCATTATTTTCCCGCATCCGAAACATCCGACGACGCATGACTTTATCTACCGCTTTATAGCTTTCCATTTCACTCAATTCAGTCAACAAGTCCGTTAAAATTTCGCTCCATCCCGACGTGGCCACTTCGATTAAAATCGCTTTTTTGCTGGGAAAATAACGAAATAATGTTCCTTCTGCCACATTTGCTGTCGCGGCAAGGTCTTTTGTGGTTGTTCCATCATATCCTTTAGCGGCAAACAGACGTAAAGCCGTCTGCAAAATCCGTTGACGGGGATCATCATCAGAGATTGACCCAGATTCAATCGTCATTTCTGAACGCAATTTAGACATGAGGGAAACACCGTAACACTGTAGGGTTCATTTTCCTCGATCAATTGGATTAAAAGAAGCGATCGTTAATAAATTTAATGATTTTAATCCGTCCCGAACTAACCCTTTTGCAGAGAAGAATTTTGACTTTTGAATTTCCGAAGGGGTCATTCCATACGATAATAAGAAGGACGTTAGAACTCGGAAACAAGCCAATGACCACCGTTAATCCCAGTGAGCCTACCCTAGCTGACCATGAAGTTGAGGAGATTATCGAAGATTTATTCGATGAACCCGGTACTCATAAAGACGTCATTGAAACGGTAATTGGTAGCTTAGAACAAAATGATAGTGCGATGGTACTGCACAACAAAGAGGGCTATCTTTGGAAGTTTCAGTATGGCAGTGTTGAAGTCTTTGTGCAACTCACCGGAGAGGGCGACGATGATCTCTTAACGGTTTGGTCTCCTGTATTAACTTTACCGGCAACAGACAAAATCGGACTATTAAACCGATTATTAGAGATGAATTGGTCAGATACCTTTGAAACTCGCTTTGCTAAGGTAAAAGATCAAATTATCGTGGTTTCCCAACGAACAGTAGCTGATCTCTCCCCCGGTGAAATTTCTCGCGCCGTAACCTTGGTAGCCACCATTGCCGATGATCACGATGAATCGTTGAAAGATACTTACGGTGGCACTTAAACAAAATTGCTAAAATGACGCAAACGTGGCGATTGTTGCCCTTTTTGGAGGCTTCTGGATCATTACAAATGGCAATTGATCGCTGGTTATTACAGCAACATCGACAGAACCAACAGCCTCCGTGTCTGCGATTTTATGCTTGGTTTCCCGTGGCCATTTCCTTGGGATACCATCAACATTGTTATCCCCCTCATTGGCAATCTCTAACTTGGCAAGGTCAAGAGATTGATCTGGTGCGTCGTCCTACAGGAGGCCGTGCGGTTTTGCATCACGGAGATTTGACCTACATGGTGGTGACTTCTGGATTTAAAAGCAAACGATTTCAAGTTTATCGACAAATTTGCCAATTTTTAATTGACGGATGGCGATCACTTGGTCTTGAGTTACACTATGGTCAAGCAGAACGAGGTTACATCCATCATCCCAATTGTTTTGGGACAGCCACTTCAGCCGATTTAGTCGATAATGAGGGTCATAAGCGTATCGGTAGCGCACAATTAAAACAGGGTGGGGCGATTCTACAACATGGTTCAATGATTTTATACGCTGATTCTCTTTTATTTCAACAGATTTTCGGGGAATCTCCCCCTATTTCTTTGAATTTGCCCCTATTAAAAAATTCAACTTCTGCTATCCTGAAAGGAAATAAAAACGAAGAAACCCAAAATTTCAAAGAATTACTAATCCAACGATTGATAGAAGCCGCAGAAGAGTGTTTCGAGGTAAAGTTTGAACTAAAACCCCTTTCAGAGAGTGAATGGCAAGAAATAAAGCAAGATTTGAATTTTTTTAAGGTGACGACATAGCGCAAAATGGATAGCAAAGGATTAAGGCGATCGCTGTTAGAATGGTATCAGGGACAAGGCCGTCAACTACCGTGGCGAAATCAAGCTGATCCTTACAAAATTTGGGTTTCCGAAATTATGTTACAACAAACCCAAGTTAAAACGGTAATTCCTTACTATGAACGATGGTTGCAAACCTTTCCCGATCTAGCCACCTTAGCAAAGGCAGATTTACAGTTGGTTTTAAAAGCATGGGAAGGATTGGGCTATTATGCGCGTGCCAGGAATCTGCATCAAGCGGCACAGCAAATTCAAGGAGAATATCAGGGAAAATTTCCTGATACCCTCGAAAAGGTTTTAACATTGAAAGGTATTGGTCGAACGACGGCCGGAGGAATTCTAAGTTCTGCCTTTAATCAACCAATTTCCATTTTAGATGGTAACGTCAAACGGGTGCTATCTCGCTTAATCGCTTTGTCTGTTCCCCCTAAACAGGCAATTAATCAATTATGGGAGATATCTGACCAAATTCTTGATCCTATCAATCCAAGAGACTTTAATCAAGCGTTAATGGACTTAGGTGCCACCCTTTGTGTTCGCAGTCAACCAAAATGTTTATTATGTCCTTGGTCAAAATTTTGTCTAGCATACAGTAAAGGTATTCAAAATCAACTCCCTATGAATGAAATGGCTAAACCGATTCCCCATAAAAATATTGGCGTTGCCGTGATTCGCAACCATCAAGATTTGATTTTAATTGATCGTCGGCCCCCTAAAGGACTGTTAGGAGGATTGTGGGAATTTCCGGGGGGAAAAATCGAAGAAAACGAAACAATACAAGCGTGCATCAAACGGGAAATCGCCGAAGAAATTGATATTGAAATTGAAGTAGGGGAACCTTTAATTATGATTAATCATGCCTATACTCATTTCAAAGTGACCTTGAATGTTTATTTATGCCGCTATCTGTCAGGCGAACCAAAACCGATTGAATGTGAAGAAATCCGTTGGGTTGCCTTAGATGAACTGGAGCAATATCCGTTTCCTAAAGCGAATTCTCAAATTATCGAAGCTTTAAAAAAGAGATAGGGTTAAAAAGCATAAAATCCACCATCAGTTTCACGGAACGTACAACGTCAAACTCTGCGGTACACATTCCACCTGAAGAGGCGTTTCTCCGAAAAGTTCGCCATCAATCACCACTTTTTGAGGAGGATTTGTCGTTATTCGGATCTTTCGGGTATGAAAATAGCTAATATCATCCCGTTGAGTCGCTTCATTTTGTAAAGCTGTTTGTAAGAGATGATATGAGAGGGCAACCGCATCCGTTCGATTGATTGGGGCAACGATAGTAACATCCAGCATGCCATCGTGGGGCAGAATATAGGCCGGTCCCTGTGCCAAGATAGAGGTAGGGGGTGCGACATTGGCAACGGTCAGCGCGGCCACCTGAGAAACCGAAAATTTCTCTGTTTCTGTTTCCAACGTTGCCTCAAATTGCTTCAATTCCTGTAACTGCTGAATCCCTGAGAGAACGTAAGCGAGAAGTCCCCAGCGTTTTTTCATTTCTGCTTCAGTTTCTTCGATGGTTTCTGCTTCAAAACCAATTCCGGCCAATAATACCATCGTTCGCCCGTTACAGCGAGCCGTGTCAATCACCTGCGTTGTGCCGTTTAAAATGACTTGACACGCTTCTTCAAGATTACTGGAAATTCCTAGAGCCGTCGCCAACGCATTTGCCGTACCACAGGGAATAATACCGAGCGGGATTGAAGTATGCAGTAATCCGCCGGCCACCGTTGAGATAGTTCCATCTCCTCCCGCCACAATAACCCCATCGAGTCTCAAAGACACCGCCTCTTGAACCAACTGCTCAACGCAGATATCTTGATGGATAATTTGAATATCGAGCTCAAAATCAGTAGATAACTGTTGTTGAATCACGGCTAAGCTTTGGTCAGGATTACCTTGACCCGCCTTAGGATTGAAAATTAGACGAGCGATACGAGACATATCTTATATAACAAAGGAATCGAGGGAATAATGATGCCATTGCTGGTGATGCCACTCGGCTACATAAGGACAAAGCACGAATTTAGGAGGATTACCAGCGTGAATGTCGATTTTCAAAAAAGAATAGGGTCGTCGTTTGTTAGAACCCTGGCCGTTACGACCGATAAATCTTAGGGATTGGGCAACTTGACGCATTTTGCCCCTATTATCTCTTTCTGTAAGGATTGGCCCTTGCGATCGCTGACGACGCAGGCTGTGACCACTGCCGCCACAGATTACCCAATGAATCCGAGAATCGGCGTGTCCCGTTCCTTCAGTGTAGAGATGTTCTAGACAATGGGCATGACCACAGAGGACGAGATCCACGAGAGGACGGCTTTGAGTAGTATCTCCTAAAGACTCAGCGACTTCATCTAACACACGACGCAAACGACGACGAATAGCCAAGGTCTGTCCTTGATCCCATTTGGTTGCTTCTGTTACGTAGGGAGGATGGTGAAAATATAATACTCTGCCACGGCTTGTTTCTTTTTGCCATGAGCGAATCAGTTGCGCTTTTAACCAGTCCAGTTGTTCGTAATCAATCACCCCTCTTTGCTTATCGAGTCTTTTATCAATATCTCGTTGTTCTTCTTCAATTTGATTCAGTTTACCCCGATCATCATCGAGCTTTTCCTTATCTTTTGTGCGCTCAAAACTCAGTTCTTGGGATTCTTCGAGAATCTGTTGTTTTTGGGCTTCTAGGACTTGACGACGAATTATCAGTTCTTGACGCATTTTTTCCCCCGCTTGGGTTTCAGGAAGGGGAGCAGGGGCATTGAACGTATTGGAATCAAGGGCAAAAAAATCAATATCACCGTAACAAAAAGTATAATAACGATTGGGTAAACGGGTAAATTGTTTGGGTTGATAGCGTAAACAGCGATCGCCGTTCACCTGAGCTGTATAATATTGGTCTAAATGTTGGGCTAACCCTTGAGGGGTTTTAATCTCTAACAAATAATCTAAAAATGCTTGGGCATAGGCCTGACCTTGAAAAGAACCATGCCATCCTACATCAAAATCGATTTTCGTAAATAATAAATGGCGCAATCCCCACGTCAATTGAGACAAAGCACCATAGACCAAGGGAAGATCGTAATAATCATGGTTACCGAGAACAGGTAAGAAGGGTAAATTAAAAAGCAAGCGATCATAAGCGATTTTTTCGGGAAATTCGCCACCGACTAAAAATTCTTGATAGGGTTCAATAAAGTTAGTATAATAATACTCGCTTGACCCGACTTGGTAAACCACATCCCCTGTATGCAGGATAAAATTTGCCGATTGCTGAAGCATCATTTGCGCAATGTGTCTTTGGGGATGATAACCGTAATGGTCGCCGCAGCCACTATCACCAATGACCAAAAAAGAGAATTCTGGATTATCTGCTTTCCAGTCGTCAATGACTAAATGGGTTTGTTCAATTCCCCGTGCTTTGAGGGCAGGTTCTTGCCATCGTACTCTTCGCTTCATTTGGTTAATTTTGGCGGAGATAGGGGGGTCACTCACAAACTGCATAGAGATTTTAATCCGAATTTAAAGGATAAGTCAGTCGGCAAAAATAAATCAAAAGAATTGTGCAATATAGTACCTCAATCCTTTACTGTTGCCTCGTCTTCATTTTAAGCTGATTGACAACTATTTTCATAGATTACTTAGAAAACGGGCTTCAATCATCATTCTTAAGAAGGAAAATCGCTTAAAAATAATTTGTCGTCTTTTTATCCGTATTCTCTGCTCATTTTTATGAATAATTAAGGGATACTGCTCTCTTTTACGAAAATCGATTATTGGGTCAAATGATCAAAAAAAAAGACAGTATCGTAAAGATACTGCCGCATAACTTGCCATAAAAATTGAGAGAAGGGATAAAATTAGGCGATCGCTGCCATTTTTACTTCACTTTCAGTAAGAAGCTGATTTAACTCATCCGCATCTACCGTTTCTTTTTCCATCAGCATTTCTGCTAATTTATCTAGGATTGAACGATTATCGATTAACACCGCCTTGGCGCGTTTGTAAGCTTGATCCACCAGATGACGAACTTCTTCATCGATGACAGAAGCCGTTTCATCAGAAAAATCCCGATCTGAGGCGATATCCCGACCTAAGAAGACACCTCCTCCTTGACGACCTAAGGCCACAGGGCCTAAGCGATCGCTCATCCCAAAACGGGTAATCATCTGTCGTGCCACCCGAGTGACCTGTTGCAGATCACTGGATGCGCCGGTTGTGACCTCTTCTTCGCCAAAGATAATTTCTTCAGCAAGACGTCCACCGAGAGCAACTGCCATTTGATTTTGCAAGTAAGCACGAGAATATAAACCTGATTCCATGCGATCTTCACTGGGAGTAAACCAAGTCAACCCACCCGCTTGACCACGGGGAATAATGCTAATTTTCTGCACAGGATCATAGTCAGGAATTAAGGCACCAATCAAAGCATGACCGGCTTCGTGATAGGCGACAAGGGTTTTGCGTTTTTCGCTCATCACCCGACTCTTCTTCTCTGGACCAGCAAGGACGCGGTCAATCGCATCGTTAATCTCATCCATGGAGATTTCTGTTAAGTTGCGCCGTGCCGCTAAAATAGCCGCCTCATTCAGTAAATTGGCTAAATCTGCTCCTGTAAAGCCGGGGGTACGACGGGCAATCTTATCGAGATCCACATCTTTGGAGAGAGTTTTGCCGCGGGCATGAACTTTGAGAATTTCTTGACGGCCAGCATAGTCGGGGCGATCAACCACCACTTGGCGGTCAAAGCGACCGGGACGTAGTAGGGCGGCATCCAAAACATCAGGACGGTTAGTGGCGGCAATGATGATAACTCCGGTATTGCCCTCAAAACCATCCATTTCTGTCAACAATTGGTTAAGGGTTTGTTCTCGTTCATCGTTACCCCCGCCTAAACCCGCACCCCGTTGACGACCAACGGCATCAATTTCATCAATAAAGACAATACAAGGGGCATTGGCTTTGGCTTGTTCAAATAAATCTCGGACGCGAGAAGCTCCCACGCCAACGAACATTTCTACAAATTCTGAACCCGAAATAGAGAAAAAGGGAACACCCGCTTCGCCAGCAACGGCTTTTGCTAAGAGGGTTTTACCGGTTCCGGGAGGGCCAACGAGGAGAACTCCTTTGGGAATTTTAGCCCCAATGGCCGTAAAGCGATCGGCGTTTTTGAGGAAGTCAACCACCTCAGCTAATTCCAGCTTAGCTTGTTCAATCCCTGCTACATCACCAAAGGTCACTTGGGTTTGCGGTTCCATTTGCACTCTGGCTTTCGATTTGCCAAAATTCATGGCTTGAGAGCCGGGGCCGCTTTGAGCGCGACGCAGGAGTAAAAATAAGCCTCCAATTAAGAGAATCGGCAGGAATAGACTACTGGCTACCCGAAACCAAAATCCTTCATCACTTTGGGGTTGAATGGAGATATCAACGTTGTGATCGGTGAGAATACTGATTAAATCAGGATCAGGAGGAAGATTCACCAGTTGCGGTGCGCCGCCTTGAGTACTGATAACCCGCGCTTGGGTGCGATCAGCACTGAGAGTCACTTTATGGATTTCGTTCTTTTCGACTTGTTGAACAAAGTCGCTATAGGCTAAGACTTCCTGCGGTGCAGGTTGTCTATCAAAGAAAGCAGATGCGAGTGCTAGGACAACAATCAGTAATAAAGCATATAATCCGGCATTACGCCATTTTTTGTTATTTTTGTTCACGCTTGATCGGCCTCCAACAGTGATTAAGATTAAGATGGCAGGAGGGATAACAGAGTATAAATTGAGTTATCGCTCGTCATGAATTTGATCCTTGTTAACTTATGTTAACCTTTCTCAGTAACCAGTGACCAGTCATCCGTGAGCTGATTTGTCATTTAAGGCTCGTTTTGGCTGGGGATTAAAGCTCAATTTTATCGCTAGCTCCCCCCAAATCTTCGTAAATTCGCTAGAGGAACAACCTAATATGAACTTTTTTTTAGCAGGTTGAATCAGTCAAAACGATACAGTTTAGACTGACTATCCAGGGTTGATGGTAAAAATATATTGATTTTAGACAAAATAGCCATGCTTTCTAGGGTTGTCGCATCGGCACTCCTATTTTGTCATCTTAACAAATTCGGGTCAGTCCATCCTTAAATTGTTAAGATTTTTTATTCTTAGGGGGGGGTTCATCGACTACCTGAATTCTACCAACAGTAGATATCGTTAATATTATCCGTAATGTCCGAATGCCGGTCAAATTCTTAGCCCGCTCATTATTAACAACAGTAGATAATATTAACACAGGTACCCTTGCTGATTCAGGCAATTTTGCTACGTTTGGAACGACCGATGGTCAGATTTTTCTTTCAATCGATGCTAATTTGACCTAGCAACCGAATGTCTGAGCTTTGCTTAATAGGACACGCCTGGTGTTTTCTTCAGGTAAGTATCATCATTGACTTGTTTCAGCATGAAGTCAGCTACGTCGGCACGAGAAATTTTCGCCCCGTATTCGATAGATTCACCGTCACGAAACTTCCCAGTATGCGCTCCGTTGGTCAATCCTGCCGGACGGACAATTACCCAATCTAACTGACTTTGTTTAATAATCTGTTCCTTATCCTCATGATCTGCGATCGCGTTTCGCAATACAAGCGGGATGATGATCAAACGAAATAGGAGATTAATCCGATGGCGACTATCACCGACACCTAACGAAGACTGATAAATGAAACGCCGCACATTGTGCTTCTCCATCGCCCGCACAATATGATGCACACCTTCGGTGAGTGCCGGATTTTTCTTTAAGCTGGATGAGCCAAGGGCAGACAATACTACATCTTGCCCTTTTACTGCTTCCTCCAACGTTGCGGTATCTGTTACGTCACCTTCAACAACCTTCAAACTTGGGTGTTGAATGTCAAGTTTGGCTGAGTCTCGCACGAATGCAGTCACTACATTTCCTAGTGCGAGTGCTTGCTTAACAAGTTCACACCCTGTGCCTCCAGTTGCCCCAAAAATTAGCAAATTCATAATATTTTCCTCGTGTAACAACACAATCGGCTTTTATCTTTTTTTAGCTATCGCTTTTTTAGAAAAGCTGTATTTAATACGATTTGGTGAGTTGTGAAACTTCAGGAGTGACGCGCACTCATTGTAGGCGAGATCCCTGCGGGATCACTACGAAGATGATTGACTGGAGTCTCAACCAAGACAGAAATTAGGAGCGCACCCAGCCCCATCAATTGCAGAACGAAACGGGCTACGTGCGAGTATTCCCACTGGCTTCTTACCTGTGTCCAGTTTGCTGGCACTGACTGGGGTGTCCATTGGAAAATCTCACGATTCATCGGTTCTGTAAACACTAAGAAAACAACAAAGAACGCTAACGCGAAACAAATAGTTCCTGCTAACGTCCACTGGAAGGTCGGTCGCCGCTTGCGGACTAAGAACATTAGCACCGGCGTTGCTAAAAAGACAGTAGCCGCCTCAAAGTACCCACCGATATGTCCGAAGCCCCAATACAAGCTTTGTTGGATTGTCGTCCAGAGAGCCGAATCGTAGTTCATCTTGGCTGGCAGTTCTAGTGCATGGGCAAATGCAATGGTACTGTTGCAAAAAATTTTTGAACCACTATCTGTAGCGTAGTAGTTGGCTTGTCACTCTACTACACATAGTGTTTAGCGATTTTTTTGCAACAGAGCCCAAAAAGGATTCTGAGATAGGAATAATTCTCGTTTTACAGGGAAGCAAAGTATTGGCCTTTTGACGATTAAAATCATAAAAATAGGCGCAAGAGTGCGCCTTAAAAACAATTGTTGTAAATTTAACGAAGTTAGTCCAAAGAGAGACTAGGAACGCTTAATTTTGTCGTATTGACTGATGAAAACCAGTCCAACCGCAATGGGGATAACAACGATAACCGCGCCCCAAACTAAGCTCCAGAGAAAGTTTGCTAATGAAGGTGTCATAAAGTCTTTAACCTTTGCTTGCTTCAAATATTGTCGTTTAATTATTGTAAAGGTTTGTGGTCAAGGTTAACCGATTAATCTAGCGGTTCTCCTGTCGGACGATAAATTAAGATATCCCATTGACCTTCTGTTGCCGCTTCAAAGGCAATGCGAGAGCCATCAGCACTAATAACGGGATTACGGACTTCTGCGTTTAAATTTGCAGTAATATTACGTTTCTGCTCTGTTTTTCGGTCGTAAAGATAAATAGCAGATTTTCCTTGACGGTTAGCGGCAAAGACAATAACTTGTCCATCGGCGGTGATAGAGGGATGAGAGGCAATTTGATCGAGGGAATTTAACCCCGGTAGGGAAATAATTTGACGACGTAGGGCATCGAAAAGATAGATGTCTTGTGAACCATTGCGATCTGATGTAAAAACAATAAAATTTCCGTTATTTTGAGGATTTAGCTCAGAAGTTCGACTGTTTAAGCTTCTTCCTCCAGCATCAACGGGAAAATTAAGCAATCGAGGATAACCGCTACATCCTGATAATAAGCCTACTGATAGCAATATTCCCCAAAAAACTCGATAATCAAGTATTAAATGGGGGGGGTGAGCTTTAAATCTAATCTTTAAAAACTGAGAACCGAATATCTGTTTACAGAATAAATTTAGATTAGCCATTTTTCAGATAGTATGATGATCCTAATAAATTAAGCGGACGTTAAAATAGCCCCAACCATGACTGAATCTTCTTTTGCAGACAAAGCCTATCCCCTTCCTGCACCATTATCTTCTTTTTTGACGCTTGAAATTGATTCTAGCGATACAGAAGCGAGCATTACCCTAGATAATCAGGAAATTGGGCTTATTCGTCAACCCGTGGGCTTAATTTTAGCAGTTTTTGAATCGGTAACCGATCATCCTCTTTATTGTACCTGTTTGGACGTTACGCAAGATAGTGATATTTTAGTAGAATTATTACTAAAATTAAAGGATAATCAATTAATTGCTTTAATAATTAAGTCAAATACTCCGATAAGCTTAAGCGATCGCACTAAAAATACGTTGAATCATTGGGAAAGTTCTCTAACATCCCTCGATCCTTTTCAAGGAACATACGGTATTATCGGACGTAAAGGTTCAAGCCATCTAACGGAATCCCTTTCTTCTACGGCTCAGATGAGTTGTGCTATTACCCTTAATTATCAGTCCAATCCGGCAGAAATTGCCTATCCTGTTTTAATGCTAAGGGCAAGCGATTCAAACGGTGACCACCCCACGCCAAAAATCACTCTTGATGATTGCCCCATTCTATTTGAAGAAAAGGAAAATGAACCTTTTAAAGTAGTTGTTTTCGATGAATTAACAGGTATTCCTTTGGAAAATGAGAGTTTTAATCCTTGGAATCCCCATGAAGAACGAAGATTTCGGGAATTAGTCGACACGTTACCTCATGGTAGAGGTATTGCCTGTTGTCTCACGATTGCTGAAGCTACCCTTTTCTCCCGTGCGGAAGCCTTATCCTCTCCTCTACAACGAGTCATTCAATCGTTAGGCAGTCGTTTTGTCGAAAAATACCAAAAAGGGCAAACGTGGTTTATGGTGGGCTATAAAGGCGTTTCGTCGGGTTCGGCTTTAGAAATACTCCAAATTTCAACCCACTTTCCCTTAATGCTGAAAGTTTGGTTATCCCCTACACTTTCCCCTTCTGTTTATTGGCAACCTCCGCAAAAATTATACGCTCCTAATTACCATAGTGACGATGCTTTTGGGGGAACATTGGCTATGGATGGTAACACCGCTTTAATGGCATCTCCCTTGGCGGATACAGCCCTAGAGCGCAATGTCGGGGCGGTTTATGTATTTCACTTTAATCAAGGGCAATGGCAATATCAACAAATGCTACAACCCCATGATCTAGAGTATCAGCCTGTTTTTGGTAAATCAATGGCAATCGAAGGAGAAAAAATTTTAATTGGGGCTTATTTTGCGGATTCCTATTGGAAAATAGCGACAGGGGCAATTTATAGTTTTATTAAAAAAGAAAAAATGTGGCAACAAAGTCAAAAATTGCAACCCCACGATTTACATCCCGAAGATTGTTTTGGCTGTGCAGTGGCGATCAATCAAGATACTGCCTTTGTAGGGGCGTACAATAGCTTAAATCTGTTCAGACAAGCAACTGGTGCGGTTTATGTCTTTAAACACATCAACGGTACTTGGCAAGATCAGCAAAAGCTACAACCCACTCATTTAGAGAAAGGAGATAATTTTGGACACTCAGTAGCTATTAATGGTAATTTTGCGGCAGTGGGGGCATATTTAGCCCAAACAACAGGCATTGTTTATCTCTTTCAGCAGGAAAACGGTATTTGGCAAGAAAGCCAAGTTATACAACCTACAGATTTACAAGCAGGAGACTGTTTTGGATACTCGGTGGCATTAGAAGGGGATATGTTATTGATTGGAGCAAAAAATGCCAAAAAAGGGGCTAAAATTGGAGCAGGTTCAGTTTATTTTTATCAGTACCGTCATGAACAATGGCAACGTATTCAACGGTGGCAACCTTCAGATTTAAGAGGATATGAACATTTTGGGCATTCTGTTGTCTTAGACGGCGATTTAGCGATGGTAGGAGCTGATCAAGGCAGTTCAGTGACGGAAGCTTATACAGGGGCTGTTTATACGTTTCAGCGACAAGGTAATATTTGGCAGCCTCACCTTAAATTGTATGGCATTAATGCTAAGGCCGGCGATCGCTTTGGTTATGCTATTGCCTTGAAAAGAGATCTGATTCTTGTAGGTTCACCGTCAGCAGAAGTATTTGGTCGTAAAGGGGCAGGGATTGTTTACCCAGGGCATTTTTAACCAAAAGCATCTAATTTTATTTCTTTTAAAAGAGGTATTAAGCCATTTGGTAACAGCAGTTACCCAAAAACAGCCTCAAGCAATTCCTTCGCCATGCTCTTATAATTGGATAGTTTCTCCCAGGGTAAAGGTTAATCATTCGTGAAAAAACAGACATTTTCAATTAGAGCTTTTTTTCAGTCCAAAATGGTGCGATGGTGGATTGTTGGGTTATTTTTTACGGGGTTAAATTTGCCGCTTTTAGGGCTTTTTAAGGAAGTTTTTCGCTTTAATGAAACGGTTTCTCTAATCTTAGCTGGAGAAACGGGGACTTTACTTCGTTATTTTGCCAATGATTATTGGGTATTTGGCTATCCTCGTCCAAGTTTTAGGCGGGGTTGGGAATATCATATTGCTAATTTTAGTAGTTTTCTGGTGTGGATTGTTTGCAGTAAATACGTTTTTTTACCCCTTTTAGATGCTGTATGGGGTGAGAAAATCATCGGGGATGGTTTACAACTCAATTTGTATCTTTCAACCATTTTAGCGACGTGTGTCTCCGTCGGTTGGAGTATGATTACGAATTTTCTTTGGATTTGGCGTTCTAAGGGGAAAAAGGAGAAATAAAAATTGAAGGGGGTAATTTAAAGGGTTTTAAATCTTTCGCTAAACAATTGTAAGCTTTCTGATAGCCTTGAGAATCATTAGACGTAACATAAGGTAATTTTATGACCCTTTCTGATGGTAATAGAGATTGATATCGTTCATAATCCGATTGTTCTAGTTTGATAAATTTAACGGTTTTAGGCGGAGAAATAAGGGTGATAGTTGCGTCTCTATCATAATTTTTAACTTGATAATTTTTCAACTGTAAATAAAGAGTTGTAAATTGCCAAACCCATGCTTCATTGGTCATGTTATTCTCTTTTTTGAGGGCAAGAACGGTGACATTACCGGGAATTGTAGCAATAATGTTTGCTAACGTCCGAGAAAATTGAATGGGTGGATGAAAACTCTTATTTTGTGCTTTTCTCACTTCATTATATCCTTGTATATAAGCACCTGAAACCCGATAGCCATCATGAGTAGTAATTAATTTTGGAGATTGAGTAATTTGGAAATAAGGGAAACTAGGCATTATTTCAAATGAAAGAATTTGTAGTAGAAAAGCTAAAGTAATGATCACGAAACATAAACTTTTAAATTGAAAAGAAGTTAGATATTTTTTTAGGTCTAAAATAATCTTAGCAAATAAAAACGGCAGCAAGATAATACCGGGTATTAAATATTTGGGGCTAGTTAAGGTAGGTAAAGGGAAAAAAATGGGTAAAATTATCAGAATAATGGCGAAATTTCGCCATCTTCTTTTAATTAAATTCAAACCGACGAAGTAAACAGCGTAAATAATCAATATTAACCAAACCAAAACATTTGTAATTGAAAATAAGTTATTAAAGGATTCCTGCCATGTCCACTGCTCGACGATTGTTTCATGAGATTGGAAAATTTCAAGGATTTTCGGTACGTTGAAAATATCAGTAAGGGTAAAAATCAAGAGTAAGGTTAAACTGACGATGGTATAAATCCCATAATTTTCCCCTTTTTCTTTGAGAGATTCATCAAAAATCATAAAATACCAAAGCAATGGTAAAGCTAATAAAAAGTCCAACCTAAAAAAGAGACTAAAGGTTGACATTAACCCAATCATAAAATAGCGGATATTCTGCCAGCCGTGAATAGCTTTAAAAGGACTTTTTTGCCAAAATAAAAAAATCAAACAAATTGCCATAGGTAACATAGTAAAGACAGTAGAGTTGTAATATAATCCACAAAAAAATAATTCAGGAAAGAAAATTAAGAAAGAGAAACAAAGTATTAAATTCAATTGACGTTGAGCAAATAAATAAATTCCTAAAACCAGTAAACAAATATTGAGAGAACCGATAATCTGAGGAAAAATAAATAGCAGTTTAGGTTGTTGAAAAAACCGATAAAACCCAAGGTTCAATTCATAAGCTAAAGGTTGCCAAGAATAACGATAAACCATCGCTTTTCCTTTCCAAGAAAAATTTAAAATCCCTTCAATTTGGTCGACGTCATCCCCTTCCCAACCGAGGCGATCGCCGAACCATAAAAAAGCGGATAATAAAAGACAATAAAGTATAATCAGTTTAAAGAAGACTGAGTGAAACACATTTGATATATTTGTTTTATTAATCATGAATGATTCACTCCTTTTGTTCAAATGCTTTATAAATTTTTTTTGCAACTTTTTGCCCTTCTCGGATAGCGTAATTTGTCCCTCGATCTTCGGGATAAATTTGTGCCATTGTAGCAATATATAATCCCTTAAGTGGACTTTCTATAGAGGGAATCAATTGACTATAGTTACGAGTCACAATCGGCTGAGAATATTGAGCGCGCCAACAATGATAATCTAAGATCCAATCAACGCTAAATTCAGGGAACATTCGTTGTAAATAGGGAATCGCATAATTTAGGATTGCCTTGTTAGACATTTGATAGAGTTCTGCCGTTTTAGGTAAATATTTAGATAAATAGATAATATGTCTGCCACCATAGGTTTCAGTCGGTTCAAAGTTAGTATGCTCAATAACACCAACAAAGGGAAAATGGGGATCATTGACATTTAACCAGTAGGTTTGAGATAAACTGCGATCTAATTGTAATACTAAGCAAATATTAGCTAAGTAATGAATCTTTTGCAGTTTATGATAATACTCATCAATGACATGAGGTTTGACTAAATCTGCAATAATAGGTAAAGCAGGTGTGGCGATAATGGCATCCCCTTGCAATATACCGTCTTTTGTTTGAATTCCGATTACTTGGTTATTTTCAACTATTAAAGATTGAACGGGGGTATTTAAAATAATCTTTCCTTTTTGATAGATTATTTTTGTGGCAATTTTTTCTGCTAAAGCGGCAAATCCTCCTTGATAATAAGCTAACATCTCCTGACCCTTCTGAGAACGACTACTCCCTCGTAGTTTTACCTTATTCCAAAACCACACGGCTGAAATTTCCTCAGCAAACTCACCAAATTTTCCCTCTAATAAAGGTTGCCAAACAATTTTATAAATTTGTTTACCACAATATTTTAAAAGCCATTTTTTAGCGGTTACGGCTTCTAATTTTTGCCAATTTTTAATTCTTCTAACCCATAAAGTAAATAGACCTAAACGAATACGATTAAAAAGATTTAAGGGTTTAAAATTCAACAAATCTAAAGGAGAACTTAATTTAAAAAAGTTATTTGCATAATAAATTCCTGTTTGTGTCGGACGATAGATCACTTTATCTTCTATCTCTAATTCTTGAATTAGATTCATTACATATTGGTCATTTGTAAACCAGTGATGGTAAAACTTCTCTAGTTTTTTGCCATTGGATAAAGTAAAACTGCTAGCCAATCCACCGATTTCTTTTTCTTTCTCAATAAGAGTAACTTGAAAACCTTTTTTAGTTAAATCATAAGCGGCTGTTAATCCCGTAAATCCTGCACCAATAATAATAATATGGGGTTGATTTTCTCTTAATTGAAATTGATAAAGGTTATTTAATTGACTGAAAGATTGAGACATCAGGCTTGTTTCAGGTAAATTCTTAAACTACGGTGATCAAATTCTTTTTAGGCAGAAAATAGTCAACTTAAACTTGAGTTTTTCTCTCTAATAAGGGGAGTATGGGGAGTAGAATCAGTATGAAGAGAAGAAGACTTAAATCCTAACTTTTCTCGAATTAAATATAAAGGACGACGTTTTTCTTCTCGATAAATGCGACCAATATATTCACCGATAACGCCTAAAAATACCAATTGTACCCCTCCCATAAATAATAAAGCAATAAAGAGTAAAGTCCAGCCGGGTTCCCAAAACGAGGTAAATAAGCGTAAAATTAACGCATATATAATTCCGATAATTGCCAATCCAATGGCACAAAAACCAAACCAGATGGCTAATCTGAGGGGAATCAGAGAAAAGGAAAGGATTCCATCAATAGCAAAGCGAATCATCTTCAAAAGCGGATATTTACTGACACCTGCTAGCCGTTTATCCCGTTGATAGGGAATGGCAATTTGGCGAAATCCCACCCAACTCACCATCCCTCGTAAAAAGCGATCGCATTCTGGCATGGCGAGTAACGCCGTTACTACTTGACGATCTATTAGACGAAAATCCCCCGTATCAAGGGGAATTGGCACATCTGAGAGGGTATTAATCAAACGATAAAAGATTTTCGCTGTCCAACGCTTAAAAGCACTTTCTCCGATTCTCTCTGTTCGTACGCCATAGGCAACATCATACCCCTCTTGCCATTTGTTTAACATTTCTGGGATTACTTCGGGAGGATCTTGCAAGTCGGCATCGATTAAGACGACAGCATCCCCTAAACTATATTCAATTCCGGCAGTAGTTGCCATTTGATGACCAAAATTGCGGGATAATAAGAGAATTCTTATTCTTTCGTCTTTTCCTTGCAATTGGCGCAATAAATCTGCTGTTTGATCTTGACTGCCGTCGTCGACGTAAATTAGTTCAAAATCAGGAGTGATTTTTTCTAAAACAGCGATTAAACGAATATGTGTCGTTTGAATCACGTCTTCTTCGTTATAACAAGGAACAATAACCGAAAGCAACATATAGTGTTTTTATTTTTCTTTTAGGCATCAAAGATGATGACGCGGTTTTATCCATAATAGTTTAACGGCTAGGGTGGCAAAGGCAATAGCAGCGATCGCTTTTAACAAACGAGCCGGTAACACTTGCGCCATTCCTCCTCCAATGATGACACCGAGAAAACTCGCTAAAATGAGGGCAGTAATTGACCCCAAAAAGACGGCACGGGGAGACTGAGAGCTTCCTCCCAAAGCAATAGCCGCCAGTTGACTTTTGTCGCCAATTTCTGCTAAAAATACCGTTATAAAGCTTAATCCAAAAAGGTGCCAATCCATTAATTTTGATGAGTTGTTAATCGTTATTAATACTGTATTAATACTGTAAAACATCTACCATCAACAAGGCAGTGATAAAAAGTAAGAGGAGAGCCACTGCCGTATTCAAAATATTCGGGGATAACCGTCTGGCAATCCAATAACCAATCATTACCCCCAAAAGACTGGTGGCGATTAAGGCAGTCGATGCACCCGCAAAGACAATCCAAGGAGATTGGGATTCTGCACTGATTAAAAGGGTGGTTAATTGGGTTTTATCCCCCATTTCAGCAAAAAATATCGTCAGGAAAGTAGAACTAAATACACTCCAAAAACGCCAATTCGGAGGGGTAATGGTATTGGGAGAATCTTCTGAGGGAGTAGCCGTCATGAAATTGTTAATAATGAAAAAATTATGAAACATTTGGACTGTTTCTATTTAACCCTAGTTCGGTCTGACTGGCAAAAAAGTGGACGAGAGGAGTCGGTGAGATGAAGCGTTAACTAGGATTGCAGATATATACAATAAATTACTTATAAAATACATTGTATTAGCTTTCTTTTTCAATTAGGTGATCACCAAGGTTGTCGTTTATAAAAGGCGAGGGATTCTAATCAACTGTCCTAATTAATCTGCTTAATGTATTATACCTAGAATTTCGGATTTTGATCAGTTTAGAATTTTGGATTAAATTTTGGGGTGGAGTGACGCCAACTGATTGCTTTTGAGACAACTATAAAAATGAAAAAGATGGAAATAATTAGGATAGTCAGAGATAATTATTGAAGATCTGATCCTTCTTGCGTTAGTAAGTTAATATCCCATTGTTGCTTTTGGGTATTCCAGACAACGCTATATCGAGATTGGCAACCAAAATCATATTGTGAAACAAAAAGATTGCCTTGAAGATCTTGGGTTTCAACTCTAATAAATTGATACTTAAAGCAGGAAAAAGTAAGCACTTTACCTGAACTGATTTGAAAGGCAACCCAATTGTCTCCATCTCCGCTCAGTTGTATTTCAATACTTTTAGGAAATCCAGTTGAATCTTTTACATATTGTATGGTGCTTTCTGGAGGGCGAATCATTTGTGTGGTATCCCGAAACCACCCATTTAGATTTTCCAGAAAAGTCGACTGTCCAAAAACAGGTTTAATAACGTAATTTAGACTTATTTCAGCTATTAGAAAAAGAAAGAACATTTTTTTATGAAATTTTTTATTACTTATCATTTTTATTCTCCTTTTCTTGAACGCTTACTTTTGAATCTTTGCCCAAAAGATAACCAACAATTGCCCCGTATAAGCCAAAAGCAGGAGCAACTTGCTCAGTGGTTAATCCCGCAGTGATAATAAATAATCCAGCAATCACAATTAATGTTGTCACTATCACCAATAAAACATTATCAGCCGTTCCTTTAAAACTTCTCAACAAAAAGACTTCACAGATAATTACCAATAAGCCAAATCCTAATACAGCTAACGAAAGCACATATTCTCTATCAGACAACAATACGGTCTGTCCTTGAGCTTGAGGAGGAGCATTTTGTCCAAAGACAATTGAATTTAATGAAGCACAAAGAACAAGAGAAAGAAAAAAAGTTACAATTAAGCTACGTTTGAAAGGTTTAACCATTTTTTAGATATCCTAACAATTCATGGTAGCTACCAAAAATAAGGACTAAATTGACGTATTTACTTTATTTTAATTCTAAAAATATTTTTAAGACTAAATAATTTAACAAAATTAATGTTAACATTTAAAACGAGAAAATAGGCAAAACTAAGGGATACCCTACGGATTTCAAGTGGGCAATTAGTCGCTTTTCTTACCCACCCTACAATTAATTTTCAAAGATTAAGGCTCAACCCAACGGCCATCTGCTTTAATTAAGTCAATTAAGGACTTAACGCCTTGTTCTTCGGGAACTTTCTTAATTTCATCCCGCCCGCGATAAAGAGAAATATAACCCGGTTGCTTACCAACGTAACCATAATCTGCATCGGCCATTTCGCCGGGTCCATTGACAATACATCCCATCACTGCTATATCTAAACCGGTAAGATGTTTGGTCGCCTCTCGCACTTTATGCAGGACTTCTTCGAGATTGAATAAGGTACGACCACAAGACGGACAAGCGACGTATTCTACCATCGTTTTTCGCAGTCCCAACGCCTGTAGAATGCTATAACAGACTGGAATTTCCTTTTCCGGAGCTTCAGTTAAAGAAACGCGAATCGTGTCGCCGATACCTTCTGCCAGTAACGTACCAATTCCAGCTGTTGACTTAATTCGCCCATATTCACCATCTCCTGCTTCAGTTACCCCTAAATGGAGAGAATAATCCATACCTGATTCATCCATGCGCTGTGCCATGAGACGATAAGCCGCTAACATCACAGGAACGCGGGACGCTTTAAGGGAAATAATAAGGTTATAGAAGTTGAGCGATTCACAAATACGAATAAACTCTAAGGCTGATTCCACCATCCCTTCTGGGGTGTCACCGTAAGTAAACAGCATTCTTTCGGATAAAGAGCCGTGATTAACCCCAATACGCATGGCTTTGCCTTGATCTCTTAAGGAAATTACTAAAGGTTCAAGGGTTTCTCTGATTTTTTCACCAATTTCTGCAAATTCACTTTGAGTATACTCAGTACGGGTGGCACTGGGTTTTTCAAAAACGTAGAGGCCGGGGTTAATTCTGACTTTATCAACGTGTTTAGCAACTTCTAAGGCGATTTTCATGCCATTATGATGGACATCTGCCACCAAAGGCACAAATTTATAGGTTTTTGCTAGTTTTTCTTTGATTTCTGCTAATGCTTTAGCGTGTGCCATACTAGGGACAGTGACTCGGACAATTTCGCATCCGATTTCGTGAAGACGGCGAATAGCGGCGACAGATCCATCAATATCGAGGGTATCCTCGTTAATCATCGATTGGACGACCACAGGATACCCCCCACCAATCGTGACATCACCAACCTTAACAGGACGCGTCTGACGACGGTGAATCGTGGTATCAAATTCAGGACGAGAGGAAGATTTAGGCGTTTCTAGGGTTTGCATAACGTTTTTTCAATCGGTAGCGAATCTAACCACTCTCTATTGTAAGGTTTGATGGGCAATGAATAGCGAATAATTAGGATTTGTTATTTTCAAGCTCGTTTTTTTGATCAAAGACAACAATTACAGTTGTTTGAAGATTGATTATAATTTTTAGTTAAATGTCGTAGATTCTACGGAAATAGTTTTTACTTTTCTTGATAAATCTATTGTATTTTATGTGATATCTTGAGGAGTATAAGACATTATCTAGAAGGTCAAAGTCATGTGGTGGCGTAATTCTCGATTAAATCGCCTTGAAGCAACGTTAGAACGTCTAGTAGAGATTAGTGAAGTCATAACGCTTCACAATGAAAAGAAACAAGATAGAGTGGAATTCCGTTTAAATCGGATTGAAGCAATATTAGAACGTCTAGCAGAAATGAGTGAAATAACGACGCTTCATAGTGAAAAAGAACAAGATAGGGTAGAATTTCGTTTAAACCACCTTGAAGAAACATTAATAAAGTTAGTAGAAATTAGCCAGATTGCTTGTTGTCACTTTGAGCAATTTATCCAAATATCTGAAAAAGTAATCATCGGAAACGATATCCAAAAACAAAATTTATCAAAGATATTAGAATATCATCAACAACTTGAGAGACAATTTTTAGAGATAGAACAATACGGACAAAAAATTAAAACGCTAAAAATCGAGAAACAGCAAGCGATCAAGGAATTAACTTATATTGCTGAAAAACTGGAGACAACTGAAACAGAAAAGAAAACGATAATTGCTCGCTTAGAAGCAGAATATAGTCAAGAAATAGAACGAATTAATGATGAAAATCAAAGTCTAATAATTAAATTAAAAGATAACTACGCTATAAATATAAGAAGTTACGATAAAACAATAGGAGAACTAAACATACAAGCACAACAATATAATCAACAAATACAAGAATATAAGAGTAGCATTCAAAGATTGACCTTTGAGAAACAGAAAAATTTTGCAGAATATCGCAAAGTCAAAAAAAAACTAGAAGAAATTGATACAAATGCAAAAGTAGCGATCGCTCAAGTTAAATCCGCAAAAGAAAGCTTTCATCAAAAGTTTTCTAAAATGTTGTATTTTGCTGGAACTATCTGTATTTTAGATAATAATGACATCGAGGAAATGATGGAAATTGACAACTCTTCACCGAGTTCTACTGATCCTCATGACCTCAATCAAAGCGATTATTAATGACCATAAATCTTAAGATAAGAGGAATCAAAAACATGAAATCTCGTTTAGAAAATATCATCAAAGATTTAGATAAATGTATAGAGGAAGACGTTAAAATATCATCGCAGATTTTTGGACTTGCCACCGCTTCTATTCAGAAAAATAAAGAACTTTTAGAACAATTACAGAAAAAAATGGAAACTCATCTTCAAAATTCATCTCATTTAATTTCTGTAGAAAGCTATCCTCTCACTCAAGAATTTTTACAAAAACAGTATAAAAATTATAACGAAGCCTATAAATTTTATCACGAAAGCTATCAAATAACTTGTAGCAGAGGATGGGAAAATTTAGTAAAAGCAATTAATAAATTGTCTTCACCCAAAAAAAGTATTAGTTTAGAGGATAAAGTAAACACCCTTGAAAATAAAGTCACACACCTAGAAGAAACGATTAATATTTTAGTAGAGATTATTAAAAATTTGGATGGATAGCTGATTATTGCAAGCATTGCACCTCTACAAATTCCCGATTACTATCATTACAATACTCCATTTCCACCTTGATAAAAATGTAATCTTCCGACACCTAAATACAATCCTAACGGATTTTCTCCACTGGGATAAACCGTGACACCAAATAAATAAACGCCCGCATAATCAGGGTTACGAATGGGTTTTAAGCCAATGGTAAAAACCGTACCGCTAGGAACAGGAGAATCGAGTTGAATGGTAATCGCTTGGGTATCGGGATCTTGGGTAACAGATTGAATCGGAATCCCATCTCTTTTATCTCGATATGTTCCTTTAAAGGCGACGGTTCTATTTAAATAAAAACGAATGGTCTCGCTTCCTCTTCGCTGTTGAATCGTGACAAAACTTAAGGTATTTCCTGCATTTTCAAGAATTTCAACGGTGAAATAATAGGTCGACTGCCAAACCCTCACCGCATTATATGTGGTTACTGCATTTATTAAACGAGGGGATTTAGAAAAGTACCCTCTAGAAACCATTGGCGTAGATTGGGAAAGAATTGGTTGTAACGGAAAAATGGCTACATTTCCCAATAAAAGTACGAGTAATAAGGTTAGTTTTTTCATGATCAAGATAAATATATAATATCAAATTAAATTAAGGGTTGCCGACAAGACCAAATAACTTTGCTAATCCACCGATAATGGCAAGAATTAAACCTAACACTACTCCTCGATTAATAAATTCTTGATAATCAAGACGTTTCGATATTCCGTCAACTTTTTCTGCTAAGGACCTTATTTCTCCGGATAATCTTTCTTCCAATCGAGCTTGTCCCACTTCTAAATTAGTCAGACGTTCATCAATTTTATCCACTTTTTGATCGAATTTTTCTTCAAGCTGATCAAATTTTTGGTCAAATTTCCCCTCAAGCTGATCAAATTTTTGGTCAAATTTTTCCTCAATTCGCTCTAAATTCTGATTAACTTCTTTAATGCTTTGTTTAATTTCTCTTAAAATTTCTTCAAGAGAATAAGTGACACTAATCGGAGACTGGCTCATGGCTTAAACTCCTAATTCGCTGGATAGACTGATTGTTTTAACCTTTTCAGGGAGATCATTAGGGAACTAACTTCTATTATGCCAGTTTAATTCCTGTTACCCAATCCATCAGGCTTGGCGCAAATGATCGTGTGAGACGACTGCGCATAGGTATTGTTCTCTAAATCTAAAAAAAAGCGAGACGCTTTTCCCCTTTCCTTCTCAACCTCAATTACGATATGTTAAGAAGTACAAATAACTAGCCTCAAAGACACTATGGATTCACTTTATCAATATGCTTGGCTTATTCCCGTTTTACCTCTATTAGGGGCAATGGTGGTAGGTTCTGGGCTAATTTCTTTTAATGAAGCGACGAATCGCCTCAGACAAGTTAATTCAGTCTTTATCGTCTCTTTATTGGGCGCATCCATGGTGATGTCCTTTGCCCTTCTGTGGAGTCAAATTCAAGGTCATGCAACCTATCAACGGATGTTTGAGTGGGCATCGGCAGGAAATTTTCATCTCCAGATGGGTTATGCTATCGACCCCCTCAGTGCGTTAATGTGCGTAATTGTGACCACGGTGGCCTTTTTGGTAATGATTTATACTGATGGTTACATGGCACATGATCCGAGTTATGTGCGTTTTTATGCGTATTTAAGCATTTTTAGTTCTTCTATGTTGGGATTGGTTATCAGTCCCAATTTAGTGCAGGTTTACATCTTCTGGGAACTGGTGGGGATGTGTTCCTATCTCCTCATCGGCTTCTGGTTTGACCGTCCAGCGGCCGCCGAAGCGTGTCAAAAAGCCTTTGTTACCAACCGCGTTGGGGATTTTGGCTTATTGTTAGGGATGCTGGGTTTATATTGGGCAACGGGAAGCTTTGAATTCGATGTCATGGGAGAAAGATTAACCGAATTGGTCAATACAGGCGCAATTGCTCCAACTTTGGCAATTTTATTTGGTATTTTAGTTTTTCTTGGCCCTGTGGCTAAATCGGCTCAATTTCCTCTCCACGTTTGGCTACCCGATGCCATGGAAGGCCCCACTCCTATTTCTGCGCTAATTCACGCGGCAACAATGGTGGCGGCAGGAGTATTCTTAGTTGCGAGAATGTATCCTGTTTTTGAGCATATTCCCTCGGTCATGACGCTTATTGCGTGGACAGGGGCATTTACAGCCTTTTTAGGGGCAACGATCGCCTTAACCCAAAATGATATTAAGAAGGGGTTAGCGTATTCGACTATTTCTCAACTAGGGTATATGACCTTAGCCATGGGAATTGGCGCATATACCGCCGGTTTATTTCATCTAATGACCCATGCTTACTTCAAAGCGATGTTATTTCTTTGTTCTGGGTCAGTTATCCACGGCATGGAAGGGACAGTTGGACATGATCCCGTTTTAGCCCAAGATATGCGCTTAATGGGGGGATTACGCAAGTTTATGCCCTTGACGTCCCTTAGTTTCCTCATAGGAACGCTGGCTATCTGCGGGATTCCGCCTTTTGCTGGTTTTTGGTCGAAAGATGAAATCCTACATTTGGCTTTTGAAGCAAATCCTATTTTATGGTTTATTGGGTGGGGAACGGCCGGATTGACGGCATTTTATATGTTCCGTATGTACTTTATGACCTTTGAAGGGGAATTTCGGGGCAATGATAAGGATATCCAACAAAAGCTATTGAACGCGGCAGAGGTTACCCTAGAACCCGCTTTCGGCCCCGGCGCAATGGATATTGAAGAACACGGACACAGTCACGGCGGAAAACCCCATGAATCACCGTTAACCATGACTTTGCCCCTACTTATTCTAGCGATTCCTTCGACATTCATCGGTTTAGTCGGCATTCCTTGGCAAAATCGTTTTGAACACTTAATCTACGCTCCAGGGGAAGCCGTAGAAGAAGTCAGTCACTTCAATTGGACGGAATTTCTCTTAATGGGAGGCAGTTCCGTGGGAATTGCTTTAATCGGCATTACTATCGCTATTTTGATGTATTTACAGCACAAAATTGATCCAAAAGCGATCGCCGATAAATACCCAGCTTTGTATCAATTGTCCCTCAATAAGTGGTATTTCGACGACATTTATGACCAAGTCTTTGTAACGGGATGTCGCCGTTTAGCGCGTCAAATTATGGAGGTTGACTACCGTGTTATTGACGGAGCAGTGAATTTAACGGGTTTAGCCACGATTGTCAGTGGAGAAGGCTTGAAATACCTTGAAAATGGTCGCGCTCAGTTTTACGCTTTGATTGTCTTTGCGGCAGTCTTAGGCTTTGTGATTGTGTTTAGTGTCGTTTAACCGTTAATTGGGTAGGGTGGGCGTTTTTGTCCACCTTTTCTTTTTTTCTCTATCTCTTGCTCAAATAAAAAATTAATGGCTAAAGCCCTAAGTGTGACGTTTAAAAAAATGACTTACTGTCTTTAAAAGGGAATAAATCTCAGATTATAATGGGCTAAAACGTATTCAAACTAGCTATTTCTTAAATTAATGCACCATTTGATTTAAAATCGTTATGACTCAATTAGTTAATTATTCCACCATGAACCATTTATCAGCCATCTGGCCGATCGCCGCCCAACGCTTTTCTGATATCGTCGCTCTTGATAATCCCCACAGTAAACCAGAAGTTAAACTCACCTATCAAGAATTGTGGGCGAAAATCCAGCAATTTGCCGCAGGATTGCAAGCACTAGGCGTTAAAGCATCTGATAAAGTTTCTCTATTTGCCGATAATAGTCCTCGTTGGTTTATAGCCGACCAAGGAATTATGACCACAGGTGCAGCCAATGTGGTACGGTCTTCTCAAGCCGATCAACAAGAGTTATTATATATTCTGCAAGATAGTGATAGTAATACCTTAATCGCTGAAGATTTAAAAACCTATAAGAAATTAAAAGACCATATAAGCAATATTTCCCTAGAAAGAATTATTCTTCTTTCTGATGAAAACATCGAAACAGAAGAATCTGTTAAAGTCTTAAATTTTAGCCAATTAATGGAAGTAGGCGCAAATTCCAACTTAATTCCGATTGAAATTTCTAAAGATTCCCTCGCAACCCTCATTTATACCTCTGGAACAACAGGACAACCAAAGGGGGCAATGTTATCCCATGGCAACTTACTTCATCAAGTCACCACCCTCGATGCTATCATTCAACCGCAACCGGGAAATACGGTCTTAAGCATTTTACCGCCTTGGCACGCTTATGAAAGAAGTGCAGAGTATTTTCTGCTCTCTCAAGGTTGCACGATGGTTTACACCAGTATTCGCACGTTTAAAAACGATTTAAAGAACTTTAAACCCCATCACATGATAGGTGTCCCCCGTCTTTGGGAATCTCTTTATGAAGGTATTCAAAAGAACTTTCGAGATCAACCTGAAAGTCGTCAAAAATTAATAACATTTTTCTTGAATATTTCAGAAAATTACATAATCAACAAACGTATCGCTAATAAGTTAAGCCTTGATCACCTTCATGCTTCTAGTATTGAGCGTTTAATAGCAGATTTAAAAGCAATTGCCCTTTTTCCGCTTCATGCCTTAGGAGACAAACTGGTTTACCAAAAAATTCGGGAAGCAACAGGGGGAAGGGTTGAAACTTTCGTGAGTGGTGGAGGTTCATTAGCGAAACATTTAGACACCTTTTACGAAATTGTCAATGTTCCCCTCTTAGTGGGGTATGGTCTAACCGAAACGTCTCCTGTCACTAACGCACGTACTTTAACGCATAATTTAAGAGGGTCTTCAGGTCGTCCGATTCCGCAAACAGACATTCGTATTGTTGATCTAGATACTAAACAAATTCTACCCCCAGAACAGCGAGGTTTGGTGTTAATTCGTGGACCTCAAGTCATGCAAGGGTATTATCAAAAACCCGAAGCGACGGCGAAGGCGATTGATGCCGAAGGATGGTTTAATAGTGGCGATTTAGGATGGGTTACCCAGCAAAATGATTTAGTTTTAACGGGGCGTGCCAAGGATACTATTGTTTTATCCAATGGCGAAAATATTGAACCGCAACCGATTGAAGATGCTTGCGTTCGGAGTCCTTACATTGATCAAATTATGCTGGTCGGTCAAGATCAAAAGGCATTAGGAGCTTTAATTGTTCCCAACGTGGAAGCATTACAAAAATGGGCAGATAGTAAAAAGCTAAGCGTAAAATTCCCACAATCGGCTGATTCTTCTGCTGAAATTCCACAAAGTGATTGGTATAATGGGTCTGTCGTTGATCTATTTCGCCAAGAATTGAAGCGAGAGATCAAAAATCGCCCCGGTTATCGTCCTGATGATCAAATTAAGAGCTTTGAGTTTATTTTAGAGCCTTTTTCCCTTGAAAATGGTATGATGACCCAAACTTTGAAGGTTAAGCGTCCAGTCGTCACCCAACGTTACCAACACTTAATCAATCAAATGTTTGATTAGAAGGTGTTTTTCTAAAATTGGGTTGATTAATTGTTACAGAAAAACAAGCAATGGCGATCGCTCAGAAATCTCTAAAGCGGTACTATTAGGTACATAATCGCAAATATAGTATCATTGCCCACTCTGATTAATTTGAAAGATGATTAGGGAATTTTGTGGTCAAATATCTTAGATTATTTCTATAATTAGGCGATTTTTCCAGTTTGAAGATTTCACAAGCGATCTCTTCAAGCAACTTGATCCTGATAAACTTTAGGTATGGGTAAAGGTTCTCCTGCTAATTGGTAATCCTCGATTAATAATTCTAATACTTCTACGCCGTTGGTCACAGCTTCTTCATAAGAATCACCATGAGTTCGCCATTTTTGACCTATGAAGTCGGGAAATCCTACTAAATAACAATTGTTTTCTTCTGACCATTGAATAATCATTGTGTATTTAAGTTTATTCATTTTCTTGTTTCCTTTTGACTTCTTGGATGGCGTTTAAAACTTCTTTTTCTAAATAAATTTTAGCATCTGAGCTATCTTTTCCTGAAATTGTGATTCTTCCTTCATATAAAGGATGATACCAGTTTGAATGACTACCTTTGCCAGTACGAGAGGCAAATCCTGCTTTTTGTAACATTTTTTTGAGTTCTCGGATTTTCTGGGGCATTGATGAATATTGACACGATTTTTAATTATAGTTTATGTTAGTTATGTTAAAACATAGCAATCGCACTTTCTCAAGAGTAGAACGGGCAAGCATCGTTAATTTAGATGACACAGAATAACATTAATCGCTTGCTCACCAAAAGATTAAGATAATATCCCAAAGGTGAAATGGTGGTCAAAAATCTTGGATTATCCCATTCATTGATTGATTTTTCCAATTTAAAGATTTTACAGGTGTTGTTAATTTATGTTATCTTCAACTTGATAAATAATTCCATATTAATTAGATGGTAAAAAGAGACAAGCTACTTCAGCGTCTTAAAAATAGTCCTAACAATGTTACATTTCAGGAAATTCGCAAATTATTAGAACTGGAAGGCTTTATTCTTGATAGAATTACAGGAAGTCATCATATTTTTACAAAAGCTGATATTGTTTTTGTGATTCCTGTTCATCGCAACCGAGTCAAAAGCGTTTATATTAGAAGAGTTATAGAATTGATTGAAGGAGACGAAACATGAATTATCCAATGATTATTTATCCCTGTGAAGAAGGTGGGTTTGTTGCTGAAATTCCTGCGCTAAAAGGTTGTTTAGCACAAGGAGAGACTTTACAGGAAACGCTAGAAGAATTAATGATTGTCAAGGAATTATGGTTAGAAACCGCACACAAAAAAGGTCAAATACTTCCTGATGTTGAAGGAGAAATGGCGAAAATTAAAGCTCTTAGTTAATTAAAACATCATAAGGTAGAATTGAAAAGCATAGTTAATTTAGATGATACAGAATAATATTAATAGCTTGCCCACCAAAAGATTAAGATAAATATCCCGAAGGTGAAATTATGGGCAATAACCTTGGATTATTTCGTTAATTGATTGATTTTCCCAATTTTCATACTCTACAAGCGATCACACTTACAAGTGGTCGCCTTAAGCTTTTTTCGGGTCGCAGAAGCAACACCCAACAAACCTAAACCAAGTAAACTTAAGATAGAGGAAGATTCAGGAACTGGAGGAATATCGTCGGGTATATGTACTCCCGTTAAAGTAAATGTGATGTCGTCATTTTCTGTAGGATAACTGTACAAAAGAGCGTATAGATCAGTATGTTCTGGTAAGTGTTCTTCAGATTTCAGAAGTAATTGTTGACTCATATTACCAGTTACGGGTAGTCCTGTAAATCCACCTCCCGGAAAGCTTTGAATACCCGATAATCGTCGATTGAGTAGAGTACCATTGTCGTTATCAGTATCGTCGGCTGGAACTACATGTTGAGCAGAAACAAAAAAATCATAACCATTTACTTCATTGTCACTAAAAAATACCGAAAAATCCCAGCAAATTCCATTATTAAATGGGCAGGTCTGTGCAAAATCACTTCTGCTTATACCAAATAACAATTCTGAGGCATCATTAGTACCATCCCATGAAAAAGTAGCAGTAAAGGAACTTCTGTTGTCCGCTAAACTGACATCAACAAAAGAACTTGCTTGAGCATTTGCGAAAGGTATTAAGGTAGCAAAAATTAGTCCTGTTGCCATTAAGCCGCTTTTAGGCTGAATTAATCTTATGAATAGTTGAGTCATGATTTTGCTAGAGAATGGTCTTAACATACAAGTCAAGTTTTTAAACAAGTCAAGTACAGAACAGAGTATATAGCGTTGAATTAAAATTTGCAATCAACATTAATCTTTACTTAACTTAGCTTAATATTTGGCAAAATTCTATTCTTTAGAGTGTTTCAGTCTATCTCAAAACCCTATTGATCAACCTCGTAAACTTTTATTACAATAAAGAGTCCGAACCCTTTACCCTAATCCATCGGTAAAGTATCAATATCCATTGACATCAAGCCCCATATAGACAAAATCCGATTGAGAAAGCGATATAATAAAATACCTTCAATCATATTGTCATTTCTCCCCAATATATCCCGTCAATCCTCAAAACCACTCAAAAAACCATGACCAAACCTCGTATTAACTCCCTCACCACCCCTTCCCCCCAACCTTGGCTAGACTATGAAAGAGACGCTTGCGGTGTTGGCTTTATTGCGGACGTAAAAGGTCAAGGAAGCCATAATTTAATCAAACAAGCACTAAAAGCGTTAGGATGCTTAGAACATCGTGGTGGATGTAGTGCAGACTACGATTCTGGGGATGGTTCGGGGGTGATGACAGGGATTCCCAGAGATGTCTTTAAAGCATGGTTTGAGGAGAAAGGGATAAATATGCCTCCCGTGGAGCAATTAGGTGTAGGAATGGTGTTTTTGCCCCAAAATGAAAAAGAACGCCAAGAAGCTTGTCAACACATTGAAGCGGTGATTAATACTAAAAATTTAGAGGTGTTGGGATGGCGTGAAGTTCCCGTAAAACCTGAAGTATTGGGACGGCAAGCACGGGAAAATATGCCTTATATTGCCCAAATTATGGTACAATGTTCCCAAGGATTAGCAGGGGATGACCTAGATCGAGTTCTCTACATCGCACGGTCTTATGTGGGTAAAATGTTAAAGGATGATTTTTATATCTGTTCCTTTTCTTGTCGTACCATTGTCTATAAAGGGATGGTCAGAAGTGTTGTCTTAGGAGAATTTTACGACGATTTAGTCAATTCCGCCTATAGTAGTCAATTTGCTATCTATCACCGTCGTTTTAGTACCAACACCATGCCCAAATGGCCCTTTGCTCAGCCGATGCGATTATTAGGACATAACGGCGAAATTAACACCCTTTTAGGCAATATTAACTGGATGTCCACCCGTGAGCGTAATTTAAATGTACCAGGATGGGAAAACGAAGATTTAGAAGCGTTAACCCCTGTAGTGAATGCAGCCAATAGTGACTCCTATAATTTAGATAGTACGATGGAGTTATTAGTCCGCACTGGGCGCACACCTTTAGAGGCGGTGATGATTCTTGTGCCGGAAGCCTATCAAAATCAACCCGATTTGCAAGATAAGCCTGAAATTGTAGATTTTTACCAATATTATAGCGGCTTAAAAGAACCTTGGGATGGGCCTGCCTTATTGGTATTCAGCGATGGTAAGCGTGTGGGTGCGTGCTTAGACCGTAACGGGTTGCGTCCGGCGCGTTATATTATTACGAAGGATGATTATGTGGTCGTTGCTAGTGAAGCGGGGGTAGTCGATTTACCCGAAAGCGAGGTGGCCGAAAAAGGTAGACTTGGCCCCGGCCAAATGATTGCAGTTGATTTAAATACGCAAGAAATCTTGAAAAACTGGCAAATTAAAGAGCGCATCGCTTCAAAAAAACCTTATGGTGACTGGTTGAAGCAGTATCGTCATGTTTTAACCCCTCAATCCTTTACGGAAACCGCTGAAAATAACGCTCTCTTACAACAACAAACCGCCTTTGGTTACACGGCGGAAGACGTGGATATGATTTTAGTCCCAATGGCGACGCAAGGGAAAGAGCCTACCTTTTGCATGGGGGACGACATCCCGTTAGCGGTACTTTCTGACAAACCTCGCCTACTTTACGACTATTTTAAGCAAAGATTCGCTCAAGTGACGAATCCTCCTATTGATCCTTTACGGGAAAATTTGGTCATGTCTTTGGGAATGTTACTAGGAGAACGGGGTAATTTACTGCACATCAAAGCAGAAGATGCCAAATTAATCGAATTATTTAGTCCTGTCATTAATAACGCAGAATTAAACGAAATTAAAGCGTCTGACATTACAAGTGTAGAATTATCAACCCTATTTGAGATTACATCAGGTCCGTATGGATTGAAAACGGCTATTGATAACCTCTGCCGATCTGCGGTAAATTCGGTTAAAAATGGGGTCAAAATCTTAATTCTAACTGACCGTAGTGGAATAGACGAAAATAATTCTTATATTCCTCCTTTGCTTGCGGTGGGTGCAGTTCATCATCACTTAATCAAAGAGGGGTTACGTCTCAAAGCCTCCCTAATTGTAGATACGGCACAATGTTGGAGTACCCATCACTTTGCTTGTTTAATTGGCTACGGAGCTTCTGCTATTTGTCCTTATTTAGCTCTAGAATCCATTAGAATATGGTGGAATGATGCTAAAACTCAAAATTTGATGGCGAATGGCAAGCTAGAATCTGTCAATTTGCAAGAAGCATTAAATAACTTCCGCAAGTCTATCGAAGCTGGATTGTTCAAAATCCTCTCCAAAATGGGTATTTCTCTGCTATCCTCCTATCATGGAGCGCAAATCTTCGAGGCGATTGGCTTAGGGCAGGATTTAGTCGATACTGGGTTTAAAGGGACGACAAGTCGGGTGGGTGGTTTAAGTATTGCTGAATTAGCCCAAGAAATTATTAATTTACATTGTCAAGCCTTTCCCAATTTAACCGCCAAGAAACTGGAAAACTACGGTTTTGTCAATTATCGTCCGGGTGGTGAATATCACATGAATTCTCCGGAGATGGCGAAATATCTCCACAAAGCAGTAGAAGCTTATAAAATTGGCGGCAATGGTACAAATGCAGAAGCCTACGACCATTATGCTCTCTATCAAAAATACTCAGCAGAACGTCCAGTAACAGCCTTACGAGATCTTTTAACGTTTAACCCAGATCGCTCCCCTATTCCGATTGAGGAAGTTGAACCCGTCGAAAATATGCTTAAACGCTTCTGTACAGGGGGTATGTCTCTTGGGGCATTGTCACGGGAAGCTCATGAGACTTTAGCCATTGCAATGAACCGAATTGGCGGAAAATCGAACTCAGGAGAAGGTGGCGAAGATCCTACGCGCTTTATTATCCTTAATGATGTGGACGATGAGGGTAAATCTCCAACATTTTCTCATCTTAAAGGTTTGAGAAGCGGTGACATAGCGAGTTCTGCTATTAAACAGATTGCATCGGGGCGTTTTGGCGTAACTCCTGAATATTTGATGAATGCCAAGCAATTAGAGATTAAAATGGCACAAGGGGCAAAACCCGGTGAAGGGGGGCAATTACCCGGTAAAAAAGTCAGTTCTTATATTGCCATGTTACGGCGTTCTAAGCCCGGTGTTACCCTCATTTCACCCCCACCTCACCATGACATCTACTCCATTGAAGACTTAGCGCAGTTAATCACCGATTTACACCAAATTAACCCCCAAGCAAAAGTATCCGTTAAACTGGTAGCGGAAATTGGCATCGGCACGATTGCAGCAGGGGTAGCTAAGGCTAACGCTGATATTATCCAGATTTCAGGACATGATGGCGGCACAGGCGCATCCCCGTTAAGTTCTATTAAACACGCCGGATGTCCTTGGGAATTAGGGGTAACAGAAGTCCATCGGATGCTGTTGGAAAATCAACTGCGTGAGCGCGTTATTTTGCGAGCTGACGGGGGTTTAAAGACAGGATGGGATGTAATGATGGCAGCATTGATGGGAGCTGAAGAATACGGCTTCGGTTCGATTGCGATGATCGCAGAAGGCTGTATCATGGCGCGTATCTGCCACACAAATAACTGTCCAGTAGGTGTCGCAACCCAACAAGAGAAGCTACGGGCAAGATTTAAGGGCGTTCCCGCAGATGTTGTCAATTTCTTCTACTTTATTGCCGAAGAAGTCCGTTCTATCTTGGCGCAATTGGGTTACCGGACTTTAAATGAAGTAATTGGTCGTTCTGATCTCTTAAAACAGCGTAGCGATGTAAAAGTGAGCAAAACGGCAGGAATGAATGTAGATTGCTTAATTCGCCTACCTGATGTTAAAGAAGACCGTACTTGGCTCAATCATGAAGACGTTCACAGTAACGGGGATGTCTTAGATGATCAGATCCTAGCAAATGCAGATATCAGGGCGGCCATTAACCATCAAGGATCAATTACCAAAGAGATGGAGATTTTGAACACAAATCGCTCTGTAGGCGGTCGTATATCTGGGGTTATTGCTAAAAAATATGGGAATTCGGGGTTTGAAGGTCAAATTACTTTGAAATTCAAAGGTTCGGCCGGTCAAAGTTTCGGACTATTTAACTTGCCGGGGATGATTTTGCATCTCGAAGGGGAAGCGAATGACTATGTCGGTAAAGGAATGCACGGAGGCGAAATTATTATTATTCCACCAAAAGAGGCTAACTATACCCCAGAAAATAATGTTATTCTTGGTAATACCTGCTTATATGGGGCAACAGGGGGCGTTATTTATGCCAATGGTATCGCAGGGGAACGCTTTGCAGTGCGAAATTCGATGGCTAAGGCAGTGATTGAAGGCGCAGGAGATCACTGTTGCGAATACATGACTGGGGGCGTTATTGTCGTCTTAGGGAACGTTGGGCGTAATGTGGGTGCAGGAATGACGGGGGGATTAGGGTATTTTCTCGATGAAAGCGGAAATTTCCCCGAAAAAGTCAATTATGAGATAGTTAAGTTACAACGGGTATGCACTTATGCCGGAAAAGCACAATTAAAAGACTTAATTACGACTCATGTCGAACGTACAGGAAGTCCGAAAGGGAAGCATATTTTAGCAAATTGGGCGCAATATTTACCTCAATTCTGGCAAGTTGTTCCTCCCTCGGAAGCCGATAGTGCGGAGGCAAAAACAGAACACGAAAAAACCTTAACCTCTGTTTAATTTTAAGACTAAAATTGCCTTAATTATTGATTTGGGGTGGGCCAATTAGTCCACTCCTTTTTTGAGCAGGATTTTTAGAATTAACAGATAAATATGATGATATATTTAAATCAATTTTTTAAATGCTTAAGAGAGATAAAACGTTGAGAATGAAATTCTATCTCGACTAAGAGTAGCCAGAGTTTGATTAACTTCAGATCTTAACTTATCAAGCTGTTCCACTTCAAGAAATTTTTAAAATGTTTCCAAGTCTCTTACACTTTTTGAAAAATAGTATGAGCCAATTGACTCAACGAGCTCTCAACAAAAAATAATGAAATCAGCATGAAATTAGATTATTCCTAGAGATATAAATTTTATTTGACCCTTAAGATAGATCAATTAATTTATTCTTTTTTATAAGATCTAGACAAGAAAAGATAAGTAAGAAAAAAAGATTATGCTATTAGTTCACGAAAAGTATCAATCCAGTTTTGATGTGGCGATGAAATGTGCCATAGAGTGTGAACATTGTGCCGAAGCCTGTATGGGTAATCCTGATATGCTCAAATGCGCTCGTAATTGTTTAGATTGTGCGGAAATTTGCCGTGCTATTTCTCTATTTATGGTACGAGGATCTCGCTTTATTGCCCCCCTAAGCAAAGCCTGCGCTGAGATTTGTCAAGCCTGTGCTGATGAATGTAGTTCTCACGATATGGATCACTGTAAAAAATGCGCTCAAGCCTGTAACGAAGCCGTCAAAGAATATCAAAAAATCGCTGCTGTAGCCGCCTAAAAAATCACTGAAAGGCGGAAAGATAAAAATAGACTTCTTTTTCTGTCTTCCCTTGATAATTTTAGCATCGCTAAGCAACGGGAGTCGTATTAAAAGAGGAATTCGACATGAAACCCTATACTCGCTTAATGATTGCGCTTTGGGTTTCTTACTTTACGGAAAATCTTGGTATAATAGATAGTTATTTTGGCTGGAATTAATGTTACTTTTTGGGAATACTAAGATTGTCGCCAGCCACGAAAAAGCTAATCGAGGAGCGTAGCGACTGCGGTTGAGCTAGTCCGTTAGATCACCTTCGACATAAGGAGCTATATATAATGAATCAGCAAAAGCAGATGATGGGCATGAGCTGGGGCCGCTTTGCGGCGATGATCGCGATCTCGACCTTCATCATGTTCTTCTTGATGTATCAGCTCATCTACTCACTTGACCACGCAATGTTTAGTGTGAACCGGCTGATTGCTTCATTGGTGATGGGGTGCGTCATGACTGTCGTGATGCTAGGCTTCATGTGGTCGATGTACAGAGGAAAGGTAACCAAAATCGCCGTTCTCGCCGTGGCCACACTAATCGGCGTCATCCTACTGTCCGTGAATAGGAGTCAGTCCCTAATCGAAGACCTCAACTTCATGCGGTCGATGATCCCCCATCACTCAATTGCTATCAACAACGCGCGGAAGGCGAGCATTAGTGACCCACGTGTCCGTAAGCTGGCGGACGAAATAATTGAGTCTCAGGTCCGCGAAATAGCCGAGATGAAGTTGCTCATTGACGATATTGCGCGCAATGGCGAACGAGGCACAACCGAGCTTCCCGCTCGCTCCGCTGAAGTGACTCCCGAGATGGAACTCAAGATTAAGAAAGCAGTGCAGTAATGAGTGAGCGGGTTGCGTCAGAGTCCGCACCCGGAGAGGTGAGCGTTGCTGAATACTGTGTGGGTCAACTAACAACAGAAACCGTTTTAAATCTTAAATAGTGCATTAACAGCCGAACTGAATACTTTAATATTTTCTCTGATTTTGAGTAATATAAAGTTTTCCTATGCAATCTAGCTAAATAGTGTCTTAGTCGTGTATTTTCTCCTTCTATCCTCGTTACACAAGTTTTGGGGCTCACTCTATGTCTTTCTGGTTCAATGTAAATCGCCTAAATACAGTATCCATCGGTTAAAAACCTTCGAGTGATAGTGAAATAAATCTGTTGAAAGATAAATGAATGACGTAAAGATTATAGCTGAACAAATAATTGAAGCTGCTTCTAACGCTTTCTATTGGAAACACTCATGTTGTGGGGCGATAACCGTTCATCGAACCAGCGATGAGAAGGTTTTCTAGAACTGAAAGCGTTAGAAGCATCGTTGACCAATCCACGTATCCAAGAATTATGCACTCAGATTGTGGAAACCCAAGAATGGGAAATAAAGATAATGAAACAACTTATGGAATAAACGAAGTAGGTCATATTTTTAGATAATAGGGGAACGATGCTATCTCTTTAGTTTTAATAATATCTATGCAGAAGATTTAGCCCAAAACAATTAAAAGGTACTCATTCGTTCAATCACCCAGAAAGCAGATATGGCACCAATCGCATAGGGAGCGAGCCAACCGACCCATTCGGGATAACGTCCTCGCTTAAAAACAAAAATAATCGCTAAAACGACAAATACAAAAGATAATTGACCAATTTCAACCCCCGTATTAAATAATAGTAACGCAAGGGGAATATCCTCCTGCGGTAATCCTGCCTCAGTTAACGCTCCCGCAAAACCGAATCCATGCAAAAGTCCGAAGATTAACGCCACAACCCAAGGATAACGCGCTGTGAGTCCAATTGTGCCAAGGCGACGATAGGCTAATTCTCTGGCTAAAAATAGGATACTTAGGGCAATAATCGCTTCTACGGGGGCTTGGGGTACCGTCACAATCCCTAAGGTTGCCGCTCCCAAGGTGACGCTATGAGCAAGGGTAAAGGCAGTAATTGTCTTAAACAATAACCAACCTTGAGAAACCAGCAAAACTAAACCCAGAACGAATAAAAGGTGGTCATATCCTGTTAAGATATGCTGAATTCCTAAGTTTAAATAAGACCAAGCAATTTGCGGACGAGAACCTCTAGCAGGAATATTGTAACTAGGGTTAGAAGCCCGTAAAACCGCTAAATAAGTTAAACCCTCTAAGGTATCTAAGCGAAACAAAACATCATTCAAAGCAGATTCCAAACCATTAATTCTAATCTTTTGACCATAAAGTCCTCTTTCTCCACAATTAACTCGCCAACGCTTCAACATTGCTTCTGACGGATAATACGTCACTTCTGGGGTAATGACTTTGCACATATCTGGCAGTTGCGGTGATTCATTAAGGGGGATGGACGAGCCTTCGCCGACAAAAGGCACTTTCCACGAGACGTCAAACTGTCCTCGTTCGGTTTCTTGTAAATTAAGATAAGCCGGTTGTAGGGCATGGGCGTTAACGGGTTTAACTGAAAAGCAAAGGTACAATAAGATAAGCAGTCCTAACGTGGATGAGAGTTTAAGAAATCTTAAAAAATTAGCCATTTTCCTTGATAAATTGCTTTATGTAGGGATAATTCTCTGAAACAGTCTGATCCAGTTGAATAGTATAGCGATCGCGTAATTGTTGATAAAATTGTCGCTTAACCATTGCTCTCTGCTCATCTTTTAAACGACTGCGAATATCGTCCTTATTTTCAGCAAAATTTGCCGGTTTTTCAGGAATTTTTAGGTCAATTTTTACCAAATGCCAGCCATATTCAGAGTAAATCGGACCTTGCCATTGGTCAGATTTTAGGGCAAAAAGCGTGTCAGCAAAAGAATTCCCAAACAATTGAGCCACTTCCGTCGGATCTATGAGAATATAATCATGATTAAGTGAGAAGCGATCGCCTAAAGCAGAAATTCCATCAGCGAGAGAGGGATGAGATTTCAGTTGTTTCAAGACTTTTTCTGCATCTTCTTGCGTGTTTTCACCCCGTTGATCAGGATTAAAGAAGATTTGACGAAAACTTAGCTTAGGCAATTCTCTAAATTCTCCTTGATGCGCCTCAAAATAAGCCCTTAACTCGTTGTCTGTCGGTTCATGCGGAGGGGTCATATCTTGGGAGAGAAAATCTAATTTTTGGGCTAACCAACGGCGAATCATCAGATCATCTTGATCTAATCCCATATTAATTGCTTCTCGGTAGAAAATTTCTTCTTTTAGGTAAGTTTCAATTAAGCTGGCTAATTCTGACGCCGTGGGAGGTTTACGCCATTGAGTTTCCCAAGCTGTTGCGAGACGATTGACTAAGGAAGGTGAAATCAAAATCTGATGCGTCGTCTCTGTCGGCTGAAAAACAGTATAAACGCCAAAAATAAACGCCCCTATCAGTAAAAAATGAACCAGAGGTTCTCTAATAAGGGCTATTAGCCCTCGATAAACGGCAGGGATCGACATTTCTGTGGATACTTTGCAATTTTCTTGACTACTCGTCGAAGGTACGTCGTTCATAAGCATTATTTGTCAAAGATTACCCAGATCACAGCCCATTGCAAGCCACTGTCATCTAGTTTACCTTTATTATTCTCTATTCTTAATCGAGATTGACCCGCTTTAAGGATTTTTTGGATTTTAATTCCCCCATTCCCTATTTCTCATTGCGAGCGGCTTTTTACGGCGAGCTTAATCTTATTCATAAAAAAAAATTATATGACCAGCCAAGACAAATCTCTCTTTCCCTGATATGATTCATATTCATAGAATAAAACAAATGATTGTTTGTTCTATTAACGACTTTTATAAATGAAAAAACGACGATTAATTGATCATGCAGCAACTCAATCTGATTAACTTTAAGAACTTACGAGGGGATATCTTTGGGGGTGTCACTGCCGCCATCGTTTCTCTTCCCATTGCGTTAGCGTTCGGTGTCGCCTCTGGCGCAGGGGCAACGGCAGGCTTATATGGGGCTGTTTTAGTGGGCTTTTTTGCCGCTTTATTTGGGGGAACTCCGACCCTGATTTCTGAACCGACGGGGCCGATGACAGTGGTTATTACAGGGGTAATCGCCAGTTTAGTGGCAAGAGATCCCGAAAATGGGCTATCAATGGCTTTCGCCGTGATCATTCTGGCTGGGATTTTCCAAATCATCTTTGGTTCACTACGGTTGGGCAAATATATCACGATGATGCCCTATTCAGTAATTTCGGGCTTTATGTCGGGGATTGGGGTCATTCTGATTATCTTGCAAATTCCTCCTTTTCTAGGTCATGCTAGTCCTAAAGGCGGAGTTTTAGGGGCATTGAAAGCCTTTCCCGAATTAATCAGCACCTTGAATCCATTGGAAACGATTTTAGGAGCCATGACGATCGCCTTAATTTTTCTGACGCCGAGTAAGGTGAAGCGGTTAATTCCCCCGCAATTGATTGCCTTAATTGTAGGAACAGTGGTTTCATTGGTATTCTTTGGCGATAGCGATATCCGGCGAATTGGCGAAATTACGGCGGGGTTACCCAGTTTCCGAATGCCTTTCTTCTCCATTGATCAAATACAATTAATGATCATTAATGGTGCGGTTTTAGGGATGCTAGGGTGTATTGATTCCCTCTTAACCTCCGTCATTGCTGATAGCTTGACTCAAACGGAACATAATTCTAATAAAGAGTTAATTGGTCAAGGGATTGGTAATATTATGTCCGGATTGTTCGGTGGCTTACCTGGCGCAGGGGCAACGATGGGAACGGTGGTCAATATTCAAACAGGGGCAAAAACGGCAGTATCTGGTTTAACTCGTGCGATTATCCTATTAATTGTCGTGGTTTGGGCGGCAGGACTTACCCGCAGTATCCCCCTAGCGGTCTTAGCAGGGATTGCCTTAAAAGTCGGTATTGATATTATTGACTGGAAATTCCTCAAACGGGCGCATTATTTATCGTTAAAAACCGCAGCTATCATGTACTGTGTGATGGCATTGACCGTCTTTGTTGACTTGATTGTAGCAGTGGGTGTTGGGGTTTTCATCGCCAATATTCTCACGATTAACCGTTTAGCAGAGATTCAAGAAGATGCAGTCAAATCGATCGACCATCACGAAGGCGAAGACGCAGAAATTCTGAGTATAGAAGGAAAAGAGTTATTAAAAGAAGCAAACGGTAAAATCTTAATCCTTGACTTAGGAGGGCCGATGAGCTTCGGTGCAGCTAAAGCGATTACGCAACGTCAAACGATTTTAGACCAATATAAGGTATTAATTTTGGATTTGACCAAAGTTCCTTTATTAGGGGTAACGGCAACGCTAGCACTCGAAAAACTGATTGATGATGCTTACCGTCAAGCTTTAGACGTGTATATCGTCGGCAGTGATGGCAAAATTCAGAAACGTCTGCAACGCTTTAATATTTTAGACCGTATTCCCCATCAAAATCGCATGAGAACCCGTGTTGAGGCTTTACGTCAAGCCGTTGTCAGTATCAACGGGGGAGTATCTCCCGAAACACTTGCTACTGTCGAATCCAACAACAGCGTGATTTAATTTGAGGTAAGACGTTAGGTTCTAGGTGTTAGGTTTTTAAGTAAGATTAAATAGACACTGTTCTCACCTAGACCTATCTTCTTTCTCCGGTCTTCAGCCTTAAATTTTTGTCCTGTCTTTAAGTATTTTTATTCAGTTATCGTCTTATGAAAATCGAGCGCAAAAACGGTCTTAATTTAATTAGAAAAACGTTGAGCGATGATAACTTTCTAAAATTAATTAAACGGGGAGAAAATATTTTTTCAAAAATTCTTTCTTTGGCTTTATTGTCCGTTATTGTTGTTTCAATTTTTGATTTAGTATTAATTTTAATCCGTGATCTTTTTTCAAACCCTGTGGGTTTTTTTGAAAAAACAATTATTGATATTTTTGGCTTGTTTTTGAATATTTTAATTGCTTTAGAGTTATTAGAAAATATTGCTGTTTATTTAAAAAAACACGTTGTTCAAGTTGAATTAGTGATTATTACCTCTTTAATTGCTGTTGCTCGTAAAATTATTATTTTTGATTTCAGTAAATATAGCGAACTTCACTTGTTAGCTTTAGCGGTGGCTATTTTATCCTTATCTATCAGTTATTGGCTAGTGAAACGCTTATCTTCTAAAGTTTGATTAACGTTTAATTTAACGGTACAATAAGAAACTTATTGAGTTAATCGGTCAAATCAGCTTTTATATATGCCTTATAATCAAGAAATTAGTCGTGCAACCCCCGCTTATGTCGTTGTCCTTATTGATCAATCATTTTCAATGTGTTATCCCTATGGGTCTAAAATGGGAACAAAAGCCAAGGAATGTGCGATGGCAGTCAATCGGGTGTTGCGAGAAATCGTGTTAGCCTGTACGGACGGCGAAGAAATCAAAAATAGTTTTGAGATATCAGTTTTGGGGTACGGTAAGGAAAAAGACAAAGCAACTAACGCTTTTTTGGGGTTTTTAGCCACAAAGCCTATTGTAACTATGCAAGAGTTAATTGAGCATTGTCCTAGAGTAGAAACCTTCCCACGTCAAGTTGCCGATGGGGCAGGAGGTTGGGTGGAAATTGAAGACCAAATTCCGGTGTGGATTGAACCTTCGGCAGTGGGAGAAACCCCGATGGCAGAGGGATTCGAGATGGCAAGTATTTTAGTCAAAGAATGGATTAATGCTCACCCTATCAGTTTTCCGCCGATTGTTATTAATATTACGGATGGAGAAGCGAATTCTCTCCCTAAGGCAAAAGCAGGGGCAGAATATCTGACTCAATTAGCCACAGAAGATGGAAATACCTTACTGCTCAATGCCCATATTGCAGAAGGGAGGGAAACAGAATTCATCTTACCTGCAACACCAGAACAATTGCCAGAAAACGATAGCTATGCGCACTTTTTATACGAAATTTCCAGTATTTTACCTCCTTTAATGCTAGAAAGAGCGGCGGCGGCGGGTTGGAATCCCCAGCCTTTTGCCCGCGGATTCGTCTATAAAGCAAAACTAGAAACGCTGATTCAGTTATTAGAGATTGGAACAAAAGCAGAATTTTGAGTTTAATGGAAATTATTACGTTTTCTGAGCCTAAAATAGGGGAATCTTCCCGTACCAATCAAGATTACTTTGCCTTCAACCCAGAAGGAAACTTAATCGCCCTATCCGATGGGGCTGGTTCATCTTTGTATCCTAGACAATGGGCAGAAATTTTGGTCAATACCTTTTGTCGAAGTGCCGAGAATCCTATTGAAGTTATGAAACAATCTCATCAAAATTGGTTAAACTTGCCTCGACAGCAATGGCAGCAATACTATATCCAAAAATTAACAGATTCTACCCTAAAATGGTGGCAAAAAGGGTCTGAGTTAAAAAACTACGGAGCGGCTACCTTTTTGGGGTTAAGCTTACACTTTCCATCCCAACAGTGGCAAGCGGTGGCATTAGGGGATAGTTGTTTATTCAAATTAACAGTAGAAACCGGCGATTTAACAGTTTTTCCGCAAAAAACTGCCGAAGATTTTCAAAGTGTTACCCAATGTTTCATTAGTTCTCCTGATATTACCTCATTCCCTCCCCAATTGATTGAAGGACGTTATCAAGCAGGAGATGCTTTTCTTTTAGCAACCGATGCTCTATGTCAATGGATACTGAGAAATTATGAAAATCAAGGACAAGATTGGCAAAAATGCTTGACCCTAAGAAAATCTGAAGAATTCAGTGAAATGTTAACTCAATTAAGGCAAGATAAATTAATTAAAAATGATGATACAACCTTGATGATTATTAAAGTTAACGAATAAGTCGCTAAAGTTTGGAACTTGAGAAGCCTTAATTAATTCTTCTCTCATAGGCAAAATATCGTATTTTTCAAAATCACGAGGTGCATTTTCATTCAATTATTTGTTCCCTGTTTTCCATTACCCGTTTCCTATTATGCAATATCCTAGCCGTTCAGACTATCTTAATGCCATTCGCTATCCCCAATTCGCTTTTCAAAAAAAACATCAATTGGGTCAACTTAAACAAGATTTAGATGCTAGTTTAATGACAGGAAAGGCAGTAGAAAAAGTGACTCCAATGGGGACAAAAACCTTATGGTCGGCTTCTGGAAGTTGTGCGATTGTTTTTAAATATCAAACATTTTCTCCACCTAAACTTTGGGCAATTCGTTGTTTTCATCGCAGTTCTTTTGAAATTATTAAACATTATCAAAAAGCTCTTAAACACTTAGAAAAAAGTTCTTGCCAGCAGTATTTTGTCGATTGCTTTCTTTTAGCGGAAGGCATTCAAGTTTTAGGAAAATATTATCCATTACTGAAGATGGAATGGGTAGAAGGAGAAAACTTAAAAAAATTTTTGAAGGCGAATTTACACAATACAATGCTTCTGCGAGAGCTAGCTGAGGTTTTTTATCAATTATCTCAGAATTTACTCAATTCAGGTATCGCCCACGGCGATTTGCAACATGGTAATTTGATCATTCATTCCCAAGGAAAGCATTTATTTATTAAATTAATTGACTATGATAGTCTTTATTTTACCAAAGAATCCTATCAATTTGATGACAGTATTAAAGGGCTTTTTGATTACCAACATCCCCTAAGACAATTTCTCGAAAAACGCTGTTTAACCATTGATTTTTTTCCTCAATTAGTTATTTACTTATCTATTTTATCTTTAGCCGAAAATCCTCGTCTTTGGCAGATGTATAATATTGACGAACGGGAAGGATTATTATTTAGCGGTACAGATTTTCAAAATCCTCGGTCTTCGGACATCTTTAAAACTTTATCTTCTCTTTCTGAACCGATACCAACTTTGGCTCATAAATTAAAAGCCGTTTGTCAACTACAGAACTTTGAAACCATTCCCTCTCTTCTTCAATTTTTGTCCAATGAACCGATTATCTTATCTCAAAAAATAACGGTATTTAATAAAGTTCAATCCTCTTTAAATTCTGTACAAAGGCTTCCTATCAAATTAAGTTATGATTCGTTAAAACAAATTCAATCTCTAAAAACGCAATGGGAATCTCAACTGCAACAAACTCAACATCTTTTTGAACAACTTCATCAAAAAAGTATCTTCCCGTTACAAACACTTCCCCATCAATTCAGTAATACCTCTCTAAAACAAATTCAATCTCTAAAAACACAATGGGAATCTCAACTGCAACAAACTCAACATCTTTTTGAACGA
>JBGTGT010000023.1:0-37563 GCA_041746575.1 Microcystaceae cyanobacterium
GCGAAACCAATTGATAGCATCATCCTCAGAAATAGCATTAATAGCATAAGTAATGGCAACATTAAGAGCATTTTCTGTGCGAGCTTTAGCCGAACGAAGAATCTCTTTTATCTTTGACCAACATAATTCAATGGGTGATAAATCTGGAGAATAAGGGGGTAAAAATTTAACTTTAGCTCCCACAGATTCAATGACAGCTTTAACTTTGCCAGCATAATGAACAGGTAAGTTATCCATGACAACAATAGCTCCAACCCAAAGTGTAGGTAATAATATTTTCTCAACATAAACCCAAAAACTAGCTGTGTCTAACCCGCCAGTTAAAGTCATTGCAGCAATTAAACCTGAATCACTCATTGCCCCAACCATTGTCACATTTTTTCCTCTATTTCTAGGGCGTTCATCATTTACCCTTTCTCCTTTAAGACTTCTGCCATATAGTCGATTCATTGCTAGATTAAACCCTGTTTCGTCAATAAATATTAGGTTTCTTATATCTATTGTCTCTAACCAAATTCTCCATTCTTGGCGTAGTTTTTTAACTCTTTCACTATTTTGTTCGCTAGCAACTAAGGTTTTTTTGGCGTCTTAATTGCCGTTTTTGGAGAGTACGACACAAACTTGATACGCTGATCACTATTCCTGTTTGGTTTTGGATTATATTTTGAATTTCTCTTAAATATAGCTCATTTTTTGACTCAACTATTTCTTTGACTATTTTTTGTTCTTTTTCTTGAAGCTTTGAACGTCTATCTCCCCCCTGTGGTTTGGGCGCTATTGTTCCTGTTTCTTTATACCGACGAGATAAATCTCGTATAAAACTTAAACTCACGTTAAACCTTTTGGCTAATTCTCGCTGCGAACCTTCCCCTGCTTGCCACGCACTGAATACTTTTTTTCTTAAATCAAGAAAATATACTATTGGCATACTTCATCAGTTTTTATTGTTTTTTTATTTTACAATTTATGTAGCTTAATAGATCTCAATTTGCTGTAAGTTCCACTAGCAAATCCCCTTTAATGACAGGAGCGCGATGAAGACGATGTTGAGCGAATAACCGCGCTACATATTCCACGCTTAAGTCAGGGTTAACCACAATACAAGGCTTAGTCATAATCTCATAAACTTTCACCTTTTGAGGGTCTTTGCCAAAGGCAGTAACTTGATAAACGACATCCGCCTCCGTTACGATACCATAAGCATCTTCTTCGTGGCGACGCTCTACAATCAAGGAACAAATGCCTTTTTCTCGCATTAATCTAACGGCATCGGCTACGGTTGCTATCCCTCGAATGGTAACAACGTCTTTGGTCATGATATCAACTGCTTTCATTGGAATGATTTCAAACGGGGTTTACGGGGTACACCATGGCCATTGTTCCGTCATTATGTCAAAATGACAAGGGGAAAGATCGCCGAACGCGAAATGAAAGCAAAAAAAGTAGAATGAACCTCTTTTCTTAATAATTAAGTTTTACCCTGTGCAAGTTTTTCAAATGGGTAATGTAATCTCAGAATAAAAAGCTTTGAAACCGTATCCTCAATCACACTTCATGGATGGAAGTATCGTTAATATTTAGGTAGCTAACTTATTTTTTGACGTTTTTTGCTGTTATAATCCCTATGTTGATCCCTTACTCTCAATTATCTCTTTTATCTGCTGACGATAAAAGTCCTCTCGTCATTGCCTTAGAGAAAAAAATTGAACAATTACGTCAACAAAATGAACGACTTAAACAACTTAATCAGTGCTTTAAACAGCCGCGAAATAGTCCTAACAATTGCTCATCGTTTTTAAGTCAAACTGTGTATCACCCTAGCTAACCTTTATTTATAAAAAGGTTTTTTTATGTCTATTTTCCTAAATTTTTTCTTTAGCAGGAGGCGTAATCCCTCGCTGACATAAGACTTGATCAATGGACTGTAAAACGCTTAAATCAGATAGAGGTAATCCCTTCACCAAAGCACTTTTTTCTAAGAAACTAAAAGCATTCCTAACTTGTTCTGGCGTCGCTTCAATCGGTGCGCTAAAATGGCAGGGAATTACTCGCTTAAAATCCCATTTTGATACTTGATTCACCCAATCTAACACCATTTTTGGCTCTCGATTGAGAATTAAGGTTTGTAAAATTGGGGCAACTAATAACTTTCCGTCATTTCTTAACACCTCAAAAGATTCTTGCCAATTTTTTTGCCATTGAAAAGGAAATAAGCCAAAATAAGCTTTTTTAGAGCGATGTAATGCTTTAGAGGCATCCGCAAAAACGCGTCTCCAAGGAATTGTGTCTAAGGTACTGGGGCGAAAATAAAGCGCAAAAAGAGCGATTCTTTGCCATCCCTTACGACGATTCAGCGAATTATCCCCAACTTCTTCAAATACATTCTCCTTTGCATGAAACAGCAACGGATAGGGGTCTAACTGCACAATCGCAGGGGGATCTTCGGGGACACTAATCAAAGTATCAGTAACCAGTAAGGTTTGCGATCGCCGATGAAAAAAAGCAACCTCTGAGAAGCTTCCCGTCTTCAAATCAATTTTTTCTAGAATTTTGTAGTCAAACTCGTCTCTCAAAGGTGTTTCTTCGCAATTTTGCGGTAAAATATGAGTCCGTTTCTTAGGAAACCCCAACCAACTTAAGGGCAGATTGAGGGGAAAACTCCATTGATAAGGGGCAATATAGACTTGTGCAGTGGGAAAATAACGAGAAAAAGGACCCACAAAAACCTTATGTTCTAAGCCTGAAATAGTCGGTAAAATGATAAATTGAACGACTCCATGTTCTTGTTCTAATTCTCGCACTAAACGAATACATTCTCGGGTGGGTGCAACGGGCGCATACACCAGTAATCCCCCTTTTTCGAGCTTAATAACCGTCATGCGCAGGGGAATAACCACATAAAAAATGCCCTGAAATTGCTCAAATGTCCAAATCTGATTTTCAATCACCTCGCGACGAAGGGTGGGGCGTTTTCCATAGGGATAAAGCGGTAAAATTGGCCAAAATGGCCAAGCGATATCTCGATAATTTGAGGTCAAATAAGTTGAGTCGGACATAGGGATCATTTAAGAACAAGAAAGGGCTTCTCAACAATAATTTTATCAAAGGGTTGTAACTTCTTAGAATTTATCTAAGAAAATACCTAAAATTAATCCAACAGCTTTAAAGCGCATCATTTACCAATCCTCTTCAGTTTCCAAAATCGCTTCCATTTCTTTAATTTCTAAAGGTTCTAAAAACCTTTCTTCTTCTTCAGTTTCCGTTGACCAATGCTCACTTAACGGTTGAATTACCTTGGACAAAGCGTCTTGGACAAACGCCTTAATAAATTCATCTTTACGACTTAGCTGAAATTGTTTTTGAACAACTTCTGTAATACCACCGTCACCCCAATCTTGATCATGACGAAAATACTCAACAAAACTTTTACCGGCGATACGAGTTAGATAAGCGGCCGTTACCCCTTGAATTGCCTTGCCAATCAGATAGGTTGCCACATGAAACTGTAAGGCTTTTGCTAATAATTCCACAGCCCCTTTAACCACCCCTAAACTGACTAAGGTTTTTCCTAAAGATAACGCTAATTCCCGACCGCGATCGCTATTAATTTCACAACCATAAACCTTTCCAATTTCTACCACCATTTGGGCATTGATTGCCGCCGTCGCCAGCATATCCACCACCGGTAAGGGAGTAACTGCAATTACCCCTGCCCCAATCCATTGATAACGGTCAATAATCTTATCTGCTTGCCGTTTACGCTGACGAGTAAGAATTTTCCGCGCTTCTTCGCCCAGTCTTTGGGATTGTAATAAAATATTATCAGCCACTAGATCTTCTCCTTCCGCCCGTAAAACCGTAGCTAATCGCTTAATTAAAGCCAAAATTTCGGGTTCTGGCATAAAAATATCGCCGCTTTCCACTGTGAAGGGTTGAGGATTAGCCGCCGTAGGGATGATATCGCTCGCTTTAATCATTTCGGCTACTCGTCGCTGAAGTTGTTGCATAATCAAGGCTTCATCTTCAGGGGTATAAAGGTCAATTTTATTAAAAATTAAGAGACAACGCTTACCAATCGCCGCTAAAGCTTTTAAATTCTCATGTTCTGACTGTCTTAAGTCATTGTCTACCACAAATAACAATAAATCTGCTTCTGTTGCTAATTGTCGTGCCAGTTGTTCCCGTTGTGTTCCCGCAACCCCCACTTCAAAAATGCCGGGGGTATCCGTAATCAAAATATCCCGTTGTAACCCTTTTAGCCCCAAACGATGGGTTGTGCCTATTTGCGTCGTTCCCATCGTCGCCTCAACTTTACCCACGATTTCCCCGAGCAACGCATTCACGAGGGACGTTTTACCGGCCGAACCCGTGCCAAAAACCACCACTTGTAAGTCTCCACGGGCTAAATTCTGCTCAATTTCTTTTGAACGATTCAGCAGTGCTTTTTGGGAGACATTATCTTGAATTTGCTGAACCTGTCGACGAACCGCTTTTAAGGTTTCTTGGGCGGCATCGGTTTTTGCTTCAGGCAGTTTTATGGTCGGATAGGCAGAGCGGGCAGATTTCCGTGTCTTCTTCCTTCCTAATGGGTCAAAATAATAAAAAAAGCCAAAAATTAGTAATCCCAATAGGAGAATAATCAGCAGAATTAGTAAATTAGCCAGTAAAGGGGCAGTAAAAGAAACTTGTAAATAAAGACGGTAGATGGCATTAATCAACCAAAGGAAAAGTCCAAATATTAGACCTAAACCAGCAATGATAGTAATCAGACGAGGTAGGGGCATCTTAAAAACAGCTCGGCATCACAGTTTAATTTCTATTGTGACGTATAATCGTGATCGTCTCGCTTATTCATTCTTCTGAGAGGAGAACAGGCAGTTGGAATATTTCTCAAAAATTTACCACAATCCCCATTTACCGCTGGGCATCACCGTACTCCAGTTTGTTTTAGCCATAGATAGTTGTTCTGCTGTTACATGAGCATCGGATAAATTTGCCCCGCATAAATTCGTGCCTTTAAGATTGGCAAAGCGTAAATTCGCTCCCGATAAATTCGCCCCCCGTAAATCTGCCCCTTGTAAATCTGCATAGCCCAAATAAGCGTCTGTTAGGTTAGCCTCTTTAAGGGAAGCATAACCCAGATTTGTTCGACCAAAATCCGCTCTTGATAAATCACAGCCTTGAAAATTGGCTTTTTCCATCTTTGATTCATAAAAATTAATACTCGGTAGTTTTGCTTTCGCTAAATTTAATTCAGGCAGGGCTTGTTGGGTAAAATCTTTTTTGCCTTTTTGATAAGCTTCATAAATCGCTTTGGCGGTTAATTTGGGCGGCTGTTGACAACCAGAAAGCTCTAAAGTTCGTTTTTTCGGGCTAGGAGAGCCACCTGCTACTTGAACATTCATATTGCCCCCAATGCCTCCTGCACCACCTGCATTGTTGTTCATCGAGGGGGGACGAACAGAGGTATTTAAGCGAGCCGAGCGAACATTTGTTTGCATTCCTGAGTGGGTGTTAAATCCCGTGTCTGGTGACGGAGCGATCCGTATGCTAGAAATTGAGGGATCGGGGGCATTATTTCGCCCAACTCTGGAAATTCCCGTAGAGGGAGACGATAGATCTCTGGATAAGTCGGCAGAGGGTTCATTAGTAGCGTTATGCGGGTTAAAGCTGGTAATCATACTCTGACGCATCCCCTCTTCATAGGGCAATACATCCATGGCATCTAGAACTTCTTGTGCATTTTTGTAGCGATATTTTACGGAAATTTCCAGCATTTTTTTCAATACTTGAGCAAAATCATGACTCAAAGTTACATAAGGTTCCCAAGCGATTTCTCCCGTGTTGGGATCACAACCAATTTCTTTAGGCGATTTGGCGGTGAGTAAATAAACACAAGTCACCCCTACGGCATAAATATCACTGGAATAGACAGGACGCATAGCCATCTGTTCGGGCGGTGCAAAGCCGGCAGTCCCCACAGCAAAAGCAGTCAAAGCAGATTGCTCCGAGGTGTTAGACGCTAAAACAGAATTCACCTGATTTTTTACGGCACCAAAGTCAATAATAACCATTTTTCGATCAGTTTGGCGGCGAATGAGGTTAGCAGGTTTAATATCGCGATGAATAACCTTCTGAGCGTGAATATAGTTAAGAATTGGTAAAATTTCACTTAAAAATTGTTTAATACCGGGTTCAGAAAAGGGTCCTTTTTTCTTAATTTCTTGATGAAGGTTTTGTCCTTTAACGTATTCTTGAACCAAATAAAATTGTTGATTTTCTTCGAAATAGTCTAATAAACGGGGAACTTGAGGATGATTACCCACTCTACCCAAGGTTTCTGCTTCCCGTTCAAACAACTGCTGTGCCATGCGATAAACATTTGGATCATCTGTGGCAGGACGAAGCTGTTTGACTACACAGACGGGAGTACCGGGTAAGGAGAGATCTGCCGCCGCAAAGGTTGCCCCAAACCCACCCTTGCCCAAAATTCCTAAGATTTGGTAACGGGCGTGTAGTCGCAGACTCGAACCACAGAATTGACAAATCTGGGAATTTTTTTGGTTTTTAGGCTGTTGACATGAAGGATTAACGCAGTAGCTCATTCAGACTCACCCAAGATCATATTATCCAAATTCTAACCAAGCAATATACAAGCGTTCATAGAAATTTAAAAAGCGTTGAGGCAAGAGCTATCATACGGTTGGTTATCTCTTTTATTGTTCCCTAGATCGATCAAAAAGTAACAGGGATAGAAAATAATTCTAAATCTGGTTTACGAAGTCTAAAATGAAGAGAGCTGAGGATATTTTTGAGTCATGCACTGCTATCTCTCGCCAAAAAAGGCAGCATCAGTGTACTGCCTCCGAACAAAATTTATAAAGATAATGTCGAGACTTAATAAGCCCCATTATTATTGGGAAAAATAACTACACCGATGGTTTTAACGATAATCCAGAGATCCATCAGCCAATTGCGCGCGCTGACGTAATAGACATCCATTTTGACCCGTTGGGGATAGGGAATATCGTTCCGTCCTGATACTTGCCATAATCCCGTAATGCCAGGCCGAATGGTTAGCACTTTATCAATCTGGTTACCGTATTTTTGTAATTCATCAGGAATCAGGGGTCTAGGCCCTACTACACTCATATCCCCGACCAAAACATTCAAAAACTGGGGAAATTCGTCCAGACTGGTCAGACGTAAAAACTTGCCAATCCAAGTAATCCGAGGGTCTTCTTTAAGCTTAAAGTTATCGGCGAATTCAGCGCGCATTTGAGGGCAGTCGGCCATCATTTGAGCTAAAACCTCATCGGCATTGTAAACCATCGTCCTAAACTTAATACAGCCAAAAAGGCGATGATTTTTTCCCACTCTTTGTTGCACATAAAAAATTGGGCCCGGAGAACTGCTAGCAATTAATAAAGCTAGGATTAAATAAAGAGGAGAGAAAACAATCAAAACGAAGAGAGAAAAAGCGATATCGAAGGCTCTCTTCGCAATCTCTCCATCTAAAGCTTTCCACCTTGATTTAGATGATTTGCGACGGGTTATCGTGGGTTCAGTCCCCCGTCTGGCCAAGGCTTGGATTGCTTTGACGGTAATAAATTGGCTATTAGCAGTCATCTTGCTCCTTCACACACATCACACCACACTATGCTCTTGATCATAAAGCCATCAGACCCAAAAGGGACGACTTTCGATCAGAAAAATGAGAAATTGTTGGGGGAACTTGCCGAAGCAGAGGTCGCACAACACTCTTCTAAGAACCTAATATAAGATGTTTCAAAGATTTTTGGGGAAAATTTCAAAGCTTGAGTATAACAATTTTCAGGATTGATCTGAGACGAAAGGGTTTCAAAGGTTTTGACCGCTTCGACTAACCCCTCGACCGTTTGGGGAGTAAACCATAATCCTGTCGCTGTTTTGGGGGTCTGACGACCATCAACGACGGTTTCTAACGCTCCTCCCCGCCCATAGGCAATGACGGGAGTTCCACAGGCTTGGGCTTCTACTAACGCAATGCCAAAATCTTCACAGGCGGCATACACAAAGGCTTTCGCTTTAGCCATATAGTCCTCAACCACTTTGTTGGGTTGAAAACCCAGAAACTGAATATTCTCGTTGGCTTGTTGACGAAGTAGATTTAACTCTTTTCCTTCACCAATCACGACCAAAGGTAAGCCTAAGCGATTAAATGCTTCAACAATTAAAGAAATTTTTTTATAGCTGACTAATCTAGAAACAGTTAAATAAAAATCGTCTTTTTGCTGTTGAAATCGAAACCGCTCAAGGTTAACAGGTGGATAAATGACTTTGGCTTGACGACGGTAACATCGCCAAATGCGTCGGGCGGTATGCTGGGAATTAGCAATAAAATAATCTACCCGATGGGCAGAAATCACGTCCCATTGACGCAAACGATGAAGTAAGTAGCGGGTTAATACACCTGAAATTCCTCGCCCTACTGAATTTTCTTGTAAGTAATCAAAGGTGAGATCCCACGCATATCTCATCGGAGTATGGCAGTAACAAATATGTAATTGATAGGGACTGGTGATCACCCCCTTGGCAACCGCATGGGAAGAGGACAAAATTACCTCATAATCCCGTAAATCGAGTTGTTCGATCGCAAGGGGCAATAGAGGCAGATATTTCTGTACACCCCGACGGGCTAGGGGGAGATGCTGGAGGAAGGTGGTGCCAATTTTCCGTTGATAGAGGTAGCTATGGGGATTCGCCGATTCAAAATCAATTAAAGCGTAGAGGTCTGCGTCAATATGCTTTAATATCTCCTGAACCACCAATTCAGAGCCGCCTGTGGCTTTAGGGGTTAACCATTCATGAACGAGGGCATATTTCATGAATCCTGCTTAAAATTCGTCGTATCCGCTACGATTGGCTGAGGCAGATGACTCGTTGTCCCGTTTTGATCCAAGTAGATCCAGTTTATCCACCCGAATAACGGGTTTAGAACGGTTAGCCCCGGTGTTGCGATCGCTCCACGTCTCGATTTTTAACGTTCCTTGAATCCCGATTAAACTCCCTTTTTTGACATAATTTGCGGCAATTTCAGCAGTTTTTCCCCATATCTCCAAGTTAAACCAGTCAGGTTCATCGTTTTTGGTGGGGCGATTGACTGCTAGGGGAAGATTACAAACCACTTTACCGGATTCAAAGTACTTAACTTCTGGGTCAGAGCCAGCACGACCGACTAAGTGAACGGTATTTAAGGACATAGACGTTTCCTTAATTTAGTACATATACTTTATTTTAGGGGATAATCACCTGATCGGAGGATCTAATTTAGTTAAGTCACTTTTCGAGATAGGAATTGGATCAACCCCGTCTATTCTGCTTAATTATCCCTTTAGGAAAACGATTGCTAGCTGTATGAATCCAGAAATAACTTAACCTTCCCAACACAGTAACGAGCATTAATTCGCTTCATGATCGGGTAAATTCGCCGAGGATTTGAGAATAGTGGGAATCCTCTCCAAGATTTTAGCTACAATATCTTCGGGGGCATGATGAGGTTTAATACTAATCTGAAGATCTCCTTGTGCATATAAACCCCGTCGTTCATCCATCAAGGCATCTAAACGGGCTTCTAAGTCTGTTTCCGTGTCTTGTAATAACGGACGCGTCTGATCTTCTTGTAGCCGTTGACAAAGTAAAGAAATCGGTGAATCCAGCCAAATAATTAAACCGTGATGAAGATAGCCCCAATTTTCAGATTTTAAAACGGCTCCCCCTCCTGTCGCGATCACACTTTTTTTATAGGCGGATAATTCGGCTAAAATTTGGCTTTCAACTTCCCGAAAAGCCGCTTCTCCTTCTGTGGCAAATAGGTCACGAATGCTTTTCTGGGTCACCTTAACAATCAAGCCATCAGTATCAAAAAAATGATAACCTAAACGCTGTGCCAATAATTGACCCACGGTGGTTTTCCCCGTTCCCATCATACCGATGAGAAACACACTCACGCCTTTTAGCAAATCATCCATAATTCCTGATTAAATTAGCTTCTCCAGCGTAAAACTCTGGGTTCAACGGGATTTTGAAAAGGTCGCTGTTCTTGTTGCGATCGCTGATATTCTTGTTTGAGTCGAAAGTACCATTTCGCTTGCGTATCCGCATCATCAATTAACATTAGAGAGGGGTCATAGGCCAATCCCTGCTGTTGTTTAATGACGACGTCGCGATCTTGCCCTAAAAAACGCCGAGTTAGCCCACTAATTAGTGGTTTGAACACTCCTAACCAAGGAACTGTCCAATAAATACTTTGGAAGGCGATACACTCATTTTCATCGACGGGGGTAATCGTCGTTAATAAACAAGCACTGTGGCGATCGCCTCGTAAGATTTCCGTCCGAACGGTGGGTAACTGAAAAATAATCTCAATCGAAACTTGATCCCCCAATAACTTGTAGGGTTTAGCAGTGGCGGGCATATCATAGGGAACAAGGCGAAAACCGTTTTCTACAGGCTCATATTGCTTTTCTTTGATGCGGAATTGTCGAGGGCCATTGCGCCACCACCAAGAAGTGTGAACATAGGGGCCATGAGCCGGATCCATTAGTCCGATAACGGCATGGTCAACGTGACAAGCAAAATGAATGATTTCGGAGACATTCGGTTCCACTTTGCCAAAATCAGGAATCGTCGGGACGGGAGGTAGGGTGAGGGGATCAATCGCTTTTTTGGTATCGTCGGCGATATAGACCCAAATATTTCCTTGAATTTCTCGACAAGGGTAAGTCGGAATCCGAATGCGAGAGATGTCTAAGGTATCTTCTGGGGTTAAAGATGGAATATCGCTACATTTCCCCGTATCTGTTTGAAATTTCCATCCGTGATAACAACAGCATACCCCATCCCCTTCAATCCAGCCATGACTTAAAGGGATCCCTCTATGGGGACAGATATCCCATAAAGCAAAGACTTCTCCATCTTGTCGTCGCCCGACTAAGACAGGTTCTCCTAATATCTTTTTATGAACAATTTGGCCGGATTTTAGCTGTTTTGCTGGAATAGCGACATACCAAAAGTTGCGCAACAGAGTGGTCATTGGGAAGGATACCTCCTTTCAACGTCAGTCACATTAGGATCAAGGACGGGAAGATTGACTTTTGATCCTATCATCTCAGTTCCGTTCTTAGGACAAAATATTGGCCATAATAGAGGGAGAGAGTTTACAAAGGAAGTTCTTTATTTATTTTAAGTTTATCGTAATGAGTCAACAAACTGGAATTCAACCTGCTAAAATTTGCCAAGTGATGCCAAATTCTCTAGCAGAAGAAATGGGTTTTGAAGTTGGGGATGCTCTTCTTTCTATTAATGGAACAAGACCCAGAGATTTAATTGATTATCAATTCCTTTGTGCGGATGAAATACTCGAGCTAGAAGTATTGGATGCCCAAGGAAAACAGCACATCTTAGAACTTGAAAAAGACTATGAAACAGATTTAGGATTAGTCTTTGAAGATGCCCTTTTTGATCGGTTAATTCAATGTAATAATCGTTGTCCTTTTTGCTTTATTGATCAACAACCACCCGGCAAGCGAGAAACCCTTTATTTCAAAGATGATGATTATCGTTTGAGCTTTTTATACGGCAGTTATTTGACCTTAACGAATTTACCACCGAAGGAATGGCAACGCATCGAACAAATGCGTCTTTCTCCTCTTTATGTTTCTGTTCATGCCACAGAACCGGATTTGAGAATTCGCCTTTTAAAAAATCCACGAGCAGGGCAGATTTTAGAACAATTACAATGGTTTCAAGCACGTCGCTTACAGATTCATGCGCAAGTAGTGGTTTGCCCCGGTCTCAATGATGGTATTCATTTAGAAAAAACCTTACTGGATTTAGCCCATTTTCATGATGGAGAAATTCCAACAGTCATTTCGACGGCCATTGTTCCCGTGGGATTAACTCGTTTTCGTCCTGGTGAAGATGAACTGATTCCAGTTAACCCAAAAACGGCTCAAGACGTTATTCATTTAGTTCAGCACCTACAGCAAAAATTCAAGCAAAAATTTGAGAGTTATTTTGCTTGGTTGGCAGACGAATGGTTTCTAATTGCCGATGAAGAATTGCCCCCAGAGTCCCATTATGAAGATTACCCTCAAATTGGCAATGGTGTCGGTTCGATTCAATTATTTATTAAAGAATTTCAAAAAAAAGCTCAAGCCATTTTACCCCCTAAAGTAACGCCGCCTCGACAGTTAACGTGGGTAGTCGGTAACGCTGTCGAAAAGGCTTTTCAACCCTTAGTAGAACGATTGAATCAAGTGGAGAGTTTAACGGTAAATTTAGTTGCTTTAAATAGTAATTATTGGGGGCAGGAAATAACGGTCACGGGCTTGTTAACAGGACAAGACTTAAAAGAAAAATTAGTGGGTATTGATCTAGGACAAGGAATTTTGTTACCTTCCTTAATGTTGAAGCATGACGATAACCGTTTTCTAGATGATTTAACGGTAACGGATGTGGCTGATTTTCTGAATATCCCAATTTATCCTGTGGCGACGCCGGAAGAACTCTTTAATGCTTGTACTAAAAGCGATTTTTTTTAGAATGACATAAAACCTCAAAATGAATTTACTTAAGGCGCATTTAAACGATCTATTGTTAAGCTAATTAAATTAGCGTCAATCCGTCCCTTGTGTCTTGTCCCCTCGTTTTTATCAGTTATTTTAAAGCGTGACAGCTTATGTTAGTTATAACAGGTTATTACGAAATATTGGATCTATTTCAGGAGATTGATTCTTGTGACAATCTTTTGTCAATTTTAGATCCTGAAACGCCTCCTCTTAAGTCTCAAGTGGGTCAATTTGTTGAGCATTTTCGCGAGTTATATTTTCATGATATTAGTAAACCCGAACAAGGGCTAATTTTACCGAATCGTTATCATATTGACCAAATTATTCAGTGGGCAAAAACATGTTCTAGTCATAATGGAATGATTGTCAGTGGAGCAGGAATGGGTAGAAGTCCGGCGGCCGCTTTAATTTCTTTATGCGAATGGGGATATCCGGTCGACAAAGCAGTGAAAACTCTACGGGACTTAAAACCCTTAGCTTGTCCCAATTGTTTTATGCTTAAATTGTACGGTAATTCTGATTTAGAAAGCGCAGTAATTCAAGCGGGTTTTTATGATGAAGATTTCCTGTTTGAGCATCATCCGCTCTATATTTTTCTCAACTTAGACAATGTTTTGATCCGGCAAACATCGGAGAAGTTAGCCCTTTCCCACGATGAGCTTTTTCAAGTCATTACCGAAAGTCTAGACCTATTGGAAGACGCGTTAAGATTTTATCATAATTATCGAATCGTCGTTGTTTCTCAATGGTTAAAAAATTTGCCTTTAGAAAAAATTTGCTCTTATTTTTCTTATAATGTTGTTGAAAATATTGTAGATATTCTCTCTGAAGCTAATCTGAATCTATTTAATTCTACGTCTCAAAATATCCAACAATATATTGAAGACAATCAACTTCATCAAGGCTGTTGGGTAATCATAGATGATATCTCAAAAGATTATCCACCTGATACATCCGTAATTCGGACAGAATCCGATATTGGTTTTGACCGTCAGGCGGCTGAATTGTTGGTAAATTATTTAGAAATAGTGAGCTAAAAGCTGACTTTAATTTAAGAGTTAAACTCGATTTCTTAAAAACTCAGTCGCTTCTTTTACGTTTAAAGGGTGACTTACCCAATATCCTTGAATTTCTTGACATTGAAGAGTTTTTAATAGGTTTACTTGTTGTTCGGTTTCAACCCCTTCAGCAATTACCCGTTGATTAAAACCACGGCCAAGGGTCATTATAGAGGAAATAATTGCCGTTTCTTGAGGCGTTCCCCGTAACTGTTGAATAAGGCGTTGATCTAATTTAATGGTGTGAAAATCAAACCGTTGTAGATACCCGATGGATGAATATCCTGTTCCAAAATCATCTAGAGCAAGATGCACCCCTAATTGCTGTAAATTTTGAAATAGTTTAGGCACCAAATGAATCTGTTTACGAAGGGTGTTTTCGGTAATTTCTATCTCTAACCATTGGGGATCTAATCCCGTATTATTAAGTGTATGAGCAATAAGTTCAATCAGTTTTGCTTGTTTAAATTCTCGCTCCGATAAATTAACCCCTATCGAAATCGAGGGAATACCGTCTTTTTGCCAACTTAGGTTTTGCTTACAGGCTGTTTTAAGAATCCATTGACAGAGCGGAATCATTACATCTGTTTTTTGAGCAAGAGGGATAAATTTTTCGGGTAAAATGATACCCAGTTCAGGATGTTCCCATCGTAAAAGAGCTTCAATGCCGCTAATTTTTCCCGTTGATAGATTGAGTTGGGGTTGATAATAAAGGGCAAATTGACGTTTTTCAAGGGCTTGATGAATTAAGTTTTCTAAGTTAAGCAATACTAGGGCTTCTTTGGATAAGTTAGGGGTATAGAGTTGATAGTGATTACGTCCTTCAACTTTTGTTTGATGCAAGGCCGTATCTGCATTTTTGAGCAAGGTTTCCTTGTTGACGCCATCTTGCGGATAAATGGCAATACCGACACTTACTCTTAAGTTAATCCGATGGTTATCAATATTAAAGGGTTGCTGAAGGGCGGCAAAAATTCGTTGAGAAAGTTGAATGGGTTCTTCAAGATTTTTGATTTGAGGTAGCAATAGGGTATATTCATCGCTCCCCCATCGTGCCACAATTTGACCTGCGCCAACGCAGTTATCCATGCGTTTACCCAATTCTTGCAAAAGGCGATCGCCCACTGGGTGACCTAAGGTATTATTAATATGCGCAAAGGAATCAATATCTAAAAACAAAACAGCGAGTAAATGTTCGTGTTTTTCGGCGTGTTCAATCGCTTTATCCAATTGCTGTTCAAAAAAGAGACGATTCGGAAGAGCGGTTAAACTATCATGTAGGGATTGATATCTCAGTTGTTCTTCGGTTTTTTTCAATTCACCAATATCGCGAATCGACCAACATAGTACTTCTTTTTCTTGATAGAGAGTGCGGCTAACTTGCGCCACTGCACTGACAAAAGAACCGTCCTTACAGCGATGAAACAATTCCTCAATGGTAAAAGGCTGATTGGGATGAATTTGCGCTAATTCTTCATTTAAGATATCTCTATCTAAGGCAATAATTTGGTATAAATTAAGTTCAAGAATTTCTGCTAGATCATAACCGAGTAACTGACAATACGCGGTATTAGCTTCAAGAATTTCCTTGCTTTGATTGTCAATCACGGCAAATCCTTCAGAAGAAGCTTTAGCTAAAAGTTGATAGCGTTCTTTATTGACGGCTAATTGCTGTTCTAGTTTTTTGGATTTGCTAATATCAGAAATATAGCTACGAATCAGTTTATTATCATTTAAATAATAGATATGTTGCTCAAAAAATTCATTTTCAATTTGAATTTCTCTAACATAAGAGGTTCTTTCTTGATATTGAAAGTCTCGATTAATCCCTTGTAAAATAGGATGCTCTTTATTGAGTTGCGAGAATTTAATGTTGGCGGCAGGGTTGATATAAGCTAGATTTCCTTGCTCATCAACTTCAATGATGGGATGGGGACTACATTCAGCTAAAGACGATAAGTGTGCCAATGCCGCTTCATTATGCTTTTCTACCGCTTTATCAAAAACAAAAGCCGTTTTAGGAGTCACTTCATCTTCTTCACTTCCTGCGTCTAACAGTTCGCGGGTATAAGTTTGCTTTTCAGAAGACAGCGGAAGGGGTTTGCCACTTGATAAGATGGCCTCTCGAGCTAATTTTACTTCATCAGAAGGCTCAAACAATGTGCCTTCATTATCACCTGTTGTTAATCGTTCAATCTCTGAATCATTGGCAATAATATGATATCTTGCCTGAGATTTAGTGCCGAATCGAATGAAATCCCCATGTTTTAATTCATGAGATAAGCAATAGTTATCATTAATTAAAATGCCATTCGTACTTCTTTTTCCCTGTAAATTGCCATCAATAATTCGATAGGTATGGTGATTATTTTGATAGTCGGTCACTCGCAATAGGGTAGCGTGGTGACGAGACACTTGGCGATCATAAAGTAAAATTGAACTGTTGGGATCACGACCAATGTTATAAGTATTATCTACTAAAGGAACAATGCGTCGTGATTTTTGATCTTCGATGACCAGGAGATGACGAACTTCCTGTGGACTGCTCATTTGAGATAACGAAGAGAAAGGGCTACAGTAATAGAATTCCCCAAAACGTTCTTTAAATAACGGCGGTGACGCTCTAAAATTTAATAGTTGTTTTTGGGAGACTTCTTAAGAAAAGGATCAACGAAATAAGCGCAGTTCAAAAAGAAATAAAGATTTGCTTAGACTTTCCCTGCCTTTTATTTTCCACAACGGGTCTGAAACTGAGTATCGTCTAGAAAATCGGCGTTAGCATGGAAGATAAAGCCAACCTACTCGATGAACTCCCTTCTTAGTCTAACAAAAAGGGCTGCAAAGAAGTGATGATTTTGTTTCATAATTCAAGGTGAAGCATTCATGAACTCAAAAATAGACATTTTGGAAAAATTAATTGGAATTACTCAGTTGTTAGAAAAACCGATTAAATTAGCGATTCAGTTGCAAAAAGTCGCTTTTTTGGTGGCTAAGGCTTTCAATGTCAAGCGATGCGCCATTTTACTTTCTCTCGATTCTGACGGTTTTTTGCAAGATACTCTCTTGTCGCCGACCTTTACCTATTATGGGAATTTACCTAAGATTGAGGATGATCCGCAAGTTGATCTCGATACGGCTCTAGCAGAATTCGTCACCACCCATTATTACGGAATACTCATTGAAAATGTTCACCAATCTTCCTTTGTCGCCAAAGTTGGTCATTTATCGGAAGGTGATTACAGCTTAATGTCGGTTCCTATTCGGGTGGATTCTCAAGTGATTGGGGTAATTAATGTGGGGTTTCCCTTAGACAAACAAGAGTTAAACGCAGAAGATTTGAGTATTTTAACAATTTATGCCACCTATCTCGGTCAATCCTTGAAAAACAATCAATTAGAAAGCATCGTTCGCTCTAAATTTGTAGAGTTGGCTGTCAGTCGGGAATTAGAAGAACAAGGAATTCAAGGCTATATCGCTATTCAACCGAATCCTGCTAAATTAGCGAAAATTGTCGCTAAATCTTTCTTTAAGGAATTAACTCAGTCGGGATTCAGTGCAAATGATATTATTAATATTGCGACAGAAGTTTTAAGTCTCCTCAATAACAGTATTGAGAAACATCGACAACGATTAGCAAGGGATGATCATTAAAAAAGAGTTAGGAAGCTAAGAAAGACGTACAGCAATTTAAAACCTTAAAACCGACTCAATTTTAGAAAAACTTTGCATTCTTTCTTAAGACCCGTTCAGGGATCAACTTTGCCAAAATTGTTTGAATTTATGCCAAAATGTAGTGATAGATTGTTTCACTTCTTTCTTTACGAGCCAACCTTCAAAGGCGTCTTCGTAAGCTTTTCCCTGCTTTTGAAAGGTTTGCCAGACATCGAGTGAAATAGCCATTCCCCACAATAGAAAAATGTAAAGTGACCAAGATAATCCGCCGCCCATTAAGTTTAAAGGAATCAAGAAACCATTGACAATACCAAAGCGAACCAGTTTGTGTTTAAGGGTAGCTTGACGGTAAAGGTCGAATTCCTGACGACTTTTGATCATTTGGCGTTGTTTGAGCCAATCAATTTCAGCTAATTGCAAGGTTTTGTCATCAATATCCAATTCTTGGGCAATTTCTCGCAGTTGCTCGTGAGAAAAGTCATCTTGCTCTGTTTTGCGAGCGATCGCTAATTGCAAAATCTGTTGCACGTCCTCTTGACGGTAAAGGGGGGAAGGGGAAGACTTAGGATTAGGATCTAACATGGTCATGGGTTACCCACACAGTTGATGATTAAACTCAAATAAAAGCAAAAGTCATCCTAAAAGCCAGACAATGCTATACTTTCTCTTGATTTCAGTTTAAGCTAACTATTATTTAAAAAGATGATCTGCTTTTATGCTTTTTAGCACTTTCTATTTTAGCAAACCGAATTCGCTGACCGATATTGGCAAAAACCGTACACCTCGTTGAAAATATGTTGGGTTTGAAGTAATCAATAAAAATTAGATTAAAAATCTCTCAAATTTAGGGAGAAAAACCTTAAATGGGGCAATTAAAGTCGGATTGAGTCTCAGAAATCGCAATTTAAACATGACGATCAATTATGGCAATCGATATTTTAATCCTTTCTAATGGGCCGGGCGAAATCATGACGTGGGTGCGGCCAGTAGTAGGAGCATTACGGCAAAATTTAGGGCAGAATAACGAAAATATCAGGATATCAGTCATATTATCTCCCTGTCCCAATGCAACAGCAAAAGAAGCCGAGATTGTGCGTCATTATCCGGAAGTAGATCGTGTCCAAAGTAGTGAGCACTTTTTTTCAACGCTTTTATGGGGAAAAACGGCAGAAAATTGGGATTGGAAGCAAAAAGGAGTCGTTATTTTCCTCGGAGGCGATCAAGCGTTTGCGCTAATTATCGGCAAGCGACTGGGGTACAAAATCGTCATTTATGCGGAATGGGAGGCGCGCTGGTATCGTTGGGTTGATTGCTTTGCTGTCAGAAATGAGGCAGTTAGAGCGAAAGTTCCAAGGCGTTATCAAGATAAATGTCAAGTAATCGGAGATTTAATGGTAGATATACCCGATTTATCCCTAGATTACACGCCAAAAACATCTATTATTGGCTTGATGCCCGGCTCAAAACCGGGAAAATTGATGCAAGGGATTCCTTTGTGTGTTACTACGGCGCAACACCTAGCCAACCAATATCCCCATCTTCAATTTATTTTACCCCTTGCCCCAACGTTAACCCCAGAAAAACTAGCCGTTTATGGTGATCCAGAAAAAAATTCAATTATTGAGGAAGTAAGGGGAGTAAGTTGTCGATTAGTTCAAGAAGAAGGTCAATTTTATCTTAAGACTGAGCAAGGATTAAAAATTAACCTCATCACGGATTATCCGGCTTATCAAGCTCTTTCTCAATGTTCCCTTGTAATTACTACCGTTGGGGCAAATACGGCAGAATTAGGCACCTTAGCGATTCCAATGGTCATTTTGCTACCGACACAACAACTAGACGCCATGAAAAGCTGGGATGGCATGGTTGGCATCGTTTCCCGTTTGCCCTTTGTCGGCTCACTCGTCGCTAAAATCGTGAATATGATGGTAATTAAGCAAGGAAAATTATTCGCTTGGCCGAATATTTGGGCAAAAGAAGAGATTGTTCCCGAATTAGTTGGAGAGATCTATCCGGAAGAGGTTGCACAGCGTATTTCCGACTATTTGAATCATCCTGAGTCCTTAAAAACGATGAGCGATCGCTTAAAAACGTTACGAGGAGAAAAAGGGGCAGCCTCCCGTCTAGTCGCTATTACTGCAGAGGAATTAAAAAAAGGAATAATCTAACTCAGTAGTTGTTTTTATCTCAAATTTTCAAAATAATCTCGAATTTGATTACGACGACGGGGTTGGCGCAATTTCTGTAACGCTTTCGCTTCAATTTGTCGGACTCGTTCCCGTGACAGTTCCAAGGTGCGACCAATATCGGCTAAGGAATAAGATGTCCCATCATGAAAACCATAGCGTAAGGCGATGACTTCTTGCTCCCTTGTCGTTAAATCTTCCAGTAATACCTGTAAATCCCGACGTAAAGACTCATTTATTAGGTGTTCTTCTGGAGAAATTTCTTCAGTTTCCAGTAAATCCAACAATTCTGTGTCTTTTTCCTTGCCCACTTTAATTTCAAGGGAAACAGAACGAGGAATGCGACTCAATACTTCTTTGACTTGTTCAACTGAAATGTCTAATTCTTGAGCAATTATCTTTAAACTGGGCATTTTTCCTGTTTCTTCGACGACTCGTCGCTGAATTCGCTTAATTTTATTTAATTTCTCTGTCACATGAACGGGAAGACGAATAATCCGACTTTGAGTAGCCAAGGCGCGAGTAATACCTTGACGAATCCACCAATAGGCGTATGTACTGAAACGATATCCCTTAGTGGGGTCAAATTTTTCGACGGCTCGCTCTAATCCTAACGTCCCTTCTTGAATGAGATCCAAGAGTTCTAATCCTCGATTTTGATATTTTTTCGCCACGGAGACGACTAAGCGCAAGTTCGCGTTAATCATCTGTTCTTTCGCTCGAATTCCCTCTTTTTGAATGTTTTCAAGGGCTTCAAGGGAAATTCCTGTCCTCTCTGCCCAAGTTTGTTTACCTATTGTTAATTTTTGCCTAAGATCAACTACGGTTAAATCTGCTTCTTTTGCCCAACGTTCCCAAGAAGGTGTATGACCGAGTTGACAGACTAAGCGATCGCGAACGGTTAATATTCGATGAAGCGGTTCTAAATTGGGGTCGCCTTGTTCAACGGCTAAGTCTCGCTGTTGTACTAAATTAACATAGCGTTGTATCTGTTGGGCGTAGGCAACTTCTTGCTCTTTACTGAGTAGGGGAACGCGACCAATATCTTGTAGATAAAGACGAACAAGATCGGTGGTAAAATGTTGATGGGAAGGGATTGGGACGACTTCAATTTCATCAGCTTCATCAGCATCGGGATTTAAGAGGTCATCAGCCCCTGAAACAGGGTTAGGAGGAGATGAACGGGGATGGGAGTGAGATGACATAAGTATTACTCCAATGGTGATGAGCAGATCTGTTCACAGATGCGGTATCGTTAGCTTGCCCAAATTGAAAATAAAAATTGTCAAGCTTCGTTAAATTTTTATTAAGTTTTTTAATGAACGGCTGACACGGAGGTTGGGCTATGCTTTTTCTACAATGCCATTTCTGCCCATTCCGTAAAAGTTTACCAATTTTTTTTTAAACCTGAGCGACGCGCCAGATGGGTGATCCCAGAGAGGTCTCATTTTTGTCTGTTCATTTCGCTCAATAGTGTCAAAATATAAGCTAGAAACAAAGTCATCGGTTGAGATCGTCTTAAAAGCCAACTGATTCGGTATTTCCCTATTTCCCTCTTTTCCCATTTATTGCGGTGCAATGACTTCTGACCCTTCTACCAACGCCCTCACCCCGAATTACGCTCAGGTTTATTTGTCTCACGAAAATGGCAAATTACAGCTTATTTTGCCAAATAATGTCCTATTAGTGGGAGAATCGGAGTGGCAACAATTTTACCAAGAATTAAAAACCTGTCTTCATCAAAGTGAATTTTCTTGGCAAAAAAGACAACCGATTCATTTGATGGTTGGCGATCGTCTCTTAGATGTACGTCAATTGCAAGATTTAGCAGAAATCCTCGCAGAAGCTGACCTTCAATTACAGTGGATTCATACCAGTCGTCGTCAAACGGCGGTTGTCGCCGCCACGGCAGGTTATTCCGTTGACCAAAATCTCGTCCTGCCGGCTTTAATTCCCGTCGAACCTGATGCTCAGCCTTTATTAGCTAATCCTTTATATATTAAAACGACAGTGCGTTCAGGGGTTGAAATTCGTCATCCCGGTACAATTATTGTTGTGGGAGATATCAACCCCGGTGGAGAAGTGATTGCCGATGGCGATATTATTATTGGTGGGACTCTGCGTGGGGTAGCTCATGCCGGAGCGCAAGGAAATGCTCAATGTTGTATTATGGCTTTGCGGATGCAACCTACTCAGTTACGCATTGCGGATCGGGTAGCGCGATCGCCTTCTGTTGAACCAGAACATTGGGAGGCAGAAATGGCCTATATCACTGCTGAAGGGATTCGTTTAGCACCCGCCTACAATTTTGGTAAAACCCATCAATTTGATCCAGAGAAACAAGAATGGAGCGAAAAGGGTTAAAGTGTTATGTTATTGATTAATTGTCATAGGTATTAAGAAACAGTTATGGGTCGTGTTATTGTTATTACTTCTGGGAAAGGAGGCGTGGGTAAAACCACGGTAACGGCGAATTTAGGCTCTACCTTGGCACGTCAAGGCTTGAAAGTGGCGTTAATAGACGCAGATTTTGGCTTAAGGAATTTAGATTTGTTATTAGGATTAGAGCAACGGGTGGTTTATACGGCGATCGATGTGGTGTCAGGAGAATGTCCCATTGACAAGGCATTAGTTAAAGATAAACGTCAACCCAATCTTGTTTTGCTACCTGCCGCGCAAAATCGCAGTAAAGAGGCGATTACCCCGGAACAAATGCAAGAACTGGTCGCTCAATTAGTTGATCGCTATGATTTTATTTTCATTGATTGTCCGGCAGGGATTGAATCGGGTTTTCGCAATGCGGTGGCTCCTGCTAAAGAAGCGATTATTGTCACCACCCCAGAAATGGCGGCGGTACGAGATGCCGACCGAGTCGTAGGGCTATTGGAAACGGCTGAAATTCAGAGAATCCGCCTCATTGTTAACCGCATTCGCCCAGATATGATTCAAATGAAGCAAATGATCAGTGTGGAGGATATCGAAGACCTTTTAGTGGTGCCTTTAATAGGGATTATTCCCGACGATCAACGGGTTATTATTTCCACGAATCGGGGCGAACCCCTGACTTTAGAGGATAAACTTTCAATTCCGGCGATGGCTTTTAGTAATATTGCCAAACGCTTACAAGGACAAAATATTCCTTATCTTGACTTAATGGCTACCCACGATAATTTGATCACTCGTTTGCGTCGTCGTTTTTTTGGAGACAGTTAATCCAACGACCTTATATGCTAAAAATTTAACTTTTTTGATAAAATCCCTGAATTTTGCGAGAACCATTTGATCTGACTCCCTCTAAGTTTTCTTGACTCCTTACCTCAAACCCTATGATTAGCGACTTACTTGATAAAATGTTTTCTTGGCGTAACCCTTCTAGTGGAGAACAAGCGAAAAACCGACTGAGATTAGTGATTGCCCACGATAGAGCCGGTTTAAGTCCAGAATTATTAGATAAGATGCGGCAAGATATCCTAGAGGTGGTCAGCCGCTATGTGGAGATTGATCCTCAAGAAATGGAATTATCCCTCGAAAGTGATCAACGCATGACGGCTTTAATTGCCAATTTGCCTATTCGTCGCATTAAACGACAACCTGTGCCTTAAATTTTCCCATTAGAGGGTAGAACACGCCGTACTGCTACCAGTGACGGACGGGGAGGCTCATTATCTTGTTTACTCGGCCAATTGGAACCGACGGGAACAAGGCGTTCTTGGATAAATTCCTGCCCGTTGGTTGTTTTTAAGGTGAATTGACGTATTTCTGCCTGATTGTTTGTTCTGATGCCGCTAAACTCGCCGGGGTGCTGAATTGCAAGAAATAGGGTTTGTTGATCGGGTGTAAAGCATAGACCACAAATCTCTGTATCCATAGGTCCGATAGCGAAAGGATAGGCAATCCCTGCGTTTTCACCGGAGGTGGGAATAAACCAAGCCGTATTGTTGCCAAAAATTCCACTCAAATCTGAAGAAATTAGTGTTTTTTTATCTTTTATGCGACTAGGAACAGCTTTATTCTGTTTATCGGTCGAAATATCCGTTACCATCCACAAATGGTTATTTTGATCAATCGCCAAATTATCAGGATTCGCAAACCCAAGTCCACCGCTTGCCGGTTCACCTCCCGTTGCAAAGATGTCCCAACGAAAGCCTAAGGAAGCAGGATCGTTATTATCTTCATCCAAGCGCATAATCCAGCCAAATTCGTAGGGGATTTCCCCATTTGGACCTTTGAAAATGGCTTTATCAGGGCCGCCATCGCTATCAGGAAAGCCGGAGGTATAGGCAATGAAGAGGGTACCATCGGGACTCATATCTGTGTCTTCTGGCCGTGCAGTTGCTGTAATTCCTGCCGCATTTGCCGCAAAATGAGCATCAATTAGGATTGCACCCTGTTTTTCGAGATCAGTGCCAAGGTAGAGTTCACCCAAGGTTTTAAATTGCCCTTTATAGGCTTCTATTTCGCTATCTTCAGTGATTTTTACAATCCCTCCTACAGAACGATTCGGATTGGGTAGGGGAATCATTCCTTTTTCATCTTTACCAATCACTTGACTGGGTAAAAGGGGAGCAATAGGGGTATCAAGGGTGAGGGGAATCCATTTTCCGGTGCCGTCGGGATTAAATTTTGCGCCATATAGCATTCCTTCCTCAAATAATTGAGCGTTTGTTTGGTCTTTTGGGTTTTGAATCGCTCTTTTTGAGATAAATTTATATAAATGACCTCCTCTGCGATCGCATCCTGAATACACGGCCAAAGGTTTACCGACAACGGTGTGAAAAGCGACCGCTTCATGGCGATAGCGGCCTAACCAAGTGTGTTTTGTGCCGTAATCTTGGGGGTCAGCGGGATCAATTTCGACCATCCAGCCGTATTTATTGCCTGCTAGACCAAAAACATTGCCTCTTCCGTCTAAATCTGTCTCTGTAAAGACAAATAGCTGTTTATCAGGATTGAGGGCAGATCCATCGGCCATCACGGCTTCAGGAACTTGATCTTGAAAATTTTCTTCAGCACTTAAAACAGTCCCCCAAGGGGTTGTTCCTCCTGCGCAATTTTGCATTGTTCCAATGATTTTTGCGCCTAAATTATCATCATAACCTTGTTTTGCTGTTTTACTAAAAACAGCGACTGCTGGCCCTGTTGCTTTTAGATATTGTCCATCTTCTAGTCCCGAAATCCCTGTCACTCGACGATCTACAGGAGAAAAGGTGCGTTCCCATTGACCTTTTAGGTTACGTTTCAAGGAAATCACGCCAATTCCTTGATCGATAAATGCTTCTTTGGCAATTTCTGTAATTCTGGTTTTTAAGGGATCATCGTCTGGTAAAGAAAAGGCATTAATTTGACCGTCAGCGAGACTGGCAACGGTCTTTACTTCAGCAAATGGCAAGGATTTCTGAATCACTTTTTCGTAGGATTCTACCCATGTTTTACCGCTAATATATTCAAAGTTAACGACTAAGTAACCTTCATTGGGAGCCGTTTCAATGAATGACACATAATCGTTATTATAGCCAAAGCGAGAATCCCCGACTTTATCTCCCCAAGCGGCGATTACATCATAAGTGAATTCTTTGGGAAGCACTAAGTCATCGACGACTTCATAGGCACGATAAACGATTTTTTGTTGTTCGTCGCTGAGTCCTTCACTCTCTAAAGGAAGGGGAATTTTGATAGGGGTAAAGGTTAGATTGGTAGGGGAATTTTGAGTTAAATTTTGTTGGGAAACGGCCGCCTTAGATAGACCGACCATTGTAGAACCTAAACCCAATCCCATAAATAATAAAAAGTCTCGTCTTTTTAGGGTCATAAGTTTCGTCAAAAATCCTGTTCTGCAATAATGTAAGTTGAACCAGCAAAATTATAACTTAATTCAAAGAATTAGAGGAAAGGAAGAAAGGTTTAAAAAACATCAATTATCTTTTTTTAAAAGAAGGTTAAGATGACTTAAATAAAAGATTAAAAGGTAAGAGAAAGAAAGTTATTTAATATCTTTTTTGAGTTGAATAATTTGCATAGTTTCAGTGCTAACTTTTCATTTTAATTCTTATTCACAGTAGTATTCACGATGAGTCTAATGATTTTGACATGAAGACCTTGACAAGCACAAAAAGAAATAAAGTTCAGTCCTAACCGTTTCTGTTTTTGGGTATTTAAGTTATCAATATTCCCTATGATTAACGAGAAGAGCGATCGCTTCTACTAACTGCTCAATTTCTTCTTTTAAGGTAAAATAATGAACACAGGCTCTTACGCAATTAGGATTGAGGAGTTTTCTAATTAAAAATCCTTTTTCTTCTAAGTTCTGCACTAAATCTGCGTGGGATAAGGCTTTATTGATTTGAAATGACACTAACCCCGACAGAGGAGGCGACGACGTTAAACAGTGTACGCCGTCAATTTTCTGCAATTTACTCCATAAATAAGCACTGAGTCGGCAAATTTCTTGATACCTCTTTCTTTTGCTTCCCCATTGACGATGAATCACGATTGCTGAGCGTAATCCTTCATATTGAGGATAAGCAGACGTTGCCACTTCAAAGCGTTGTCCATTTGGTTTCCATCCTTGTACTTCCCCATCAGCATCAACCTCTACACTGCGCCAGCCCATAAAAGTTGGCTTTAGGATTTCTAGGGCGTCAGGGTGAATATAAAGCCCCCCCACGCCTGCTGGGCCACACCACCACTTGTGACCCGTAAAAGCGTAAAAATCTGCGCCGATTTCCCCTAAATTTAAGGGTAGCATTCCCACTGACTGCGCCGCATCGACTAAAACGTGTACTTGTTGTTGATGACAAATTTCTACGATTTCCGATAAAGGTAACACTTGTCCCGTATTCCATAGTACATGACTACACACCAATAAGCGGGTTTGAGGCGTCAAATGGTTTCGGATGACATCAAGGGGAGATCCTTGGTTTAGGGTATTTAAAATTGGGCAAAAACTATACTTTACGCCAAAACGTCGCGCAATTTCTTGGACAATCGCAATCACTCCCGGATGTTCACAGTCTGTTAACAGAATATGATCTTCTGTTTGCCATTCTATTCCCCAAAGGGCAATATTACACCCTTCTGTCACATTTTCGGTAATCGATAGAGTTTCTGGTGCAACACCTAATTCGTAAGCCATTTCTTGGCGTAAGAGAGCCGTTTTTTGCTGTAACCATCCATTAACTCGTCCTGAAAAAGGACCTTGTTGCTGTAAAAACTGATGAGCCTGAATAATAGCATCTAACGCGGTGCGAGGAAGCGTTCCTTGACCCCCATAATTAAAATAGATTTTATTTGCTAATCCGGGAAATTCTTGACGGTGGTCTTCAGTTTTCGTAGAAATTAAAGTCATTAATGTTCAATTGTTAATGATGAGTAAGAATCGGACTCGAATCGTTACCCATAATAGCTTAAAGTTTCGTTTTTTTCCTCTACCCTACCCTTCAAGGAAACGCAATTTTTTGCTTTTTTGAAGATAGAGGACTATGTGTCTAAATTTAGGACATTTTGCCCTTCTTCGATTCTCGGATCCTAAAAATCCGGCTGAAAATCTATCCAAATCTAATTTAGTAATGTGATAAACCTTGCATCGTTAACCCACTTTAACAACAAAGCGGTTGCTAAACTACGATAAGATAGTTACTGACAGGGTAAAGGAGCAAACGAATTGTCCGTCTTTGCTCACCCAATGATTAACCTGATTATTGCTATTAAATTCATGAATACCTCAATTCTTAATAAAATTGAATCAAAAACCTACTTAGATCATCTATTAAATCAATTTGAAACTGATTCTCCCCTTATTAGCTCTAATTTTATAACAACCCTACGAAATAATGCCTTATCTCAAGCCAAAGCGTTAACCCTGCCTAACCGACGAGAAGAAGAATGGCGATTTACGGACTTATCAGCTTTATATAATACTCAGTTTCGGTTAGCTGAAGCAGTGACTATTAATCCCCATCATTTACCTCACTTTCTCGTTACTGAAGCAAAGCATAGTCGCTTAGTCTTTGTAAACGGCGTTTATTCTGCTGAATTATCTGATCTTTCTGCTTTACTCGATGGCGTCTTTGTGGGGAATTTAGAAGCTTTACCTACTCCACAAAAGGACCAAATTGCCAACTATTTAGGACAACAAAAAGGCGATTTAGACATTTTTACCGCCTTAAACACTGCTGGATTAAGAGATGTTGCGATAGTTTGGGCAAATCCTGACATTTCCATCGAGATTCCCCTTCATTTATTGTGGTTATCTGTCCCCGATGATACCCCTAATTTAATACAACCTAGAACGTTAATTATTGCAGAAAATAGATCTAAATTAAATATATTAGAAGAATATAAAGCTATTTCTGAAAATTGTGTCGATATTCTTCAAAATAAACCCTATTTTAATAATGTTATTACCGAAATTTACCTTCATGAAAATGCTGAGGTTAATCATACTCGTTTGCAACGAGAATCTGCCGATGGGGTACATTTTGGCAAAACGTCTGTTTCCCAGGGACGAGATAGCATTTATACTGAAAATGAAATTAGTTTAGGGAGTCTACTCCACCGTCATAATGTGGAAATTTGGCAAGCAGGGGAGCAAATTCGCACTCATCTTCATGGTTTAACCGTCATAAAAGACCAACAAATTGCCGATACGCATAGCGCGGTTTATTTGACTGCACCGCACGGTACGGTAGATCAACTGCACAAATATATTTTAGATGACCAAGCCCAAGGCGTTTTTAATGGCAAAATATTTGTTCCGAAAGCAGCCCAACTTACGAATGCGTCTCAGTTAAATCGTAATTTACTGCTTTCCCCTAAAGCCAGAATTAACACCAAACCAGAATTACAAATTACAGCAGATAACGTTAAATGTTCTCACGGAGCAACGGTGAGTCAATTGGAAGCGGATGAATTATTTTACCTGCAAAGTCGGGGATTAAATGAGGAAGACTCCCGTAACCTTTTAATAGACGCTTTTGCCGCCGAAATTCTTAGCCGTGTGCCTTTAAACTCGATTCGTCAACGCATTGCTCAATCTGTCGCCTGCCGCACTTTGGCATAAATCACTGTAACGAATTATTGTTCACTGTTTACTAAAAAAAATGACTTTAATACAAGAAAAACCTCTCGCTTTGAATTTTCGCACTGATTTTCCGATTCTTAACCAAGAAGTCAACGGAAAACCCCTAATTTACCTTGATAATGCGGCAACTTCCCAGAAACCGATAGCCGTATTGGAAGCCATGCAGTCCTATTACGAAAAAGATAACGCAAACGTGCATCGGGGAGCGCATAGTCTCAGCATTCGCGCGACAGAAGGCTATGAAAGCGCAAGAGACAAGGTGGCGGCGTTTATTAATGCGGCATCTCGTCAAGAGATTATTTACACCCGTAATGCCAGTGAAGCGATTAATATTGTGGCTTACAGCTGGGGTTTAGAAAACCTTAAGGAAGGAGACGAAATTATTACAGCGGTGATGGAACATCACAGTAATCTTGTTCCTTGGCGTATTATTGCTCAAAAAACAGGAGCAGTGATTAAATACGTCGGTTTAACGCCTGAAGAAACCTTTGATTTTGAACAATATAAATCTCTACTTTCTGAGAAAACCAAATTAGTGACCATCGTCCATGTTTCTAATACCTTGGGTAATGTAAATCCTGTCGAAGCAATCATTCAGTTAGCCCACGAAAATGGCTCAAAAATCTTGGTTGATGCTTGCCAAAGTGTTCCTCACCAAAAAATCGACGTTCAAGCCATGGACTGTGACTGGTTAGTTGCCAGTGGACATAAAATGCTTGCACCGACGGGAATTGGTTTTCTTTACGGTAAACAAACAATTCTAGAGGAAATGCAACCTTTTTTAGGGGGTGGGGAAATGATTAATGAAGTTTTCCTTGACCATTTTACCTGTGGTGAGTTGCCCCACAAATTTGAAGCAGGAACACCTGCCATTGCAGAAGCGATAGGATTAGGCGCGGCGATTGACTATTTAACCCAGATTGGTATGGATAAGATTCATGCTTACGAAGCCGAATTAACGACCTATTTGTTTAAAAAGTTGGCTGATATTCCTAAATTACGGATTTATGGCGTCAAACCTGAGGCAAATGGGGAAGGAAGGGCGGCTTTAGCGGCGTTTAATGTTGAGGGGATTCATGCCAGTGATTTAGCAACATTACTTGATCATGAAGGTATTGCCATTCGTTCTGGTCATCATTGTACCCAACCGTTGCACCGTTTGTTCAATGCGTCGGGCAGTGCGCGGGCAAGTTTGTATTTCTATAATACCCGTGAGGAAATTGATGTTTTTGCCAAAACGTTACAGGAAACCATTGATTTCTTTGGCGGCATGATGGATTAAGTTATTTCACTGAAAACTAATATAAGTTAGGGAAAGTCTCTTAAGCTTTTCCTATTTTTTTTCAGTATTCTAATTATTTAAATCATTCTATATTTTGGGTAAAGCTTTAATACCTAATGTTCCGATATAGGCAATCCCCGAAATTAAAATAATAGTTGCACCAGAGGTCAAATTATAAGCATAAGATAGCCCTAATCCGAAGGTGATAAAGACCATGCCCAAAAGGGTTGCTACGAACATAATCTGTTTAATATCTTGAACCCATTGACTGGCAATTGCGGCCGGAATTGTTAACAAAGCAATGACGAGAATTAGCCCCACCACTTGCATCACCATGACGACCGTTAAAGCGATCGCACTAATTAACATTAAATATAAATGATCAACCGGCACGTTTCTTGTTTCAGCAAAAGTCGGATCAAAAGAAATCGCTAATAGCTCTTTATAACATAAAAAAACCATCAAAATAATCACAATATCTAACCCCAACATAATAATTAAATCTTGACGAGGAACAGCTAAAATACTGCCAAAAAGATAACTGCCGACATCCGCTTTATAACCCTTTGTTAAATCAATTAAAATAATACCGATGGCCATTCCCATTGCCCACATTACTCCAATAATCGTATCTGCCCGTTGTTGGGTTTTACGATTCACCCATCCCATGGCAAAAGCAGACAATAGAGAAAAGATAATTGCTCCAATAAAAGGATTAAATTGCCAAAAATAGCCTAACCCTATACCTCCGTAGGCCGCATGGGCAATGCCGCCGCTAATAAAGACAATGCGGTTAATCACCACCAATGTACCCATAATACCGCAAGCAATACTGACCAATAGCCCTGCAAAAAGAGCATTACGCATAAAATCAAACTGTAAAGCTTCAAACATCCCGATGCTCCTCACAATGCTCGGGAAAAACCCGATGGGGAGTACCGTGAGCAATCAAATCGACAGGACATTGATACGTTTGTTCAATCATGGTGGGGGTAATGTGTTTATCGTGATGATAATGTAAACGACGATTAAGACAACCTACCGTTTTAACATAGGTCGAAACTGCGCTGAGATCATGAGAAATCATGACAATTGTCACAGATTCGTTTAATTCTTTTAATAAATCGTAAATACTTTTTTGAATCTTACTATCGACATTCGCGGTGGGTTCATCGAGGAGTAAAATCTGGGGTTCAGTGGCTAAAGCGCGGGCAATATACACTCGTTGCCGTTCGCCGCCCGACAGTTGACTAAGGGGACGATGACGGAGGGCGAGCAAACCCACTTGCTCTAAGCAACTAAGCACAATGCGGTGATCGTGGGCATTATAGCGTTGGCAAAGGCGACGTTTACCCAACCGTCCCATTTTGACTACATCCTCTACACAAATGGGGAAAGCCCGATCAAATTCTAAGGCTTGGGGGACATAACCCAAAAATTTACGCCCTGACACCACAGGATAACCTAAAATCTTGACCTTTCCCTGATGAGGTTTCAGTAAGCCCAAGAGAACCTTTAATAAAGTCGTTTTTCCGCCCCCATTCGGTCCAATAATGCCCACAAAATCAAGCGCATCAACGGTGAGAGTAATATCTTCAAGAACAGGGTGATTATCGTATCCTGCCCACACGTGACTGAGATTAATGACTTCTGTCATAGGTAAACTCGTATTTCCTGTCTAATTAGCCTGAAAAGCTCTTCATCTTCCCTTTTAAAATAATTGTAATAGATTTTAGATTTTATAAAGATTTGTTAAAAATTATTCGTTATCATACAGTGAAAAGACATCCACTCTAATCTTATCTTCCATGATGCAAGGTTGTTTTCTCTTTCTTTTCTATTTTGTCTTAGCTTGTTACTTTGTTTATACCTTAAAGCAAACCAAGTTAAGAACATGGTGGGTCAAAGTTGATACCGTCTCTCCCCGATGTCGCTACTATTTCGGCCCCTTTGACAGCCCTGAAGAAGCACAAGCACATCATCGTTTCTATTTGGAAGATTTGGCGGAAGAAGGTGCAACTGGAATTCAATGGGCGATTGAACAGGGTTATCCCCGTAAATTAACCATAGAATGGTAAAGAAGCCTGAAAAATTCTAATGAGTTCCCCTGAAATGCCAACTAGATACACTGAGGAGGCTAACTGAGTCTGTTGAATCTCTCATCATCCGTCCAGACCAACCGCTATAATTGAGCTTAGGGCAATCTCTTCCGTCTAAGGCGTTTTTTCTCCCTTGGGTTAACGGCTTTTGGGCGGTTTAGTTGAACTTTAACGGATCTCAACGGTGAGACTCCCTATACTAGAAATAAACTCAGCTTAAGGGATGGGTCGCTTTTTTGCCACTCAGTCTTTTTAGGATTCTGCCTACTGCCGCTTTTAGTCTCCGATTGTTTTCTCACCCTATTATCACACCCGCTATTATCACACCCGCTATTTTTTAAAGAGGAATTAGACTCGATGCTCTACCTCGCCGAAGTGATCAAGCAAAGCCGACTATCTTTTATGGGAGGATTAAAAACCGAACTTAAACTTCTCGCCTGTCAACACAATGATCAAACTTGGAGCGCAATTCCGACCGAAGAAATCATCGCCACAGAGCAAGTCGAGCAATCTATTGGAGATGGGGCGTTGATGGTTTTGCAACTGGGACTTAACAAACAAATTCAAGAAATCCCTCAATTGGCAGGAACAGAGCTGGTGCGCCAATTACAACGACTTTCTCGTCTTTCAGAAAAATTGAAAGATCAACAGGACGAAATTGAACAGTGGAAGCAGTCTTTGACCTATCAAAGTCAAGAATTATCGCGTCGGGAGTTGGAAATCGAAGCAAGATTTGAGCAGTTGGAAGAAATGGAGCAAGAATTCCAGCAAATGGAGCGTCGTGGTCGCGATATTGAAGAAGCAGAAGAACGGCTAATCAGACAGCAACAACAATTAGATGAAATGCGGACTCGTTACGGATTATCCGTCGACTTGCCCCCCGAACAAATGCTTCGGCTCCAAACCATTATTAACCGACTTGCTCATCAAGTAGATAACAATGACGTGCCGTGGCAATATAATCATTTAGCGATAGAAGTCCTTAACCATCAAAAAAACCTCCTCCTAGGCTTTTGGGAGCAACTCAGACAGGGACAAGCTCAACTGGAACAACGGAAGCAAATAGTAGAACAACAGGGTCAGAGTATTACGCTCCAAAAACAAGAATTAAAAGCGACTCAGCAATCCCTTGACGAACTGAAAGTACAAGTACAAGTTCAACAGACTATTCTCAATGATAAACAAGACTTACTCAGTCAAATTAATGTTAATCAGCAAACAACGGAAGATTTACGAGACACCCTCTCTCGTCTGGGAAATGGAGGATTGGATACAGATACAGACCCAAGAATTGACACCCACGCCTTGGAAAAAATGCCCTTGGGGGAGCTGGAAAAAGCGGTTAATCAACTCAAAGAAGATTTAGATAAAATTGTCCGTTTTGTTAATGACCAAGAAGAGGAATTAAGCTTTCAAATTCAAACCGTTAACGAATTACAACAAAAACTGGATGCTGCAAATGACTATGACCACTTAACCCTAGAACGGGAATTAGGGGAAGAACAAGAAGTCAAGCGCATGTTAGATGAAACCTTAGTAGGTCAACGGCGTAACTTAAAAGAACGTCAAAAGGTTTTTATGGGGCATTTACGGATTTTACGTCGCCGTCAAGGGGTAATTGACCTCGAAGAACCGAATCCTCATCAGATGAATTTAGAACCTTTACTGAATCAATTAGAAGCTTTGATGCAGGAAAAAGAAGAAGAACGGCTAAAAGTTGAAGGAGAAATTGAACGATTGCGCAGTAGTTTAAGTAAAATCAAAGATAGTTTTAATCAACAGCAAAGTGATTATCAAAAAAAACACCAAGAGTTGGAACAAGCAGAGCAAAGTTGGCAACAAAATCGCTCAGAAATTTTAGAATTAGAAACCCATTGTCGTCTTTATCAAGAAACCTTACAACCGATTCAAGATGATGGAGACAAGTTAGGACAATTATTAGAAGGATTAGCACAATGGTTTATTCCTTCTGATGACAATTGACCCATTATTAGGGTTTCGGTAACTCAATGTCTATTATAGTTAGGAGAGACTCCCTTATGACGATACTTAATCGGACGATTGACCGCATCGGTGACTGGAATCCTCAACTTTTTCGGGAGTTAAAGGGGAGATTAACCCTACAGAATGTCATCATTACACTCGTTGTCTCTGCGATGGGTCAATACTTTATTTATTCAGCCACAAAGTTATCCTTTTTTAAAATAATTGATTATATTATTCCCCCCTTACTGATGGTTTTGGGAACTTACCTAATCAGTCAAGATTTAGCAAAAGAATATACGAACCGGACTTTAGAATTTATTCGCTTAACTCCTCAATCCAGCCAAGCTATTTTAAGAGGTAAACTTTTAGGCGTTCCGATTTTAATTTATTTAGGGGTTTTGCTAATTATTCCTTTTCATTTTGTGGGTTCTTTTTGGCTCAGAAAATTAGATGGGTACGAGCATTTATCTGCCCTTTCGACATTAACTAGCTATCTTTTTTTAATAGCACAAATATGGCTTTGCTATACAGGTGGTATGCTTTATACGCTTCATCTATTATCTTTAAATCAGAAGCATAAAAATCAGATGTATTCTCCAGCCATGATCGCGGGCTCGGTGGCCTTGCTTAGCTATTTTTTGACTTTTATAAACGGTATAAATATTTTTCATCTATTTAATAAAACATCAATTTCTTGGTACAAATTACCCTTAGAACACTCTCTATCTCTAACTTTCCTATGGCTAAGCTTAATTTATATTATACTGGGTTATTTCTGTTGGATATCCACTAATCGCTACTTACAAAATCCTCAAACGACGCTCCTAAGTAAAACCCAAAGTTATCAATTGACTCTGTTTTTTAATCTTTTGATTTTGGGCTTTTCTGGATTGAGTCATATTTTTGTGGGATTCCTCTTATTTTTGTTTACTCCTTTGATCTCCCTTATTCTTTTAGCGAGTTTATGTCCTCGTCGACAATTCCTTTTAGATTGGGCGAGATACAGACATTTAAACCGCAAGGAAGGAGTTTGGCTAGATTTGATTTGGGGGGATAAAAGTCCCCCACTGGTGGCAATAGCGATTAACGTTTTTATTCCTTTTACTTTGTGGCTGACGTGGTTAATGTTATCGCCCGAAACCCGTTTTATGGATGGAGAATTAGCGGTGACCAAGAATCTAATAGGTGTTCTCTTTATCTGTTTTGTTGCTTTAAGTATTTTAAGTACAACTCTCATCTATACTACCCTCGTGCAAATGATTACTTTAACCAAGGATAAGTTATTGACAATTGGTGCAACACTTACCCTCATAACTTTAATTGCTTTACCCTTAATGTTGGGCTTGTTATGGGGTTTTCAACGGGTGTATCTTCCCTCTGTCTGGTTATTTACCCCTTTACCTATTTTGGCTTTTTATAAAGGATCAATATTGACAACTCTGAGCGGATTTACTTTACAATTGGGTATCTTATTTTTATTACTCAAGCAACTGCAAAAACAGTTTAAAGTAGCGGGTGCCGCCGAGACAGAAAATGTTATGCCTATTCTTAACCTAAATCAGTGAGGAATTATTAACCATGAATCTCTCTCAATGGATTGACCAAATCGGTGACCATAATCCTCAATTATTCCGAGAACTCAAAGGACGATTTACGCCGCGTTACCTGACGATTGCTACTGTTATTTCTCTGATGGGACAATCGCTGATTTTTTTAATCATAAAAACGAGTCTTCCTCCCGATGACATCTATCAAGGATTTAGAAATCGCTATTGTTTAGGAAGTCTTCCCAATGAATCCAGCGATAACGTTTGTCTGCCGCAGTTAGGACATTTAATGATTAACTGGCAACTCTGGTGGCTAGACATTTTTATTACCCTAAGTATTATAGGTTTGATTTGTTTATTAACCGTTGGGGTTTATCTTCTTATTGCAGATTTAGCCCAAGAAGAAAGCCGGGGTACCCTAAATTTTATTCGCCTCAGTCCTCAATCTGCTCGCGGTATTTTTATCGGCAAATTATTGGGAGTTCCTAGCCTTATTTATTGGGGGGCTTTATTAGGGATTCCCTTTCATTTATTGGCGGGTTTTAACGCCCATATTCCCTTTAGTTTAATAATGGGATTTTATGGGGTTGTGATTGCCAGTTGTATCTTTTTCTTTAATGGGGCATTATTATGGGGCTTAATCAGTCCTAAATTAGGCACGTTACAGGCATTTATTATCAGTGGTGTTTGTCTTTTATTTTTGTCCGTGATGACAGGAATTACCCTTCATGCTCACTATAACGAAGGAACGCCCTTCGATTGGTTTACTTTATTTTATCCCGGCATTGTACTTCCCTATCTAGTTCAAGGGACGTTTATGTCACCCCAAACGGTTAATTACCTACCCGTTAAAAATCTTCACGACTTACAGTGGTATGGTCTAGGCATTTGGCAAAATACGGCTTTTGGTATTGCTTTCGTCATTGCTAATTTTGCGTTGTGGAGTTACAGCTTAACCCAAGGTATGAAGCGTCGTTTTCGCAATCCTTCGGGGACATTACTGAGTAAAAAGCAAAGTTATCTGCTGTCAGCTTGTTTTATCGTTTTATCTTTGGGGTTTGTCCTACAAACAACGGATAATCATCGCCTTTATGAAAATATGCAAATGCTACAAGCCCAAATGGCGGTTTTCATGGTGATTCTGATTGCGGCGTTGAGTCCCCATCGTCACACGTTACAAGACTGGACGCGCTACCGTCATCAAAATTCTAAAACGCAAGAAAGTCTTTTAAAAGATTTACTATTGGCAGAAAAAAGTCCTTCTTTGCTAGCAATTGTCGTCAACTTCGGCATGATGCTGGTTTATCTCTTACCGGCAATTTTCCGCTTTCCTTTAGCCCCCTATCGAGAAGCAACAATTGGAGGTTTCATTTTAGGAGGGAGTGTGCTTCTTATTTATGCCTTAGTCAGTCAATGGGTATTGTTGCAAAAAACATCAAAACGGGCAATTTGGGCAACCGCATCTGTTGCAAGCTTAATGATTTTTCCTCTCATCGCTTTTAGTTTTTTCTCTTTCACTCCTCATCGTATGCCGCAAGTTTGGTTATTGACCTTTTTGCCAATGGTTGCTGTGGAAAAAGTCGGTTCTTTGTCCCTATTCTTATCCTTATTCGGTCAATGGACAATCATTGTCTTAGGGGGTATCCTGATGAGGCAACAACTCAAAAAAATGGGGCAATCAGAAAGTCAAGGGCTACTCAAAAAAGGATGATACGAATGAGTTACTAATGGGACTTAAACAAAAATCAAGCCCAAATAAAACCTAAACTGGCTTGGTAAGCCGCAAACACCTCCTGATTGTAAGTCAGCCAATCAAAGAAACGGAAAGACATCGCTGTCCGAAAAGCCTCCAACGCCTCAGTAAATGTGTTCAAAGGTTTCGTTGCCCATCGTCTTTGTAGTCCCCCTGTTAGCTTATGCCAAAGGACGGACATCTCACGATTCTGAGGTTTCCTCAGAATCCGTGTCCTCATAAAAGTATAGGCACAAAACACCCAGATAAAATGACGAAGAAGGCTTCGTTTATCCCTCACTTGATATTCT